>JBBIRR010000030.1:0-54158 GCA_037441705.1 Ignavibacteriales bacterium
TCTGTGAAAAATATCCAGAACCAAGCCGTAGGGCGAAACTCAGTTTCGCCACCGTAGGCTTTGAAAACAACGTTGTGGCAAAGTAGCGAATCGGAGATTCGCGCTGCAGGCTGTTGCGCGAAACTCAGTTTCGCCACGTGAGGCTTTGAAAACAACGTTGTGGCAAAGTAGCGAATCGGGAGATTCGCGCTACAGGCGCGGAAACGAATCGGAGATTTGCGCTACAGATGCGCGCTCCGCGACGCTCAGCAGTCATTTCACGTAGAGGAGTCGCCTTACGGCGTGGCCGTGCTTGCGAGAAGAGAGCCTGTAGAAATATGTGCCGCCTGCCAGATTGTGGGCTTCGAACGGAAGCCGGTACGTTTGATCTGCCGATGCCTCTCCATCAAACAGCGTTTGTACCTGCCTGCCGACGACATCGAACAGGCTGAGCGTAACGACATCTGTTTGCGGCACGCGGAACTCGATCATCGTCCGCGAGTTGAACGGGTTCGGATAGTTTTGGGAGAGGAAAAAAGTCGCCGGCTGCGTAACGGGCACGGTGGTTACGATTCGTACTTGAATAGGCTCGGTAAAATGCGGCGTCCCGTCGAGATCAACTTGTTTCAGTCTGTACTCGACAATGGGACCGGATGAGACTGCATCGGCGTAGCGATAGTGATGAGGTTCAAGCGTTGTACCGTGTCCGGGGACAAACGATCCTTCGATTGTATGCCACTCCACCTGCCCGATAATCCGGCGTTCTACATAAAAGCCGTAGTTGTTGAGTTCGCTGATCGTGCCCCATTGCAGCACAACGCTATCGGCGGTTGCATTGAGCGAGCCGGTGAAGTATGTGAGCTGAATCGGAACGATCGTCCGCTCGAAGACGAACTGTGCGGCAACGGGGATGTGATCGGATGCGGCGTGCAGCGCGTTGGCAACGCTATCAGGCACCGCAGTGTTGGGCAGGCGATTGATGGAGTCGTTGAAATGATTGCCGTCGTTTCCGTAGGCTGTGTAGGACGAAGTGATGATGCGAGAACTCATGGTGTTTGATGTGAGAATCATGTCGAAGCGATCATCCATGCCGCCCGTTGAGCCGCCGCCGAAGGATCGCACACGCGGCGATTGCGTATGATAAGACGCGAACCCGGAGTTCGCATTCCATGTGCCCACCAGATTCAACGGATCGAATGCCTGTCCCGACGGAGTGACCCCCGCACTTACCAGCTTTTGAAACGCCGGCTCGCTGCTGGAGTAAATGTTGAAATCTCCCATGATAAGAAAAGAACTTCCCGCAGGAAGAGAATCGAGGTGGTTGCGCAGAATAGTTGCCTCCTGAAGTCGTGCCTGCTCATTGGTGCTGCCCGAACTTGCCTTGAGATGCACGGAGTAGATATAGAGGTGTTGGGTAGAGTTGATGGGCCGAACCACATACTCTGCGATGTCGCGCAGCGCTGTGGGCAGATAATTGGCGGAGACGAATTCCCACTTCCCGACCTTGTAGAACAGTCCGTTGTCGCTATCGGGCCCGTCATTGAACGGCGCCGCAGCGTAGAGGCCCGGGGTGTAGGCATTCAGGACGTCAGCGAGGAATTCGCTTTGACCCGCGGCGCTTACCAATTCCTGCACGACGAGCAAATCCGGCGAGAGCGTATGAATCACCTTCCGAAACTCCGGATTGCGGATGGCGGAAGTTGCTCCGGGATAGTTCAGGATGTTGTACGTGGCAATGCGCAGAGTGTCAAAACTCTGTCCGCGCCCTCCGGTGGGAAGGAGAAGGGTGAGAAGCGTCAGCCGGGCTATAACTGCCGAAACCCGCTTGCGCGCTACAGCGTGTGACGGCTTACGGAACGGAACCGAAAGAATAGCGACCCCCATCTGTTGCATCTTGGGCAAGAGTATAAGGAAACTGCACTCAAGATGCTACAAGCAGTTGGAAACGGAAACGCTGTACGCCACGTGACGTCGGGTTTCTGTGCGTGAACTCACGGACGAGGTTCGGTCCCGTCGCGCGAGTACAGGCTGAGGGAATCCGGCCTGTGAGGAAAGCTCAGTTCATCCTGTCCTGCAGGGACTCGCGTCGCCCCGGTTCGTGCATGTGTTCGAGGAACATGCTGCGGAGCGTGCGGTACTCGCGGTAGAGATTGATGCAATACTCGCGCAGCAATTCCAGCTCATCTTGCTCCGACAGGTCGTCGATGGACACCTGGCGTCGCCCATCACGGCGCTGAAGTTCTTTCAGCTTGGAGACGACGAGAGCATTCAGATGTGGATCAAGATTGTTCAGATTGCGGAGGTAGTCTCCCATATGAACCCTCACTACAGAGTATGTGAATGTTAGTTGCGTGAAGTTCCGGGACGGAACTTGAGGAATGAGAAGTGGGGGACTCGTGCACACCCCGCGTGGGAAATGTGTGACGCAATATACTACGCAATACATCGCGTGGATGTAACGTCGCGCAAGGACTTTCTGTTTTGTGCGATTCACGCGAATTGCGCGGAACGGGCAGGCACAACAGTAACGATGAGGGAGATGGGAGACAGTGGAGCCATCGAGGGGACGGATGGCTCCGTTGTGAGATCGCTTACGGATGCAGGGAAGCGTGTCCCATGGTGCGTAAGTCTGCGCCGCCGAGTTGGTGCGGGCCGGAGCTTTCCTGCTGTTCGAGTCGCTTCAGAATCTTCCAGATGGTTCGCTCGGAGATCTTGATGTTGTGCTTCTCTTGCAGGATTGCCTTCAATCGCCGCTGGCCGAAGCCGGTCTGTTCCTTCAGCCGCTTCAACAGCTGCACGCTCGATTCCGGTGTTGCACTGGGGAAGTGATGCGGCCGTCGCGACTGATCCACCAGACTCTTCGTGTCGCCGCCTGATTGGCGGTACCGTTTCAGCCACTTGTAGAACGTCTTGCGGCTGATGCCGAACCGTCGGCATACCTCCTGTGCGCTGCCGGTTTCCTCATAGCAGATCATCCACGCAAGACGTGGATGCAACGAAGAGGAGTGCTGCTCGCCGCCGGGCTGTCCGGGCGTCGTGGGATTGTCTTTCACCATACGTCTCTCATGTAGCGTTATGATTGTTGAATAGTTAGTTTGTTCTGCTTCGCAGCAGAGAGGCTGACTTCAGGGTGCTTGGGGGATCGAGGGGATGGACACATGAGCTAACGGCCTCACGTCGCGCCTCACGGCCAACCATTATTCATGCAATATGCCAGCGTTACTCTTCACCACTTTGTCTGCTGCACATGCCTTGGCAACGATGAATTTCAACGAGATGACTTGTGGAAATATGAGGGCCGACGAGAGACGATCTCCATACTACATTTGTCTTTGTAGATTTTACACGGGCGCGAGACTGGAAGGGAAGGATCGTTTGAGGTTCTGATGGGACGCGCGAGCGCGCGGCGCGTGAGTTTTTCAGCTTGCTTCTAAGAATTGTCGCGGCTATCTTTGCGGCTACCGGAATGCCATTGCCTGCTGGGCACCGAAACCCCATCTCGGAAACAGCGTCCCGTTGACAGCCGTACGCATTCAATCAAACACATATCCCACATCGAACGAGGTGACGTTATGACGTGCCGATCTTTCCACGCGGCGGTTGCAGGCATTGCGGCATGGGCCGGATGCGTGCTCGGGACGGGCTGCTGCTCGTCAACGGTGACAACGATAGTGATTGTTCGGCACGCCGAACGATTGAACAACACCGACGCTACGCCGCTTTCCCCGGCGGGCTTCCAGCGTGCACGCGCACTCCGACATGTGCTTGATTCGGCGGGCATTCAGGCAATCTTTGTGTCGGACAAATTGCGCTCACGTCAAACGGCTGACTCGCTGCGTATTGCGCACTCGCTTCCGCAAGTTCAGATACCGAAGGACAGTATTAGCCGGCTGGTGGATTCCCTGCAGGGCCGCAGCGGTCAGCGATTGCTCGTCGTCGGGCATTCGGATACCGTCCCGCAAATCATCGCGGCGTACGGTCTCGAACCGCCGGCAATTGCCGAGACGGAGTTCGACAAGATGTTTATCCTTACCGTGCGGCAGCGTGCGACACGACTGCTTCGCTTGCAATACGGCGCGCCGTCGCGGTAGATGAAGGGATAGGCTATAGATGTGAGGCGGGGAATTTTGTTGCCCGAAGTGATTGCATTCGGGTCGGTGGTTTTCTATATTGTGGCGCAGCAAAAAAATGGAGAGGTGTCCGAGTGGTTGAAGGAGCCGGTCTCGAAAACCGGTATACCCTTTACGGGTATCGTGGGTTCGAATCCCACCCTCTCCGCACCACCTTCAAAAAAAGGAAGTCCACGGCAACTCCCAAGGCTTGCGACCTTGGGATTCGATAGTGGTTTCGCTGCGGCTGCGTGCGACCGGGGCTCACCAACGACAACCTCAGGAGTGTGCGTTCACCCCGAGTGCCGCTCTTCCTTGTATGCGTCCACTCCTGCTTTCACCGCATCTTTCAGCCGCTCTTCTTCTGCGACGATGCGCTGCTTGGTCTCTTCCACGGCAGTGGCGACTTTGGCTTTGGCGCGCTCGATCGCCGTCTCCGCATCAGTGAGCAGCTTGTTCGTCTTCTCCCGGAGATTGCTGCGAAGTTCCCTGCCGCTCTTGGGTGCATAGAGAAGCGCAATCGCAGCGCCGATGATTCCGCCGACGAGTGTTCCGGTAACCAATCCCTTGACCATTGCTGTTTTCTCGTTGTCCGTCATGTCAACCTCCCTCAGTTGTTGAGTTGGCTAAGATTCCCGGTAAGCTTTTCGCGAGCATGTCGAGCAACCGCAGCACCTCGCGTGTGTTTTTCAGATTGAAGCGTGCCCGCGTGTTGGCTATGCCGACGCGGATGGAATATGCCCACGGCGGCAGCACATTGAACAGGTCCTCATCTGTTGCGTCATCACCAATGGAAAGGATGAAATCGGGCTTCTCTCGCTCGATGAGGTACTGCGCCGCGGTTCCTTTGGTGATGCCTGCGGGTTTCACCTCGATCACCTTATGCCCGCGCAGCACTTGAATTTCGATATTTGCGGTGAAGCTTACAAGATGGTCGAACAATTCGCTGGCCAGCCGCTGCGCATGCTCGGGATCGGCTAAGCGGTAATGCCAGGCAACGGCATAGTCCTTCTCCTCCACCATGGCACCCGGAAGGCGATCGGCATACAGTTGCAAGATGGGAAGGATCTGTGACTTCCATTCGCTGGTTTGCTGCCTGAACATTCTCCACACGCTGCCTCTCTCCCGAATCCAGCTGCCATGTTCTGCTACCAGTGTGGCATCGAGCTGCCCGAACCACTCGTTGAGTGTGCCGTGGTCGCGCCCGCTGATGATGACGAGACTGTTGGCCGGGTGCTCGGCAAGCTGAGCAAGAAGTCGCGGCAGGTCTGCCGACGGGACGGCGAGCGACGGCTTTCGCACGATGGGGGTAAGCGTGCCGTCATAGTCGAGCAACAGGAGCCGACGCGTGCTTCGTTCAAAATCCTCGAGCAGCCGCTGCTTCTCTGCATGGGAGAGAAGGCGGGCGGCGAAGCGTTCCTGACTCTGGCCTGCGGCGATGAGTTCATGCAAAAAGTCCTGCGCCCACCGCACCACGTTGTAGCGGCGCAGACGCTGCTGCATAATCGCGTTGCGTTTCTTCTGCTCCTCGATCGGCATGTCGAGCGCCTCGCGCAGCGCTTCGGCAATTTCTTCTCGGTTGTTGGGGTTGATAATGACCGCCTCGCCGAGTTCTTTCGCTGCGCCCGCCATTTCGCTCAGAATGAGTACGCCCGTCTGATCTTCACGCGAAGCAATGTATTCCTTTGCGACCAGGTTCATCCCATCCCGCAGCGGCGTAACAAGGGCGACGTCACTCAGACTATACATCGAGACCAGCGCAGGGAACGGAACATGCCGATACTGATACACCACGGGCGTCCAGTCAATCCGCCCGAACCGCCCGTTGATCCTTCCCACCATCTCCTCGATCTGCTTCTTCATCAAGTCGTAATGCTCCACGCCGATGCGCGACGGAACGACGACCATGATGAGCTTTACCGTTCCATGATAGCGAGGATATTTCTCCAGAAGGCCCTCGAAGCCTTCAAGACGCTTCAGAATGCCTTTCGTGTAATCGAGTCGGTCAACCGACAGGATGATGCGAACGTTCCGGAGCGACGACGTGATTGCCTCGCGTTCTTTCTGCACTTCATCGCTGTGCACGGCGCGGGCAAACTTTTCAAAATCAATACCCATCGGAAACGTATCGGCTTTGACAAACCACTCGGGCGTGACAATCAGTCCCATGTTATGTTCGTAGCCGAGAATGCGAAGCACACACTGGAGAAAGTGTTGTGTGTACTCATACGCATGAAACCCCACAAGGTCTGCCCCCACCAGCCCCTCCAGGATTTCGCGCCGCCACGAGCCGGGCAGCAGCCGGAACACTTCGAACGAAGGAAACGGAATGTGCAGGAAGAAACCGATGGGTGTGGTGGGGAATCGCATTCTGAGCATCTGGGGCAGCAACATGAGGTGATAATCATGAACCCAGACGAGGTCTCCGGGTCCGATGATCTCCGCCAGCGCAGTCGCGAAGCGCTCGTTCACGTGTTTGTACTGCTGCCAGTATTCTTCTTCGTACACGGCATACGAGGGAAAGTAGTGAAACAGCGGCCAGATGGTTTTGTTACAGAAGCCGAGGTAGAACCGATCCATTTCCTGTTCGGTGAGGTAGACCGGAACGGCGCTAAACTCTTTCAGCGCCCGTTCGGTGAGGATGGGCTTCATGTCATCGTCGAGGCTGCTGCCGGGCCATCCCACCCACAGGCAACTGTCGATCGGCGATGACTCCCGAGAGATGCCGGCGAGCGCGGCGGCCATTCCCGTTGCAAGTCCCCCTGCACTGGGCTTGAAGACGATTTCGCCGTTCTCGAACTGGACGTTGAACGGTAACCGGTTCGACACGACGACCAACCGCCGCGCGGATTTCTGCTTGCCCTTTGTCATAAGTACACGATGTCGTCTTTGTCGTACAACGAAAGGAACAACAGAAGATAATCCTTGATATGTCGTGTGATGAGAAAATTGTTTTTGATATGTTCTCGTCCGTTGATGCCAAGTCGGCGTGCGTACTCCGGCTCATGCAGCAGTTGTTTGATCCAATACGCCGTCCCTTCGATGGAGTGTGTGAGGATACCCGAGTATTTGTGCGTGATCTGCAGCGGAATGCCCCCGACCGCTCCGGCGATGGTCGGCCTGGCCTTCCACAGCGCCTCGGAAACCGTGAGGCCAAAACCCTCTTTCAACGATTTCTGCAGGATGATTGTGGACCCTCGCTGCAAGGCGTTGATCTCGATATCGCTCGACGGCGGAAGAAAGAGAACATGAACATCGGGGTCCTTATCCGCCTCGGCCCTCACCTGTTCCATGATCATCGGGCCTTCCGGATCGTCCGTGGCGCCGCCGCCGGCCAGCACCAATTGCAGATCCACATACTTCTTCACCAGCTTGTATGCTTTGATGACGCCGATGGGGTCTTTGAGATAGTCGAATCGAGAAATTTGCGTGACCACCGGACGCGAACGATCAATGCCGAATCGCTCGAAGATGGCGTGGACGGTTTCTTCGGGGAGTTCCTTATTCTTGTCGCTCAGCGGATCAATGGATGGTGAAATCAACACCTGCGGGATGGGAAGCTTGCGGGCGAATGCCGGAGCAGAAAACACCGCGGCATCGTAGAGGGCGATATACTTCCGCAAGAAGCGCCAGATGGTTGGATCGGGTTTCGAAAAATCAATGTGGCAGCGCCAGACCCAGTTGCCTCCAACGGATTGCCGGCGTTCGACCAGCGCGATAGGCTGCGGGTCGTGAACGAACACGATGTCGCCGAAGCTCATCTCGTCAGCATTCTGCCGGTTGACTTCCAGGAACGATTCGTACTCCTCGTCACTGACCTGAACGGGCACGCCGTGTAAGCCGTTATGAAACTTCTTCGTGGTGATGAAGAAACGTTCGTTGCCCTTGATGACATCCCACCGGGCTTCAACGCCAAGCTGCTTCAACAGCGGAATCATGCGTGTTAGGATTTCCGCAACGCCCCCTCCTACGGCGGTGGAGTTGATATTCTGAATCACTTTGCCGTGCAGATGGTCGGCCAGCATCCGGAGCTCATCAACCGTAGCCTGTCCGGTGATCGGTATGTAGTCTTCAATGCGAATCATACGGTTTCGTCATGACCAGAATGCGTTTACGTAAACCCTCGAGCGTATGCGTGTAGGGATCGAGTCGTCGAAGCTGATCGGCAAGCGCGGCCAGTCCGCCGTCGTCGAACCACCGTGAAAAGTCGTTCTCGCCAAAGCCGAGCCGGAGCTTGGCGTCAAAGATGTGGTAGTAGAGTGAATTCACGCTCACGCGAGCGAGAACGTCCCGAAACTCGCGTACGTTATGGGCAACGTAGGGCGTGGGCAGAACGAACGTGCGGCATGCCATGAAGTGGAACTCCTCACCGGGAGGGCACTCCTGATCGCGGTCGTTCTGCGCGAGGTACTCCTCGAAAATGCCGATGAAGCGACGGCGCAACTCATCAATGCTGCCGAACTGGATAATGTCGATACTGGAGAGCTTCTCGCCCAGAGCATCGTTATTGAGAATCTCCGTCGTCCAGTGCGCAAAGTCGTTTGGCGGTTCCGGCGAAAGATAGTGATGCTGCTGCAGAAAACGATGCGTGTGATAGTAGATGGATGAATCGGGAACGGCTCGGATTCCTTCGAGCAATCCGGCGACGTTCTTCGCCTTCATTCCCAGCAGGAGTGTTTGGTCGACTTTTGTGTGAAAGTAAAACGGCTCCACGGGTCAGTCTCCTCGGACATATGCCGTCGCTTGAACTCCACGGCGCGGATTGTCCATCGCGTTGACAAGGTGAAGTGTTCGCGTCGGATAGGCAAATTCGATTCCTTCAGCCCCGAAGCGGCGATAGATTTCCAGGTTGATTGCTTGCTGAATGTCCATATACGTGTTGAAGTCGGGTGAGGTAACGTAATAGACACACTCGAGCAGAAGCGCTGAATCGGTGAATTCCTTGAAGTGCACACGGTCTAACCGTGCGCCGTGCTGGGCGACAACGATATCCCGGATGATCTCCACGGCGCGCTGGAGTTTTTCGTGCGGTGTTTGGTACGTAACGCCGACGGAGAAGACGACCCGCCGCTCATACATCCTCTTGAAGTTGCGCACACGGCTGTTCAGCAGGTCTGCATTGGAAAAGACGATCTGCTCGCCCGAGAGGCTGCGGAGACGCGTCGTTTTGAGTCCGATCCTCTCAACCGTTCCGAGATACTCATTCACAATGATGAAATCACCGATAACAAAGGGCTTGTCAAGAACGATCGAAAGTGAAGCGAAGAGGTCGCCGAGGATGTTCTGCAGAGCCAGGGCGACCGCGATGCCGCCGATGCCAAGCCCGGTCACCAGCGCCGTGATGTCGAATCCGAGATTGTCCAGGGCCAGCAGCAGGATGATGGACCACAGGACAAGCCTGCCCACAAAGTTCAGGGCGGAAAGCGTAGTGGCACTTGCAGCATCCTCTTCCATTCGCTGCTGCGTTACTCGCCCTAACCAGAAGCTGAGGGCACAGCTTGCCCAGATGCCGCCTTGAACAAGAAGGGCAAGAACGAAGGCTGCGTCTGCAAGACGTTGAACGGGGGCGGCGAGCGTCAGGGCCGTCAGTGCGGGTTGAAGAGCAAGAAGGAGCAGAAACCAACTGCGCGTCTTCCGCAGAACGGCGACGATCAGGTCGTCGAGATTCGTCGCTGTTCGTTCAGCAAGTTTGGAGAGACGATGGCTGAGAAATCGCAGGAGAATTTTCAGTCCGACAAAGCATGCGGCGAAAATGCCGAGTGCCGAGAGCCACCCGGTAACGCTGTTGCCGAAGAAAATCTGATCGAGGATCATGTTACTCGTCTCGCATTGGTTGATTAGCCGATGAGCAGTCCACCCTCAGCTCAGCACAGTGCTGAAGGATGTAGGCAAAGGAATATGGTGCTGCGGCGCGATTGGGAAACAGGAGAACGAATGAGAGTGCGAGCTGAGCCGCAGCGTCTCTGCGCGAGCCTGCTTGCTTCAGTTCCACAATCACCGCATGATCTCCCTTCTGCAGGCTCGACATCTACTTACAGTATAACATCTCTCCAACAACATGCAAGCATTCGGGAAGTTTTTCTTCGCGGCGGACTTGACAGCTTCCCGCAGCGGTGTCTATATTGGGGAAGCTCAATTTTCGTCGGCAGGATGACTCAACGATGATCCTGATCCTCGACAACTACGATTCGTTTACCTACAACCTTGTGCAGTTGGTGCAGAAGCAGGTTCAGCGCGTCGGTGAGGAAGTGGTTGTGAAGCGCAATGACGAAATCTCTGTTGCCGCGCTTGAGCAGCTCAACCCGCGTGGCATTCTCTTGTCTCCCGGTCCGGGGAGACCGGAGCAGGCGGGCATTTGTATGGATGTCGTTCGGCGCTTCGGCCAAAGAATTCCCATTCTCGGCGTTTGTCTGGGTCATCAGGCCATCGGTGCGGCGTTTGGCGCACGCATCGTCCGAGCGGCTGAGTTGATGCACGGAAGAACTTCGTGGATTAGACATTGCGGGACGTCAATCTTCGTCGGCGTAAGAAATCCGTTCGCTGCCACGCGCTATCACTCGCTGATGATCGCGCCGGAGAGTTTGCCGGACGACTTCGAGGTTCTTGCTCGCACAGACGATGGAGTAATCATGAGTATCCGCCACAAAAACCTTCCGCTTGTCGGCGTGCAATTTCATCCGGAATCCATCCTGACCGAGGATGGCGAGCAAATCCTTTGCAACTGGCTTAGCATGCAAGAATCACGCAGAAACACTATATTGAGACATAAAGTAACGACCTTCCGTACAAAATCTTCCGGAGTGTATATGTTCATCGTTATGAAGCCCGACGCGACACGCGAGGACGTCCAGCGTGTGATGGACAAAGTCGTCTCGCTGGGCTACGTTCCGCACGAGGTGCCGGGCCTCCAGCGAACGGGCATTGCCGTCACGGGCAATCGCAACAAAATCAATCCAGAGCTGTTCTCCATCATGTCCGGCGTGGAGGACGCGATTCCCATTACGAGACCGTACAAACTTGTCGGGCGGGAAGTGAAGCCGGAGAATTCGGAGATCGACGTTGACGGAGAAATCATCGGGGGGAAAGAGCTGGCGATCATTGCGGGCCCGTGCTCGGTGGAGAATTGGGATCAGTTGATAACAACGGCCGAGGCGGTGAAAGATGCCGGAGCAAAGTTCTTGCGCGGAGGAGCCTATAAGCCGCGGACGTCGCCCTATGCGTTCCAGGGCATGAAAGAAGAGGGCCTTGCCCTGCTGCGCGAGGCGAAAGAACGAACGGGTCTGAAAATCGTTACCGAGGCGAAGGACATCGGCACGCTTCCCGCCGTGGCGGAGGTGGCAGACGTGATCCAGATTGGGGCCCGAAACATGCAGAACTATTCCTTACTCGAAGCAGTCGGCGAGATTCGCAAACCGGTGCTGCTCAAGCGCGGGATTTCAGCGACGATCGAGGAACTGCTGATGTCGGCGGAGTACATTCTTGCCCGAGGCAATCGGCAGGTGATTCTCTGTGAACGCGGGATACGAACGTTCGAGCCATACACGCGCAACACGCTCGACCTCAATGCCATTCCGGTCGTCAAGAAACTCTCGCACCTTCCCATCATCGTTGATCCGAGCCACGGCATCGGCATGTGGGATGGCGTGGCGGCGATGGCGCTGGCAGGCATCGCTGCCGGTGCCGACGGCGTAATGATCGAAGTTCACCCCAATCCTGAGATGGCTCTCTCGGATGGCGCACAGGCGCTGAAGCCTGCTCGCTTTCGCGATTTGATGGAACGGCTGCGCATGGTTGCTGCGGCCGTGGATCGAAGTGTCGGCGTGGAGCTGACGCAATAGAATGCCGCGGAAGTCCGGCGTGTCGCTTCCCACCGTATGCGAAACGCCGGACCCTGCAGCTTTGCTTAGACGACCGTCCAGTTGACCGTTACCACGAAGGGCTTGCCCGTCCGGACGAATGTTCCGTAGAACTTCAGCACCCACTGCTGACCCGCGTCAATACCGGTGTATTCATTCAACTGAATGCTCTGTCCCTTCGGAAAAACACGCGCGGGATTTGGGTTGGTGATCACGTCGTTGAATTGCTGCGCCGGAAAGCTGAGTTCCACCTTTGTGAGCATCACGTCCTCGCTCGGTACCGCAACGAAGATCATCCCTTGCGAACCGGACTCCAGGTGCATCGTGAATGTCACCGTCGGCTCCTGTGTGCCGGGGTTGGCTTGCAACGGGTTCGAGTTTTTCTTGCTGCATCCGCTGATGACAAGCGCGCCCGCAAGAACCATAAGCACCAGTAGCTGCTTCATATGATGTTTCTCCTTCCTTGAGGATTGTTTATGGGTGATTGGGTGCGCGATGGTACGTCGCGTCGCATCCAACGGTTACGCCCGACTTCCTACATCATGATGTGGGCAAGAGAAAGCTGGCCATTGCGTTGCACTCAAAAGCGTGGTGTTCACTTTCGGTTCACGATTCCGATGCGAGCTGCACATGGAATCTCTCGCTCAATTTTCGTAGCTTGAGTATACCTGAGAATTCAATCATCACTACATTTCACGCTATTCCGTGTCGACAGTTCGTGTTCGGTTTGCTCCCAGTCCAACAGGATACTTGCATGTAGGAGGATTGAGGACAGCGCTGTACAATTATCTCTTTGCAAGAAAGAATGCGGGGACGTTCATTCTTCGGATCGAGGATACCGATCAAACGCGCTACGTGCCCGACGCCGAGCAGAAGCTCTTGGACATCATCCGGTGGTCGGGGCTGACGTACGACGAAGGGCCTGATGTGGGCGGACCGAAAGGCCCTTACAGGCAATCCGACCGCACGGAGATCTATCGAATGTATGCTCAGAAACTTCTCGACGAGGGGAAAGCGTACTACGCCTTCGAGACACCCGAAGAGCTGGAAGCAATGCGGGCTGAGCAGGAGAGACGAGGTCTTTCGACGAAGTATGATCGGAGGGCACTGAAGCTTAGCGCCGATGAGGTGCGGGCAAAGTTGGAAGCGGGCGTGCCCCAAGTGATTCGCCTGAAAGTCCCCGACAATGTCACGATCACGTTCACGGATATCGTGCGCGGCCCGGTGGAGTTCTCCAGCGATCAACTCGATGATCAAGTGTTGATCAAATCCGACGGCTTCCCGACGTATCACCTCGCGAACGTTGTGGATGATCATTTGATGGAAATCTCTCATGTCATTCGGGGTGAAGAGTGGCTCCCCAGCACACCGAAGCATGTGCTGCTCTACGAGTATTTCGGTTGGACGATGCCGCAGTTTGCGCATCTTCCACTGCTGCTGAACCCGGATAAGTCCAAGCTAAGCAAGCGGCAGGGCGATGTTGCGGTGGAGGACTACAAGGAAAAAGGCTACTTGCCGGAGGCGCTCATCAATTTCGTGGCGCTGTTAGGATGGAATCCCGGAGACGAACGAGAGCTGTTTACGCTTCAGGAATTGGTGCAGGAGTTTTCGCTCGAGCGCGTTGGCAAGTCGGGCGCGGTCTTCAATGTCGAGAAGTTGAACTGGATGAACGCCGAACACTTGCGCAGGAAGGCCTCGAGCGAGATACTGCCGATGCTCAAGGAGGAACTCGCGCGCTCGCGGTTCAGCGATCGGAATTTTGCGGACGAGTATCTCCTGATGGTGATTGACGCAATGCGCGAGCGGATAAGTTTTGTTAGAGATATCCTCGAGAAAAGTCCCTACTTTTTCGAAGCGCCGTCGTCGTATGACGCGGACGTGCTGAAGAAGCGCTGGAAGAAAGAAACCGCCGCGCATCTTACTGTGCTGCGCGACGCGTTCATGAAGTTGAATCATCCGACGCGCGAGCAGTACGAGGCGGTGCTGCACGCGACCGCGCAGCAGTTAGGCATCGGCAACGGGCAGTTGATTCATCCGCTCCGTCTCGCCGTCTCGGGCGTGGGGGCAGGACCGGGCGTGTTCGACCTTGTCGCCATTCTGGGGAAAGAGGAAACAATTCGACGATTGACAACGGCCATCACAAAACTTTCATGACAGTGGACGACACATCAGGCACAACAATGGAGAAGTCCGGCACCGGGCAAGCCGTACGGACCAATTTTATCCGCGAGATCATTGATGAGGATTTGAGAACGAACAAGTACGGTGGGAGAGTACACACGCGCTTTCCTCCGGAGCCCAACGGCTACCTCCACATCGGTCACGCAAAATCCATCTGCCTGAACTTCGGCATCGCGCGCGACTACAACGGCAAATGCAACCTCCGCTTCGACGATACCAATCCGACGAAGGAAGAAGTTGAATATGTCGAAGCGATCAAGCGCGATGTCCGCTGGTTGGGGTTCGATTGGGAGGACCGTGAGTACTACGCATCGGACTACTTCGAGCAGCTGTATGAGTACGCCGTCCAGCTGATCAAGAAAGGGAAGGCGTACGTGTGCGATCTTTCGGCCGATCAGATTCGGGAGTACCGCGGAACACCAACCCAGCCCGGGAAAGAAAGTCCGTACAGGAACCGTTCGGTGGAAGAAAATCTCGACCTGTTCCGCAGAATGCGGGACGGCGAGTTTCCCGACGGCTCACGGACGCTGCGTGCGAAGATCGACATGGCCTCGCCGAACTTCAACCTGCGCGATCCGGTCATGTATCGCATCCTGCGCGCCGAGCATCATCGTACCGGCAACAGGTGGTGCATCTACCCCACGTACGACTGGGCGCACGGCCAGTGCGATTCGATCGAAGGCATTACCCATTCCATCTGCACGCTCGAATTCGAGATTCACCGCCCGTTGTACGATTGGTTCCTGGATGCGCTGGAAATCCATCATCCGCAGCAGATCGAATTCGCGCGCTTGAACCTGAGCTATACCGTCATGAGCAAACGGCGGCTGTTGGAGTTGGTAGAAGACGGGATCGTGACGGGATGGGACGATCCACGCATGCCCACGATTTCCGGACTGCGGCGGCGCGGCTACACGCCGGAGTCCATTCGTACGTTTGCCGAGCGCATCGGCGTCTCCAAGCGCGAATACATACAGGACGTGACGGTGCTCGAGGACTGCCTGCGGGATGATCTCAACAAACGGGCGCCGCGTGTGATGGCAGTGCTGCGTCCGCTCAGGCTCGTCATCGAAAATTATCCTGAGGGGCAGGTCGAAGAACTGGAGGCCGTCAACAATCCCGAAGATCCCTCGATGGGGACGCGCAAGATTCCGTTTTCACGCACGCTCTACATCGAGCGCGATGACTTTCTCGAACATCCCCCCAAAAAATACTTCCGCCTCTCGCCGGGGGCCGAAGTTCGTTTGCGGTACGCGTACATCATCAAATGTGTGGGAATGGTGAAGGATGAGAAGACGGGAGAGATTGTAGAAATCCGCTGCACATACGATCCGGCGACGCGCAGCGGGATGCCGCAGAGCGCGCGCAAAGTGAAAGGGACGATCCATTGGGTGTCCGCCCCGCATGCTCTTCCTGCCGAAGCGCGGCTGTACGATCGCCTGTTTACAGTTGAAGAACCGGCCGGCGAGAACTGGAAAGAGTTCATCAACCCCAATTCGCTGCAGGTCATCTCTTCATGTAAGGTCGAGCCGAGTCTCGCACAGGCGAAACCGCAAGATCGTTTCCAGTTCGAACGCCTTGGCTACTTCTGTGTTGACGACGACTCGAGGCCGGGAGCGTTGGTGTTCAATCGTGCTGTAACGCTGCGCGACACATGGGCGAAAATCCAACACGGAGCAGCTCCGCTCGTTTGATTCTCGCTCAATCAATCTCTATCTTGATGGTGCCATCTGCCGCATGAAACACCTGGACGTTATCCGCATCAAGAACGCTGTCTTCTATGCCTATCACGGCGCCATCGAGGACGAGCAGAACCTCGGCGGCAAGTTCGAGTTCGATGTGGATTTGTATTGCGACCTCTCGGCGGCGGCCGAAAGCGACTCGCTTGCCAAGACGGTTGACTACGAGAAGGTGTACGCCTTCATCCGGCAGTCGGTACTCCATAAGAAGTACTATCTGTTAGAAGCGCTGGCGTACACGATTGGGAAGGGGTTGTTAGGGGAGTTCGCGGCGTTGGAAAAAGTGGTCGTTCGGGTTCGCAAGATTCATCCTCCGGTGAAAGGGGTGATTGACCACGTAGAAGTCGAGATTGCGCAGCAGCGATGAAGACCTACAGCGTGTATCTCGGCCTCGGCTCGAACATCGGCGAGCGGCACGCGTACCTCAACGCGGCGGCTGCGGCAATCAAGCACATCGCCGGGGTGAAGGTCATCGGGGCTTCTTCTGTTTACGAGTCCGATCCCGTCGGAAAAAGAGATCAGCCGAAGTTCTTGAACGCGGTGCTCGAACTCGAGACGTCGCTGCTTCCTCCGGCGCTGCTGAGTGAGTTGAAGGCCGTTGAACAGGCGGTAGGCAGGACAATGACGGAGCGCTGGGGGCCGCGAGAAATTGATATTGACATTCTGCTCTATGATGGGCTTGTGCACGAGGATGCAGCGCTGCGCGTGCCGCACAGCGAGATGGAGAAAAGGAAGTTTGTCCTCATTCCGCTGCGCGAAATTGCCCCCGATGTCGTTCATCCTATCTCGGGCCTGACCGCAACGGAGATGGCACGCGCGTGTCGGGATACGACGAAGGTTGTCAAAACCTCGTTCTCAATCTTTGTCTAATTTACAGTCGCAGTCAACAGGAGCGTACTTGTCCACCCGAAAGCAGGAATCTCTCGAAGAGTTAATACAACAATCCGAACTGCGGTACATTGCCATTGAAGGGGTGATCGGGGCGGGAAAGACAACGCTGGCAACCATGTTAGGTGAGTTACTCGATGCAAAAGTGGTGCTTGAACGGTTCGAGGAGAATCCCTTCTTGAAGGATTTCTATAAGGACCCCGACCGCTATGCATTTCAAACACAAATCTTCTTCCTGTTGACGCGATACAAACAACAACGAGAACTCGGGCAGGCAGATCTCTTCCATCGGTTTCTGGTGACCGACTACATTTTTGAGAAGGACAAGATCTTTGCCTACCTCAACTTGCAAGATGAAGAATTGAAGCTCTACGAGACGCTCGTCAGCAGCATTCAGCACAACATCACGAACCCGGACCTTGTCGTGTACCTGCAATCGAGCGTACCTCGTCTCATGGAGAATATCCGACGGCGGGGGAGAGACTTCGAGGCGAACATGCAGGAGAGTTACATCAAAGACCTGAACGAGGCGTATAATTACTTTTTCTTCCGCTACCGCACGACACCATTGCTGATTGTCAACGCAACGGAGATTGATTTCGTCTCCAATCGTGAACATTTTGAAGATCTCGTGCGCGCCATCCTTCGTCCGACGCATAGTGCCGTAGAGTATTACAACCCTGTTGTTCAAAAGTGAGAGTGAGAAAGGAATCCGCGATGCTGTTGCGTCTTCTCCTATTCGTCGTCGTTGCATGGCTTGTCGGCAAGATTCTGAGAATCCTGTACGTTGCGCTCACGGGGCCGCACAGCGCGCCGCGTGAAAAGTACGGCGTCGGTTCGTCGGCACAGCAGCCGCCGGCGATGGAGTTCAAGGATGTTCAGGACGCAGAGTTCGAAGAAATCCCCGACACGAAGAAAACGCCGAAGTAAGAGCCGCTGCCCCATTGCTGCATTCATTCGAACGGACATTCAAGCGTTTTGCCTCTCTTCTCCTCCGATTCCTTCTCGGCTCACGCCCCATCCGCATCGTTCCCGACGCTACCTTTGCACGCATCCTCGTTGTGCGTCAGCACAATCAGCTGGGGGACATGCTGTGCGCAGTTCCGTTGCTGCGCGCGCTGCGGACGAAGTTTCCGTCTGCCTACATCGCGTTGATCGCAAGTCCGGTCAACTACGACGTGATGCTGCACCTGCAGTACATCAACACAGTGGTGGAGTTCGACAAGCGCGAGTTTCTCGGCCGCGGCCTCAAGGGTATGCAAGCGCTTTTTCGGTTTATCAGAAATCTGCGACGTGAAAACTTCGACCTCGCGATCGTTCCTTCAACGGTTTCGGTCTCCTTTACAAGCGACCTGATCGCACGGCTTTCGGGAGCACGCATACGCATCGGAGTGAGCCGGCTCGACGGAAAGGAAACCCTCTCGGCATTTTGCTTCAATGTGCCTGTGGAGTTAGCGTGGGGTTCGAGTTCTACCCGACATCAAACGCTTCGTAACTTCGATATAGCCAGGCCCTTGGGTTTGAACCAACCTCCTCTGAATCCGGAAATCACCCTGAATGAGGATGAGAAAAAAGTAGCTAATGAATTAAAAAATAAGAAGATACAAACGGGCAAGCGAATCGTTGTCTACCATCCCGGGGCAGGCAAGGTTCCCAACCGCTGGGCTGCCGAACGTTTCGCCCACGTTGCAAATGTTTTGGCCGAAACTTTCGATGTGAATACGCAGATTATCGAGGGGCCGATGGACGCGATTCCTGCTTCCGAAATGCTCCGCCATCTTGCCGCTCCGTTTGAGTTGATTACGGGAAAAAAGATTCGTGAGGTGGCGACGATACTCTCTGCCGCCGACTTGGTGATTACCAACGATACGGGAATCATGCATGTGGCAGCAGGCGTGGGGGTTCCGGTGTTGTCGCTTTTCGGTCCGACGGACCCGGCACAGTGGGCACCCATTGGTCGGCAGCATCGTTTTCTGAAAGGGAAGGATGGCGACATCAACACCATAACTGTTGATGAAGTGATACGGTGTGCTGCAGAAATGCTCTCGAAGCAAGACAACGGTTGAGTTTGCAGCAATGAAGTTTTAGATTGATAGTGAAAAGGAGGTGAGACCTCATGATCGGAGCGCCGGAAGTTGAGATTGACTATCGCGAAGAAGTGCTGCGCTTGAAGAAGGAGATGAACGCAGTTCTTCTCGCGCATTACTATCAGGAAGGGGAGATTCAGGATATTGCGGACTTCGTCGGCGACAGCCTCGAGCTGGCGCGTCGTGCGGCGGAAACATCGGCGGATGTGATCGTCTTCTCCGGCGTTCATTTCATGGCAGAGACCGCGAAGATTCTCAATCCGACCAAACAGGTTTTGCTGCCCGACCTGAATGCCGGTTGCTCGCTCGCTGAAGGCTGCCCGGCTCCGGCGTTCAAAGCATTTCGCGCAGCACATCCCAATCATGTTTCCATTACCTACATCAATTGCTCGGCTGAGGTCAAAGCTGCCAGCGACATCATCTGCACTTCCAGCAACGCCGAAAAAATTATCAGCCAGATTCCTCCGGACAAGCCGATCTTCTTTGCGCCGGACAGGAATCTCGGCAGGTATCTTATCAAGAAGACCGGCAGAGAGATGCTTTTGTGGGAAGGTTCCTGCATTGTGCATGAGGTGTTCAGTCTCCGGAAAATCATGCAACTGCAGCTCGAACATCCCGATGCGGAACTCATTGCGCATCCCGAATGCGAAGAGCCGATTCTGCAGCGGGCGAACTTCATCGGCTCGACGAGCATGTTGTTGAAGTACGTGCAGACGAGTCCGCGGAAGAAGTTCATCGTTGCCACGGAGTCCGGCATTCTCCATCAGATGCGCAAGCGGGCGCCCGAAAAGGAATTGATTCCGGCGCCGCCCGATACCAATTGCGCATGCAACGATTGCCCGTACATGAAACTCAACACGATGGAAAAACTCTACCTCTGCATGAAAAACCGTTCACCTGAGATCACTCTCGATCCTGCCATTATGGAGAAGGCGTTGATACCGATCCAGCGAATGCTGGCGATGAGTTGATTGTGCCTCTCCCCATACTTTTCTATATTTGTCCATCTATTCATTACACGCGAGCAAGTACGAGCTATGGCGTCACAATACTATGTTGAGGATCTGGCGAAGTACGTCGGGCAGGAGGTAACGCTCCAGGGCTGGCTGTACAACAAGCGGTCGAGCGGAAAGATCAAATTTCCCATTCTGCGTGACGGGACGGGGATCGTCCAGGGCGTTGTGGTGAAAGGCCAGGTCCGTGACGACGTGTTTCAGCGTGTTGATGAGCTGACGCAGGAGTCCTCGTTCATCATGAAGGGCAGAGTGCGCAAGGAGGATCGTGCGCCCGGCGGCTATGAGCTGGATGTGACGGACATTCAAATCATTTCCATCGCAAAGGACTATCCCATTACGCCGAAGGAACATGGTGTCGAGTTTCTCATGGATCGTCGGCACTTGTGGTTACGCTCCAGCCGGCAGCACGCCATTCTTCGCATTCGCCACCAGATTATCAGGGCCATTCGGGAGTTTTTTGATAACCGCGGGTTCGTGCTTGTAGATTCTCCGATCTTCACGCCGGCTGCATGCGAAGGGACCTCGACGCTGTTTGAAACCGACTACTTCGATCTGGGCAAAGCCTACCTCACACAATCGGGCCAGCTCTACGCCGAAGCGGCGGCGATGGCGTTCGGCAAGGTGTACACGTTCGGGCCGACGTTCCGCGCCGAGAAATCGAAAACCCGTCGCCATCTTACCGAGTTCTGGATGGTGGAGCCGGAAGTGGCATTCAACGATCTGAATGACAACATGGATCTGGCAGAGGAGTTTCTGATCTACATCGTTCAGTCCGTCCTCACGCATCGCCAGAAGGAACTGCAGGTCTTGGAGCGCAACACGTCATACTTAGAGAAGGTGCAAAAGCCGCTGCCGCGCATCACGTATGATGAGGCGGTAGAAATTCTCCGCAAGAAGGGCATCCCTTTCGAGTACGGCAACGATCTCGGCGGGACGGATGAGACGGTGGTGTCGGAGCAATTCGATCGTCCGGTGATGGTGCATCATTATCCTGCGGCGGTGAAAGCGTTCTACATGAAGCGCGACCCGCAGAACCCCGATCTGGCTCTCGCCGTGGATGTGCTGGCGCCGGAAGGCTATGGTGAAATCATCGGCGGCAGTCAGCGTGAAGATGATTACGAGACCCTGCTGCAGCGCATCAAGGAACACAACCTTCCGCAGGACGCATTCGAATGGTACCTTGACCTGCGGCGGTATGGCACCGTGCCGCATTCGGGTTTCGGCCTTGGTGTCGAGCGCACCGTCTCATGGATTTGCGGTCTCGATCATGTTCGCGAAACGATTCCGTTTGCACGAATGATTTACCGGCTCACTCCATAATTCTGATCACGCATGCTCAGGGTGTCTGCTCTGCGGAAGGACTTTGCCACCGTTCGTGCGGTTGACGGTGTGTCGTTCGACGTGCGCCGGGGAGAGATCTTTGGGCTGCTGGGCCGCAACGGCGCCGGCAAAACCACGACCATCCGCATGGTGCTGAACATCCTCAAGCCCGACGCGGGAGAAGTCTTCTTCGACGGTCGGCCGTTCTCCGACGCAACGCGTAATCTCGTCGGCTATGTGCCGGAAGAGCGCGGATTGTATCGCAAGAGCAAACTGCTTGATACGATTCTCTATTTTGCCGGTCTGCGCGGAATGATGCCTTCCCGAGCGCGTGCGGAAGCGCAGCGATGGCTGGATCGCTTCTCGCTCACTCCATATGCGCATAGAAAGGTGGAGGAGCTTTCGAAAGGCAATCAGCAGAAGGTACAGTTCATCGTCTCGATCATTCATGATCCACCCCTTGTTGTGTTAGACGAGCCGTTCTCCGGTCTGGATCCCGTCAACCAGATTCTTCTCAAAGATATTCTCCTCGAGCTGAAGCAGCGCGGCAAAGCAATCATCTTTTCCACACATCAAATGGACCAGGCGGAGAGGTTGAGCGACCTGCTCTGCCTCATCGAGCAGGGCCGCGTTGTCCTCAGCGGCACCATCCGTGACGTCAAGCGGCGGTATGGGAGAAATTGGATCCATCTCGAGTATGAGGGCGACGGCACATTTCTTCCTATGCTGCCGGGTGTGAGGAGTGCCCAGCTCTACGAGAACTCCGCCGAAGTACAACTGGACGACGATGCCGATCCGCAGGCAATACTTGCACACATCGTCGGGAGGTTGGAGATTCGCAAGTTCGAACTGCGCGAGCCGTCGCTTCACTCCATTTTCCTTCATGCCGTTGGTCAGCAGGAGACGGCCGCATGAACAAAACGTTCGTCGTGGCACGATGGGAGTATCTCGAAAAGGTGAAGAGCAAGGCGTTCCTCATCGGCTTGTTCCTCACGCCCATGATCATGATTGGGATGGGAGTTCTCCCCGGCCTGCTTGCAGAAAAAGAAGATGAGGAAACGAAAGTGATCGGCGTGATTGATGTCCGAGGCGAGATTGCACCGCTCTTGACCAAACGCATGGAGCGCTACAAACTGAGCAACGGACAGCCGAACTATCTCTTGCTTCCGGTTCGTGCAACAGCCGCCGACATCGCAGCGTCTGTTCGTGAAGCGGACGAGCGCGTCGAACGAGGAGAGTTCGATGGGTACATCGTTCTGAATGCACCCGAGGCCCCCGACACGGTGATCAGATACTTCTCGAAGGGTGCAGGCGACCTTCGACTCATCGGGAGATTGGAAGAAAATATCCAGGCGATTTACTGGGAGCGCACGCTGATCGCTCGCGGGATCGATCCGGGAATCGTCTCTGCAATGAAACCGCGTGTAGAGGTGAAGTCGGTAAAGATCGGCCCGACGGGCGAGCGAGAAGAGACAAATTTCTTGAAGACCTTCTTCTCCGCCTACGTTTTTATCATGGCGATGTTTTTTCTCATCTTCACCTCAGGTCAGCTGCTGGTCCGCAGCGTGCTGGAGGAAAAATCCAATCGCATTATCGAAGTGCTCGTGTCCTCCTGCACGCCATCGGAGTTGATGGCGGGGAAGGTGTTAGGGCTGAGCGCAATGGGCTTGACACAAGTAGGATTCTGGGCAATTGTTGCGTTGGCCATCTTTGCCCGCGTGGGGACGGACGTGCTGCCGCCCGTCGAGCAACTGCTGTTGATGGTGGTGTACTTTGTTCTCGGTTACCTGTTCTATTCAGCTATCTTCATCGCGTTCGGCTCGCCGGTGACGACGGAACAGGAGGCGCAGCAATTGAACGGTTACCTGGTGCTGTTTGTCATTCTGCCGGTGGCGCTCGTACTGCCGGTCATGCAGCATCCGGACGCCGGTTGGGTGAAAGTGTTGACGTTCATTCCTCTTCTCACGCCGACGTTCATGGCGCTGCGTATCCCTGTGCAGATGCCGTCAGCGGCCGAGATTGTCGGCTCGGTGGTTCTGCTCGCGGTATTCACGTACGTGATGATGATTGTTGCAGGAAGGATCTTTCGGGTTGCGATCCTGGCAACGGGCAAACGGCCGTCGCTGGCGGAGCTTGTACGTTGGGTGAAGGAAGGATGACGATGTAGACGACAAGACGAACGAAAGGAGAATCATCACATGACACATACTCTGCCCAAAGCACCACGGCGAGCGTTCCACGTGCTGCCGGTGCTCATGGCCCTCGCCTGGATTACCAGCGCCGCGTCTTCGCAGGTGGTGATGCCCTCGGGCCAGACGACGACCATCCGGCAACACGTGTTCGGTCTCGGATTTTTCGGTGGTGCCTCCGGTGGGCTGGGCCTCAGCTTCCGGCATCACCTTCCCTCTCCGCTCAGCTATCAGATTACCGGCGGCATCATCAAGGTCAGCGACAAGCTCCGCTCGGATATTGGCATAGAGGTGCACTATGATCTAGCTCGCAGCAGCGGCGCACGATTCTTTGTCGCGGGAGGATTTGCGTATTACTATTCGGGGAAGGACGGTAATGAAATGAAATCTCCCACGCGCGCCGGCCTCGGCTTGGGCGGGGAGTGGGTGATGAGCAGCGGCTTGCACTTCCTCGCCGAGGGTATGTTTACATTCTTCAGCGATGGAACCATCTTTCCGCTGCCGCAGGTGGGGTTCTACTATTATTTCAATTGATGGGGAATCGGTCGCGGGTCTTTTGCCGTCCTCGCTGGTGAAGGCCGCCGCACCGCTGCAGGAACAACGAAACGCGTTTCGACCTGATCGTCTCAGCAATTCTTACGAACAGTGTCCAGCCATTCTCCAACTGCGGACACGCAACATCGCTTACGTCCCGCCTTTCCGATCAGCCGCGCGGTTGATCAAACATCAATCGTAACGATGATGCTCTCCGTTTCATCGCTCGTTGCTTCTCTACGGATTTTGTTATACTTTTGTGTTGTTCGTTCTACTCTGATTGGCCACCAATCATTCGACACTCGTGACTGTTGAACTCATTTTGTTTTATCTCTTCGGCTCTGTCGCCATCGGCACCGCGCTGGCAATGATTCTTCAACGCAATCCCGTTGTCAGTGCGCTTCTTCTGGTTGGCAACTTTTTCTGCATAGCCGGCTTGTACCTGCTTCTGCAGCAACAGTTTCTTGCCGTCATTCAGATCGTCGTCTACACGGGCGCCATCATGGTGCTCGTCATTTTCGTCATCATGCTGTTGAACCTTGGTGATGAGCAGCGTCTGATGGAGCGCATTAATTTCTGGCAGTCGATCGGCGTAGCCTTGGTCGTCGGCTTTCTTGCGGAGATGGTGTACATCCTGATGTTTCGCGGCCGCTCAGGAGCGCACACTGCGGTACATCCCGAAGCGGGCAGTTTGGGTACCGTTGAGGCCATTGGCAACGCGCTCTTCACGCGTTTTCTCCTGCCCTTCGAGGTGACGTCGCTGCTGTTGCTGGTTGCCATCGTCGGCGCCGTGATTCTGGCAAAGCGACGAGTTCAGTAAGAAAGGAAGCGGCAATGTCCATTGACCTCTATAGCTATCTCGGTCTTAGCGCCATGCTCTTCGCAATCGGCGTGGTGGGTGTGCTGGTCCGACGCAATGTGATCATCCTGTTCATGTGCATCGAACTGATGCTGAACTCCGTGAACCTCACACTTGCAGCATTCTCATCCTATCTGGGCGACCAAACCGGCCAGGTCCTGGTCTTTTTTGTGATGGCCGTTGCCGCCGCAGAAGCAGCGGTCGGTCTGGCCATCGTCATTTCGCTCTTCCGCAACAAGCAGACCGTCAACATCGACGAGATCAACATCCTGAAATGGTGATGGCCGGAACAACTCAACGCCGAAGCTTTCAGTCTCAAGGAAATCTCGATCAGCGACACGTCTCGGTGACGCCCCCATCGCGGAGTTTACGATTACGCATTTCTTTGAGCATTGGACATTTGATTTTCTTTGAACCTTGAACCCTAAGCTCTAACCCGGAACGTAGCCACGATGCCTTATCAACTTATTGGTATAGCAGTTTTTCTTCCGCTCGCCGGTTTCCTCCTCAACGGCTTGCTCGGCTCGAAGATCAAGTCCGAGCGGGTCATTGGTATCGTGGGGAGTGCCACGGTGGGCATCAGCTTCGTCATCGCCTGCGCGATGTTCGTTGCATTGCTCGGCTCGCCGGCGGACGAACGGTCGCACACGGTGGAATACTTTCGCTGGATTGCCGCAGGAAACCTGAGTGCCAGCTTCAGCTATCAGATCGATCAGCTCTCGATCGTCATGATGCTGATTGTTACGGGCGTTGGATTCCTCATCCACGTCTACTCGATCGGATACATGCACGGCGATCCTGGATTCTGGCGCTTCTTCGCCTACCTCAACCTTTTCATCTTCGCCATGTTGAATCTGATCATGGCGGACAACTTTCTGCTGCTCTTCCTCGGCTGGGAGGGAGTCGGGCTGTGTTCGTACCTGCTCATCGGCTTCTGGTACGAGAGAAAGTTCGATAAAGGAACGACGGGCGATGCAGCAAAGAAAGCCTTCATCGTAAATCGCATCGGCGATTTCGGATTTCTCGTCGGCATGTTTCTCATCTTCGAGACGTTTGGCACGCTGACATTCAAAGATGTGTTTACTCAAGCTTCTGCGCTCAGCGTCGGCGATACAACCGTCATGTGGATCACCCTGGCACTGTTTCTTGGCGCCACCGGCAAGTCCGCGCAGATTCCACTCTTCGTCTGGCTTCCCGATGCAATGGCAGGCCCCACACCCGTCTCGGCGCTCATTCACGCCGCAACAATGGTTACCGCGGGCGTGTACATGGTCGCGCGATGTGCGGTGCTCTATGCTCTCGCCCCCACCACGATGATGGTTGTCGCCGTCGTCGGTGTGTTAACGGCACTCCTTGCCGCCAGTATCGGACTTGTTCAGAACGACATCAAGAAGGTGCTGGCGTATTCGACCGTCAGCCAGCTCGGTTACATGTTTCTGGGTCTCGGGGTCGGCGCGTTCGCTGCAGGAATTTTTCATGTGCTGACGCATGCCTTCTTCAAGGCGCTGCTATTTTTGGGTTCAGGCGCGGTCATCCATGCCCTGCACGAGGAACAGGATATTCAGAAGATGGGCGGACTGAAAAAGTATATGCCGATTACCTACTGGACGTTCTTCCTCGCCATGTTGGCGATTGCCGGCATCTTTCCGTTCTCCGGATTCTTCAGCAAAGATGAAATCCTGTGGAAGACATTTTCGAGCGGGCAATACGTTCTGTGGGCGATGGGCCTGTTCGGCGCAGCGCTCACGGCGTTCTACATGGCACGCCTGACAACATTGACGTTCGAGGGGACCGAGCGGTTCGATCATCATCACGTTCATCCGCATGAAGCGCCCAAAACGATGAGCATTCCGCTCATCATTCTGGCAGTTCTCTCCGTCTTCGGTGGATTCGTTGGGGTGCCTCACAGCCTCGGCGGAAACAACGCGATCGAACACTGGCTCGATCCCGTGTTTGAAAAAGCCAACAGCAAGCTCCTCCTAACCTCCCACGGGGAAGGCGCCATCGAGTATCTGTTGATGATTCTCTCGGTCGGCGTGGGGCTTGGTGGCATCTGGTTGGCGAGAACGTGGTATCTGAGCAAGAGGGAAGTCCCCGACAGTCTTGCTGCGCGTTACCGCGGCGCATACAATCTTCTTCTGCAAAAATATAAAGTGGATGAACTGTATGAGGCCGTTGTCGTAACGCCGCTCCACAAGACCTCCGAACTCTTCCTGTGGAAGATTTTCGATGTGAGAATTATCGACGGCATCGTCAACGGCGTTCCGAAGATCATCGCCTGGTTCAGCAGCATTGGTCGGAAGGTTCAAACCGGTGTCGCACAGAGTTATGTGTTCGTGTTTGTGTTGGGCGTGGTGATTATCCTCGGCTGGCTTGCCGCCGGATAGTCCTCGAATCATCAATCGTGAAAACGAACCTCGTGTCATGAACGAATCACTCATCCTTTCTGCAATTCTCTTCATCCCACTGGTTGGCGCCGTGGCCGTTGCTCTTGTGCGCGAGGAGGCTGCGACGCTGATCAAAACGCTGGGCATTGTGTTCTCAACAGCAGCATTCGCGCTCTCCGTGTGGCTGTTCCTGGCGTTCGATGGCGCAAATCCGGACATGCAATTTGTGGAGAAGTACGACTGGATTCCCTCGCTCAACATCTCGTACCATCTCGGCATCGACGGTATGGCGTTGCTGCTGGTGGTGCTGACAACGTTCCTGACGCCGATCTCGCTTCTTGCATCATGGGATTCCATCGAACGGAAGCTCAAGGGCTTCGTCGTTTCCATGCTCGTTCTTGAAGTCGGGACGCTCGGCGTGTTCATGGCGCTCGACTTGTTCCTGTTCTATGTCTTCTGGGAAGCGATGCTGATTCCGATGTACTTCATCATCGGCATCTGGGGCGGACAGGAGCGCATCTATGCCGCCGTGAAATTCTTTCTCTACACGATGTTCGGCAGCCTGTTGATGCTCGTTGCGATTCTCTGGCTGGGCTACTACGCCAGCACCCAACCGGGCGGTGCCTTCACCACGAATCTGCTCGCGTTGTACAAGATCGCGCCGGCGATCCCTCTGGACATTCAGAAGTGGATGTTCCTCGCGTTTGCACTCAGCTTCTGCATCAAGGTGCCGCTCTTTCCGCTGCACACGTGGTTGCCCGATGCACACGTGCAAGCCCCAACGGCCGGTTCGGTGATTCTTGCCGGCGTGCTGCTGAAGATGGGAACGTACGGTCTGGTGCGCTTCTGTCTGCCGCTGTTTCCGTATGCGACGTTCGAGTACATGCCCTACATCGCGGCGCTCGCTGTTGTCGGCATTGTGTACGGCGCGCTGGTATCCATCGTCCAGCCCGACCTCAAGAAGCTTGTCGCCTACTCTTCCGTTTCGCATCTCGGCTTCGTCGTGTTGGGTATCTTTGCCCTCAATGTGGAGGGTTTGCAGGGAGGCATTATTCAAATGATCAATCACGGCCTTTCGACCGGGGCGTTGTTTCTTCTGGTCGGCATGATCTACGATCGTCGCCACACGCGCATGATTGCCGACTTTGGTGGCCTGGCGCGCGTGGTGCCGGTCTATGCTGCCTTCTTCATGATCATCATGCTCTCATCGGTTGGCCTTCCGGGGTTGAACGGTTTTGTGGGTGAGTTTCTTATCCTTCTCGGCGCGTTCAAATCGCAGCTGCTTGCCAGCCACTGGTATGCCATTGTCGGTGCAACCGGGGTCATCTTTGCTGCCGTGTATCTGCTGTGGAGTTACCAGCGCGTGTTTTTTGGAAAAATGGAGAATCCTGCAAATCAGGCACTCAAGGACCTGAATCTTCGAGAGTGGGTTGTGCTGGTGCCGGTGGTTGTGATGGTGGTGTGGATTGGATTGTATCCGAGCACGTTCATGGAGAAGACCGAAGCCTCCACGAAGCAGCTCGTGCAGATGCTGTATGATGCTCGACGCGGCGTCCACTTCGGCCCGGCACAGCATGCCGTCTCGTCTCCCGCCGAGGTCCGATGATGCGTTTACTGCGTCGGGTCTCCTCGATCATACTGCTTGTGTTGTTGGCTCTCCCCGCGTACGCGGACGAACCGGGTCATGCTGTGGCCGTCAACCCGTTGATGATTCTTCCGTTCGGCATGCTGCTGCTTGCCATCGCGATCATGCCGTTCATCAACCGGCGCTGGTGGGAACACAACTATCCGTATGTGGCGGTTGGTTTTGCCCTGGTGACCATTTCCTATTACCTCTTTTGGTTGAACAACCCCGCGCGCCTGTTGCACACGGGATTCGAATACGTGAGCTTCTTTGCGTTGATCGGTTCGTTGTTTGTTGTGGCAGGAGGGATTCACATTCGCATTCGCGGGAAGTCAACACCGCTGCGCAATGTATTTCTGCTGGCGATCGGTGCGGTGATCTCCAATATCGTCGGGACGACCGGCGCGTCGATGATTCTCATCCGTCCATTCATTCGTGTCAATCGGTATCGCATCAAGCCGTTCCACATCGTGTTCTTCATCTTTGTGGTCAGCAACATGGGCGGCGCCCTCACGCCGATCGGCGACCCGCCGTTGTTTCTGGGCTACTTGAAGGGCATCCCATTTTTTTGGATTGCAGAAACTGTGTGGTTCAAATGGTTATTTGCCATGACGTTGATTCTGGGAGTGTTCTATGTGTTGGATGTTGTTTCGTACCGCAGGCTTGCTGAGGATGTTCGGCGCACTCTTGCCGCACAACATGAGGAAGGGGAGGTGAGTGGCGCACAGAATGTGTTTTTCCTCGCAGTGATTCTGATTGCCGTCTTCATCACCAACCCGCCGTTTCTGCGCGAAGCATTGATGGCGCTTGCGGCGGCGGGTTCGTATCTTACCACCAAACACGAAATCCACAAGAAAAACGAGTTCAACTTTCTTCCCATCAAAGAAGTGGCGGTGCTCTTCTTCGGCATCTTTGCGACGATGATTCCTGCGCTTGATTGGCTCGCGCTGAACGCTTCGGCCCTCGGCATTCGTACACCGGGACAGTTCTTCTGGAGTACGGGCGCGCTCTCGGCATTTCTTGACAACGCGCCGACCTATCTTAATTTCCTGAGCGCTGCTACGGGTCTGTGCGTTTCGCCCGACGTTACGAAACAATTGATCGGACTCGTGCGCAACCACGGCGTGGACCTTGCTCTGGTCTCAGGTCCGCATGCGGTGGAAATCAAAACCGCTTTCGCTGCTCTTCTGAAATACCATTTCCACATTGTCGAGGCAGGTTCGATCACGCCCGACTTTGCCAATGCAGCGTATCTGATTGCCAACCACAGCAAGTTTGTGCAAGCCATATCGCTCGGTGCGGTGTTCTTCGGTGCGATGACCTACATCGGCAACGGTCCGAATTTCATGGTCAAGTCCATCGCCGAGCAGTCGGGAGTGCACTGCCCGACCTTCTTCGGGTATGTGTTCAAATACTCTCTTCCGGTGCTGTTGCCTGTGTTTACCGTGGTCTGGCTCCTGTTCTTTTTTGGGTAGATGTTTCACGAGTTCGTTTGAGTGCGCTCATGGCCGTTCAGAAAGACGTCCTGACACGCTATGGAAAGCGCGTGCACACCTGGCGCGGCATCGCGTTACAGGGTCTCACACTCATGGCAGTGTGGCTTGTGCTCAGCGGGCGATTCGATTTCTTCCACGTTGGCGCCGGCGCAGTCTCTGTTGCTGTGGTGCTGTGGATGAATAGAAGAGTCATGTCGCTTCAGTTCTTTCACGACGATGTCTCCGAATGGGAGCAACTTCGTTTCGAGCATCTCCTCCGATTTGTCCCCTGGCTTGTCTGGGAAATTGTTGAAGGTAGTCTGCAGGTTGCCTCCGCCGTCCTTCACCCAAAAATGCCGATCGAGCCTGTGCTGCTTCGCTTCCGCGTGAAACTGCCCACCGTTGGGGCAAAGGTGTTATTGGGAAACGTCATCACCCTCACGCCCGGCACGGTCACTCTCGGCATCGAGGATGACGAGTTCCTCATTCATGCGTTGCGTCAAAGCTCCGCCGGCAGCATCATTGATGGGACGATGCCGAGATGGATCGCCCAACTGATTGACGAAGAAGGAGAAAACCTTGTTTCCGACGTGCGGGTCATCGGTTCAAGCGCGGAGGTGTAGATGCAAGACATTCTTGTCTCTGTAACAATTCTTCTTGCCTTCATAATCATCATCCCCTTTTATCGGGTTTTGAAAGGTCCAACGCCGTTCGATCGCTTATTGGGAGTCGGCGCTATCGGGACGAAGACCCTCGTGCTCATCTGTCTCATTGGGTATGTGTACGGAAGGATTGATATGTTCGTGGATATTGCCCTCGCCTACGCCGTCTTGAACTTCATGAGCGTGTTGGCGATCGCAAAGTACTTCCGAAGTTTTCGGAGGAGGGTGTGATGACACTCTGGGACGGAGTTGCGGTAGCAATGATGTTGGCGGGGGCGTTCTTCCTTCTGGTGGCAGGGATTGGCATCGTCCGGTTTCCCGATTTCTACACTCGCATTCATGCGATGGGGAAGGGAGACACGCTCGGTATTATCCTCGTCCTTTTGGGTTTGTGGGTCTACGAAGGATTTACACTCGTCGGCGTAAAGCTTCTGTTGGCGTTGGTGTTTGTTGCACTCACCAATCCGGTAGCAACCCACGCCCTTGCGCGTTCAGCGCTTCGGTATGGCCTCAAACCGCTCCTGAAGCAAGACAGGGAAAAGGCTGAGTTTTCTCCAGAACCCAATGCACCGAGAACTTGAACTCATATTGCTTGCCCTCATGCTTGCGACGGCGATCATCGCCTTGCAGGTGCGAGACCTCTTGGCTGCTGTGGTCACCCTCGGCGTCTTCAGTTTTCTGTGTGCCTTGCTGTTCGTCGTGATGGGGGCTGTTGATGTAGCATTCACAGAAGCTGTTGTGGGGGCAGGCATTACAACGGTATTGTTTGTTGTCGCGCTGTACCATTCAACACGGGAGAGTGAGGATTGAGAAAACTGGGGTTCGCAACGCTTCTGTCGTTCTGGATGTTGCTGATCTACGCATCATTCGGTTTGCCGCGCCGCGGTGACCCGAGCGCTCCGGCGCACCGACTTGCGTCGCCGGACGGCTCACCGGTTGCTTCTTCATACTACATCCGCAACGCCGAACGCGATGCAGCGACGCCGAACATCGTTACCGCGATTCTCGGCGACTATCGCAGCTACGACACACTCGGTGAAGTGGTGGTCGTGCTTACGGCGGGACTCTGCTGCGCCCTTATCCTAAGGAGGCGGCTGTCATGACGCACTTGTCTGGAAGCCCGATCATCGTTGCTATTGGCAGACTCATCGCGCCGTTCATTCAGGTGTTCGGGCTGTATGTGATCTTTCACGGTCACTACGGTCCTGGTGGCGGCTTCCAGGGCGGCGCAATGCTTGCTGCGAGTTTCCTGCTGATGCGCTTATGTGTCGGTGAAGATGCATCGCAGCTTCTGTTTCCACGTACACTCGGAACGTCGATCGGTATTCTGGGCGCGTGCGTTTTCTGTCTGGTAGGACTGATGGTGATGTTCTTCGGAGGCGAGTTCCTGAACTACGGCTTTCTGCCGCTTGAAGGAATTCCTTCAGCAGATCTTCGATCAATGGGCATTCTGTTCGTCGAGGTCGCTATCGGCATTGCGGTCGCGGCGACGTTGGTGGCAATCTTTGATGATCTCCTTGTCAATGGAGGGGATGATGGCTGAGCTGGTGCTATCGTCCTCCGCCTATTGGTGGATCTTCACGCTGACAGTTGTGGGACTGTACGGCATGTTGATGAAAAAGAACCTGGTGAAGAAGCTCATCGGCCTGACGATCTTCCAGACCTCGATCATCATATTCTTTGTTGCATCAGCATCCAAGGTGCAGGCAACCATCCCCGTTGTTGATCCACGCTTCGGCACCGACGATCCGACCCGCTACATCAATCCACTCCCGCACACACTCATGCTGACTGCGATTGTGGTCGGTGTCGCCACGGTCGGCCTTGCATTTGCCCTCCTGGTAAGCATTTACCGCCGCTACCGTACGCTGAATGAACCACATCTTCTCGAACGCATGCAATGACTGGTCGGCATCTTCCTATACTCATCCCGCTCGTCCTCCTGCTCGGCGCGATGCTGACAAGTATCGTCGGCGCGTGGAGGCAACGCGTTGCCTACTACGTCTCTCTGCTGGCTCTCGCGTGTGCGTTCCTCCTTGCCGTGCTGGGATTGCAGAAGGTGATTGTCGGCGGAACGATATCGTACCATGTGGGAGGGTGGCCGCCGCCCATCGGCATCGAATACGTGCTTGATCCGCTTGCTGCGTTCATGCTGGTGGTTATTCTCGGTGTTGGAACGCTCGTGTTCATCCACGCGCGCGAGCCGGTGGAAGCCGAACTGCGCGAGCGGCCGGCGTTGTTCTTCGCCGTTGCTCTGTTGCTGCTGACAGGCTTTAGCGGCATTGTGCTGACGGGTGACCTCTTCAACCTTTACGTGTTCTTGGAGATCAGCGCCCTTGCCGGTTATGCGCTGGTTGCCGTGGGCGAGAAGGCCGCACCGGTTGCCGCTTTTCGGTATTTGCTGGTGGGCACCATTGGCGCCTCGTTCTTTCTGTTAGGGGTCGGTTTCCTGTATGTGATGGCGGGTTCTCTCAACATCGTCGACCTTGCGCGGATCCTTCCCGCGCTTTCGTCCGAACCGGTTGTCATCATCGGACTCGTTCTGATGGTGATAGGCCTGGCGGTGAAGATGGCATTGTTTCCGTTGCATAGCTGGCAGCCCGATGCGTACACGTATGCGCCTACGGCCGGTACCGCGTTGCTTGCGCCCATCAGCGCAAAAGTCGGAGCGTATGTGCTTCTGCGCGTCCTGTTTTTTCTCTTCGAGCCGTCGCTCGTTCGCTCGTCGCTTCCCGTGGCGGATGTGCTCGGATGGCTTTCTCTGGGCGGCATCCTGTTCGGTTCCATCATGGCCATTGCTCAGAATGAACTCAAACGTATGCTTGCTTACAGCAGCGTCGCACAAATCGGCTACATTGCTTTGGGAGTCAGTTTTGCCAATCCTCTCGGCTTCGTGGGCGCGGTCCTGCATGTGCTTAACCATGCGCTCATGAAGGGTAACCTTTTTCTTGTGGCGGGGAACCTGCGCGTGCGCATCGGTCATTCCGTCATTCCTCAGTTCGACGACTCGCTCCGCCGCGCCATGCCGTGGACGATGGCTGCATTTGCCGTATCGGCGCTCTCAATGGTTGGCATTCCTCCGCTCGCCGGTTTCTTCAGCAAATGGTATCTTGTGCTGGGAGGGTTGGAACGAAAGAATTGGATTGCCGTCGGCGTTATACTCCTGAGCAGCTTACTCAATGCGGTGTACTTCTTCCGTGTGCTGGAAAAAGTATATCTTCGGCCGCTGACTCCGGCGTTGACCGAATCTCGCAGTGTGAATCCTCGTTCGATAGAATGGGCAGAGAAGGAAGCAACGCTTCCTATGCTGCTTCCGACAGTTATCATCGCCGCTGCACTGGTCGTACTGGGATTGTTCAACGTCTGGATTGTGGACGAGCTCATCGTCCGCATGCTTCCATCAGGTTTATGAACGCAGGGAGGGAATGATGTCGGATGCTTATCTCTCGAGCGTTCCCCTTTACGCTGTCGCGATTTCGCTCGTGGTCGTTCCTCTCATTCTTGTCAGCGGCCGATGGCCCAATGTGCGGGAGGGGTGGACTGTTGCAGCATCGCTCGTCAAGTTTGCTTTGGTCCTCACACTTGTACCCGATGCCCTCGCGAACAGAACAGCGTACATCGAGTTGGTGGAGATTTCACCGAACATCAATCTTGCTCTCAGGGCCGATCCGCTCGGTGTCTTCTTCGCGCTCATTGCCTCGGGGCTCTGGGTCTTCACGTCGTTCTACTCCATCGGGTACGTGCGGGGGTTGGACGAGCACAAACAGACACGCTACTTTGCAAGTTTCGCCGTCTGTCTTTCCGCGACCGTCGGTATAGCCTTCGCAGCGAATATTCTGACGTTTCTTATCTTTTATGAAATCCTCACCATCGCAACTTACCCGCTTGTCATCCACAAGGAAACGCCGGAGGCGATCAGCGCAGGGCGAAAGTACTTAACGTACACACTCACTGCAGGCGTCGTGTTGATTGCCGCGACTGCCCTGACATATCAGCTTGCGGGGAGATTGGACTTTGTGCCGGGCGGCTTGCTGGGAAACGTTGTTGCATCCGGGCGCACGATGACAGTCCTGTTTTTGCTCTACCTTGGCGGTGTCGGTGTGAAGGCGGCCATCATGCCGCTGCATAGCTGGCTGCCGACCGCGATGGCAGCGCCGACACCCGTGAGCGCACTCCTGCACGCCGTCGCTGTCGTCAAGTCGGGAGTCTTTGGGGTAATGCGAGTGGTCGGATTCGTCTTTGGACCTGGCGTGATGCGGTCTTTCTATCTGAACGACGTTCTTCTGGCGCTTGCTGCGACGACCATTCTTATCGCTTCACTCCTTGCCATGCGTGAAGACAATCTCAAGCGCCGGCTTGCGTACTCCACTGTGGGGCATCTCTCCTACATCGTGCTCGGAGCGGCGTTGCTTTCTCCCATCAGCTTCGCAGGCGGTTTGATGCACATCGCTACACACGCAACGATGAAGATCACGCTGTTCTTCTGTGCCGGCGCCATCTACGTGGCTCACCACAAAGAACACGTGAGTGAGTTGGACGGTATCGGCAACGCCATGCCGTGGACGATGGCTGCTTTCACCGTTGCTGCGCTCGGCCTTGCGGGCATTCCGCCGATCAACGGCTTCGTGAGTAAGTGGCTGCTTGGCACAGGCGCATGGGAAACCGGGGACATTCTGGCACTGGGAATTCTTCTGGTCAGTGGGTTGCTGAATGCAGGCTATCTCTTTCCCATCATCCATCGAGCATTCTTCCGTCAGTCGCGTCGGTTCGAACGATATAGTGAAGCTTCGGTTCTGATGGTTGTTCCAATTGTGATGGCCGCGCTCCTTTCGTTGCTGTTCGGACTGTGGCCCAATGTGTTTGTCAACTTCTACGACCTCTCCGTCATTGTTTCGCGCAGCGTATTCGGAGGCGTTCCGTGAATCGCCTGCATTGGACAGGACTGGTGTTCGTACTGGCCGTATCGGTCGCCGCCGACCTGGCCGCGTCATCCCACGCGCAAGATACGACACACTGGTGGAGCAGCATTCCGTCTTTCTATGCGTTGTTCGGACTGCTGGGCTGCATCGTGATCATTCTCTTTGCAAAAGTCATCGGCAAACTTTTCTTGCTGAAGAGAGAGGACTACTATGATGCAGGCTGAGATTCTTCTCCCACCCGCTGCTATTCTGCTTGCCGGGTCACTTCTTCTGCCGCTACTGCCGCGCCGCATTCGGGCGAGCGCGTTCCTGGTTTTTCCACTCGTTGCGCTCGCCATCGTGCTGACCCTGCCCGATGGTGCAACCCTGCGGGTGAATTTCCTTGATTACAGTCTTGCCGTACTCAAGGTGGATCAACTGAGTCGTGTGTTCGCAACCGTTTTTGGCATGATCGCATTCGCCGGAGGTATCTACGCATTCCACCTACGGGATACGGGGCAGCAGGTTGCCGCATTGGTGTATGCAGGCAGTTCGCTTGGTGTCACGTTTGCCGGCGACTACCTGACGTTGATTGTGTTTTGGGAGTTGATGGCAGTCTCCTCGACATATCTCGTCTGGGCGCGCGGAACGGACGATGCGCATCGAGCGGGTATGCGCTACCTGTACGTGCATCTGTTTGGTGGAAGCATGCTGCTGGCCGGAATTCTGCTGACGCTTGCCGAAACAGGAACGCTCGGTATCGTTGCGCTCGCTCCCAATCAGTCGGCTGCCTCGTGGCTTATCCTGGCGGGCGTTGCGCTGAACGCTGCTGTCCCGCCGTTAAACGCCTGGCTTCCCGATGCGTATCCGCGCGCGACCGTGACAGGCGCAGTGTTCCTGAGCGCGTTCACCACAAAGACTGCTGTGTACGTTCTTGCACGGGTTTTTCCCGGCTGGGAGATCCTTCTTGTCCTCGGTGTGATGATGACGCTGTACGGGGTGGTGTTTGCCGTTCTCTCCAACGACATTCGCGGCATTCTTGCCTACCACATCATCAGTCAAGTGGGGTTCATGGTGGCGGGCGTCGGGATTGGAACGGCATTGTCGCTCAATGGCAGTGTCGCTCACGCCTTCAGCCACATTCTTTACAAAGCTCTTCTGTTCATGGGTGCCGGCGTTGTTCTGCACACTACCGGCACAACAAAGCTGACGGAGCTTGGCGGTTTGCTGCGTGATATGCCTTCAACGTTCTGGCTGTACATGGTGGGGGCGTTCTCGATTTCCGGAGTACCCCTGTTCAACGGATTCATCAGCAAGTCCATGGTCGTCAGCGCAGCGGGCGAAGCGCACTACGAGCTTGCCTATCTGCTTTTGCATCTTGCGTCGGTCGGTACATTCCTCAGCATTGCGCTGAAGCTCCCGGCAGGCACATGGTTCGGCGAGAGGAAAAGTCTCGTTTCGTCTCGACCACCAAAGAATATGATTATTGGGATGGGAGTTCTCGCGACTCTGTGCATTGTGTACGGCGTGGTGCCCTCGCTGCTGTACCGGCAGCTTCCATACGCTGCCGCGTACGAGCCGTACACGGTTGCTCACGTCAATGAAGCAGTGCAGATGCTGCTGCTCACCTTTGTTGCGTTCTGGTTTCTCAGAGCCAAGCTCGCGCCCGAACCCACGATGACGCTGGACACCGACTGGTTCTACAGAATGCCTTCTCGTCTGGTCAAATCGGTGGTTGTTGATGGCGTGGGGAGAGTGTTCGACGGGGCGGAAGAGATTGTAAAACACGGCGTACATCTCGTCGCGCGAGTCTCACGAAATCCTCTCATCGTTCTTCACATGATGCGGGGTGAAACCTCAAGGAACGCCGCATGGAATCCCGGCTACGACCCTGACGCTGCGCGGCTGCCTCTTGGCCTGTTGCTCGGGCTTGTGCTGCTCTGTGCTGTGGGAATCTCCGTGATCAGCATCCTCTGGTTACTGCCCCCGACATAGACGATGGGAGCAATCCCGACGATCAGGTCGTGCACAGAACAATGCTCAACGATCAGGCAAGACCTTCTGCTTTGACCTGAACCAGTGCTTCGAACGGTGCCCAATGGTTTCACCAACGACAACACAACGACTATGACGCTCGAGGTGGTTGTACAGTTCGCGGGCGGATTGGTCCTCCTGATCGCCGGGGGCGAGCTGCTCGTACGCGGCGCATCGCGTCTTGCAGAGCTCGTTGGGCTATCGCCGCTGGTGATTGGTTTGACCGTTGTTGCCTTTGGAACGAGTTCGCCCGAGGTGGCGGTGAGTCTACAGTCCTCACTGGCAGGCGAGGCGGATATCGCTGTCGGCAACGTCGTCGGCAGCAACATCTTCAATATTCTCTTCATCCTCGGACTGTCGTCGCTGATTCTTCCGCTTGCGGTAGCGCGCCGGGTGATTCGCTCGGAAGGGCCGGTCATGATCGGCGTGTCGTTTCTGTTCTGGCTTCTCGCACTCGATGGGCAGATGAGCCGGTTGGAGGCGCTGATGTTTGTAGCAGGGATCGTTTTCTACACGGGACTACTTGCGCGTCAGAGTCGCAAGGAGACCGCTGCAGCGCGCAACGAGGGTGATAGAGTCTTGGTTGAGGGAAAGAAGAAAACAGCACGCAGCCTTTTCCTCTATGGTGTGTTTGTGGTTGGTGGACTCTTGCTTCTGGTTGTCGGTTCGCACTGGCTTGTGGAATCCGCAGTGGCGATATCGAGACTTTTTGGTGTAGATGAATTGGTGATCGGCTTGACGGTTGTTGCTGCCGGCACATCGCTGCCCGAAGTGGCGACGTCTGTTGTCGCAGCCATGAAGGGTGAACGTGACATTGCCGTGGGCAATGTTATCGGAAGCAATGTGTTCAATATTCTTTGCGTGATTGGATTGGCTGGGGTAGTGAGTCCATCCGGAATCAACGTCGCTGCGGCGGCGTTGCATTTTGACATTCCGATCATGGTTGCAACGGCCGTTGCCTGTCTGCCGATCTTCGTGTCGGGGAATCGAATTTCCCGATGGGAGGGTGCGCTCTTCCTGTTCTACTACGTTGCCTACACCGTGTTCCTCGTGCTCGACGCCAAGGACCATCATGCGATCCCTGTCTTCAGTTCGGTGATGATGTGGTTCGTCATTCCCCTCACAGTCCTGACGCTTGCGATTGTGGCTCTCCGCGAGTGGCGTAATCGCACAGGAGTCTCGGCGTAGCCTCGATGGCTCGCGACAACGACCGGGCTTTGGCGGGAGTGGTTCTGGATGGTTCGCGCTTGGAAGACAGCGCTCAAGCATGACGGTGTTGGGAACCGAAATCTGCGGGTTGGGAAATTGTGTGCAACGATTGTGTAGGGACACAGCTCCGCCGTGTTCGAATGCGAGGAATGATGAATGCTGAGTTGCCGATGCGCGGCGTGTGCACGCCCACAGCAGGACATGCCGGAGGCATGTCCCTACAAACATGTTCGCCGGTGTGGATGCTTCGCGCTTGGAAAGCGGCGCTCAGGTGACAGTATAAGCAAGCACAGTCTGCAAGTTGCGCACTCGTGCGGTCACGGAGTAACCTGGTGACATAGCCCGACCTTTCAAGGTTGGGATACAAATTATACGCATCCACACACCCGTCGCATCGCAACGGAATGAAAAACTTGCTGAGCAGAAGAGAAACGCCGAACGAAGTGTCAAGGCGGCATGCCAAAATAGGTCGCCCCTACGGGGCTTACGTTCTTTTGGCATTGTCAGTGCTACAAACCGGTCGTCCCTACGGGACTGCCTCCACGAACGCGCGAGACTTTGAGGCGCACCATCCGCTCCGTAGGAGCGGCGCTGTTTGTAGGGCTCCACGGCAAACACATCGCGCAAGCCCCATCGGGGCGACCTAATCATGTTCCGGTCCGTGAATCCTGAATCCTGCATCTTGCATCCTGAAGCCTGAACCCTGAACCCCGATCCTCAAACCTCAAACCTCAAACCTCGACCTCGAACCGACCCCGTGCCTCTGCACGCTCGCGTTCCCGCCCCTTCCGTCACGGCACTGGATGAATGCGCATAAGCCGTGACGTCCAGACGCTCGCGTCATTCTGAGCCTCGCTTCTCAGAGACGAAGAATCCAGACGAGAATCACCCTGAATCCTACATCTTGCATCTTTCATCCTGAAGCCTGAACCTTGAACCTCAAACCTCGAACCAACCCGCGCCTCGGCACGCTCGCGTTCCCGCCCTTCCGTCACGGCACAAGGTTACGCGCATAAGCCGTGACGTCTGGGCCTTGTGTCACCCGAGCGCGGACTGGCCTACAAACGACGCTGACCTGCTGCCTCTGAAAAAATTCTGTGGACTTCAGGTAAGTCAGTTTTCTTCACGATGACCAACAACGTATCTCCTTCCTCGAGAATCGTGCTGCCGCTGGGCACGATGAACTGTTCGCCGCGACCGATGAGCGCGATGAGCGATTGCTCGGGCAAGCCCAGCTCGATGATCGTCTTGCCCGCCACGGCGGAGCCGCGCGGCACGCTGAGGTCCACAAGTTCGGTGTCGGCGCCGGCGGCGGGCACGGACTCAATGGGGTAGCGGAGCCTTGGCAGCGGAGGCGCGTCGACGCGCAGCAGGCGCGCAACGGAAGGAATGGACCAGCCTTGCAGAAGTGCCGACGTGAGGACGATGAAGAATACGGTGTTGAAGATGATGCCCGCGTTGCTGACGTTGGCAAGCAGCGGGAACGTGGCAAGAATAATCGGCGCGGCGCCGCGCAATCCCACCCAACTGATGAACAGCTTCTCACGCCAATTGTATTCCTTTGGAAGAAGCGAAAGAAAAACGCTCGCCGGGCGTGCTGCGAACATCAAGAACAGAGAAATCAAAATTCCCGGAACCAGAATTGCCACAACCTCCGATGGATTGACGAACAAACCGAGCGTGACGAACATCCCGATCTGGCTGAGCCAGGCAAGGCCGTCGAAAAAACGAAGGAGGCTTCGCTTCTGCACCACGGTGCTGTTGCCCAGGTAGATTCCCGCGATATACACCGCGAGAAATCCGCTTCCGTTTGCCAGCGTGGTGATGCTGTAGATGAAGGCGGCGGATGCCAGCGTGAACACAGAATAGATGCCCTCATACGAGAATTTCAGGTGATTGATCGTCCACACGAGAAGATTGCCGAAGAGATAACCGAGGGTCAATCCGATGCCCATCTGAAGGATGAATTGGATGATGAGACCGAATCCCGACGAAAGACTACCGGTGATCAAACCAATCATCCCTATCGTAAGAAACACGGCCATGGGGTCATTGCTACCGGATTCCAATTCTAACAGCGGCTTGAGTGGATGACGGAGATGGACATTCTTGGAACGCAGCACGGAGAAGACTGCAGCAGCATCGGTTGATGAGATAACGGCCCCGACGAGCATTCCCTCTAACATTGAGAAGTCCAGGACGAGTGTGACGAACGCACCGACCGCGGCGGCAGTGAGCACGACGCCGAGTGTTGCCAGCCGAAACGCCTGTCCCGCGACGGGCCGCACATCATGCCAGTTGGTATCCAATCCCCCCGAAAACAAAATGAGCACGAGAGCGATAACGCCGACGGATTGCGCCAGGCCCGTGTCCGAGAAATGAATGCCGCCCGGTCCCTCGCTGCCCGCCAGCATGCCGACGGCAAGGAAGAGCAGCAGCGTTGGGACGCCGAGGTTGTGTGTGGCTCGAGCAATCGCCACACTTCCTAAGATGAGCGTCGAGACGACTAAGAGGATGTATTCGATACCGATCATTGCAGAGACCGTGTTCGTTGTGCTGCAGCAAGCGCCGGAAGGGCAACAAGCGAAAGCAGACTCATCCCGATGAACGCGGCAGGATAGCCGAAACCTCCGACGAGCCTGCCAATGAGCAGCGCCGACCAGGATTCGCACAGATTCGTCGCCCCCATGAACGCGCTGAACTGTGTTGCAGCAAGATGCGGTTCGGTAATCTCCATGAAGAACGCATACGAAGCCGCGGTGAACAGACCGATCCCAAAGTACATGAGCGCGAGCATCGGCAGCAGCATGTGTTGTCGTTCGTCATGATACAGATCCGTCAAGCCGATTGCTGCGACGACCACAACAATGAGGACGATGAACAGCATGACGGCTGTGTGTTTGTTCAGCTTGTCCGCGATAATGCCTCCTAACAGTGAGCCCACCATCATTGCCAGCACGGCCGGGAAACCGAAGAACAGGCCGACGGTTTCGGCGGAGAATCCTCTATCGACGAGAAAAGGACCGGCTACGGCGCCGGCTCCCTCGTACGCCGCCCCGGCGAAAAGCGCGACGACGAATCCCAACCGGGTCGTGCGGTCCTTCGCAACGTTTTTGAGTCGCGCTGCGAACTCATGCAGGCGTTGTTGTTTCTTCTCACCGTTCGCTCTGAACTGAGGTTGAATTGCAGAACGAGCCAGGAGCAGCGCTGACGAGAGGATGGCTGCAATCAGCAGCGCCAGCACCGCACGCGGATCGATGCGGGCGATGACCACGAGGGAGACGCCGCCGAAGAGCGCACGGCCGAGCAGCATTCCCGCCTGCATCCAGCCGTTGATTCTACCGCGTTCTTGTGAAGGAATGATGTGAATGGCCAGCGCATCGATTGCCACATCCTGTGTCGCCGCCGCAACAGAGTGGAGAAGCAGACAGGCGGCGACGACAGGGAATGCAACAGCGTCGGTGACAAAGAACAGCGGTACGATGCAGAGTGCCATGCCGAACTGTGCGGTGAACACCCAGTGCTTCAAAGTCCATCGCTCGCCCGAAAATAAATCCACCAGTGGAGCCCACAGAAACTTGAGCGTCCACGGAAAGACAAGAGCTGATGTGAGCAGCGTAATCTGCTCGATGGGAATTCCCTGCAGGCGAAGCTGCGCGGGCAGCGCCCACCAGATGAACCCGATCGGTGCGCCCTCGCTGAAGTACAGTGCAGCGAAGAGCATTCGCTGCTTCCACAACCTCGAGCGATTCACGCGTGCGAGTGGTTCGCTTTGGTTTTCTTCAACCGCACTTCATACAGGTCCGTACGGCGGTCGTACCAATTCAGGACGTTGCCTGTCTGTCGGTGGCGCTTGAGGAGCTCCAGATCGACGTCATCCACAATCACCGTTTCGATGTTCGGCGTACACTCGGCGCTGATCGCGTCGCGCGAAAAGGGAATATCGGCCGGCGTGTATATGCCCGACTGCGCGTACTGAACGTCCATGTTTTCGACCGACGGGAGATTCCCGACCGTACCGGCGATGACGGCATAGACGTGGTTCTCGATGCAGCGCGCCTGAGCACAGTAGCGCACACGCAAATAGGCGTAACGCTCATCCGTGTTGAAAGGAACGAAGATAATCTGCGCTCCCTTCTCCACGGCGATGCGGGAGACTTCGGGAAACTCGATGTCGTAGCACACCTGAATGTTGATCTTGCCTTTGTCCGTTTCGAACACCTCGATGCTGTTTCCCGGCTCGACGCCCCACCAGTGTTTTTCGTTCGGGGTGATGTGAAGCTTGTATTGCTTGCCGATTCCGCCGTTTCGCTTGAACAGATGCGCAACGTTGTAGAGATGATCATCTTCCACAACGAAATGTGAGCCGCCGATGATATGGACGTCGTACTTGATCGCAAGACGGGAAAACAATTCGAGGTACTGCGGAGTGAACTCTGCCAGCTTCCGCACTGCAATCCCCGGTCGTTCGGAGCGGATGAACGAGAGCAGTTGGGTGGTGATCAATTCGGGGAAGAGAACGAAATCCGACTTGTAGTCCGCAGCGACGTCCACAAAGTATTCCACCTGCCGTGCAAATTCATCGAAGTTCTTGATCTCTCGCATCTGATACTGCACGGCACAGATACGGACGGATTTGTAGGGAACGAACTTCTTTGACGTGTCGGGCTGATAGTCGAGATTCGACCACTCCAACAGCGTCGCGTAGCCGTCGGATTCTTTATCGGATGTCAGGTACGACTTGATGAGGCGCTTCAGGACAAAGCCGTTGGAGAGTTGTGTGGTGAGGACCGGATCCACAAGAGCTTTCTTCATGACTTTATCAACGTACTCGCGCGCCGACATCTGATCCTTGTATTTTGCGTACCCCGGAATGCGACCGCCGAGGACGATGCGCATGAGGTTCATCTCCTGTGCGAGACGCTTGCGGGCGTCGTACAGCCGGCGTGCCAGACGCATGCCGCGAAAGTCCGGGTCAACCATGATCTCGATGCCGTACAGCGTGTTGCCTTCCGGATTGTGGTTGCGGATGAACCCGCCGTCGGAGATCTGACGCCAATCGTGCGTCTCGCCGTACATGGCAAAGTCGAGGACGAGACTGCTCGACGATGCCACGATCTTGCCTTCGTATTCGATGCAAATTTGCCCCTGGGGAAAAATGTTTAGCTGGCTCTGCAGTTGCTCGCGTGTCCACGGTTTCATGCCGGGGAAACACTTCTCCTGCAGGGCAACGATTTGCTCGTAATCCTCCATACGGATATTGCGGACGATGATCTTCTGATCGAGGGTCGTCGGATCGAGGGACTTCATAGGGCACCTGTGTGTAAAAGCTGGACGGAAACGCATCGGGATGCGCCGCCGGCGGTGCACGCACGACCGGCGACGCTTTTTCCGATGTTGGCCTGTGTTTAGAAAACACCAATTACTTGAAGGAGAAGGAACAGTACCCCCCCGCCGATGATGGCGACAAGGATCTTGAACTGGATGGGAAAGCCGGCTTCCTGCTCCTTCCTTGGTTCTCGCTCGTGCGTGGTCATTGGTTTCCTCCTCTGCAATGACGATCAAAAAATCCTCACAACCGAAAGGGATCTTCCGGCGCGAGCGTACTTGCTAACCAATCGTCATGTGCAGCGGCGGAGGACGAGAATACAACGGGGGTGGCAGATCCGCCTCCGGGATGGTTTCCCGCACAAGAAGCGGAACGAACGCAACATCTGCCGCTCGCACGTGTCGTTCGGCGACCACCGCATCATGCGGCGGCAGCTCGATTTGTTTCGTCAGCGGAAGGTGGCGGCGCGCAACCACGTACGATGCACCGCTGATCGGCTTTGTGGTTTTTGCCGACGTGATTCGCTGGGGTTTGGCGCCGGGGAAAATGATGCGCGCCCAGGCCTCCAACGGTTCGGCAAGGCTGACCGATCCGTAGCAGAACGCCAGCAGAAGAACAGCGATATGTGAGGCACGTGCCGGCACGCCGCGATGAGAATGTTTTCTACAAGTAGGTAGCTAATTGGGTAGAAAGATGCAACCACGCGGCGGCGGACCGCGCGTCTTGCGAACCTGAAAGAAATATCATATATAGTAACGAAACGTACACCATCACGATACGGAGGGACCCATGAAACGCGCGGCACTCGCACTCGTTGTTCTGCTCACTCACCTCGCAGTCGCACAAGACCTGTTCATTCCCGACAATCCATATGACCAAGCCGATGAAGCTGTCAAACGTCAGAACGCGTTCAATCGTGAACGGTGGTTTTACGAGCAGCGGATGTATCCCAACAACTACCTTCCCGATGATGCCTACGCCAGGGCACTTCGCCAGCGGGATGAGTTGAGGAGTCGGCAGGGATTCTTTGCAAACAACGTCACCTGGACGAACATCGGTCCGACACCGGGCTTTTATTTTTCCTATGGCAACATCTCGTCTCGCATCACGACGATTGCCTATGATCCTCAAAACCCCAACATCGTCTATCTCGGCGCGGCGTTCGGCGGCGTGTGGAAAAGCACGGACGCCGGGTTGACGTGGACTGCGAAGACGCACGATGAGGCATCGCTTTCATCCGGGGCGCTGGCCATCGATCCGACCAACACGAACATCATCTACTACGGAACGGGAGAGGCGACCTACTCGGGCGCGTCGTACTACGGTCGGGGACTTCTCAAGTCCACCGATGGCGGCAATACATGGACGAACTACACTTCGGGGCTTCCGTCGCTTTCGTACTTCTCGCGGTTGGTCATCAGACCCAACGTTCCGAACCAGCTCCTCGCCGCGTTGGGCAACAGAACAAGCTTAGGGGTTTCGGGCGGATTGTATCGAAGTACCGATGGGGGCGTGAGCTGGACGCAGCTTTTGAACGGGCGCGCCGATGATGTCGTGTTCACGCCCAGCGGCGATACGGCCTATGCCGTCGGCAGCGGCATCGGCTATCGCATGTCGATTGATGGCGGGCAGACATTCACGTCCGTGAGTGCGCTGACGATGCAGACGCGAAATCACCTTGCCATTGCTCGGTCATCTCCCAACATTATTTACTCCGCGCATCACTCCAGCAGCATCGGGATTCACATTTACAAGTCAACGGACTTTGGGATGACGTTCACGCGTGTCGCCAGCAGTGTCAACTTCAACGGTTCGCAGGCATGGTACGATTTTTACATCCACGTGAATCCGTTCGATCCCAACTACGTTTATGTCGGTTCGATTGATATCTGGCGTTCCACCGACGGGGGGAATAGTTTTACGAACATTACCAACGGCTACAGCGGCGGCAGCGTGCATGTGGATCAGCACAACGTTGCCTTCCATCCCACCGATGCCAATCAGATGTTTTGTGTGAACGACGGCGGCGTGTGGCGTTCGAGCGATCGCGGATCGAGCTGGCAGAACCTCAACTCAACGCTGACGCTCACGCAGTTCTACCGCATCGCTTCCGATCCTTCCAACTGGCAGCATATCGCCGGCGGCACACAGGATAACGGCACGCAGCGCACACTCGGCAGCATCAACTGGACTGCTGCATTCGGCGGCGATGGGGGAGAGGTCTGCTTCCATCCTCAAAACCCCATGACGATTTTGGGCGAGACCCAAAACAACGGCGTCTATCGCTCACTCAACGGCGGAGCCAACTGGTCATCGGCCACGTCGGGCTTGAGCGGCTCCGGGGCATGGGTTGGGCCGATCATCGCCCATCCGGATTCGGACGGCATCTTCTACACGGCGCGGCAGCAGGTGTTCAAGACGACAAACTCCGCCGCCTCGTGGTTTCCCATCTCCAGCGGCACAAGCGGGACGATTCGTGAGATGGCCATCAGCCGATCCAACCCGAGTGTCATCTACGCTACCTCCGGCGGACAAATCTATCGTTCGACGAACGGCGGCGTGACGTTCGTGGGCGTCTTCAGCGGCTTACCCACCAACATCATCACCAGCGTTGCCGTCCATCCCGATTCGGAAGATGTCGTGTTGGTGACCTACTCGGGCTTCGGTACCGGCAAAGTGTATCGCACCACCAACGGCGGAACAAGCTGGACGAACATTACGGGCAATCTGCCGGATTCTCCCGCGAATGATGTTCTGATCTATTATCCCGGTTTCGCTACGAGCACGTACTTAGTGGCAACAGACGTCGGCGTGTTCATCTCCAACAATTATGGACAGAGCTGGACCGAGCTTGCCGATGGCCTCCCGAACACCGTCGCCATCAGTCTCGACTACAATCTTGCCGGAAACAAAATCCGCATCGGAACGCATGGCCGGGGCGTATATGAAACAAGCCTCGTCACCGGAGTGATTGATTATAATGGCTCGAAGCCCAATTCGTTTGTCCTCTACCAGAATTATCCCAATCCATTCAACCCCACAACACACATCCGCTACGCGCTGCCTGAAGCAAGCCACGTGCAACTTGTTGTGCACGATGCGCTCGGACGAGAAGTAGAACGGTTGGTGGATCAGACGCAAGCGCCGGGAACGTACACGGCGATGTGGGACGCGCGCACGCATGCAAGCGGCGTGTACTTCTACCGACTCACAGCAGGAACGCATTCGGAGACGAAGAAGCTTCTCCTTGTGAGATGAGGGAGAGGACGATGAACGCGGGATTGTAGATTTTCGATTGTGGATTCTGGATGTACGATGAAGCCCATCCGCGTTTCCTGGATGGGCTTCGTCGCTTTTTCGTATTCATGAAGAGAGATTACCAGCGTGTAAGAAAATTCAACACCTCCTTCACCGGTTAGAAAAATTTTCTGTTCCGTGCCTTGATACTAAAACGCATCTCACGTATATTTGTGCTCGTTGCGAGATGATTCCCGCTTGTCCTGTCTGCTGACCTTCGCGAAGCGATCATCGGCAACGCGACGACTGTTCATTCACAATCGGCTTTCGCTCAGCACACTCACATTTCCGGAACATGACGAAAGGACTGTACAGGTAGATGGCCCAGATCTTTCATCCCAGCATGAGAGTGATTTCTCGGGCCAGCATCGTTGCGGTAGTTCTTGTGGCCGGGTTTGTGGGTTGGGTGTGTTGGGACCTGTATCGTTCGGGGTACTTTACGGACGTGAACGTTCCCATCGAGCAGCCGATTCCCTTCAGTCACGAACACCACGTGAACGGGCTTGGCATCAGCTGCGGCTATTGCCACACGACGGCCGAGAAAGCGGCCTTTGCCGGCATCCCCGCGACGCACACCTGCATGACCTGTCACTCGCAGATCTGGACCGGGGCGCCGATGCTGGAGCCTGTACGCGCAAGCTACCGAACGCAGAGACCCCTTGAGTGGGTGCGCGTTCACGACCTGCCGGACTTCGCTTACTTCAATCACAGCATTCACGTCAACAAAGGCATGGCGTGCCAGGTGTGTCACGGTAACGTCAACACCATGCCGTTGACCTGGAGAGCCAACCCGATGCACATGTCGTGGTGCCTCGACTGCCACCGCGCGCCCGAGAAGTATATCCGCCCGGTGGAAGAAATCTACAACTTCGACTACAAGCCTCCGAAAGACCAGATTGCCTTCGGGAAAGAATTGGTGAAGAAGTACAACGTGCAAGTGAAGCAACTTACGGATTGTTCGATCTGCCACAGATGAATGATATGGTCAATCCCAAATCTCAAGCGACAGGCTCCAAACAAATTCCAGGTGATCAAGGTTGATGATCAGGAGATTGCAGATCGGGCGTCCGAAAAGGAAAGTCTATTAACGCAAAATGCAGAAGCCGTCTGTTGTTAACATAGATGAGGTAAGAGCAAAACTCGCCGCCAAGAACGGCAGGGAGTACTGGAGGAGTCTCGACGAGATTGCCGAGACCGAGGAGTTCAAAGAGTTCCTCGAGCGAGAGTTCCCGCGTGAGGCTTCAACGTGGGGAGAGGGCTTCAGCCGTCGAGAGTTCCTGAAGGTCATGGGCGCTTCACTGTCCTTGGCCGGGTTGACGGCGTGCGTGAAGCAGCCTGAAGAAAAAATCGTACCCTACGTGAAACCTCCGGAATTGGTGGTGCCGGGCAAGCCGCTGAAGTACGCGACGGCTTTCGTGTTGGGAGGCTATGCACAAGGCGTGCTTGCAACGAGCCACATGGGTCGTCCGACCCACATTCAAGGAAACCCCGATCATCCTGCAAGTCTTGGCGCAGTAGACATCTTTGCCGCGGCTTCCATTCTCAACCTCTATGATCCCGACCGCTCGCAAGTCGTTCTCTCGAAAGGCGTGGTGAGCAGTTGGGAGAAGTTCCTTCAGTCTGTGCGGCCGCAGGTAGAGGCGCAGCGCGCACTCAAAGGTGCAGGGATTCGGATTCTTACCGAAAACATTACGTCCCCGACACTCATCTCACAGATTCAAACCATTCTTGCAGCATTTCCCGAAGCAAAGTGGCATCAGTACGAGCCGTGCGGCCTCGACGCTGTGCGCGAGGGTATGACGATGCTCTTCGGCGAAGAGGTGATGCCGCGCTATCGGTTTGATTTGGCCGACGTGGTCCTTTCGCTGGACGCCGATTTTCTGGGCAGCGGGCCGGGGAGCGTTCGCTACGCGCATGACTTTGCGGACAGGCGTCGGGTGAGCGGAACGAACGTTCACATGAATCGCCTCTACGCAGCCGAGAGTACGCCCACGATTACCGGCGGTATGGCAGATCATCGCTTCCGGATGAAGGCGAGCGAGATAGAGAGCTTTGCCCGTGCCGTTGCGGCACAACTTGGCGTGCCGGGGGTTTCGGCCGCCGCGTCGCCGGTAGATGAGAAGACGCTTGCTGCCGTCGTCAGGGATTTGCAGACGCATCGCAGCGCAAGCGTTGTGGTTGCCGGCACCCACCAACCGCCGCTCGTGCATGCTCTCGCCCATGCAATGAACGTCGTGTTGGGAAATGTCAACCGCACCGTGGAATACACGGAGCCTGTTGAAGGGAAGGGGACGCATCATCTCCGATCGCTGCAAGCTCTTGCCGAAGACATCGGACGTGGGTCGGTGGATATGCTGCTGATTCTTGGCGGCAACCCGGTGTACACTGCGCCCGCGGACATGCGCTTCGCCGAGTTGCTGTCGCGGGTGAAGTTCAGTGTGCATCTCGGTTCGTACGATGACGAGACGAGCGAACGCTGCACATGGCACATTCCCGAGTCGCATTATCTCGAAACGTGGAGCGATGCGCGCGCGTTCGACGGCACCGCCACGATCATGCAGCCGCTCATCCTTCCGCTCTATGCTACGAAGTCCGCGCATGAAATGCTGGATGAAGTTTTCGGCGAGGCACGAACCGGCGAAGCCATCGTCAAGGGGTATTGGAAGACGAACGCACCGGAAGGGAGTTTCGATAGCTGGTGGAGAAGTTGCTTGCACGACGGCGTTGTGCCCGACACCCAGCTCCAACCAAAGTCGGTGGTGATGAAGCCGGTGCAATGGAAGTTTTCCTCTGCGTCTTCGTCAGGGATAGAGATCACGTTCCGCCCCGATCCATCTATCCACGATGGCCGGTTTGCAAATAACGGCTGGCTGCAGGAACTGCCGAAGCAGGTCACCCGACTGACATGGGACAACGTCGCGCTGATGAGTCCCTCCACAATGCAGAAGTTCGACTTGCGCAACGGCGATATGGTGGAAGTGATGTATGATGGTGCAGTGGTGCAGCTTCCTGCGTGGACTCTCCCCGGTCATCCCGATGAGGCCGTGACAATTCACCTCGGGTACGGAAGAACACGGGCGGGACGCGTGGGCAGCGGCATCGGCGCGAACGCCTACGCTCTTCGCTCCTCGCATGCACTCTGGTTCGGTGCCGGCGCACAAATCACAAGAACAGGAGAGTGGTACCGCGTTGCTTCGACACAGGAACACTGGAGCATGGAAGGGCGCCCGATTGTTCGTGAAGCGACAGTAGAGGAGTATCGTGCCCAGCCCGACTTCGCCAAGCACATGGCCCACCGGCCAACGGAAAAGGAATCGTTCTATCCGCCCTTTGCATACGACGGCTATGCATGGGGAATGACGATCGACCTGAACGCCTGCACCGGCTGTAACGCGTGCATGATTGCCTGTCAGTCGGAGAACAACATTCCGGTTGTCGGCAAGAAGCAGGTAGAACGTGGTCGCGAAATGCATTGGATTCGCGTCGATCGGTATTATGTGGGGAATGATCTCGATAACCCCGAGATGGCGATGATGCCTGTCGCCTGTCATCACTGCGAGAATGCCCCGTGCGAACCTGTCTGCCCCGTTGCAGCAACCACGCACGATCACGAGGGCTTGAACGTGATGACGTACAACCGCTGCGTCGGGACGCGCTACTGCTCCAACAACTGTCCGTACAAGGTTCGCCGCTACAACTACTTGCAGTATTCGGACACGGAAACAAAATCCCTTCAGCTTCTGCACAACCCCGATGTCACCGTCCGCAATCGCGGCGTGATGGAGAAATGCACGTACTGCGTGCAGCGCATCAGCGCCGCGCGTATTGAAGCGAAGAAGGAAAACCGTCCCATTCAGGATGGAGAGATCGTGACCGCCTGCCAGGCGGCCTGCCCGGCGCAAGCAATAACCTTCGGTGATATCAATGACAAGAACTCGAAAGTCTCGAAGATGAAGGCGGAGCCGAGGGACTATGAACTTCTTGCAGAGTTGAACACGAAGCCGCGCACATCGTATCTCGCAAAGCTCCGCAATCCGAATCCGGAGATTGCGCCTGCGCATCATGCACAAACAACCGACCATCACGGATAGCAACTTTGGCCGAGCATCAACATATCGCAACGCTGCCGCGTCCGGAGCCGCTTGTGGCTCCGCACGAAACCTACGGCTCCATCACCGATAAGATCGCCGGCGACGTCCTGTACACGAAGACGCCCAAGGCGATGATGGTGACGCTTGCGATCACGTCGGGACTTCTTCTGGTGTTTGTCCTTGCGGTCGGCGCCGTGCTGCTGTTCGGCCCCGGTGTGTGGGGCAACAACAATCCCGTCGGCTGGGCTTTCGAGATCACCAACTTCGTCTGGTGGGTCGGTATCGGTCACGCGGGCACGCTCATTTCTGCAATTCTCCTGCTGCTGCATCAACACTGGCGCAACGCCATCAACCGCTTTGCTGAGGCGATGACGTTGTTTGCTGTGGCATGCGCGGGACTTTTCCCGGCACTGCACACGGGCCGTCAGTGGCTCGACTATTGGCTGCTTCCGTATCCGAACACGATGGGCATGTGGGTCAACTTCCGCAGTCCGCTGATCTGGGACGTGTTCGCCGTAACGACGTATCTCACCGTCTCGTTCATGTTTTGGTTCGTCGGACTCATTCCCGATCTGGCGGCAATGCGTGACCGCGCGAAGAAACACTGGCAAAAAGTGATCTATGGAATCCTTGCGATGGGCTGGCGCGGTTCGGCGCATCACTGGCATCGGTATGAGATGTCGTACCTGCTGCTGGCCGGACTGGCGACGCCGCTTGTCGTTTCGGTTCACTCGGTTGTGAGTTTCGACTTTGCGGTGAGTTTGATTCCCGGCTGGCATGCAACGATCTTTCCGCCCTACTTTGTTGCGGGCGCCATCTACTCCGGGTTCGCCATGGTCCTCACGTTGATGATTCCGGCACGACGATGGTACAAGCTCGAATCATTCATCACCGACCGCCACCTCGACTACATGGCAAAGGTGATGTTAGCGACGGGCCTCATCGTGTTTTATGGCTACCTGATGGAGTTGTTCTTCGCCTACTACAGCGGCAGCCTGTACGAGCGCTTCATGATGTACAATCGGATTTTCGGCCCGTACTGGTGGTCATACTGGGTGTTGATCTTCTGTAACGGCTTGACACCACAATTGTTGTGGTTCAAGAAAGTGAGGACGAATGTGCCACTGCTGTTTGTCATCTCACTCATCGTCAATGTCGGCATGTGGCTCGAGCGCTTCGTGATTGTGGTAACGAGTTTGCATCGGGATTTTCTGCCGTCATCGTGGGACATGTTTCGGCCGACGATCTGGGATTGGAGTTTGTATCTCGGCACGATCGGTTTCTTCGTATGGCTGATTTACGTCTTCGTTCGTATGATGCCGATGATTTCGATCTTTGAAATCAAACACCTGCTGCCGTGGCGCGGCAGGAGGATCGATACCAGCGCTGATGCCGCATGAGACGATGGAAGTGCCCGAAAAACAGTGCTCGGGGTCTTAGCCCGAACAACAACAGGAACCTGATATTCATCAAATGAACTTCTTCATCAAACGTCCCGACATCTATGGTCTGATGGCAGAGTTCGACGCGCCGGAGAAGTTGCTTGCGGCGGCGGAGCGCGCGAAGAAGGCAGGCTACCACGACATGGATGCCTTCACGCCTTTTCCGATGGAAGAACTGACGGATGCGCTCGGCATACGGCACACGAAGCTGCCGCTGTTTGTTCTTTGCTGCGGCCTCACGGGCATGCTTGTGGGATTCTTCTTTCAGTACTGGGTGCACGTCATCGAGTATCCGTTGAACATCGGCGGGCGCCCGCTCAATAGCTGGCCGCAGTGGATTCCGGTGACGTTTGAGCTGACGATTCTGTTTTCGGCGTTCGGCGCGGTGGTCGGAATGATTTTCCGCAACGGATTGCCGCGGCCGGTGCATCCTGTTTTCAATGTTGATCGCTTCGAGTTGGCCACGAAGGACAAGTTCTTCCTCTGTATCGAGGCAATCGACCCCAAGTTCGATAAGGAAAAGACGCGGAAGTTTCTTGAGAGTCTCAAGCCCGACCATATTTTTGTGGTGGATCACGTCCACACCAAAGACCCATATCATCAGGATGAAGACTGAGTGATGAGACTGTTCGCGTTGATAGCCCTTGTCGTCTTCGGCCTGATGTTCGGGGGCTGTCATGATATGTGGGATACAGGCCGAGTCAAGCCGTTCGAGCCCGCGGCGTTCTTCGCCGATGGATCATCGGCTCGACCTGTTCCGGAAGGAACCGTTGCTCGTAGCGAGAGTGTGCGGCCGGATCTGCTGCACACCGGCAGAGTTGATGGCCGGTTGGCCGATCTGTTTCCGTATGCGATTACGGACAGCATCATGCGCCGTGGACGGGATCGGTACACAACCTTCTGTACGCCGTGTCACGGCAGGCTGGGAGATGGTGGGGGAATGATTGTGCAGC
>JBBIRR010000031.1:0-52763 GCA_037441705.1 Ignavibacteriales bacterium
GCATTCAGCTGATTGAAGTGACGTCGCAGCAAGCCATTCAGGACTATATTGCTGCCGGCAAGAAAGCGCGCCGATCGCTCGTCGGTACGCTCTATGATCAGGACTTTCTCGACCGCGTCGAGAAGTCCGTTGCCGAGTTCCGTGCGGCCGCAGGGCAGGCGAGTAAATCCGGAGCCATCCATTCTGGCGAGAAGAAATGACGGTTCTCCGTTCGCTCGACCGTTTTCTCGTACGCATTGAGACGGCGTTCCTGGTCGTCTTCCTTTCGGTGATGATCCTGCTGGCCTTCTTGCAGGTGATGCTGAGAAATGTTCTCGGGATCGGCTTTCTGTGGGCCGATCCGCTCGTGCGGCACCTCGTTATCTGGGTGGGGTTCTTCGGGGCCGCCGTGGCCACGCACGAGGAACGCCACATCAGTATCGACGCGCTGACACGCTTCTTTCGCCCCCGATGGAAAGCGTTGGCCCACATCGTCACATCGCTCTTCGCCGTCGTTGTCTGCTCCCATCTCGCCCACGCTTCCTATGTGTTTCTGCTTGACGAAAAATCTCTCGGTAGCGACTTCATGCTGAACGTACCCACGTGGGTGGCGCTCATCGTTATCCCCGCCGGCTATGTGCTGATCGCGTTCCACTTCCTCGTCAAGCTCATCGAGCATCTTCTGTTCGTTGTGGGAAAACAAGAGAGCGCCTCGCGATGAACACCGTCGTCGTTGGTTTGCTTCTTGCTCTGCTTGCATTGCTTGGTGCGCCGCTCTTTGCGATCATCGGCGCGATTGCAATGCTGAGTTTTGCGGCCGAAGGCATCGAATCCTCGGCGGTGATCGTTGAGTTGTATCGGATCGGCAGCAACCCAACGCTGGTGGCTATCCCGCTGTTTACGTTTGCCGGCTATGTGCTTGCCGAAAGCAAGACGCCGCAGCGCCTGGTGAATCTGGCGCGCGCATTTTTCGGTTCATTCACCGGCGGCCTTGCCGTGGTGGCACTGGCAACCTGTGCATTGTTTACGGCGTTTACCGGCGCATCGGGCGTTACCATCGTTGCACTTGGCGGACTGCTGCTTCCCATTCTTCTCAAAGAACAATATCCCGAGAAGTTCTCCCTCGGCCTCATAACGACATCCGGAAGTCTCGGCTTGCTCTTTCCACCGAGCCTCCCTCTCATCCTCTACTCTGTTACGTCAAAGCTCAGCATCGATCAACTGTTTGCCGCGGGATTCATTCCGGGATTGTTCCTGGTCGTTATTCTTTCGGCCTACGGCGTCCGGCAGGGAAAGAAGGCGCGCGTGCCGAAGACGCCGTTTGCGTGGGCGAATGTCCGGAATTCCGTGAAAGCGGCGGCGTGGGAGATTCCACTGCCCTTCATCGTCATCGGCGGCATTTACTCCGGCACATTTACCGCAACGGAAGCCGCAGCCGTGACGGCGTTCTATGTGTTGATTGTTGAAGTCTTCATCTACAAAGACCTGAATCTCTTTCGCGATATTCCGCGCGTCATGCGGGAGAGTATGATGCTCGTCGGTGCCATCCTGATGATCATCGGGACGGCGATGGGGCTGACGAACTACCTTGTGGACAATGAAGTGCCGATGAAACTGTTCGAGCTGACGAAGCAGTTCATCACCAGCCCGATCATGTTTTTGATCGTTCTCAATCTCTTTCTCATCATTGTCGGAATGATGATGGACATCTTCTCCGCCATCATCGTGGTTGTTCCCCTCATCATGCCGATTGCCGTCGCGTACGGCGTCCATCCGATCCATCTCGGCATTATCTTTCTCACCAATCTCGAGATCGGCTATCTCACCCCTCCTGTCGGATTGAATCTGTTCATTTCGAGCATTCGCTTCCAGAAGCCCGTGTTCAGCATTGTCCGTGCCGTGCTGCCCTACATCGGCATTCTGCTCATCGCGCTTATCATCATCACGTACGTCCCCGCGCTCAGCTTGTGGTTGGTGGAGGCGCTGGGGGTGAAGTAGGCCGCGCAACCGGGTGTTAGCGATCCAGCATATTCTTCACAGCCTATGATCGTCAGACTGACACTGCTTGAGCGCATTTTGCATCGCTTGCATCTTCTTCCAGCGCCCATCATGGATGCATTCGGCAGTATCATCCTTGGGCGCGTTCTGACTGTTGCTGTGCGGCGCGGGTTGTTCGAGCTTGTTGCACAGGGACCTCGGTCGGTGAAGGAGATAGCCGAGGCTACCCATCTCCATGCGCGGGCGGTTGCGCTGATGGCGGAGGCGTTGTGTGTAGCAGGCTACCTGCGGCGGGAAGGTGCAAGCTATGCCGCCAGTACAGAGGGCAAGAAATGGCTTGTGCAAAGCTCTCCGCACTACCTCGGCAACCTCGTTCGGTATTTCGAGACGCTCTATGCGCGCTGGGAACGTTTCGACTATGCCCTCGAACACGGCGCTCCCGAACGGCCGTACTTCGATCTCTTCACCGAAGAGGATTGGCGAGTGTACGTATATGGCATGCGGGATCTGGCGAAGCTGCTGCTGCCGCATGTCGAGTCACGGCTCGTTCTCAACGGTACACCAACATCGCTGCTGGACCTGGGTGGCTCGCACGGCTTGTATGCTCTCGCGTTGTGCCGCCGCTATCCCACCCTGCACGCGCTCGTTGCAGACTTTGCGCCTGCGCTGGTGCACATGCGGCAGATAGCGCTTGCCGAAGCGATGGCCGACCGTGTTACAACACTCGAAGGGAATTTTGAGCACATGCCGTTTCCCTCTCACCTCGATGCTGTGTTGATGTTCAATATTGTGCATGGATTTGGGGAAGAGGAAAATCGGAGGCTGATCGCTCGTGCATACGCAGCATTGAAAACCGGCGGCAAGCTGTTCGTTCTCGACCAGATGCAGAGTGGACGGCGGCGTTCTCAGCTCGCTGCTTTCATTCCGTTAATGGTAGGACTGAACATGCTGAACGAAATCGGCGGGATGGTGTATGGGGTTGAGGAGGTCGAGCGCTGGTGCTCGTCATTTCCATCCGTTCGGCATCACCGCTTGCGCTTACCCGGAGTGGTCCTGATTGAAGCAGTGAAGTGAAGATGTGAGAAGGCACGGCGGAACACTACCGGGCTTTCCACGGCATGGGAGGGACGGAAGCGGGTTGTGCATACCGATCGGCAAACACGCGCATCTCCGCCACATGTTCATATCGAAAAAACACCTGACCGTGCGCGCCCAGCGTGCGCGTTGCGGTAATCTGATCGGGAATCTGTCGGGCGATCTCGGGCTTGTACGCGCCGATGCCGATGTAGATGTGCCGGCCTTCTGCGCCGCGCATCCACAAGCGCACAAGATGGGCGAAGTCGGGCCCGCGCGTTTCGAACTCCAACGTCCAGTACACCTGCGGCACAAGGTAATCGAGCCAGCCGTTTGTGAGCCAGGCGCGGGAATCCTGCAAGAAATCGCCGACGCTGCCTTGCGTCGTTTTCGTGTCGGGCTGAGCGCTGAGCGGGCCGCCGTAGTTGCCGAGGGGTGCCGCGCCGAGTTTCAGTCTGGGCTTGAGGCGGGCTGCTGCCGCGTGGACCTCTCGCACAAACGCATTGATGTTGTCGCGCCGCCAATCATCCCGCGCTTTTCCGTGGGCAAATTGCCGGTACGTCTGCCCATCGGGAAAGTCCCGCCCGGGGTAGCGAATGAAGTCGAAGCAGACGCCGTCAACGTCATATTTGCTGATGAGATCTGAAACGACGCGCACCAGATACTCTCGTACGGCGGGCAGGCCCGGATCAAGCCATGATTCGTTCTCGTACTGTACCACCCACGCAGGATACGCGCGCGCCGGATGTTGTGGCGAGCTTGGAGGCGGCGGCACGGGACCGCGAATCTTGTACACATTAAACCACGCATGCACCTCAAGCCCGGAAGCGTGTGCCTCCTCCAGCAGAAAGGCGAGCGGATCCCAACCGGGGTCGGCGCCGAGCGTTCCGGTCAGGTTCTCCGCCCACGGCTCAAAGTACGAGCGGTAGTACGCGTCACCACGCGCCCGCACCTGGAAGAAAATTGTGTTCAGGTTCGCCCGCTTCATGTCTTCGACAATCTTCCTCAGCGAAGTCTGCTGCTCCTGCCTGTCCAACGTTCGGGGCCAATCCAGGCTGTTCGTCGTAGTCAGGAAAACTCCGCGCAGTTCGTGCCGGTGTTGCGCGCCCGGCTGAGCGAGACCGCTGCCCGAGAGAAAGAAGATTGTTGTGTTGAGAAGAACAAATCGTATTATCATAGACCGAACATCGTTGATCTTTTTTCTTGATTCGCGTTCATTCGCCTGGATTCGCGGTTCCAAATCAACGGTGTGGAACAGTTTCGACCTTCGAGAAGATACGCCAATCGCCTGCATCTTCCAACATTGAATCTCACGCACAGCGTGACTATATTGCAGAGGGTTTCGGTAGGGACACCCCGCGAGGGGATGTCCCTACAACGCGTTAGAACAAAGAACGCCCATGTCGCGAGTGCAGACCAAATACGTGTGTCAGTCCTGTGCGTACGAATCGCCGCGCTGGATCGGCAAGTGTCCCAACTGCGGCGAGTGGAACACGTTTGTCGAGGAGCTGACCGACCGCACGAAGCCGTCGAAGGCGAAGCGCTCAGCGCTGATCACGAATATCTCGGCGCCGACGCCGTTGGAGGAGGTTCAAGCCGCTCCCGAGCCGCGCACATCCACCGGCATTCCGGAATTCGACCGCGTGCTCGGCGGAGGCATCGTTGCCGGTTCCGTCGTGCTCATCGGCGGCGATCCCGGTATCGGCAAATCCACGCTGATGATGCAGATGGCGGCGTCGCTTCCATCCCAAATCGTCCTCTACATAACGGGCGAAGAATCCCTCACGCAAATCAAGCTGCGCTCCGAGCGTCTGGACGTCAAGCCGTCGCGAAATCTTCTCCTGCTTGCCGAGACGAATCTTCATCTCATCAACACCATTCTCGACAGTCACTCTCCCGACCTGATCATCGTTGATTCTATCCAGACGATGTACCGGCCCGAGATGGAAAGTCCGCCGGGTACCGTTGGTCAGGTGCGTGAGGCGACGGCGCTGTTCAACCGTCTCGCCAAAACCAAAGGCATCCCGATTTTTCTTATCGGACACGTGACGAAGGACGGCCTGCTTGCCGGACCGAAAGTAATCGAACACATGGTCGACACCGTGCTGCACTTTGAAGGCGAGCAGCATTACACATACCGCATTCTTCGCGCGATCAAGAACCGCTTCGGCTCAACCAACGAGATCGGCATCTTTGAGATGCATGACACGGGCCTGCGCGAAGTGTCAAATCCGTCCGAGGTTTTTCTATCGCAGCGGACGCACGGCGCGTCAGGCTCGGCCGTGGTGGCAAGCATGGAAGGGACACGGCCCTTGCTGCTGGAGGTACAAGCACTTGTCACGCCGACCAGCTACGGCATTCCGCAACGGACGGCGACGGGCTTCGATGCTCGACGGCTCCAGATGCTGCTTGCCGTTCTGGAAAAACGAGTGGGGCTGCACGTCGGACAGTACGATGTGTTCGTGAACGTTGCCGGCGGCGTGAAAGCTCTCGAACCGGCAATTGATTTGGGGATGGCGCTAGCCATTGTTTCCAGCATAAAGGATGTGCCCGTGGATGCGCAGACGGTTACCGTCGGAGAGATTGGCCTCGGAGGAGAAATCCGCGGCGTCAGTCAAATCGAAAAGCGGATCGGCGAAGCAAAGAAGTTGGGATTCAAACAAATGGTTGTTCCGAAAAACAACCTTAAGACAGTGAAACCAACGGGGGAGATAACGCTGATTGAAGTCGGTGCGGTTGATGAGGCGATTCACCGCGTTGTTGATCATTAGTCATTTAATTTGGAGGAAATATGAGCCAGAGAGAAATCCTGGAGGAGATAAAGAAACTCCCAGTGCGCGAACAGCGAGAGCTTGTTGAGGCGGTGATGAAACTGATTGGCAACAAGGATATAGAATCTGGTGTGGAGGAATATGTTTCGCTCGAAGAAGCTGCCAGGCTTATGAAAACTGAATACGAAATTGACCAGGAGCTGACAGCGTTCACCGGTCTTGATTCCGAAGGTTTCTATGAACCGCGGTGAAGTCTGGCTTGTCAATCTCGATCCGACTCTAGGGTCCGAGATCAGGAAGACGCGACCTGCCACCATTGTCAGCGACGAACGGCTTGGAATTCTTCCCCTGCGTGTTATTGTCCCGGTCACCAGCTGGAAGCGACATTACAGAAGAATCCGCTGGATGGTGAATCTACCGCCCGGACCGGAAATCGGACTTGTCAAGGAATCATCGGCTGATGCTTTTCAAGTGCGTTCTATATCAGTTCAGCGGCTTACGAAGAGAATAGGCATTGTTCCTGATTCGGTCATGGAAAAAATTGAACGTGCTCTATCCGTTGTTCTCAAAATCCGGCACGCGGCGTGAAAACTCTCCTCAAACTCTCCGCAATCGTTACGATGGACTCCGGCCGTTCCATTCTCCGCAACGGCGGCATCATCGTCAACGAGAAAACGATCGAACGTGTTCTCGACGAAGAATCGCTTCGCTCGCTGAGCGAGTTTGAGGGAGATGTCGTGAACGCCTCCTCGCTCGTGGCTATTCCCGGGTTCATTCAAACACACATTCATCTCTGCCAGACGCTTTTCCGGGGATTGGCCGACGATCTGGAGTTGTTGGATTGGCTGCGTCTGCGCATCATGCCGTTGGAAGCGGCGCACAACGCAAACTCGATGCGCGCGTCCGCCTTGCTCGGCATCGCGGAACTTCTGCGCTCCGGCACGACAACGATCATGGACATGGGGAGTATGAACCACGAAGAGGAGGTGATTCAGGCCGTCACGGAAACGGGCCTGCGGGCGTTCGTCGGCAAAGCGATGATGGATGTGAACGACCTGTATGCACCGCTGAAGGAAAGCACACGCGAAGCGCTGCAGTCGACGCGTCGCTACGCCGAGCAGGCTCACCATTCTGCCGACGGACGGATTCGCTATGCCGTCGCGCCGCGCTATATCCTCTCGTGCACCGATGAGCTGCTGAAGGAAGCCTATGAGATGACCAAATCCTTTTCGGGCATGCTCTTCCATACGCATGCTGCCGAGAACCGACACGAGATGGAGGCCGTCCGCAGGCGATGCGGCATGGAGAATGTGGAATACTTCGAGCATCTGGACATTCTTCATCCGAACACCTGCCTTGCGCATTGCATCTGGCTGAATGATCGCGAAGTACGCCTGATGCAGGAGCGTGACGCGAAAGTGCTGCACTGTCCATCGTCCAACCTCAAGCTCGGCTCCGGCGTCGCGCGGATTCCGGAGTACCGTGCGCGGGGCATTACGGTGTCGCTCGGTGCCGACGGCGCGCCGTGCAACAACACGCTCGATATGTTCCACGAGATGCGGCTGGCTGCGCTGATGCAGAAACCCCTTCACGGGCCGTCGGCAATGGACGCGCGTTCCGTCTTCGAGATGGCAACGCTCGGCGGGGCCACAGCGCTCGGGATCGCCGATGAAGTCGGCAGCCTGGAGCCGGGCAAGAAGGCCGACATCGTGTTGCTTGACCTGCAGCGCGTGTGGAATCCGTACGCAGCGCAACAGGATGCCGACCTCTACTCGGCGATCGTCTATTCAGGCACGCCCGAGAATGTTCACTCGGTGATGATTGACGGGAAGTGGGTGTATCGCTCGTACCATCATCTCACAATACAAGAAGAACAACTCCGCAGCCAGGCGACGGAAGAGCTACGCCGGTTGCTGACACGATTATGAACGAAGTATGGACTGGATTGGATTCGTCGGTGTGATAGCATTTGCCCTCGCATGGATTCCGCAATCCATCGACACGATCAAAGCGGGACGCTGTGAAGTGAACCTTGCGTTCCTGCTTCTGGCGGCCCTCGGCAGCTTTTCGCTGATGACGTACGCCCTGCTGCAGGGTGACCTTGTTTTCTCCGTTGTCAACGGCCTGACCACCATCGGCGCATTCGTGAACACGTTCTACAAACTCTTTCCGCGATAAGTGCCGATGCGCCGGCTTCTCCTTGCAACACACAACCGACACAAGGCGGAGGAACTTCAGGAGCTGCTGAATGATGCCGGTATCGAGGTCCTGACGCTGGATGCCTTTCCTTCCGTGGGCGACATTGACGAAGACAGCGACACGCTTGAAGGAAACGCGCTGAAGAAGGCGCGAGAGGTCTTCCGTCTCACGTCGCTTCCCTCTCTGGCGGATGATACGGGACTGGAAGTGGATGCGCTGGACGGCAGGCCGGGTGTGTACTCCTCGCGCTTCGCCGGGCCGCAGGCGACGTATGCGGAGAACGTTGCAAAGCTTCTCAAGGAGTTGCAGGGCGTTCCTGCATCGCAACGCAGCGCCCGCTTTCGCTGCGTGCTCGCCTTCGTCGCTCCCAACGTCGAAGAAATCGTGGAAGGCGTTTGCCCGGGAACAATCACCGAAGCGCCGCGAGGAACGGCCGGCTTCGGCTACGACCCGGTGTTTCTTCCTCACGGACATCATCTCACATTTGCCGAGATGCCGATGGAACTGAAGAACACGACAAGTCATCGCGCACGCGCATTGAGGAACCTGAAGCCCATCCTGCTGCGCCATTTCGCCCGACTCTCGAGCGCGCCTTGAAGTTCCTCCTTATGAATGTTATCTTGAATGGTGTTTCCCTTCATCAACGCAAAATTCGTGTGCTTGGATCGGAACCGAACAAACTGACGCCGGCGTGGCGGTACACATCGTCGGGTCTCGTGTGGCGTGTTGTGCCGACGGCCTCGGGGAAGATCGTCGGTGAGGCGAGAGATATTCAGAAAAAACTCGTTAGCTTCTTCTGCGTGAACTTGCGTACCGGCGAGGTGCTGTGGGACGAGGGGCGCTTCGGCGAGCGGTGGTGGATCGGGATCGAAGCTGTCCATCACGACACGTTGCTGCTTCACAAGTTTGCCACGCCGGACCTGCCCGAGCATCGCGCGCTGATTGCTGTTGACATTCTTACAGGATCGGAGTTGTGGAGAAATGAGGAGGTCCGGTTTGATCATCTTGAACCTGAAGCCGTTGCTGTGACTCGCCCCCGGGCCTCCAGCAGCGAGGAGCTTCGGCTCGACTATCGCACCGGAGAAGTGTCCGCTCGGAACGGTGCAGACAGCAATGTTCTCGTCGCTACCGGACCGACGGTGGAGTTTCCCACTCCGCTCTACACGCTCGAAGGGGACGAACCGGCACACATCCTTCTCCGACGCTATTGCGAATCGGAGCGCGCTGTGTATCCGTTCGACTGTCTCGAACTTGACTCGCTGCTGGTGTGCAACTATCACGAGCGGCTTGCCGAAACGACGGATGAGCGGCCGCGCCTGAGGAGCATCCTGATGGTGATGGCCAAGGACAGCGGAGACGTCCTCTTCACGGATGTTATGATCAAGGAAGCCTGGACGGTTGTGCCGGAGGCGTTTTTTGTGTGTGAGGGAATGCTCATCTATGTTCACGAACGAACGACACTTACGGCAATTGAGCTGCAGCAGCGGTAGCACATGGACAAGGATCGTCGCGCAAGTGCGGAGCGTATGACAAAGCTCTCAGGAGTGCTTCCAGCAAAGGAGTATAAACGCATCACCATCAAGCAGGTAGATGCGTTCACGGATACGCCGCTGATGGGAAATCCGGCCGGCGTGGTGTTGCACGCGCAGAGCCTGACCGACCAACAGATGCAGTCCATCGCGCGGGAGATGGCCGTGCCCGAGACGGCATTCATTCTTCCGACCTCCAAACCCGATGCTGACCTGCGCATCCGATGGTTTTCTGCCGAGACCGAGGTGCCGCTGTGCGGGCACGCGACCATTGCCAGCTTTCACGCGATGGCGGAGGAGGGATTGCACGACATGAACGAGCCGGGAACGTACGCGTTTCAGGTCGAGACGCTGTCCGGCGTGCTGCCCGTTCGCGTCATCAAAACCGTTTCACATGCCGAGGTGTTTTTCGGTTTGCCGGTGCCCGAGTTTGTGCGGGCAGGACAGTACAAACTGGACATTATGCGTATCCTCAACATCCGTCTCGAAGAGTTCGATCCCCGCCTGCCGATTGTGATGACCAACTACCTGTTTGTTCCCGTTCGCCGCCTGCACACTATCTTTGCCATCAAACCGAATTACTTTGCACTCTCGCAGCTTCTCAGCAACCGGAAGTTGCTGGGCGTGTGCGTGTTCACCACGGAGACGATCGAGCGGAAGTCGGCGGTGCATTCGCGTTTCTTCGCCCCCAACATCGGCATCAACGAAGACCCCGTCACCGGCTCGGCCAATGGTCCCCTCGGCGTGTATCTGTACGAGCAGGGATTGTTAGACGATAGAATCGCCGGCGACTCGATCAGCATCATCGGCGAACAGGGGGATGTGATGGGTCGTAAGGGCAGGGTGACGATCCACCTGACCGTGCGGAACAAAGCGGTGACGAGCGTGATGGTCGGCGGCCGTGCCATCACGACGCTTGAAGGCGAGATGATCATTCCGTGAGCATGGATGCCGCATGAGCCTCACACACGGCCTGCAAGTATGGAAGCATGCTTTCGTGAGAGCCTGTCATCGTGAAGGTACGGTTCAGATCATAACCCGTCACCTCTGACGTGAATATCTCCCGATGCGCGTTACACCCACATTCGCTTAGTGCAATTCTGATCGAAGGATCTTCTTATGCCCCCCTCCCTGATTTTTGCTCTCGTTCTTCTCGCGGCTCTCGGCTTCTTTTCTTACAATGTTAAGAAGCTGATCGCCTATCTGAAGCTGGGCAAACCCGAGAACCGGTTCGGCAATGTTGGTCGGCGTCTCACGAACGTCCTGACGATCGCTCTCGGACAATCCAAACTCATGCGCGAGCCGTTTGCAGGATTGCTGCATGCGTTGATCTTCTGGGGGTTCGTTGTTCTGCTAACGGCGGTTGTCGAGTCCATCGTCGAAGGGTTGGTGCCGGGCGCGTCGCTGGCGTTTCTGGGTCCGCTGTATCGGCCGCTAACGTGGCTTCAGGATTTGTTCGGCGCGCTGGTCTTCGTTGCCGTCGTTATCTCGCTCGCGCGGCGGCTGTTTCGTCCCCCCAAGCGCCTGCAGGTTACCGGTCACTCGAAGTGGGATGCGATTCTCGTCCTCGCGCTGATTCTCACCGTCATGATGACGATGTTCGGGCAAAACGCAACGCGTCCGTACGTCCATCCCGACGTTCCCTCCGAGGCGCGCTTCGTTTCGATGATGCTGAGCGGATGGTTCTCGCCCGACGCGGCAGCAACGTGGTATGACGTGTTTTTCTGGGGACACATGCTGGCCGTGCTCGGCTTTCTCAATTATCTCCCTTATTCCAAACATCTGCATGTCATTGCCTCGACGTTCAATGTGTATTTCTCGAACCTCGGCATCGAGCCGAAAGGCGCGCTGAAGCCCATCAACCTTGTCGACGAAACGCTGACGAAGTACGGCGCCACCGATATTGACGACCTGACATGGAAGCAGCTGCTGAACGGCTACACCTGCACCGAATGCGGCCGCTGCACATCCGTTTGTCCGGCGAACACGACCGGCAAAGCGCTGAATCCGAAGAAGATTATCGTTGACGTGCGGGCGCGGACGTTCGAGAAAGCCCCCGCGATGCTCGCCGCCAAACCCGGCAACGGAGAACAGCAAGAAGACTCTTCGCATCGGCTTCTCGACAGCTTCATCACCGAGCAGGAACTGTTTGCGTGCACCACGTGCATGGCGTGCGTGCAGGAATGCCCGGTGATGATCGAGCACGTGGACACGATCGTAGAGTTGCGGCGCGGTCTGGTCCTGAACGAATCCCGCTTCCCGCCGGAGTTGACGACGACATTCAACAACCTTGAACGCAACTACACGCCGTGGGCATTCAGCCATTCCACACGCGCCGATTGGGCACAGGGACTTGACATCCCCACGATGGCGGACACTCCCGACGCCGAGATTCTCTTCTGGGTCGGTTGTGCGGGTGCGTACGATGCACGATACAAGAAGGTAACGCAAAGCTTCGCACAGTTGATGAAGATGGCGGGAGTGAAGTTTGCCATCCTCGGCACGGAAGAAAAGTGCAACGGCGATGCCGCCCGGCGCATGGGCAACGAGTATCTTGCGCAGATGTTGATGCAGGAGAACGTTGCGACGCTGAACAAGTACGACGTGAAAAAGATCGTCACCACCTGTCCGCACTGCCTGCAATCGTTAGGCAAGGAGTACAAGCAATTCGGCGGTGACTACGAGGTGGTGCATCACACGACATTTCTCCGTGGGCTGGTAGAGCAGGGAAAGCTCAGGCTCACCGCGGCGCAGAAAGAGAGAATCACGTTCCACGATCCGTGTTACCTCGGTCGCTATAATGACGAGTATGATGCGCCGCGCGCGTTAGTGGACGCCGTCGCCGTCGAGCGCGTGGAAATGAAGCGGGCACGCGACCGCAGCTTCTGCTGCGGCGCAGGCGGCGGCCGCATGTGGATGGAAGAGCATGAAGGCAAACGCGTGAACATCGAACGCACCGAGGAGGCGCTTGCTACCGGCGCCGGCGCGATCGCGACCGGCTGTCCCTTCTGCCTCACGATGATAACCGATGGCGTGAAAGCAAAAGAGGCAAATGTGCAGGTGAAGGATGTGGCAGAACTCCTCCTTGACGCCCTGACCCCACGCGAGGGAGGCGCAGCATGACATCGTTTCCAAATCTTACGCCGTCGAGGAGCGTCCCAAAACCTGCAACACGTTTCTTCATTGAGGAGATTCTCCAGAGATGACGACGTTGCGAGAAGTGAAACAACGGATCCTTAGAGACCCGAAACACTGGGTTATCCATCTCATGGAATTCGTTGATGATTTCCGCTATCACAAGAATCCGGATACCATCAAAGAACCGTTTGAATTAGGCAACGAAAGGATGGATGGGCTGCTTGCCTCCACCGCACAGCAATTGTGTTCGGAGCTGGGGATTCCCATTCCGGATTGGCTCTGGGAAGTTCCCGCGTGCAGGGATCCCGGGTTTGTCTCGGGCTTGGACAGTCTAAGGGCAATAGCATTGGTTGAAAGCCCGGTGTATTTTCGCTTGCGAAAAATTTTTGTACTTGAAAATTTCTTGAGCCGGGCATGACAGAGCCGGCGGAGCCGCACCCGATGCCTTGCACATAATTGCAAACTATGCTATTCTTGATCAGAACCTGATGTGGTTTTCCATTTTCTACAGGTAAGGAGGATGCCATGATTCCCGGTAAGAAACTTCGGCAGACGCTTGTTGTGTCATTGACGCTCATGTCGTTTCTCTTCGCCATGTGCAGCACCAATCCGGTGACGGGGCGTAAGCAGTTGACGCTCATTCCCGCAGGTGAAATGCTGAGCATGAGCTACTCGCAGTACGATCAGTTCTTGAAAGAGAACAAAAAGAGCACGGACAAGGAAGCCACCGCAATGATTCAGCGTGTAGGCAAGAAGATTCAAACGGCCGTTGAGCAATTTGCCCAACAGGGTGGATGGGCAAACCGACTGGAAGGCTACCAGTGGGAGTTCAATCTCGTGGAGAGCGAGCAGGTGAACGCGTGGTGCATGCCCGGCGGAAAGGTGGTGTTCTATACGGGGATTCTGCCGATAACGCAGAACGAAACAGGCGTGGCGGTGGTGATGGGACACGAGGTGGCGCATGCAGTTGCCGAGCACGGGAACGAGCGCGTGAGTCAGGGTTTGCTGGCCAATCTGGGCGGGATGGCCCTGTCGGCCGCGGTCAAGGATAAGCCTCAGGAGACGCAACAGTTGTGGATGGCGGCATTCGGTCTCGGTGCGCAAGTGGGCGTTCTGCTGCCGTTCAGCCGCGCGCACGAAAGCGAAGCCGACCGCATGGGGCTGATTTTTATGGCGATGGCGGGCTACGATCCCAACGAAGCCGTCTCATTCTGGCAGCGCATGGCCGCAAAGAAAGGCGGACAGGCACCACCTGAATTCTTGAGCACACACCCCTCGGATGAAACACGCATCGCCGACATCAAGAAACACCTGCCGGAGGCGCTGAAGTACTACAAGCCGGCAAAGTAGAACCTCAGTTCTCCCACAGGAATCGTACGCGCGGAGGCAATCTCGCCGTCGTACCGTAGCAGAGAGGTGAGATTGCCTCTGCGCCCGTGAGGAAATTCTCATCCCCTCTTCCGACATCGAACACGCAATCTACCCCATGTCCGACTTCAACTTCTCGACCGTACTGCCGATGCTTCTTGGTCTGCTGTTGCTTTTCGTCGGCAGAAAAATTTTTTGGCTTTTTGTAGGCGGAGTGGTGTTTGTGGTGGTGATGGATGTTGCTCCGCGCTTCGTGCATCATCAGGAGTCCACGATCTTCTACGTTGCGGTAGGCGTCGGCGTGTTGGCTGCGGCGCTGGGATACTTCCTGCAGAAGGTTGCCGTGCGTGTTGCAGGATTCGCTGCCGGAGGCTTTCTTGCCTTCACGCTGATGGAGCAACACTTTCCCGAAGCCGGCGTTCAATGGTGGATACCGGCGGCCGGCGGCGCGATCCTCGGGGCAGTCATAGTCTCCTTTCTTGTTGATTGGGCGCTGATCATTCTCTCTTCCGTCATCGGAGCGTATCTGATTACCGAGACTCTGCGTCTTGAAGCGACACAGGCGCTTGTAACGCTTGCAGCCCTGTCGGTGATCGGCGTGGTTGTGCAGGCGCGATCGAGATGGCGGAAGAGCAAGAAGGAGGACTAGACTCGGCATCGCTAAAGTGTTGCACTCCCCCGCCGCTGCCGGTTCACTGCTTTGCAATTTGCAACGCCTTCCTCCGATTCATTTCTTAATCACTTCCATCGGCATCGCTGCGGCGGCTCCCCGGAATCGTGCATTTTGCAAGATGGAAGTGCTCACAGACTCGCAAATCGCCCCACCGTTGAAGAATCTCCGCTGGCATTCTCTTTGACCGGCATTGCAGTGCGGTTCCAGTTCATGATGGAATATCAGATCAGAAAGGAGGCCGTCATGACAGCCCTCGCTTTCGCTTCAAGAGATTCCTGCCGTTCGCTCACGTATCGCACAGCCGAGGTTCAGCAACTGCAACATCGTAACACCATTCTCGCGCTTGGTCTTGCGATCGTACTTCACGCTGTATTTGTTCTATCCTTCTATCTCTTTCCCTCATCGGCTGGCGAGGTCACTGAAGCAAAACCTGCGAACCCCTGGAACGGGCCGTGGACCCGCAAGCCCATTGATTTCGCGTCCATTGATGCAGGCGCAGTAATGCTCGGAGGCAAGCCAAAAGCTTCGCATGTGAAGGCAGGGAGAATTCTCAGCGTGCCCGATGCACTCGCCGAGCCAAACGTCTCGTTTGCTACGCACGACGAATTAAAGAAAGGAGTTACGCTGGGTAACGCCGAGGGCGTTGAAGGTGCCGACGTTGATGGCACGACTGAAGTGGGAAGAGAGAGTGCGCCGCTGATTGATGAACTGGAAGAGGAGCCTCCGGAGTTCCGACTCGTGGAACAGCCGCCTATCGTCATTCGGAGCGTCACGCCCCGTTATCCCAAATTGTTGGTGAGAGCGGGCATAGAGGGAAAAGTCTGGGTAAAGATCTGGGTGAACAAGCAGGGCAAGCCGCACGAGGTTCGCATCGTCAAGAGTGATCATGATCTGTTCAGCGACGCGGCGGTTGAGGCAGCGAAGCAATTCTTGTTCACGCCCGCCTACACGAGCGGCGGACCTGTTTCGGTGTGGGTAACAGTGCCGTTCAGTTTCAAATTGAAGCCGTAAAACCAATCTCCGTTTTACCCGGGAGGGGCCATCATGCCAAATTCGCTTCTTCTCTTTGCAGTCGCTATCGCTATCATTGGCTGTGAGTCGACCGACCGACCGCCATCGGCAGTGCGAGTGCTGAAGTCCTCCGGCAGTAGTGAGTCCGCTGCCAATTTCACGGCTTCCATATCCGTTGAACAAAATCGGAAGGGGCCACCACCAGCCGTGGAGCAAAAGCGGATGGTGATCAAGACTGCCAATCTCACGCTTGAAGTTGTTAGCTTCGATGAAGCCCTGAAACAGATCCAGGCGATTGCCGAACGGCGAAAAGGCTTCGTCCTTTCCAGTTCTGCATTCACGCGCGAAGAGACACAGAAGTCGGGGACGATGGTCGTCCGGGTGCCGACCAATCAATTCACTGCAACAGTTGATGAGATCAAGAAGTTGGCAAGCAGAGTCGAATACGAGGACGTGAACGGCAACGACGTCAGAGAAGAATTCTATGACGTTTCAGCCAGGCTCAAGAACAAAGAAAAGGCAGAAGAGAGATTTCGAGAGATTCTTTTGAGGGCGAAATCCGTGAAGGAGATTCTCGAAATAGAGCAGGCCCTGACCAATGTTCGCGAAGAAATTGAACGGTTGACGGGGCGCAAACGCTACCTTGCCGACAGGGTGGATCTCTCCACAATCCATATCAACATGCACGAGCCGCGTCCGATCATTGCGGCCGGGCCTGATGCGTTCTGGGTGAAGGTCATGCAGGGCGTTCGCCAGGGGACCGCAGGGTTCGGCAACACGCTGAGCTTCCTCATCAGTTCGTTCCTTGCCGGCCTCCCCGCGATGCTGGTTTTCCTCCTCATCCTCGGTGTCGGGTTCAGGTTTTACAGGCGATACAAGGCTCGCAGCGCATAGATGAGTTTGAATCGATTGAGAGAGGTGAACGACGCCAGGAATTACCTTCCTCCGCCGGCTGCGTTCCACAGTTTCTTCTCTCCTCCAGACTTCGTATCTTGAGAGCACCAAAACACGTCGGCATCAAGCAGTCCCACAGTGCCCATTCCTCTGCACAGTTCGTGTTCACATCAAACATATCCGAATGAAGAAAGTTATCAAGAAAGTCGCCTCGTGGCTGAGCGGTAGGGTACGCGGAAAGAAGAAGGCGACGTCGGTTGCCCCCGAAGAAAAACGACCGATGCCTGCAGCGAAGGAGCCTGCGCGGCACACGCATCGCGCGCGTCCTGCCCGTCACGGCAAAGGACGCCCGGGCCCTGTGCATCGTCATCATGAGAAACCGGCCCCAGTGCCCGCGCAACCTGCTGAGGCATGGGATCCTTCGCTCTACGACGTGCCGCCGGCGGAGGGCAAGACCCGTTTCCACGATCTGCATCTGCCGAACGAGATTCTCCACGCCATCGCCGATCTGGGGTTTCAATACTGCACGCCCGTGCAGGCTGACGTGCTGCCGCACGCACTGCAGGGGAGAGATATTGTTGGCCAGGCGCAAACGGGGACGGGCAAAAGCGCAGCGTTCCTCATCACCATTCTCACGCATTTGTTGCGTACACCGGTGCGCGACCGACGGAAGGCGACGCCGCGCGCGTTGATTCTCGCTCCCACGCGTGAGCTGGTGTTGCAAATCGAAAAGGATGCGAAAGCGCTCTCGAAATACATGCACTGCACCATCGTCTCGGTTTTCGGCGGAATGAACTACGAGAAACAGAAGCGCTGGTTGGATACGCACGTGGATATCGTTGTTGCCACGCCTGGCCGCCTCATTGATTTCAAATCGCAGCGCCTCATTCATCTCAGTCACGTTGAAATTCTGGTCATTGATGAAGCCGACCGGATGCTGGATATGGGATTCATTCCGGACGTACGGAACATTGTGTACAGTACGCCGCACAAGGACAAACGGCAGACGATGTTCTTTACCGCGACGCTGAACGACGACGTAAAGCGGCTTGCAGCAAGCTGGACGCGTGAACCGGTGAAAGTGGAAATCGAGCCTGAGCAGGTTGCTGTGGAAACGGTGGATCAGCGCGTCTACATCTGCACGACGGACGAAAAGTTCAAGCTCCTGTACAACATGATCGTGCAGGAAAATCTCGAGCGCGTCATTGTGTTCGCCAATAGGAAGGATCAGTCGTTGAAGCTTGCCGAGCAGCTGTTGGCCCGCGGGATTTCGTGCGGCTTGCTTTCGGGAGATGTGTCGCAGCGTGAGCGTGTGCGAACACTGGAGGCGTTTCGGGAGGGGAAGTTTCGCGTGCTGGTGGCAACGGATGTTGCTGCGCGCGGCCTGCACATCGAAGGCGTGAGTCACGTCGTCAATTACAATCTTCCGCTCGACCCGGAAGATTACGTGCATCGCATCGGACGGACGGGCCGGGCGGGCGCAAGCGGCATCTCGGTGAGTTTCGCTGACGAGGAAGATGGGGTGCAGGTGCCCGTGATCGAAGAATTCATCGGCAGAAAACTCTCGTACGTCTACCCGCCCGACGAATGGCTGCGAGAACCGCCGCCGCCGAGCGCGGATGCAGGCGCAATTCAGATTGAACCCAAGCGATCGTATGAACGCAAAGGACGACAAGCCCGTGGTCGCCGGCGTTCAGGTACTCATCGGCCGAGACGAAGCGGCGGAGCGCACGCGTGATTCTTCCGTTGTTCGACCGATGGTGCGTGCGCAGTTTTGTTGCCGCAGACGCGGAAGCGATTGCCCGGTACGCCAACAACCGGCACGTCTCCATTAATCTACGCGACTCGTTTCCCTATCCCTACACCATTTTTGATGCGAAACGCTGGCTGAAGCATGTGAAGCATCAGCACCCCGAAGTCTCGTGGGCGATTGCCTCCGACGTGGAGGTCATCGGCGGCATCGGCATCCACCCGCAGCCGGATGTGTATCGGCGCTCCGCGGAAATCGGCTACTGGCTCGGCGAGCCGTTTTGGGGAAAAGGAATTGCTACCGCTGCGGTGAAGGCCGTGGTGGGATTTGTCTTCAAGAACTTCGACTTCGCCCGTTTGTATGCAGGCGTGTTTGAGTGGAATCCCGCCTCCGTGCGTGTGCTGGAGAAGGCCGGTTTTCGGTTCGAGTCGAGGATGCGAAAAGCGGTGGTGAAGGACGGAAAGCTGATTGACCAATTGATGTATGTGATGCTGCGAGAGGAGTGGGAGCGCGTGTGAGTTAGCAATGCCCGCGTTGGCGTTCTTTCCTACTCGTACCGCAGCGCTTCAATCGGATCGAGGGTCGAGGCTTTCCACGCGGGATAGACACCGAAGACAATGCCCACCGTGGCGCACGAAGCAAATCCAATGACGACCCAATCCCATGGAATAATGACCGGCGCTTCGATGAGAATGCTCACGACGTTGCCGGCGAGGATACCGAGAAGAATCCCGAAGACGCCGCCGATCTGACACAGGACGACGGCTTCGATGATAAACTGGGAGAGAATGTCGCGCTTCTGCGCGCCGACGGCTTTGCGAATGCCGATCTCGCGCGTACGCTCGGTGACCGAAACAAGCATGATGTTCATGATGCCGATGCCGGCGGCAACCAGCGCGATGAAGCTGACGAGCATGATTCCGACCCGAAGGTAGAGCGTAAACTCATTGAACTGCTTCAACACGGAATCGTTGGAGAAATAATCGAAGTCGTCAGGCTCGCCGGGCGGAACTTTCCGCTCAGCGCGCAGGATCATACGGGTTTGTTCGAGCGCGTCGTCCAGCACCTCGCGGTTGAGCGCCTTTACCATGATATTGAGACTGCGTCCCGTTTTGCCGTTCTTCTGAAACCAGGTCGTGATAGGAATGACGGCGATATTGTCCTGATTGCCGCCGAGCGATCCGCCTTTGGGAGCGAACACCCCGATCACCTCATACAACGAACCGTCAATGCGAACCGTCTCGCCAATAGGATTGACGCTGGGCGGGAAGAGTTTCTCCGCAACGGGCTTGCCCAAGAGCACGACGTTGCGTGTCAGTTCGAAGTCCTGCTGCGTGAACCCGCGCCCGGTTGCCACCACCCAGTTGTTCGTGACGATCCCGTCCAGATTTTCGCCGAACAGGGCGACGTTCGGATTGGTTTTCTCTCCCTTCCAGTACACAATCTTGCCCCAATCCCACACCTCGATACCGACGGCTTCGGCAAGCGTTGCCTTCTCGCGCACGGCAAGAGCTTGTTCGTAGGTAATGTCTTTGCGATTTCTGAACCGCCAGCGCTGGCGACCGCCGCCGCCGGGTCCGCCGGGCGGAAACTTCTGAATCTGGAATGTGTTCGCGCCGAGCTGCGTAATGCCCTCTTCAATCGCATTGCGCAGCACGCCCATCGCCGTCATCACAGAAATGATCGAGAAGATGCCGACGACGATGCCCAGAAGCGTCAACGACGAGCGCAGCTTGTTGGCGCGGATGGCCGCAAGCGCCATCGCAAAACTTTCTTTCAGACTTGCGAGATCGAACAGCATTTTACTCATAGCGCAGCGCCTCCACAGGATCCATCTTCGCCGCTCGATATGCAGGCATGAAGCCCGACGTCAGTCCCACGGCAAGCGACACAAGCGTTGCAATCACCACAACAGAAGCCGGCATGACGGCATCGAGGTCGAAGACGCGTCCGGCGATCAGCACGCTGACGAAAGCAACCAGGAGACCGATGATGCCGCCGATGAGACACAGAATCGCGGCTTCGACAAGAAATTGGAGGAGAATGGATCGCCGCCTCGCGCCGATGGCTTTACGGATGCCGATCTCCTTCGTCCGTTCCGTAACGGAAACAAACATGATGTTCATGATGCCGATGCCTCCGACGAAGAGCGAGAGGCCCGTCACGAACAACCCGATGAAGGCGATGGTCAGGCTGATGGGGCCGAAGGCGTTGTTGAGAAGGTCCGGCTGGTTGATGCTGAAGTCGTTCGGCGCGCCGGGGGGAATCTTCCGGATTTTTCTCATAATCCCCTCTAACTCCAACTTTGCCTCTTCGAGCAATTCCTTGCTGATGGCGCGCGCCTGCACGTACACGTACTGCCGGCCGCCGAAGTTGCTGCGGAACGAATGCAGCGGAATGAAGACGCGGTTGTCGGAGGTGAACTCGCCGAACAGGCCTCCCTGTTTTTCAAATACCCCGAGCACCGTGTAGGGATGGCCCTCGATGCGGATCGTCTTGCCGATGGCGTCCTCGTCGGGGAAGAGGTTTTCCTTCACGGTTGCGCCGATGACACACACCGGGCGCCCGCCGCTTGCCTCCTCGGCGGAGAAGAACCGTCCGTCAATTTGCGTGTTGCCGGAGGCGTTGATGTACGCTTCGGTCGTTCCGGTAATCATCGCGCCGTCCATCGTGCGATCCTTGAAGCGCAGCGGTCGGCGTGTATTGAGGACGGGAGCCACCGCGCTCAGCAGCGTTGCCTGGCGTTCCACCTGGTCGGCGTATTCGACCTTGAAGTTGCGTCGGTTGCGGAACGTCCACCAATCTTCGCCGCTCACCCAGGGCCACTTCTCGACGTACATGACGTCGGTGCCGAATGCCGATGCACTGCGATCGAACGCCCTGTTGATATAATCAATGCCGGCAGCCATCACCGTCACGGCCCAGATGCCGATGATGATACCCAGCGTGGTCAGCACGGAGCGGATCGTATTCGCCCGCAGCGCTGCGAGTGCAATCATCAACCCTTCTTTCACTTCCGTCCAGAAGTGCATGGCGTTTCCCTTCGTTCGGTCAGATGGCTTTCTTCACAGCATAGACTTTGCGTTTCGATTCCGGGATGCGATCGTCGCTTTCGATCTTGCCGTCACGCAGACGGACGACACGATGAGCATGCTCGGCAATCTCCGCCTCATGCGTAACGAGAATGATCGTGTTGCCCTGCCGGTGAAGCTCTTCGAACAGTTCCATGATTTCTTCGCCCGTGCGGCTGTCCAGGTTTCCCGTCGGTTCGTCGGCGAGGATGATGGAGGGACGCGTCACGAGGGCGCGGGCAATGGCCACACGCTGGCGCTGTCCTCCGGAAAGCTCGTTCGGTTTGTGGTGGATACGATCGCCGAGGCCTACATGCTCTAACGTCTTGCGTGCTCGTTCCTTTCGTTCTGCCGACGGCACGCCAGCGTAGATCAGGGGAAGCTCCACGTTGTGCAGCGCGTCGGATCGAGCAAGAAGGTTGAACGTCTGGAACACGAACCCGATCTCCTTATTGCGGATGCGGGCGAGATCGTTGTCGTCCATCTCACTCACATTCACGCCGTTGAAGAGGTACTGCCCCGATGTCGGCGTGTCCAGGCAGCCGATGATGTTCATGAGCGTGGATTTTCCGGACCCTGAAGGGCCCATGATTGCAACATACTCGTTCTTGGCGATCGAGAGAGAGATGCCGTTCAAAGCCTGCACTTGCTGTGCCTCTCCCATGTCGTACACTTTGGTGATGTTGGTCAGTTCAATAACGTTCATGAAGTCACTCCTTCCGGTCACGATTGCTTGTCGCCGCCTGCGGCGATCTTCTTGGGCTCTTCAATGCGAACCTTCGATCCGTCCTCTAGTTCTCGGTTGATCGCCTTGTACGTTCCTGAAACCACCTGCATCCCCTCCTTAATGCCCTCGGTGATTTCGACGTACGCATCATCGCTGATGCCGCGCTTGACCGGTATGGCTTTCACCACGTTATTCTCGACGACGAACACGACCTCCTTTGCCTTCATCTCGTTCTTCATTTTGCCGTTGCCCGGTCTACCTGCCGCCACAATCTGACGTTCCTCTCCATCCTTGGGCGGTTCTTTGCCTTCCATCTTCGGCATCCGTGTCGTGACGCTCTGAATCGGAACGGCAAGCACGTTCTGCTTCGTCTCGGTCTCGATGTCGGCGGTCATGGACATGCCCGGCCGAAGCGGAACATTGGGTGTAATGATGCGCATCTTGACTTCGAAGTTTGTCACTTCCTCTTGCGTCCCGAGGCCTTTGGATTTCGCGGTGTTGGCGATCTCGTAGACGACCGCGTTGATCTTCGTGTCCGGCAACGCATCAACGGAAATGCGCGCCGTGTCGCCGATGGAGATGAGGATTACGTCCGTTTCGCTGACATCCACGCGCGCTTCCATGCGCGAGAGATCGGCAATCGTCATCACCTCGGTTCCCTGGAATTGCTGCGTTCCCAGCACGCGCTCGCCCAGACGCGAGTTCAACTGGCTCACCGTCCCATCCATCGGCGAGAGGATGGTTGTCTTGCGGAGGGCTTCGTTTGCCTGGTCGAGCGATGCCTTGGCCTGTGCGTACGAACCCTTGGCGCTTTCGTAGGTTGCATTTGCCAGATCATAATCCGCCTGGGAGATGAGACCTTTGGAGAACAGCTCCTTGTAGCGCTTGTACTCGGTTTCGGCGCGCGTGAGATTGGCCCGCGCAGAAATCAATCCGGCCGCGTACTGGTCACGCTGAGCGATGTAGACGTCGGGCTTGATCTTCAGCAGCACATCGCCTTTCTTGACGCGCTGACCTTCCTTCACCGGCAGGGCAACGATCTCGCCGCTCACCTCGGGCGAAATCTTCACCTGAATCTCAGGCTGGATTTTTCCCGTAGCCGTCACCACCTGCGTGATCGTGCGGCGACTTACTTTCTCCACCTGCACCGGAATGATCGGCTCCTTCTTGCTGCCGAGAAACAGCACCACCCCCGCGGTCACTGCGAGCAGTCCGATGATCGAGAAGATGATGAGCTTCTTTCTGTTTTTCCTGCCGTTGCTTGCCATGATTCCTCCATACGATGATGGGATAAACACTCAGTAGGTTCGTTCGCCGACGACGTACTCGACGTTGCGCTTGGCGATGATGAAGTCGTATACCGCGTTCACTTTGTTTGCCTGCGCGCTCACCAGCCCTGCGTTCGCCGTCAGCAGATCGAGCAGCGTCCCGGCGCCGAGGTTGTAGCGCTCTTCGGCGATCTTGCGATCTTCGATTGCCGAGAGCAGCCCCTTCTGACTCACTTCATACGCTTTGCGCGCTGCTTCGAGATCGAGCAATGCCTTCTTGACTTCCACGTTGATGTTGCGCTCGGTTTGCTGCAGCGAGAGTTCGGCATTCTTCTTCTCCACGTACGCCGCCTGCAGCGCCTCGTTGGTGGCGAACCCGTCGAACAACGTCCAGCGCAAGTTCAGACCCCAGTTCAGGCTCTTGTTCTCGGTCAGCCGCGACAACACTCTGTTCGAAAATCCGTAGCCTGCGAACGCACTGACGGAGGGGAAATAGCCGCTGCGCGCCGCGGAAATTCCTCCGTCGGCCGAACGGACGGTTTCACTTGCCCCGAGATAATCGGGTCGCTTCTCGAGTGCGCGACGCGCAAGCTCCTGGAAATTGCTGTATTGCTCCGCCGAGCTTTCAAGTTCCGACGGAGTAATCTCTGAAGAGATGGAGGGATCGGCGATCGTGTAGTCATCGTTCACATCAAGCCCGATGAGCGCCAGCAGGTCGGCTTTTGCCTTGTTGTAATTGTTCTGGGCGGTAATCAGGCTCAGCTCGTCGGCGGCAACCTGCGATTGCTGACGATAGACGTCGGCGCGCGAAAGGGCTCCCACCCGATTGGATTCGGTGATGCGCTCGAGCTGGCGCTGGTCGCGTTTCAAATTCTCCTCACTCACTTTCACCAATTGCTCATTGCGCAAAACGTTCAGGTATGCCGCCTCGACCTGGAACACGATGCTCTGCCGTGTGCGTGCGGCACGATGTTCGGTGGCAATGGCGTTTGCGGAGGAGCGTGTATAGTTTCCTTCTCGGGCAAACCCGTTGAAGACGGTGTAGTTCAGATTGAGGCTGGTGCTGAAGTTGTTGAACACCGTCTTCGTGTTGGGAATGAGCACGCCGCCGACGGGTAACGGACCTTCCGTCTGGTTGCGCGTCCAGCCGCCGGAGGCCGATAGCGTCGGAAGATAATCACCCGTTGCCGCCATAACGCTCGCCTGAGCCGCCTCGACGTTGTTCTGTGCCTGAGCGACGTTCAGGTTGCGCTCAAGCGCGATCTGGCGCGCCTGCTCGAGCGTGAGAGATTTCGGTTGTGCTGAAGCAATCCTCGTCGCCGATAGCAGCGCAAACACGAGGATGTGTGAGACGGATGTCAATCTCATAACGATCTCCTTGAATAAAGTGCACTCATGTGTTGAACCGTGAAGAAGGTGGAGGCATCAGCACCTGTTGAGTAAACGAGGGCTGATACCAAATGTTTCAGTTCTGAACGGGAAAACTCTGCGGCGGGTTGAGCAGCTCGTCTTTTATCGCCAGCAGATACGCCAGAGCTGCGTCATGCTCATTGGGAATCTTCCCGTCCAAAATCGCCTCTTCGATGGCTTTCTTGAGGAGGCCCACTTCCTTGCCCGGCTTCAAGCCGCACACGGCCATAATCTCGTCACCCTTCACAGGCGGCTGCCAGTTGCGCAGCCTGTCCTTTTCTTCGACCTCCACGATTTTTTGCATGACGATGTCGTAGTTGCGCAGATATTTCTGGACCAGCTTGGGGTTTTTGGAGGTGATGTCCGCCCGGCACAACGTCATCAGGTCATCAATGTCATCTCCTGCTTCGAAGATCAAGCGGCGCACGGCTGAGTCGGTGACGACGTCGTCCACCAGGACCATCGGACGAAGATGCAACCGCACAAGTTTCTCGACATACGGGAGGCGATCCAGCGGGAGGCGGAGTTTGCGAAAAATGCCCTTCATCATGCGGGCGCCGATCTCCTCATGCCCGTGAAACGTCCAGCCGATCCCTTCTTTGAACGCTTTGGTCTTCGGCTTGGCAATGTCGTGAACCAGCGCGACGAAGCGAAGCCACGCATTATCGGTTGTGCGCGCGATGTTGTCAACAACCATGCATGTGTGAAGAAAGACATCTTTGTGATGATGTTCGTTCCTCTGCTCGACGCCCGCCATCGCGGCAATTTCTGGAAATACCATCTCGAGCACGCCGGTGTCGTACAGCAAGCGCAGGCCGACCGACGGGGCAGCGGTCTTGAGGATCTTGAAGAACTCATCGGTGATGCGTTCTTGCGAGACGATGGCGAGGCGGTCCTTCATGTGGATGATCGCCTTCAGCGCTTCGGGATGAATCGTGAAGTTAAGCTGCGCCGCAAACCGGATCGCCCGCATGATACGCAGCGGATCGTCGTCGAATGTCTTTGCCGGCTCCAACGGCGTCCGAAGAATCCGGTCGTGCAAGTCCTGCACACCGCCGAACTCATCGTAAAGAGTGCCGAAGGATTCTTTGTTCAAACTTGCAGCGAGAGCGTTCACGGTGAAGTCGCGCCGTTCGAGATCGTCGCGCAGCGTTCCCGTTGCCACGATCGGCTTTCGAGAATCGGGGTCGTAGCGTTCCTTGCGGGCGCTGACGAACTCGACTTTGCCGCCTTCGAGCTGCACCATCGCCGTACCGAAGCGCTCAAAGGTCACGACGGATTCGGCGCCGAGTGTTCGGGCCACCATTCGCCCGAAGGCGATGCCGTCTCCGATCACGAGAATGTCCACATCCGTATCGCCAATGCCCAGCAAATAATCCCGCACGTAGCCTCCGACGACGTACACCTCCAGCCGCTGCGCATCGGCAAGTTCACCGATGGTGCGGAGAAGGGGATTGGTAATGTCTATGCGGGTTTTCTGTTTCATGCATGTTGCGGGAGTACGAACCTCGACTCCCCTGCTACAGCTTCACGGTTTGTTGCTCGATTCGTTCCAGAATCATGTGGGCAACCTCCAGTGCACGCCTGCCCTCCTCTCCGGTGACGGGTGGGGGAGTGTTGGTGGTGATGGACTTCGCAAACAACTCCAACTCGTACTTCAACGCGTTCACATCCTCCACCGACGGAAGCTCATAGACGATGTTCCGTTTGTGTTTCGCCGAGCCGATCTGTCCCAACAGCATTGCCCCTTTTGCCGACGGTTCGCCTTCGCCTACCAGACGAAACACCTCGGCGTGTTTTTCCGAAAAGTCAATCGAAATATACGCATCCTTCTGGAAGAGGCGCATCTTCCGCATTTTCTTTTGCGAGATGCGGCTCGCCGTAACGTTGGCAACGCATCCATTCTCGAACTGCAGCCGGGCGTTGGCAATATCCACACTGTCCGAGACGACCGCGACGCCGTTGGCATCCACGCGCATAACCGGCGATTGCACAAAACTTAAAATAATATCTATGTCGTGAATCATCAAGTCCAACACCACCGCCACATCCGTACCGCGGGGATTGAAGGGCGCAAGACGATGCGACTCCACGAACAGGGGGTTGACGGTGTACTTCTTTTCGACGGCGAGAATTGCAGCGTTGAAGCGCTCGATGTGCCCAACCTGAATGAAGAGGGCGTGTGCCTTCGCGAGGGCAATCAATTCGTCCGCTTCGCGTGTTGTTGTTGTGATCGGCTTTTCGATGAAGACATGCCGTCCGTTCCGCAACGCCAGTTGCGCGACGTCGAAGTGGGTGGAGGTCGGCGTTGCAATCGTCATGGCATCTGCCGCATGCATCAGCGCATCGAGCGAGGGAAACGCCGTCGAGCGGCATTCACGAGCAACACGGTGTGCCTTCGCCTGATCGATGTCGAACACGCCTGCGAGCTGGACGCCGTCGATCTCGGACAACATCTTTGCGTGCAATGCGCCGAGGTGACCGACACCCACTACACCGATACGAAGAGGGTTGTTCATCATGCGGTTCGTTCAGTTTGAACCCGGCTGCTGCGGTGTGCTTCGTCCGCGTCCCATGCCGACGATGCGATCGAATCCGCCGAAGCGCGGATCGTTGAAATATACAAAGGCCGTGTACACATTCGTCGTGCGCCAGTCCGTCCCCTCCGTTGCCGTCCAATCCTGACTGAGGACCGATCCGGACTGCGTATCCCAGCGGCCGGTGATGTACTGGTAATCATAGATGCCGCGACGGAGAACCTTCCGCACGACGTACGATCGTTCCTGTTCATCCCATAGCAATCGGTCGTCATTCGTCGGATTCCAAAAATTGAACTCACCTGTGAGGAAAATTTCTTTCCCGCCTGCCGTCAGTGCACGATAGTCGCGCTCCAGCATATCCAACCGAAAAAGCACTTCAAGGTAGTCGGAGTTCAAACCCGTAAAGCTGTTGAGGATTGCTTCCCCGTCGTGGTCTGCGCCCGTTCGCCAATACAAGCGCAGATGATCGGCGCCCTCGGCCAGGCGCACGAGAGTGTGGTTGGGATAGCGGGTCACGTTGCTCAGGTCCAACACGCGGTATTCGTTTCCCGGCAGCACATTGGTGATGGTGAAGATGCGCTCGCCCGTGTTGAAGCCTTCAACAGTCGTGTACGGACCCCTGTCCCACGTATCAATCCGATACGGATGATAGAAGCGCCTGTTCTGATAGATGTCCACCGTTGTGTAGTACACGCCGTCGATTTCGCGCGGAAGCGTTACACGCGCGCTGATCTTGTGGATTTGATTGTAGGGAGAGGTATTCTCCGTCAAGTAATCGTTCGTCACCGCAACGTTCGTGGGCACGAGCCGATCCACAACGAAGAACCGTCCCTCGGCATACACCGTTGATTCGGTCTGATCCATAATCTTGAACACCCAGTTGCCCGAATAGTCGAAGCGGACGACATCATCGTCGTCGGGGAAGCGGTTCACGTAACGATAGGTGTAGCCCCGCACGCCTCCCGGTGATGGAACAAACTGCAGCACGAACGACGTGTTATGGTAAGGGTCGGTGACAAATACGTTGTTATCGATCTGCCAGTCACGATTGCAATGGAAGAAGCGAATCTTCAAGTTCGGCGGTTCGTTCGCCGCAATATCGAATTGAATGGTCAGCCGATCGTATCGCCGCAGGGGTTTTCCGTTCTCGTCCACCGTGTCGCGCACGAGAATTGGAAAGGAGACTTCATCCTCCTCCACGTACACGGCAAGGCCGCGCAGCACAACATCGGTCGGTTGCGCAGAAGCTCCCCAAGAAAGAGCCAGCGCAAACAGCAAGGCGGCAGCCCTCATTTCCGTCTCCAGACTCTGTATCGGGCAGATGCGGCAAGCAAGGCAGGGTTTTGTTCAACAGGATCGAACACCACTTCGAATCCGCTGACCTCGTGGTCTGCGGAGATGAGGAAGCGGGCACCCGAGGTGGTGATGGGACGAGCGGCGTAGAATTCCACAAGCCGGTTGTGTTCGGCAGGCACGCTGATGCTCTCATCCTCCTGTGCGTTGGTCCGCAGCCACAGCGCCGCGGATTTCAGCCCTGCCGATGTGGTTGACGCCTCGTCGATCAACGACGTCGTCGCGGGCAGAAGAACGAATTGATTGTACGCGAGGAGAAGGGCCGTCAGAAGAACCCCACCCACCTGTGCAAGGCGCGCTTTGCCGAAGCTCATCATGACATGCTGAACAGCAAAGAACGCATAGACGACAATCAGAGGAAGCGTGAGCGCAAACATGACGTGATGCGTAAACGAGGCGATCGCAATCCAGAGCAGCGGAGCGGTGTGCAGGCGCAGCAGCTGCCGCTCGCGCGAAGCCAGCATCGCCACACCGACGAACATGACGCCGACGAGAATAACCATTTCAAAGGAAAGATGTGGCAGAAACGTCGGCACATCGGACCGACCCACCTCATCCGGCAGTACCGCGGCGCCGGTGTACAGGGCGTACAGCACCCACGGCAAAAGGACGCTGGCGAACACGAGGAGGATACTGAGCGCGACTTTCGCCGACCGGCTTTTCTGTACCGAATTGATATAGGCATCCAACAGCAGAACGGGCAGAAGCACAATATTCTGCCACGACACGAGTGTTGCCAGCCCCGCGATGATCGAAGCAACGAGGTAATCATTGCGCAGCAGAAAGAACACCGCCGCAAGAGTCAGCAGCAACGCAAAACCCACACCGCTTCCCGACGGCGCAAGCTGAATGAGCCAGGCTTGCATTGAGAGCACCAGCACGACGCACAGCGCAAGAAGACGATCGCCAACCACCTCGTGTGCGATAAGGTAGGAGAACAACAGGGCGAAGCAACACGAAACCATGCTGAACACTTTTGCGGCAAGCCACGGGTCGATATTCAGCATCGAAGCAAGTGCAAGAAGCGCCGACCAGACCGATGAGACCGGCGATGCGTCGAGCGCAACGAGCGTGGCGAACGTGCTCTCGGGGGTGTACTCGAACCGAAGCGCAGCGGTGACGTAAAAGAGAAGGATCAGCGCCGGCACCGCAAAGCGCGTCAGCAGAAGGACGACGGGATGTTCATCGGGAGGGCGAGGCACGGCGAAATCCGTTTGTATGAGAAGACAACCAATCGAACATGTCCCGAACGGAGTGAAACACGACATCGGGCTGTGCGGCAAGCACCCGTGCGCGATCGTACGCATCCCACAGCGCGGCCGCAAAGGACACACCGGCGCTGCGCGAAGCGCTCGCATCGGCAAGGGAATCGCCCACCATCAGGACTTCCTCAGGCCTCGCCCCGCAGTGGCGGATGATCCGTTCGATTCCTTCGGGCGCAGGCTTATGCTGCACAACATCGTTTCCCGTCACCACAATATCGAAGAAGTGCATCAGGTTGAATGCCTCGAGGGTAATGCGTGTTGTGCGGTGTCCCTTGCCGGTGAAGAGCGCAACGGAGATGCCTCGCTCCTGCAGTAACGCGAGAACATCAGTGACTCCTTCATGCAGACGCGCCAGCTCTCGATGGTGCGCTCGGTAGAACGCGCAGAGTTCGTCCATCGCTTCGGCCCCGGTCCGCTCACCCAGGAGATGAATCAACGCCCCTTCTTCCGGAGGCCCGAACAATGCGATGATCTCCTCTTCGCGAAACGTCTTGCCAAGAAAGCGCTGCGCTACATGATTGAAGCTTGCGAAAATCAACGGGTTGGTTTGGGTGAGCGTCCCATCCAGATCGAAAACCACGCAGGAAACATGAACCACTACGGCATCCTTATCACATGTGTAAACCAAAAAAAGATAACCAGAAAGGCCGCGAATATCAACGAACGCCTCCTTGCAATTCGCGACAGCTCTTAATACCTTGAAGGCGATATGACGAAGCAAATCATTCTCAAGCGTAAGGAGGATCGGCGCATCCTCGCGGGTCACCCGTGGGTGTTTAGCAACGAGATTCGCGAGGTACGAGGCGAGCCGCAAGCGGGAGACGTTGTCGAGCTGCGCACCGCCGGAGGCAAATTGTTGGGCAGCGGATTTTACAATCCGCATTCACTCATCGCCGTGCGCCTGCTGTCGAGGCATGGAGAAGAGTGTGACGCCGACTTCTTCACGCAGCGTATTGCGCAGGCCCTTGCCTTGCGTAACGTTCTGTATCCTCACGCAAACAGCTTTCGCGTTGTGCATGGAGAAAGTGACTTTCTTCCCGGCCTTATCGTCGACAAGTTCAATTCGTACCTCGCGGTTCAAACGCTGTCATACGGAATGGACATGCGTCTGGCAATAATCTGTGATGTGTTGGAGTCGCTGCTGCACCCCAAGGGGATCGTCGAGCGGAATGAGTCACACCTGCGGACGCTGGAAGCGCTGCCGCAGAAGAAAGGATTGCTGCGCGGACGGGTGGAGCCGACCATCATTGAAGATGGCGACGTGCGGTTCGAGGTGAACCTCCTTGAAGGGCAGAAGACGGGATTCTTTCTTGACCAGCGCGAGAACAGACTTGCTATCCGCCGGCTGTGTAAAGGCGCGGAGGTGTTGGATTGTTTTTGTAACGAAGGCGGATTTGCTCTGCATGCCGCACGGGAAGGTGCCCGTTCCGTCCTTGCGTTCGACGCCTCTGCAGAGGCAATTCAGCAGGCAACCGAGAATGCCGCGTTGAACGACCTCAACAACGTGACGTTCACCCAGGCGGATGTGTTCGATGCGATGAAACGTCTTGCCGCCGACCAGCGGCGCTTCGACGTCGTCATTCTCGATCCCCCTTCGTTCACCCGATCGAAGAAAAATGTTCCGGCCGCGAAACAGGGATACAAAGAGTTGCACTCCCTGGCATACCGTTTACTGCGACCGGGTGGGATTCTTGCGACGGCATCCTGCTCGCATCATATCCTTCCCGAGGTGTTTCTTGAGATTGTCGAGACGACGGCCAGGAAGCAAGGAAAGGACGTGCAGTTACTGGATTGGCGGAGTGCTGCACCCGATCATCCCATTCTTCCGGCTGTTCCGGAAACTCGCTATCTGAAGTTCGGCATCTTCCGAGTGGTGTGATTGCTTCTCAAGACCAAAGAGCCTATCTTGCAGACGAGAGACCGGGAGAGAACAACAACATGAGGAGGATTTCATGAGAACAACAACGCGAGTCGCATGGATGGTTGTGGGGCTGCTTCTCCCGGTGCTTGCTCTCCCGCAAGAAGCGGATCTCACTCACCGACCACTCTCAACCGCCGCTGTGCGTGTGCCGGCCGATACCATGGCGATGGATTCTTCGATCGAAGAACAGGAATTCCGCAACGCATGGGGATTGGACGTGCTTGTCTCCAACGACGGGTTCGGTCTGGGCACATTCTATCGGAGAGAATTCTCACAAGATCTTTTCGGCTTCGTGATGTTTTCGATTTCGGAAGCGAAGGATGAACGAGAGTTCGAGCAGTTCGACCCGTACTTCTATGGCGTGTCCTACGTACCGGGCAAGCTGCAGCGGTTCCTCGTGATGCCGCTGTCGTTCGGTCTGCAGTATCGGTTGTTCCGTGAAGACATCACGGATAACTTTAGACCCTTCATCAACGCAGGAGTCGGGCCGACGCTGATCTTTGCCGCGCCGTTTGTCGAGTTGTCCCGATCGCCTGCGGGAACGATCACGCCGACACAGATTGAGTTCTTCAAGAGTCTCGGCAGAGGCCAACCGCATTACACCGCAACTGCTTTTGTCGGTGTCGGGGCAAACTTCGGCACGGAGAAGGCAAACGTTCTCGGCGTCAATTTCCGATATTACTTCACGTTTCTGTTCGGTGATGGGTTGCCGTCGCTTTACAATCTCAGGACAGGGGAGGTCGCGGCCAGAAAGAAGGATTTCGGCGGGTTCTTCATTACGTTGAATGTAGGGATGGCCTATTAAATTGCGAAAGGCACCGGCACGTTCTAGGATCTCCCCTAAATCCGTCGAACTACCGATGCCCTTCAACAACTGGTGCGGGTACAATCTACCATAGTCCCCTTCCTCTTGTTGTGATTTCCATCACCAGGCTGCACTTTCCGGCCGGAGATACGGCAGCAGGAACCGACCCGTGTGTGATTCGGCGATGGTGCAGAGCTCTTCCGGCGTGCCCGCGCCGACAATCCATCCGCCCTCATCGCCTGCCTCGGGGCCCAGATCGATCACATAGTCTGCGCATTTGATGACATCGAGATTGTGTTCGATGATGAGCACCGAGTGTCCGGCGTCGATCAAGGCATTGAAGCAGTTCATAAGCTTTGCAATATCATCGAAATGCAGCCCGGTGGTCGGCTCGTCGAAAATGAAGAGCGTGTGTTCGCCGCGCTGCGGGAGGCTGAGATGCGCCGCCAACTTGATGCGCTGCGCCTCGCCGCCGGAAAGTGACGTGGCGGCCTGGCCGAGCCGAATGTACCCCAGCCCCACATCTTCGAGCACTTTCAGGCGTTCGGCCGTTTTCCGCCCATGAGCATCCGCCCCGAAAAAGCTGATCGCCTCGGCCACCGTCATCCCGAGAACGTCGTTGATGTTCTTGCCCCGATACTCGACCTCGAGAATTTCCTTCTTGTAGCGCATCCCCTTACACACATCACACTGCAAATACAGGTCCGCGAGGAACTGCATCTCCACTTTCACAACCCCGTCCCCCTCACATGCGTCACAGCGTCCGCCGGGAACGTTAAACGAGAAATGGCCGGGTGTGAAGCCGTGCACTTTTGCCGCCTGTGTGCTTGCGAACAGTGTTCTGATCTGATCGAAGACTTGAATGTAGGTGATAGGGTTGGAACGCGGCGTTCGACCGATCGGAGACTGATCCACTAACTCAACGGCGCTGATCTGCTCGGCTCCGTGGATGGCAGTATACGCGCCCGCCTTTTCCACCGGTTCACCTTTGAGCCGCTTCAGACCGGCATACAGAACATCGTGCACAAGTGTACTCTTTCCGCTGCCGCTCACGCCGGTCACGCAGACGAGCATATGCAACGGGATCTGGACATTGATATTCTTCAGATTGTGCTCGCGTGCCCCCACGATGGTAATGGCCGCCCCGTTCGATGTGCGGCGAATGCGGGGAACGGGAATCGTGAGCTTGCCGCTGAGATATTTTCCCGTGAGGGAGGAGGTCTCCTTCACAATGTCGTGCGCGGGGCCGTTGTAGACGACCTCGCCGCCTTTCTCACCGGCACGCGGTCCCATGTCAACGATCACGTCGCTGGCGCGCATCATGTCCCGATCGTGTTCCACAACGATCACCGTATTTCCCACGTCGCGCAGCGCTTTGAGAATGCCGATAAGCTTCCCGTTATCGCGGGGATGAAGCCCGATGCTCGGCTCATCGAGGACGTACAGCGCACCGACCAGCGATGAACCGAGCGCGGTCGCAAGGTTGATGCGCTGCGATTCCCCGCCCGAAAGTGTGTTCGAAAGTCTATCCAGGGTCAGATACCCGATGCCGACATCATCCAGATACGCGAGGCGCCGTTTCAGTTCGTCAAGGATTCTGCGAGCTATCTCTTGATCAGCGGGTGGTAAAATGAGGTGTTCGAAGAAGGCACGCGCGTCTCTGATGGTCATGCTCACGACATCGGCGATTCTCTTGTCTGCGATTCTGACGTTCAGGGCTTCCTTCCTCAACCGCGAGCCGCCGCATACAGGGCACGTCGTGTAGCCGCGATACCGGCTCAGCAGCACGCGATAGTAGATCTTGTACGATTTCTTTTCGAGCATCTTGAAGAAGCCATTGATGCCGTCGAACTCACCGAAGCCGTCCATGACGATGTCCAATTCCCTGTCACTGAGTTCGTCAAAGGGAACATCGACACGCAGATCGGCCTTCCGAGCAACAGCGAGCATCGAGCGGTAATTCGGCCGGAACTTCGGCGTCGTCCAGGGTTGAATCGCATCGTCGCGCAGCGACTTACTCTTGTCCGGCACAACCAAGTCCATGTCAATCCCCATGGCTCTGCCGAAACCCTGACATTCGGGACACGCGCCAACGGGATTGTTGAACGAGAACATCCGCGGGTCGGGTTCTTCATACTTGATGTGACAGTGTGCGCACTCGAAATTCTGGTTGAACTTCAGCGACTTGCCGGAGTCCAGTAAGAGAATCTCCGCCTCTCCGTTGCCGGAGGCAAAGGCCGTCTCGACCGAATCGGCGAGGCGAGCGTTCTCTTCGCCGTGGCGATAGACAAGACGATCAACCAACACACGCACATCGGATGCTTTGGTTCGCGGCGGGAGTTCTTGTTCATTCACATCCACCATCTCCTGCCCCAGAACGACCCGAAAGAAACCTTCTTTCTTCAGATTCGCAATCGCTTCCGCAAGTGTTTCGCCTTCATGCAGGGGAAGGGGGAAAAGCACGTAGAGTTTGAGCGCCGCACCTGCATCCGATTCACCAGCTTCGGCCGCAAGAGCAGCCAGCACGGTACGCACAGAATCACGGGTGACCGGACGGCCGCACGACCAGCAGTAGGTCTTTCCGACGCGAGCAAACAGGACACGCAGGTAGTCATAGATTTCGGTCGTCGTCCCGACGGTCGACCGAGGGTTCCGCGTATTGGTCTTTTGTTCAATGGCCATGGCGGGACTGATGCCCTGAATGAAATCAACATCGGGCTTGTCCATGCGTTCGAGGAACTGGCGCGCGTAGGAGGAAAGACTTTCGACGTACCGCCGCTGACCCTCGGCGTAAATCGTGTCAAACGCCAGGCTCGACTTGCCCGAGCCGCTGACGCCGGTGACCACGATGAGTTTGTTTCGCGGTAGTTCGAGACTGATGTTTTTGAGATTGTGAACCCGCGCGCCCCGGATGATGATTCGATCCCTGGCATGCATCGGTTGTTGAGAGAGCGTGATCGCCGCTCCTGAGACTCGCTTAGGCATGAATGTATAGACCGATAGTGTGCATCGTTGCAGCTACTAAGCTAACGCTATCGAGAAGGAAAATCAAATGTGCGACGCTTTCCTCTCAGATCAGACTCTGTGCCTGTGAGCGGGAGTCGTTCAACGTCAGGCAGCGTGCTTTCGGTAGGGCCACAAAACCAAAGCCTCCACTCTGTGGCGGAGGCTTTGGTTGATCGGCGTTAGTTTGGTCAGTTGCACATTCCGTTGATGGTCACGTACGCGTTGCCGTTCGGTCCTTCGACCGAGATCGAAACGCTGACAGGGCTGGGCAGCACATTCGGGTTGGGAGTACCATCGCTCAAACGGAAACCGAATTGGGTCGAGCCTGCACCAGGCAGGATGACATCCTCCAGCACGATCGACCCATTGCGTCCGAAAGCAAGCTGTACCTGATTCACCTGCGAATTCGGGTCGGGCGGCGGTGGAACGGTCACCGCAACACTGATACTCGTACCGGCAGCAAGCGGATGACCGAGATAGTCGGACACCGTGAACGTAAAGTCTTGATACCCGGCATTGGGAATGTTGAAGCTGGACGGACTGAGATCTGAGATCTGCGAACGTCCGCTCCACAAAATCAAAATGCTGTCCTGTATCGAAACGCCGCCCTCGCCGATCGTGCGCGCAACGACGTAGTGGTAGCCATCTCCCTGCGCCGCGGCGTACTGACCGAACGGCGCCGGGTTGCCGCTGATCAGATCGGCCGTTCCCTGTCCGTCGCTGTTGGTAAAGACAGAAGGTTGAATGACCCCTGCGCTGCTGCTGAGGTAGACCGCCGTCCCCTGCACGACGGGGTTCGAGTAACGATCACCCACAATCACGGACATTCTGTTTCGATTTCCTGCAATGCCGAGTGTGGGGAAGTTCCGCTTCTGCGCGGCGATGGTGAAGTGTGCCTGGTCGGGGAAGCCGGCATTGATCACCACACGCACGGGCGCGGATGTAATCGTGCGGGTACCGACGGTTGCGCTGGCAAGGACCTGCACGACGCCCGAACGCGTTCCGCTGTTAAAGGCGATAAAAGCTCTGCCGACGCCATTGGTTGTCAAGACGGTCGGTGAGATGTACTCGCCCCCATTCGGCCCACCTTGCAGCGAGAACGTGATCTGCACGGCATGCGCTGCGTCGATAGGGAGGCCGAGCGAGTCGCGCGCCTCGAAGCCTAACACCGCCGTTTCCTGCCCGCCCACGCCGTAGACCGACACCTGCGTGGGGTTGGCGCCGAGAAAGGCGATGGTCTGCGCAAGCCCGCTGCTGCTGCCACCCGACCCGACAACCTGTGATTTTGCCGTGAGGTCGATGTCCTTCAGCACTGCTTCGTTCGGCGTGACGGTCACAAGAATGTCAAGCGTATCGCGATAACCCGTGTAGTTGCGAATGGAGATTTTTGCCGTCATGGCGCTGTCGAGATCGAACCGCAGTTCGTAGCGCCCCTGTGCGTCCGTGGTTGCCGAGGCCGTGACGGATGTTCCGGCGCGCCCTTCCACCACAACGCCTGCCAGCGGCGTGCGGTTGCTTGCATCCTTCACAAATCCGCTGACAACGCCAACGCCCGCGCTCGGGCCCGTATCCTCATTACTGCACGCGTAGAACGTCAGACCGATGACACAGATGACGCCGAACATCAGAACAAACGTCTTCATGGTCAGTTACCCTCCTTCTTGCCGGTGATGCGTTCCGATTCGCGTTCCATTCCTTCTTTCCAGCGCTGATACATACCCTCCCCCCGAACTTTTTGTGCTACCCGTTCCTGCAACGCGGGCACAAGCTCCGCTTTCAACAGAATGATGAGTTCCTTCTTTCTGACCTCTTCTTTGTTGTATCCGAACAGGTACCGCAGCCCGAAAACATACCAGGGGAGATCTTTCAGGAACGGAATCCCGGCTCGCACTTCCTGTACCTCGTTGTTATACAGGCCTCCGATAATGGTCTCCTCGCCATCAAGCAACAGCACGTTCGTGTTCGCTCGTGTCTTGTTGATGATTGTACTGCCCTGACTTGGTACGAGCGAGCTTCGTTCGACATCCACCTTCATATGAACAAAATCGACACCCTGTTCCGAAATGACCTGCGGTGTGACATCGATGATGGTTCCCGTGCTGTAGAAGCGATCGATGAGATTGCCCGCAAAGTCCCGCTCCTTGATCGAGAAGTCCTGGCCGACCTGAATTCTTCCCTTCTCACCTGAACGGACAACGAGTTGTGGACCCGAAAGAATCTCACCGAGGTCGTAACTCGAAAACAGCCGGGCAACCGCACTGAGGTTGGCGAAGCTGATTTTCGGCGTGGCTTCGAGCCGGAAAATGTCGCTGGTGACCCTGTCTGCGCCGTTGAACTCCGAGTTGATCGAGACATCTTTGTTGCTTTTCATGAATGTCCAGTTGATGCCGGCTTCCTGCAGTTTGTTCAACGATACCTCGAAGAACACCGCGCTGATTTTGATTTCCCGACTCTTGATGCTGGCGACTTCTTTCTGAATCTCGGCGCTGACCGGCGCGCCTCCTGCCATTTCCCGCCCCTTCTCGTTCTGACCATTGAGCGAGATGATCTGGAAGTACTCCGGGTACTCTTCATACCACAGATTCAACTTCCGACAGATCGTCTCGAGCGCAACGCGCCACTGCATGCCCGAAATGTCGACGCCGATGGGAAGCGTGCGCCGTTCGGGATCAATCACGATCTTGCCGACGAATTTCTTGCTCACTTCGCTGATGGCGGCAAGCGCGCGATCCAGCGTCGCTGTGGGGGCAATCGACACCAGCTCATCCGGTGAGGTGTATTCCTTCAAGGCGCGGCGCTCGGCCGGGTTTACTTGTGCCGCGAGCGGCAGCACGCTCATCAGAGTCAGCGCACCGGCACATAGGATGTTCGTTGGTTTCATTCTCCCCTCTATGGCTTATTTGGTTTTTGGTGTCGCACCAATTTGCACTGCAGTCGCCTGTTGGCTTGCAGTGTACAGAATTTTCAACTCCACCTTCTCGATGATGCCGCCCTTGTTCAACGTACACTCGATCTTTCCTTCTTCGGGCGAGAGGCGCGTCACGTAACCCATGTACACCGGGCTGCCGGGTTCGAGCGTGCGGAACACATTCTTGTGATCGACGATGAACGCCTTTCCCGGAATTACGGCCTTCAACTCCGAACGCTCGATTTCGACAAGATCTTCCTTGTTCGGCGGCAGATTGGTCGTGATCACCGGCTCGAAGGGGTCCTGTGCAAGATAGTTGGGCGACAGCGGCTGCTCGCTGCTCGGCCGCGCCAGCTCGGGGATGGCGGCGAAGAACGCATGCACCGTCATATCGAACGTCACAAGAAGCTCGCCGGCATTTTTATCGCTGGGCGGCACTTCAAGGCCCTTCATCGTCAGCGAGCTGATCTTGAACAACTTGCGACCGTTTTCGAGATACCAGAGGAACTTGTACAGGTTCATGTACGGTCCCTCGCCACGCAGGCTGTACACGTTGTAGCCGTAATTGCCCTTCTGCTGCGAGCCCATGTACACCATGTTCAGTTTCAGTCCGCCGCTTTGCTCGATGAGGGAGCTGAAGTATTCATAGGTCTTGCCGGTAATGTCTTCCGCGGGGATTTCCTTGCTGCGGCTTTCCCATCGCTTCTTCGTCTCTGCCACCGTGTTGGTCAGCTCGTTGAACTGGTAGATGAGATGCGGCGTGTTGCTCAGCTCTTCGTCAATTCTCTTGATCTCTGCTTCCATTGCGCGGAGTTTCTTCGGCAAATGATAGGCGCGCACGTACGTTCCGACGCCGATAATCAAGAACAGCAGAATGGCGAGCGCGATGCTATTGCGAACTTTGTAGGACACGATGCACTCCTTTCTTGTGTCGCCTTACTGACCTCGCTGTGCTGTTGCCTCCAGCGACGGAATCTCCAGCGTGTAACGATAGACCGTCTCCTGGCGAATCTCTTCCGTGTTCACTTCCTTCAACAAGGCTCTGTTGAAGAGCGCTGCCAGCCGCGGGATTCGAATACGCTGCACAGCAAAACCGGTCATCGTTGCAGGTCCGCTTTCACCTGCCGTGAACTCCTTGACCCAAATGGAATTCAGGTCCTCCACGCCGTTGCTCAGGAGCGTCAGGGTTTTGGTGAACTTGTCTGCTCCGGGCACGAGTGAATCGTACAGCGCCATGGAGGAGTTGTAGCGATTCAACTCTTCCTGCAGGGATGAGATCGAGTTCATGAGCGTGGTGTTCTCGGCCACCTGGGCATTCTTCACTTCCAGTTGTGCTTTCTTCTCATGCACCTCCTGCTCCGTCTTCTGGATTTCGGTGGTGAAGAGTAATGTTGAACCAAAGATCGCGGCCAGAAGGAGATATCCATGCCAGGAGAGTTTGAACCGTCGCTGTCCCTCGCGTACTTCGTCGGGCATCAGGTTCGTGTGATAGAACACTTTGTTCGCCGGCTCGAGAAACTGCCACGCGGCGCCGATCGGCACTGCATAGTCGGAGACGGTCTCCTGTAACTCCGGCGGCAGCTTGCTCACATCCAGGCGCGGCGCCAGCAGGTAGTCCACCTCCTGATCGGGAAGCATCTGCTGGAGAAATTCCTTGAAGGCAATCCGACGGCTTTCGCCAGCGAGGATGATCCGGCGCAGGCGATGAATGCCAAGGTTGTCCTGCTCCAGAAGCAGACGGCTGTACACGGTATTCTGCAAGTTGGGCGAATCGTATCCTTCGCTGAGAATGGGAGCGAACTGGAAGAAGTTCGATCCGCGCATAAAAATGAGGCGCGTAAACTCCGTCCCGACATAGATGATCACCGATACCTCATCCGACTCGAGGGTGTAATTCGCGCGGACGATGTTCATCAGCGAAAGGTCTGAACTTTCGATGCCGGCAATATTCGGCAGCCGCTTGCCGAGGAAGCCTTTGATATTATCCAGGAGATGGATAAGGGAGAGACCCTCCTCGCGCACAACGCACAGCAGCGTTCCTTCATCGGTCACAATCGAATCTACCGCGTCGGGTGTCGGTTGGAAGGTGCGAACGTTTTTCAGTTCCTCGATGATGCGTTCCTTCAACTTCTTGCCCTTCAGTCCGAACGAGCTTTCCAGATGGTGGTAGTAAATCGAAGGCTCGGAAATGCTGTAGGCCAGAGAGTAGGATTTCGGCTTCAACGGAGAGAGCAGGCCCAACAGCACCGCGTTGTTATCCTCCTGTCCCTCCAGTGCGGCACCAACGGTTGATTCCATCTCGGGAAGTTTGAACGGATCTTTTTCATCGCCAACAGATACTGCTGCCTCGACCGTTTTCCGTTCTTCGAGCTTGGACACCAGCGTTGCCGAACGGAGTTCCTCGACGATGACTCTGCCCCGCCTGGCGCTTAACCGCGCGAGCTTGACATCGAGACCATCGATGAACAATCCTACGACCGACTTGCCACCGCCAAAGAGAGCCATACCGGCGTGTTCCTATGCTGTTGTGTGGTGACTATTATTACACATCTGTCCAGAAGTCCCGCTCCCGTTCAGTCGCCGATGGCATTCGCATTCAGGATTTGTTGCAAACGCCGCTTGTTATTAGCGTTCACCATCGCCGTTTCGAGAGAGATTCTTTTCTGCAAGTACAATCGTTTCAAATCTTGTTCCAGAGTAATCATGCCTAACTCGGCCGATTCGGCCATCATTTGGTAGATTTCGCCCGTGTTGTTGTTCTTGATTGCCGCCCGCACCGACGGAATCATCAGCATGATCTCTTTGGCAAGGGTCAGCTTGCCGTCGAGCGTCGGCACGAGTTTCTGAGAGATTACGCAGCTTAGCGTATCGGCCAGCCGCAGGCGGACCCGTTCCTGCTCGATCGGAGGCACTTCGCCGATGACACGGTCAATCGTTTCCACGGCCGAGGCGGTGTGCAGCGTCGAAAACACCTTGTGCCCGCTGTCGGTGATTTCCAGAGCGGTGAAAATCGTGTCCGGATCGCGCATTTCTCCGATGACGATGATGTCCGGGTCCTGACGCAGCGCTTGAATGGCGCCGTCCTTGAATGACAGCACATCGCGCCCGACCTCACGATGGCGGATGATGCAGCGATCGGGCTTGTGGATGTATTCGATGGGCGAGGAGATAATGACGATATGGGCATCCACCGAATGATTGTTCGCGTCGATGATACTGTCCAGCGTCGAGCTTTTGCCGGAGCCGGTGATGCCGGTGACGAGGGTCAGTCCCTGTGACGAATAGGCGAGACTCAACGCCTTGGTTACGTTCGGATGAAATTCCAGATTCTTATACGGCCGCACCGTAGAACTGATCGCGCGCATGTTGAGTGCAAGCTGATCCAAATCGAAGTAAGCGTCCGCGCGGAAGCGGTACATCGTCTCATCCTGCATCACGGTATAGGAGAAATCGAGATTGCGATTCTCGTAGAGGAAAAGCCGCTGGCGTTCGATCAAGACGCTCTGGATGAGCATGCTCGCCTCGTCCGGCGTCAACGTGGGAAGCTCGAGGTCGGGTTTCTTGTCGCCATAGACGCGATACCAGATGTGCCCCTTCGTGCCGTACCCGCCGAGATCAATGTCGGACGCGTTGATTTTCTGCATCCGGACCAGAACGGTATCGAGCAGGCGACGCAGCGCCGTTCGCTCGGCGGGCGATGCCTTGCCGACAATGTCGCCGATCAGCATCTGCCGCTCGACTCCGGGCGCAGATGGCGGGATCGCTCGTGCCATATCCCGCAGCGTTTGGATGCCAATATCAATCATCGACGCATGCCCTCCATCGTATCAGTCGTCCGTGGTTGCCGAGGCTATTTCCTCGAGCGTGGTTACTCCGCTCTTGATGCGCTCGATGCCTGAGCGCCGCAGCGTCCACATCCCTTCCTTGATCGCCTGCTGACGGATGCCTTCTTCATCCACGTCGCTTCCGGATTTGACAATCATGGAACGAATGGCCTTCGTAAAATACAGGGCTTCATGAATGGCAGCCCGACCTTTGTACCCGCCGTTGCATCGCTCGCATCCCACCGCCTCATAGATGACATGCTTTTCGAGGTCTTCCTCCGTGAAGCCGAACTTCAGATACACCTCACGATCCAGCTCGTCGGGTTGGATCGGCCGCTTGCAGAACTTGCACAGCGTTCTAATCAAACGCTGCGCCACGATGATGTTGATCGCGTAGGCAATCAGGAACGGCTCAATGCCCATCTTGTACAGGCGCGAGACGGCGCTCGGCGCGTCGTTGGTGTGCAGTGTCGAGAAGGTCAGGTGCCCGGTATTGGCAAGCTTGATCGCGATTTCAGCGGTCGCCTTGTCGCGCATCTCTCCCACCAGCACAATGTCGGGATCGTGACGGAGAATGCCGCGGATTGCTTCGTCGAAGTTCATCTTCGGGCCGATCTTCAACTGCCGCGCCCCCTTGATGATATACTCCACCGGCTCCTCCACCGTCAGCACGTTCACCGTCGGATCAATCACAGCGTGCAGCGCAGCCACAAGCGTCGTACTCTTGCCACTGCCCGTCGGCCCGGTAAGAATCACAATTCCCTGCGGCTTGTTGATGGCTTTCTTGAACGCCTCCATCGTCGGGCCTTGCAGGCCCAACTTGTTGAGGTCCGTAATCACCTTCCGATCATCCAGAACCCGGATGACGATGCTTTCGTACTTATGCTTGAATTCGCTTCCGACCATCGGCATAATCGAGACGCGGAAGCGAATCATGTGATCGTCAATCGAGCGCTGGATGAATCCGTCCTGCGCCATCTCGCGTTCGAAGCGATCGACGTTTTTTGCGCGATCTTTCACCACCGCGGCAATGGCTTCCGGCAACGTATTCTCCTGTGCGTGCCAGAGCTGAAGGTTTCCATCAACGCGGAACCAAAACTCCGTTCTGTTCCCATCCTTGGGGACGATGTGAATGTCGCTCACGCCTTGCCGGACCGCCTCCACCAGACAGCCTTCTACGAGATTGACCAGCGCGCTCTTGCTGATCTCGGCCTCGAGCGCCTCCTCGTCGAACGCGTTCTCTTCCTCCTTGATTTCGAACGGTTCGGTTGCAGTCGTCTCAAGCTGGCGAAGGAATTCGTTCTCGACAGGCACCACCTGTTCCATGAGTCGCTGCAAGGGGCCCAGGCGCGTGTACGCGACTTCGTATTTCTTCGCGTTGAAGTTGCGTGCAACCAACGGGATGCGGCGGTCGGTCGGGTCGGCGGCAATGATGATGAGCTTATCGGGTTGGCGCTCGTCGTACTTCAGCGGCAGCATGCGTGCCTGGGTGAGCATGCCGCGTGCACTGTCGGGCAGTGTCTCGATAAGTTTGCGGATGAAGTCTATCCGCTGCTTGTCGATGTTTTCTTCTTCTAGCTTGACTTCGCGAAAGGCATACAGTTCGGCAACTTCCTTGAAGACCGTATCGTGGTCGATGAGGAAATCCTGGACGAGGATCTGGCCCAGGTTGCGCCGGTTGCGCTTGCCTTCCGACTCTTTGACCTTGAGAGATTTCTCCAGTGTCTCGTAGTCAATGATTCCTTTCTTAAGAAGTGTGAAGCCAATTTTGTCCGTAATGTCGACTGTTGCCATTGTTCGTTCTCTTATGGGGGTCGAGAAACATCGCTCAGCCCATGGCGGTGACGGACGATTGGTGCACGACGGAACCAAGCGCCGGGTTCTTCGGGCGCACGGTGGCCGTCTCGGACGAGACGATGGTCAATGCCGTCAGCACAATCATGATGATCATGGAAATGAGCACCTGGATGTAGTCGATCGCGTTCCGCATCTTGTACGAAGTCTCCTTCTCATAGTACTCCGCCAGTTGCAGCGCCGTGTGTTTCACCGTGCCCGTTTCGGCTCCCGAGTGGAATCGCGACAGGGCCGTTTTCGTGAACACGCCGCTTGCCTCGAACGCCTCGGTGATGCCGGCTCCTTTTTGTGTCATCAACGGCAGAGCGACGGTCTTGATCTGATGCTCCATGTACTTGTTGCCGCAGGCTTCCGCTGCCATACGGATCACCTCGATATTCTCGCCGGCACCGCTGTACAACGCGTAGAAGACACGGCAGAAAATCTCGATGCTGCTCTTGTGCATCAACGGACCGATGATGGGCACCCTCCAGATATATCGGTCAAGCACGAAGCGTCCTTTCTCCGTCGAGAACCATTTGACAGCGATAATGGTCGGGATGAGCGTGACCAGAAGAATGATGCCGACATTCTCCACAATGAAATCGCTCATGGCCATCGTCGCCGCCGTCATCGGCGGAAGCTCGATGCCGAATTTGCGGAACAAGCCGGCCGTTGCCGGAAAGATGTAGCCGACATAGTAGACCACCGCACCGAACAACACGACGAGCGTCACGACCGGCATGATGAGAGCACTCTTGAGATTCTTCTTGAATTCCGCCTGCCGCTCAAGGAACTTGGCCGTGCTCTCGTAAATCTCCGCCATATTGCCGCTCTTGGATGCCAGGCCCAACATGTGAGCCGTAAACTTGCCGAGCACCGCTTCGTGCTTGATGAAGGCCCGTTCGCTATCCTTGCCTTGCTTCAGTTCGGTATTGATATCCTTGATCGTATCGCGCAGCGTTTTGTTCTGAATGTCGTTCACCAACAGCTGCATGATCTCGTTAAACGGAAGCTTCTGGCGAATCAGGTCCGCGCTGACGCGCACGAACGTGACGATCTCTGTCGAAGGAGGTTTTGGTTTGAAATCGAAGAGCCGCTTCTGCACTCGGATGACCCGGTATCCCATCTTCTGCAGCGCTTCTTCCACTTCGCCTTTGGTAAAGGCCTTCTGCTCGCCCGAAATGGGCTTCTCCGTACCGCGTTGCACTTTGTACACCCACGTGGCACGCGGGATAACGCTCAGCAGTTTGAACCGTCGCTGCTGGGCCATTTGTGCTGCTTTGCTTTTGGCAGCCTTCAACGTCTCAGCTTCTAACAACCCTTGCAGCGGTTTGCCGTCTGCAGTCACACCTTCGATTCTGAACTCGGGCATAGCATCATCCGTTTACTGAAGTGAACTCCTATACAGAAAAGGCAAGCTCCCCCGTCTCTCTCCCCTGCACGTCTTACTAAGTCCCCCACCTAGCAAAACACAAGCGGAGCATCCGGAGGAGTTACCTGAACTATGTGCGCGACCTACACGGTTGCGGAGGTGGTCAAACCCTAATTCAGGGTTTCCATGTACATACTGTCGGGCCAGACCGTGACCTGCACCTTCACCGGTGTAGCCCCATCGTTGCCGGTGTTGAAGCCTGTGCCGACAAGCAGCACGGACGAGACGCCGCCGCCAACAGGATCGGGGATGAGTTGGTAGACAGCGTTTGCGTTCGTAGCTTCCTTCACAATGTGATTCAGGGTCAACCCGGCAAAGGAATGTGATCCACCGCCCAGGACAAGCGGGCGGCGCCAGTACTTCTGCGCCTGAACTGCAAAGTGCACCAGGTCGTTCGAGATGGAATCCCGATTGGTGGACGCAGCCTGGTCCTTGAACATACTCATGCCCACGGCAATCATGATGCCGATCAGCACCACGCCTACCACAATCAGTAACAGTTGCTGCGATCCCATTCTGGACTTCCCTTTTCTCGTTCAACGTGACGTACGCGACTGGCTCCGTGCCTCAAGAACGCTGCGGGCTTCCTTGCTCAGGAAGCCCGCTCACAAGAGTTGGCTTAATTGATCTGGTTGACGTACGTGCTGTCGGCAAACACGCTCATCTGCACCTGGATCGGATTGCCGTCCGTTCCCTTCTCGACGCCGAGGCCGCGCAGAACGACCGTTGTTGCCGTCCCTGCGGTGAGAATGGAATACGTGCCGTTGGCGTTGGATGACTTGCTCGTGAGCTTTGCCAGGCCTGCTGCATCAGCCGTCAGCCCAACGAAGCTATTGCCGCCGCCGCCGAGCGCCTGAGGACGACGATAGTACTGCTGCGCGCGGGAGGCAAGGTTGACCAGGTCATTGGTCACCGCGTCGCGGTTCGCCGACACGGCATTGTCCTGGAACATTGTGATCCCGACGGCAACCGCAATACCGACGACGATAACGCCGAGGATGATCAAGAGAAGTTGTTGCTGGCCCATTGTGTTTCTCCTTACATGGTTTGTTGAGTGTGGATTGTTGGGTTACTGGTTTTCTTCCACGCTTGTATTTGTTCCTTCATTCATCGTTCAACCGTTGTGCCAGCGGACAGCCGCTGCCGAAGGTCGGCCGTTTCGTCTCCGTTTGCGCATTTTCAGCGCGACGAGGAGGTAAGTTTAACTTCCGCAGCGTCATTTTTTCTTGCAAAAACTTCAATCTCGCATTGTGGTGGAGATGACTTCTTCCAAACTCGTAATACCTGCTTTTGCTAACTCCAGACCCGAGCGGCGCAACGTCCGCATGCCGTCCTTGATCGCAGCTTTGTTGATGGCACCGATGTCGATACGCTCGCCGCTATCGAGGATGATGTCGCGAATTTCTCGAGTGAAATAGAGCGTCTCGTGGATGGCCGTTCGCCCCTTGAAGCCTGCGACGCAATGGATGCACCCGACGGGTTCGTAGAGCTGAAGGCTGGCGATCTCGTCTTCAGTAAAGCCGGCTTTCAACAAGACGGCCGGACTCAGGGGCTTTGCGGGCCGTTTGCAGTTCTCGCACAATCGGCGTACGAGGCGCTGCGCAACGACGATATTGAGTGCTTGAGCGATGAGGAACGGTTCCACACCTATCTTGAACAAGCGCGAGACGACGCTTGCAGCATCGTTGGTGTGAAGTGTGGAGAATGTCAAATGGCCCGTGTTGGCAAGCTTGATGGCGATATCCGCCGTGATGCGGTCGCGGATTTCTCCCACCATCACAATGTCCGGGTCGTGGCGGAGAATTGCCCGCATGGCCTCTTCGAACGACAACTTGTGGTTCAATTTCACCTGCCGCGCCCCTTCCAGCAAATACTCGACGGGATCCTCGACCGTAATCGTGCACAAGGATGGATTCATCACGGAGCGGAGTGCCGCAACGAGAGTCGTACTCTTGCCGCTTCCCGTCGGCCCCGTCAGAATCACCATCCCTTGCGGCTGACTGATGGCCTCTTTGAAACGCTCTAACGAGTACGCATCCAGCCCGAGGGATTCCAGCGTCACGGACGCGTCGGCATCGCGCAGAATTCGGATAACGACGGACTCGAATTTGCCCGAGAGTTCCTTTGAGATGATGGGAAGAGTGGACATGCGGAAGCGAATGATCTCGTCGTCCACAACTTTCTGCGCCTGGCCGTCCTGTGCAGCCATGCGTTCGAAGCGGTCCAGGCCAATGCCGCGACCTTTCACAACGGCGACCACCGCCTCGGCGCGTGTGTCCTCAATGGTGTACCAGTGCGTTAGTTGCCCATCAATGCGGAAACTGACTTCCGTCTTTCGTGCCGACTTGGGAACGATGTGAATATCGCTCGCACGTACGCGCACGGCATCCGTGAAGATGTTGTTGACAAGGTTGATGAGCTGACTGCTGTCGATCTCGCGCTCGAGCGCACTATCCAGTTCGGCATCCGATTCCTCCAAGAAGCCGTCACTTACCTTTCCGACGCTGGGGTTCTTTTGCTTCGCGGCCTGATTCCAGAGAAGGTCCCAGTCGGACTCCTTCATGTAGCAGATCTCGTGTTTGGAATAGGGCAGCGCCCGGGCAACCTCGGCAGCCTCGCGATCGGTCGGGTTAGGGGTCACCACCACCACTTTGTCCGGCTGGCCTTCCGCTGTTTCGAACGGCAGCACCTTGTGGCGCATGGCGAGCCGGTACATCGCCGGCGAAAGACCGTCAATCAGTTTCATGATATGCGCTGCGTCGAACCGACGGAGACTCCGTTCATTGATATCAACAATCCGGAAGGAATAGAACAGCGCCAGTTCACGGGAAAGAACGTCGCGCGGAACGGAGAACTCCTCCGCTAACACATCAACGATTCGACGTTTCTCCGTTCCCTTGTGCAGTTGTAGGTACTCGGAGGCCTCATCAGCAACAGCTTCGCTGATGATTCTGTTGCGAACAAGATGGTCGAGAAACGCCGATGCGTAGCGCTTCTTGGCCCCATGTCCGATCACAATACTCGCATCGTGTTTGAACTGGGGATCGAGAATTGCAGACATACAGGCCACCTAAGCGTGGTTCGAAGTTCTGAATTTCTCCAACACAGCTATTACTTCTCCCACCGGCGCAGTCTTGCTCACAAAGAAGTCTGCCGACGAGTCGTGCAGCGCTTCTTGCGTGTACGGATCATCGTAGCCGGACATGAAAATAAATGGGATGTCCGATTTGCCGAGGAATTCCCTCACGTAACTGTGAAAACGTACCCCATCCAGCGTAGGCATAAAAACGTCGGAGATTATTGCACCCACATGTTCATCCTCGAGCATCTCTCGCGCTTGCTTGCCATCCCTAGCAATGACTGGGGAGTAGCCATGCGCTGTTAGCAATTCCTGCATCACATGCAGGAAGTCGTCGTTATCGTCAACCAGAAGAACCCTCATCGTATCGCCCAAGTGGTTCGGATTGCCCTTTGACCCAGTTGTGCCAACAAAGGTTACGCCACCTGTGTCAGGGGTTCTTTCGGTCAGGATTGCGTAGTTTCTAACTGGCGGGATTGAAATTCTTGCCGAGGGGCTGAACAAATTACCTTTCGGCGCAAGCCGTGAGAGAGGCAAAAGCCTCGCCGTTTCTTATGGCGAGGCTTCTCCGGGGTGGGTGGGCCCTGTAGGACTCGAACCTACGACCAGCGGATTATGAGTCCGCCGCTCTGACCGACTGAGCTAAGGGCCCGCAGGATTTCACGTCAGAATATACCCAGAAGGCCTTCTAAACTCAAGCTTGACTTAGAAATCGAAATCATCTACATTGCAAGTGGTAAAGAAACGTCCTGGCACTAACACGCGAAGAGTGGGGCCGGGCCGTTTCGCAAACGGAGGTTGCACATATGGCACGGGGAAAAAGCATTTCCCACTACTGTTCGCACTGCGAGCGGGCAACCAAGATGGAACTGATCGGGCCGGTCGAAAACCAACCCGACAAAACCTGGTATCGTTGTACCCGCTGCCGTCACGCTGTGCTGCTGGATTTGGCTGAGTTGCGGAAGCACGAAGAGGTTGCAAAACGAAAGATCGAAAGAGCCGAATGCCTCGAATACCGCCCGCAGAATACGTACAAAATCGGCCAGGCGATTTTTCACAGCGAGTGGGATGATGTCGGGAAGGTGATTTCAAAAGAAAAGACATCGGGTGGGGCGTCGGCCATTGTCGTCTCGTTCGAACGGCTCGGAGAGCGGCGTCTGCTGGAGAACATCGTCAACAACGTAGATAGTCAGGAATAAATGATCATCGTGACCTTTTTGAAGGAGGTGAAAAAGCTTGGTCGGCATTGTAGTTTCCGAGAATGAGCCGATTGATCGCGCTCTGAAGCGTTTCAAGAAAAAATACGAGCGCTCCGGCGTGCTCAAGGAGTTCAAGAAACGAGCCTACTTTACGAAGCCCTCCGTCAAAAAGAGACTGAAGAAAGTGAAGGCAATCCGGCGGGCACAACGCGCGCTTGCCGAGCAGATGTAGACGAAAAACCCGCACACTGTGCGGGTTTTCGGTTTTCCGAGTGCCTGCTTCCTTGACTATCCCACCTCAGCCCGCAAGAAGCCTTGCCACTCGAATATTCTGCACGTTGGTTCGCTACGGGGTGGGCGTCGAGGAGTGTTCGGCCTTGGCCTGGGCCTTAATCTCTTGGACTTCCTTTCGGATTTCCTGCGCTTTTCGCTTGAGTTCGTTCATGGCCTTGCGAACTCGCGTCCCTGCGGATTTGTTGCCCTTGTCATAGAACTTCACAAAATCCTTCTCGAAGCTATTGACGAGGTCCCGCAGCTCCTGAAGTCGGTTCATACATACCTCCCTTATTTATGTGTGAAACAAAAGCGGAAGACCTTCCGCCGTTGACTAATTCCGTTTTCGATTGGCGCGCAGATACTCATCGCGCAGCGTCTGAACCAGCGCTTCCCTTCTGTGGTATAATCGCCTCAGCTTTCTTGGTTTTTTGTTGGCCAGGGCGTATGAAGTAATAATAGGCATGGCGATCGTCGAATCTACGTACGCCACAACTGTATCGGGAAGCTGATCAGGATCGACCTTCCCCCAGCTCACGGCTTCCGACGGCGTAGCACCCGAAAGCCCGCCCGTATCCGGTCGGGCATCCGTAATCTGGACGAAGAAGTCGTGCCCTTTTTCGTCAATCTTCAACACTTCTTGTATTTGCGGCTCGGTCTGCAGGAGAAAGTTCTTTGGCGAGCCTCCTCCAAAAATCAAAACCCCGCTCTTTCCTCCTCTTCTCTTCGCATTCAAGACAATGGCTGCAGTCTCGTTCACGTCCAGCAGCGGATCCAACCGCGTGGAGTACCCGGAAAGCTCCACCTCGGCGATGTTCATTCCAATCGAGCTATCCCCCGGGGATGGCGTGTACACCGGAATACCGCACTTGTACGCCGTGGCCAAAACGCTCGAGTGACGTATCCCCAGGACTTTTTCTCTTTCTGCTACGTATCGGCCGAGTCGGTAGTGCAATTCCGCCGTTCCCATCGTCTTCTGGAATTCCTTTTCTCGTACAACCGCGCGAAAGAAATCGTCGGTTTTCAAGAGCACGTCATAGTCGAAGAGAATATCATAGATTCGAATAATCCCTTCCCTTCTCAGAACTCTATCATCCAGGAACGGCGTTCCACGATGCAGTGATTTGCCGATGGCAAAATGCGTGTCGTGGTAGAGGTTGGCGCCCGTACTTACAATCCAATCAACAAAACCTGCCTTCATAAGCGGAACGATGCACGAGCCTCCTAAGCCAGCAGGCGTAAGCGCCCCTGTCAAGCTCATGCCGATGGTAACGTCAGGCCTGAGCATTTTTGAGACAAAGAGGGTGCATGCCTCGCGCAGCCGTCCGGCATTGTAAGCGTGAAAATAGTCGTTGACAAGCTCATTCACCCTAATGTTTTTCGGAATGGGCTTCGGGGTGATCCGCTGTCCTTGAAGAAACCTACTCTTAGTAACCCTCATTGAAAACAAACGTTGAGGTGAATGAGCTAACTTTGCTTGACCGAAAATATATGAAATGAGCCCGAAAAAGCAAGGAATTTTTCACGTTTTTTCACAATTCCTGAATTCGCAAATCGTGGACTTCATGGTGGCGGTGGTTATGCCTCCGTTCATTCGGCTCACATTGAGTTGCAAGTACCGTTGCCAATATCTTTCTCAAAATAGGACTTGACAAGTCGTATTCCATTGCTTATTTTTATTTAGAATAAATCTAAATAAGATGAGATGGATACCGAAGCCGCCCACGAAATACTCAGAAATCACCTGAGATCCTCCGGGAAGCACCGAGCGACGCCCGAACGTTTTGCCGTTCTCGATGCTGTGTTGCAGAGTCAGGGCCATTTTGATGCGGAGAGTCTGTATTACCGGATGATCTCAAACGGTGTGAAGGTCTCGAAAGCCACCGTTTACAATACCCTGGAGCTTCTGCAAGAGTGTGGTTTGGTTTCGAAGTATCGCTTCGCCGAAAGCACGTCGCGCTACGAAAAAGCATTCGGGCGCCCTCACCACCACCACATGATTTGCCTGACCTGCGGCGACATTATTGAGTTTGTGAGTGACAGGCTCGAGCGCATACAGGAGGAGATTGCTGAGACGAAGGATTTCAAGATTCAAAGCACCACGATCCAAATTTTTGGAACCTGTTCGAAATGCACAAAGAAGTGAGAACGACACATGGCACACGCTACGCACATCCCGTTGATTGACGCTCCGGTAGGAGCGCTTGTTCGCATCCGCCGGTTGAATTCTCACCCGGAGCTTTGTTCGCGTTTGCGCGAGCTGGGATTATCCGAAAACATGGTCATCCGCACCATCACGAAGGGAAGTGGTAACATTATTTGTGAAGTGTACAACACGCGGCTTGGCCTGAATGAAATGCTTGCGCGCGCGATCGTGGTCTCCGCCGTGTAGGAAGTTTATGCGCGAGACACCGTTGAGCCGTCTGATGCCGGGAGACCACGGTACGATCGTCCGCATTGCG
>JBBIRR010000032.1:0-48951 GCA_037441705.1 Ignavibacteriales bacterium
GGGCATCATCGCGAAGGGAAACAAACGGATCCACGCTAGAGGCGGAGGTGTGAAGCCACGGATACCAAGCAATCGTTCAACGCTAGCTTATCAACGCAAATTGTGAGAGAAAAAAAAACAGCGAAATCGAATGGGGCAGGTGTTGCAGAGGGGTCTTCGAGGCTTGCAAATGATAGACGCAAAATCAAGAAGAGCTAAGTTTGCATCTCTAGGTTTCTTGCATTGGCTGTAGGCTTTGGAAAGACCAATGATTACCTTATCACGGCGCCCTTCGTTCCCTGTCTTCAAGTCAAAAAACCGTTTGAAAAGCCTGACCACATTCGCATCAACGATCCACTCCTTCTTTCTAAAGGCAATGGACAGCACCGCGCCTGCAATGTAGTCACCGACACCTGGCAACAAAAGCAACTGCCTCCTCGTTCGTGGGACCCCGCCACTAAATTCGCGCATGAGCTCACGTGCCAGCAATCTGAACTTTGGCACGCGCCATCTTAAGCCAAGTGGCATAAGTATCTTACGCACCGTAGCCGGGTTAGCCTTAGCGAGATGAGAAGGTTTCTTGAACTCTCGGAAGAAGTTTCTATAGACGTGCTCCACCTGATCAGCTTTCGTTCTCTGTAGCATCATTTCGGCAATGAGAACTTTCCATGGATCATGAGTTCGTCGCCACGGATAATCTCGTTTATTGGCTCTGAACCACCTTAAGAGTCGGCGGCGGACAAAACCAATCTTCGTCCGATCAACGATCATATATTTTCCTTAATTCAGAAAGCAGAACCTTGGCTACGGCGCGAGCCATTCGTGGTGGCACAGCATTTCCTACCTGCTTGAATTGTTCTGTCCTCGGTCCTTCAAACAAAAAGTTATCCGGAAAAGACTGGCAGCGAGCTGCTTCCCTCACCGTAAATGATCGACACTGGTGAATGTCCGGGTGGATATAGTAATGACCGTCCTTAGCTATATGCGCCATCAGTGTGCTACTCGGTCTTGTCCACCACTGCACTTTGAATCTATCAATGAACTTGTCTAAGTGCTCATGGTCAGGTGTTAGCTCTGGCCTATCCCGCAGTAGGTCAGCCAATGTGGCGCGTTTGTCACCATTCAGGTGATGCTCAATAAAAAACCTGTATCGATCAAGATCACTTTGCATATGGATCCGCGCACGATGGTTACAGACCCCTGCTGAATTCTTTCGCATCTGGGCTTGATAAGGTTTTACACCTTTGCTTGCAGGATATGGTCCAAACCATCGGTCACTGCCTTCCCCCGGCCTTAACTCAGGAAGATCACTAATGGCATCGTCAACATGCAGTTCAATGGATTGTTCTTGGTCTTTCAAGGCACGAAAAACATTCCTGACGGTTTGACTTTTCTTTGTCAGGGCTTTCCTGTAGCCAATTAGGAGAATGCGACGCCTTCGCTGTGGCACCAAGAACTTGGAGCTATCTAGGAGATAACCATGGGGGTTTGTACGGAATTCATCATAACTTGGGGCTACCTCATAAGCAGGGTGAATGGACGCAAAGTCTTTTAACATCCTCCCAAAAATATCCTTTCCTCCGGATACTGCACTGAGCAATCCTGGGACGTTTTCGAGCACAAAAAAATCTGGCTGAAAACCTTCTAGAACGTCGAGATAGTATCTGTACAAGAAATGTCGATCATCGTTCTGCATGCGGTTGGGGTCTCGTGATCGGCCAACGAGAGAATATGCCTGGCAGGGAGGACCGCCAAGCAGGATGTGTATTCGCTTAACACCTTGAGTCTTTAGCGCGATTCTTACGGAGGAAATGATCTGACTGTACGGGTCCTTGCCGAATTCCCTTTGCACTACCTTGCACTCCATTTTATCCGATATATCTGAGAATGTCGTCCTGATGTCCTCACGTGAGACCTGCCCTCGTACGTAACGATGATACCAGGAGACCTTTTGCTTATTGGTAAGCGCATAAAACATTATCCTTGTGCGTAGACTTTCACAGGCCCATCGGTCTCGTTCAAGATAGGCTACCACATTAAAACCGGCGTTGGTGAATCCCTCACTCAGGCCGCCGCATCCGGCGAAAAGATCTACTGCTGTAAATCGATCATTCTCGCTGCTATCCCAAACGGCCATGATTTTCAATTCTGTATATTATCTGATCCATGGTTGGAATTCTTCGGGCAACAATGCGATGATTGCATCTGGAGTCATGGAATGAACATCGTAAGTCAGTTCTAACTGCTCAGCTACCTTCCGCAAACGCCTGAGGGTTCCTGCCCTGTTGCGATCTGTAGCTCCGCGCTTTGGTCTTTGAGCCTTTTCGTCCCAGTAGAGCTTATGAGCAACCTGAACCAGGGGAACACTGCTGATGAACCATTGGCGTGAGGCAATTTGCTCGATGAAGTCACTCAGCTCGTATGGTACTCCCCACAGGAACAGTTTCGAATTCTGCTCCCCGAGCGATGAATAGATGTCATAGTTTGCAAGGATGTAATGGCGGTAATAATCGCGCCAATCGGTGCTGCAGATATATCTCGCAGTCTCATTCACTTTTCTCTTCCCATCTACTAGCGGGCAAATCGTGTCGAACCAGATGCATGCAAGCCAGGTCCACATTCCGTGATGCTCTACAACATCTCTCCTGCTCAGCCCGGCCCGTTCAAACACGCTGGATAGGTATCTCGCCATTTCGACTCTGCTTCTAAACTGTCGAGTCTCGTCTATTTCCACAGGGGTGAAAAACGGCCTTGAATCCTCAGCCGAATCCAACCTTATGGGCGGCAAATCAGGATGTTGTTTTACGGAAAGAATGTAATCTCTGTAGCGACGTATTCCTTGATCCGTAAGTTCCCTTAGTATCATGATTGCCTCTCTTCACCTTCGAGTTTTGAGATTAATTGAGGCCATTCTCTTCGCGAGGAACAGAATTCCTCAACGACGCTATTAATCCATTTTTCAACTTCCTCCTCATCAAAGTTTTCTTCGTCACGTGGGTCAAGAACGCGCGGTGGTGCGCAGCCGGAAAGGATCATCCTTGCAAACTGCAACCACTCGGCATGCCAGTCGGCTTCGGGGTCATCCACATCACTGATGCCATCAACGAAGACCATATGCGCCAACACTTCCCTGATTACCGCCGGATAGACAAAGAACAGGAAAAGAGGGTCTGACTTTGCAAAACTCTGGATATTCGGTAAGCTTCTAGTGACGTAGAGTACTGGCGCTCCTCCATCTCCCGTATATTCAACCTTCCAGATCTGCTGCCCCAGATCGCGACTGAAATCCACAGGCAGGATTGGTTTTCTTTCTCCCTCTGGAATCGGACTTATCCGGTCTGCCTGAGCAAGAACCAGCCCGTACGTACCTCGTTCATCCACAACCAGCAGTCGAAACTTGAGATTCTCAGTGCGCGCAAGGTCTACAAGACTAGTGTCATGAGGGGTACTTTTTGCCCCGACAGTCCCGAAAGAATACCGCCTCTGATCGGTTCGATGATAAGCCTCAAAGTAGACTCTCGCATCGTTGGGAAGTTGAAACTCTGACAGGTCGAACGTTGCCGTGAACGATCTGGCAGCCCCATTTTTTCTGTTGAGAAGGACAGTGATCTTTCGACGTTGAATTTTTTGCCTACCCGTGAAGTTAAGACTGCGTTTCATAGGCTACCTCCCTTACATGAACTACCAGGTCGCGTTTCGTATCAAATCCTCTAATCTCCAGAGAGAAGTCCGAATTCGTCACCTCAAATTCAACTATGTTGCGCGTTGCACTTGATATGCTGCACCCTGAGTTTGCAATTCGTATTGCTCCAGTTGAAAGATCAAAATCACTTGGCTCATACTGCTTGAACGGGTTGCCTCTTCGGACATCGTAAGCCAGTTTCAATACCCCTTTCGCCGGTAATTCCTTTTCTCTTCTTGCCAAGTTCAGTCTTACTCCATCTTCCAGTCTTGTTATCCTGAAAACTGTAGGACGTCGCTCAATCGGCGGTATATCTGTCTCCTTCGCACTTTCCTCTTCTTCTGGAACGTCAACTGGTCGAATTATGTAGAAAATATCTTTAAGGAAGTCTTTCTGCCTTTCCTTTGGGGGTAAATCCAGCAGGTTAACGAGATTCTCCACGCTTTTCTTTATGAATCTCAGCAACGGAACGGCATTGGAGTACTTTTCCTTGAAGCCCTCGGTTTTGTCGTTCCATTGCGTGTGCGCGGGGGTTTCACAATCACCCAAGAAAGCGTTAATGGCACTATCTTGAGCTATGAATAACGCTCGAACAGGTCTACTCTTAGGAGTTGACGCATCAACCACCGTAATGCCTGACCTCACGTAATATTCCTGTGATTTTTTCAATGTCCCATCTCTCTGCAGGTAAACGTAAAAAAACGACCTCTCTCTTCCCCTTCCGACCTTTTCGACGTACACAGGCACCCTAAAAGCAACGAGTTCCCCGGACTGAAAATCTTCCCTCGATTGATTTATACTGTCGCCAAAAGAAGATTCGTCGATCACTAGACTCTCAGCACAGGATTCGGGTAACTCCACCCATTCATTTGTTGCGATACATTTCTGAATGAAGTTCAGAAAAACCCGCACATTTGTGTGTTTCCAGTCTGTTCCTTCCCAGTCCTCTTCTTCAGCGCATTGAATAAGATTGTCCGACTGCAATTGCACGGTTCCATCCTCGTCCTCAATTTCGATTTCGAGCTGGCCGGTCATGATAGCGTAAAAGTAATGGTAAATCGCGGAGCGAACCACAGAGCTTCTGTCTATTTCCCCATGAGGCATAGGAATGATGAGGGAGAAACCCGGTTCATTGCCGCGGCTAAGCCTGAAGGTCCTGGTGATTTTTGATATTCTCTCAGCATCTTCAATTGGCCTGAATCGATCGTCAACATAATAAGCATAGTAATGGTATGTCCTATCGTTAAGTCGGTGACATTTCAGAAGTGCTTTACCCATCAGCAGCTTTCGTCCATCGTCATGTCTTACGGTTAGTCCCCAGAAAGCACGCAGGTTCGACGCCATGTGGAAGGTCGTCTTTCCCAGTCCCCATCGGCCAGCTTCCTGGCCTTTTTTCGATGATTTCCCCTCACACCACCAGAAGTTATAAAAATTCTGCCTGTTGGTAGGCCTCAAATCCTCTCCTGTTTGTCCATCCAGTCCTGTTGTTCCGAAATCCTCGATGGCCATGTATGGCACTGAGTTGCGGTTGTTGTACTCATCGTCCCGTATCCCACAAGCTCTTATGTGCTTCTTGAATTCCTCTCCAAGTAGCGTGTCCAAGATTCTCCCGTCGACTTCACGCAAGATGAATCGAACCCTGACCTTGTTGCTATCTCTGCGCTTGGCGTCAAGCGAATTCTGTATGAACTCGCGAACTATTGCCTCCGTAGCATTAGTTAGACGGAAGAATTCGGCCTCGTGAGGATCTCTTTCAGGTTCGCCCTGCCTGAGTTCAGTGAACTTCCACATGCGACCACCTCTAGTTTTCTTGGATTATTTCTTCTGCGATTTCACCGAGCAGCCAATCTTTGTTGGCGTCATCTTGTTCCTCAAAGCACTGCTGGTATCGTCGCAACAACTCCTCACGCGACATTTTCCTGAGACGTTTTCTGTACTCGTCGGCAACAATTTGCATCACAATCATCTTGAGGTCACCGTGATCACCACAATACTCTTCAATCAAATCATCGACAGCCCAAGGATTGCCGATCTCTATAGACCCTCTAATTTCTTTCTCAAGAGCGGCAACATTCATACTTTCGTCTCCTTATTCTTTGAAACTGCTATTCTGTTTCCCCCAACCACACAATCTTCTTCAGCTCTCGTGCGAGCGGTTTGAAGTCCCTGTCGCCGGTTACCAACACGGCTTTCATCTGCTTTGTCAGTGCGGCGCAAAAAGAGTCCACAAGCGAAATGCGATGGTCGGCTTTGAGCCGCGCAGCGAGTTCGGCAAGATCGCGGTCGATCTCCTTCACGGCAAGCGGAGTTTCGCGCTCGAATTGTCTTGCCGCCTTCACACCCTCTTCTCCCTGAATGCGTTGAACACAATGGAGAACCTCTGCCCAGTTCACTGCAGAGATGTAAACTTCCCGCTGTTGGTCGGCAGCGTGAGCAAGAATCTGCTCGACCTGTCCGGCGGCGGGTTCATCAAACAGCAGCGCAAGCACTGCCGAGCTATCGAAGACCGTATTTGCCAAGTTTTTCCTCTTCTTTCTTCACGTCTTCCCTGCGGCTCTCCAGTAACTGCTGCGTTGCCGGTTTCATGCCGGGTTTCAGTTTCAGAATGCCCCTGAATTTTCTCACGGACTCACCCGTGATCGGCTTCAGGACAATTTCAAACTTCTCCTCATCAACCTCAAGTTTGAACCTCGTTCCTTCCTGGATGCCGAATTTCTTTCGGATGGATGCGGGGATAACGATCTGACCTTTTGTCCTTGCGATGGTTTCCATTTTCAATTTCCTTCTTAAAGGTGAGCGTGGGAAATATACTCTATCTCCTACCTAATGTCAAGAGTCAGAAACTATAGCAGTCGTCCGACTACTATCGTGAGGTAAGAAATAGATTCTGAGGGGACCGGCTTCCGGGAAACTTTGTAGAGCCTGCGGTCCGGGTTCGTTTGCCCGCCTCCCGCAAGCGGTGGCTTGTTCTTGTCGCCCGAGAGGTTGGGCGCCGAGGAGCGACTGGAGGTTATGGGGGGCAGAATTATTCTTGCAAGATTGTTTATCTTGGACCGAGCTGACATTCAACCCCTTTGGGGTTGGCTATCCCCGTGTCTGTTCTATTTCCGTCCGTCTCCTCACGGACGGTTATTCATGTTCAATCCCTTCGGGATTGACAGGATTGTTCGTCGAGCCTGACATGTTCAATCCCTTCGGGATTGGCCGGATTGCTTGTCACCATCGAGAGGGTTCAATGTGAGGATGGCAGTCTCACGTTCTGCTCTGATCCCTCGCTTTCATGGCGGGCCGTTAATCCTGTTCAATCCCTTCGGGATTGACAGGATGGTTGGTCGATCAGGAAGGAGTCAATTGTGCGAAGCACGGAGTCGACACAAGTAGCAACGCAAGCGTCAACCCCGAGGGGTTCAACATGAATAACTGCAGGGAGTCCAGAAGAAGACACCCAACACACCCATCAAACCCCGAAGGCGCATAACATGACTGACTGCGCGAAGCGCGGAGTCGATACCGGTAGCAACGCAAGCGTCAACCCCGAAGGGGCATAACATGAATGACTGGGCGAAGCATACAGCCGATCCCGGTGTGATCGTCAACCCCGAAGGGGTTCAACATGAATAACTGCACGAAGTGCAGAAGAAGACACCCAACACACTCAACAAACCCCGAAGGGGTTTAATATCATGAGCACCTACACACAAATCCTATATCAAATCGTCTTCGGCACGAAGTATCACGAAAAGACACTCGTTGCAAGCGGGCGCGATGATCTCTTTCGTTACATCAGCGGCATACTAAAGAACAAGAAGTGTCACCTTTACAGGATCAACGGCGTGGAAGACCATCTCCACATCATAACGCATCTTCATCCATCAGTTGCACTTGCAGATCTCATCAAAGATATCAAGCTTGCTTCTACCGACTACATCAAGAAGAACCACATCTTCCCCCGCTTCAGAGGCTGGCAAGACGGCTATGGAGCCTTTACATACTCCATCGAAGCCAAAGACCGATTGATCGAGTACGTGAAGAATCAACAAGAACACCATCGGGTGAAAACGTACAGAGAGGAGGTTGTAGAACTCCTGAAGGAGCACGGGATTGAGTATGATGAACAGTATTTGCTGTAGGCTCTGAGCTGTTTATTCAACTCGATTGCAAGCAGGGTCGGTAGATCTATGCAGGATTATACTCACAAGTTTGTTTATCTTTGACCGTCGTTCTCATCTCTTCGAAAGACAATCGCGAGAGGAATTCATGAAATACCTCTGCCTCATCTACCTCGACGAAAAACTCTTAGAGGCGATGCCCGCCGAGCAGTACAACGGCGTCGTGCGTCAGTGTCTTGAGTACGAAAAAGAGGTAGCGAAGAAAGGAGGGCTGCTCGCCGTTGAGGCTCTCGAGCCGACGCAGACAGCAACCACCGTACGTGTGCGCAGCGGCAAACGCACCGTCACCGACGGACCCTTTGCCGAAACGAAGGAGCAATTAGCGGGATTCTTCCTCATTGACGCCCCCGACCTCAACGGCGCCATCACCATAGCCGAAGGAATGCCTCAGGCTCAAATCGGCAGTATCGAAATCCGACCGATCAAAGACCTGACGAAGCATCTAAAATAATTTTGAAACTCCCTGTCGATTTTCCTCTCCCCAATTCGACTAAGGAGTGAAGAGATCAGATCAGATTTTCCAGGCAAAACCAAAGAGAAAAGTTATGCGATTCGTCATGTTTATGATTCCCGCCGTTTATCAAGGTGAACAAGGAAAGAAGGTCAGCCCCGACTTTGCTCCACCGGCTGATGGCGTCGAACGGATGATGAAGTACAACGAAGAATTAGCAAAAGCCGGTGCACTGGTTGCGTTAGATGGACTTCACCCACCCTCAATGGGTGCGCGGGTTACGTTCAAAGGAGGGAAGGCAACCGTAACCGACGGACCATTTACCGAAGCGAAGGAGGTCGTGGGGGGCTACTGGATGATCAATGTGAAGTCGAAGGAAGAGGCGATCGAATGGGCGCGGCGCGTTCCGGCCGACGAAGGAGATGTGATCGAAGTGCGGCAGGTGTTTGAGGTGGAGGAATTCCCACCCGATGTGCAGAAAGCGGCTCAGAATCCGACGGTGGAAGCGGCGATTCAGAAAAAATCATAATAGACCTTCGAAATCGAGACTTCGGAAAATTCAAGAACTGGATACATCTCGCAAAGAAGACTACTTACTCAAGAATCAAACCTTGCTGCTCTTTGCGCCTTTGCGAGGAATAATACGCAAGAGGAACCGACCTTGAAATACATCTGCCTCTGCTACATGGATGAAACACAATGGGCGGCAATGACCGAAGAGGAACGGAACAAGCTCATGGACGAAGCCTTTGTCTATGATGAGGAACTCAAGAGAACCGGCCACTTGATCGGTGGTGAAGCTTTGCAGTTGTCCCAGAACCCCGTAACGCTCCGCTATCACCATGGCAAGGTTTCGGTTACCGACGGGCCGTTCGTTGAGACGAAAGAACACTTAGGAGGCATCCTGTTGCTCGAAGCCCGCGATCTCAATCATGCCATTCAGCTCATGTCGAACCATCCTTCGCTTCGGATGGGAAGTATCAGGGAAATTCGTCCCGCAGCGGATTTGACGGAGATGATTGCGGAAAGTGAGAAACGACGATTCGGAGCAAACCACTCATAAGAGATTGCTGTCGATTCACATTCAGTTCTTGCGTGTGAAAGAAGAAACGTTTAAGGAGAAGACTCATGGCGAAACAACTCGTTGTCAAGAAATCGATCAAGATACAAGCGCCCGCTGCCAGAGTGTGGAGCATTATCGCCTCGCCAGATACCTGGGACCAATGGATGCTGGTGGTACCAAAAGTGGAAGATGGCAATCAGTTCCGCTTAGGCAGTAAAGTGTTCTGGAAGAATGAAGATGGCACGCCGTATCTTACGGGAACTGTAACAGCCTTTGAACCAAAGAAAAAACTTGTGCTTGAGCTGGAAGACATAAGCTGGGCACGCAAAGCAAAGCCGGGAGAAGTTACGTATGCTCTCACACTTTCGGAAAAAGCCGGCGTAACCGGTGTCGAATTTTTTCTCGGCGATCTTTCCATTGACCCTGAGGCGCAACAGTGGTTTGACGCCTATAAGGAAAGCCGTGAATTAGACGAGATAAAACGGATGGCCGAGGAAACACGAGTATGATCATTATCACCATTGCATTTGCCTGCTCCTTCGCCCTGATCATCCTCGGCGGAGGCCTTTATGAATTTCTGGTCGTCGATCCCGCCTGGCCGAAGCGCCTTGATCTGATTCAACCGGCTCAAGGTGGGATCAACCGCAAACGGTTCTGGGTACCGGTTCACGCTGCCTTCGAGTTGTCGCTCATTGCCGCTCTTTTCCAAGCGTGGTCGCTTGCCGATGTTCGCGTATGGCTTTGGGTTGCATTAATCAGTCACGCCGTCATGCGCCTCTGGTCGGCATTCGATTTCATTCCAAAGGCGCTGGCATTCGAACGCGCTGATGCGTCAACAATCACCGAAAGCGCTGCGCGTGCTTGGACCCGTCGAAGCGTATTTCGGTTTCCTCTGGATCTTGTAACCTCCGGCGCAATGATAGCTGCCCTCATCGCCACAGGAGAGCGTGTTTGACGGTTTTATCTCAGGACCGAATGTCGCAATGTCAAAAAACAGATTCGAAGTCCGAATACGTACATCTCAATGTTGTTGGATGTCGTGGTTGAAATATATTTCCTGCTGCGACATCCGAATTCTATATAAGGAGACGAAATGAAATACATCTGCCTTGGTTACATGGACGAAACCAAATGGGAAACCATGACCGAAGAAGAGCAGAACAGGTTCATGGACGAAGCATTCACGTATGATGAGGAGCTTAAGCAGAAGGGACACTTCACAGGCGGAGAGGCGCTTCAGCCGGCAAACACCGCCACGACGCTTCGCTATCGAAACGGAAAGGTCGCAATGACAGACGGACCGTTCATCGAGACCAAAGAGCAGATCGGCGGCATCCTGATCCTTGAAGCGCGCGACCTCAATCAGGCCATCCAACTGATGTCGAAGCATCCGTCGCTGCGGATGGGAAGCAGCTGGGAAATCCGCCCCGCCGCGGACCTTTCGGCGATGATCACCGAGAGCGAAAAGAGACGAACTGCAGCACGACGAACTGCATAACAAGGAGAATAATCATGCGAGCCATTCATACCTATCTGAATTTTCCCGGTAACACTGAAGAAGCATTCAATTTCTATAAGTCTGTCTTCCGGGTCGAATTCCAATCGTTCCAGCGGTTCAACGACACGCCGGTGGCGGGAGAGCTTCCCGAAAAAGATCGGAACAAAATCATGCACGTTGCACTTCCCCTTGGGAAGAATACGTTCCTGATGGCGACAGATGCGCTCGAATCTCTCGGGCAACAGGTCACCTTCGGCAACAATTACTATATCACCATCGAGCCTGAGAGCAAAGAAGAAGCGGATCGGCTCTTCAACGCGCTCTCGGAGGGTGGGAAGGTCGAGATGCCGATGCAGGATCAATTCTGGGGAGATTATTTCGGTTCGTTGCGGGACAAGTTTGGCGTGCAGTGGATGATCAATTACAGCAAACAACCCGCACAGTGAAGAAACACGCAAGTGGAATGAATGTCCGGTTCACTTTGCGCCTTGCCAGTGATATCGATGATAATCTCTCGATTCACGTAGACTCGTGGTTCGAACAACATTAGAAGGAACAAACCTATGCCAAAACTCAAACACGCCATCACGCCGCATCTGTGGTTCGACAAGGAAGCAAAGGAAGCGGCGGAGTTTTACGTCTCCATCTTCCCCAATTCCCGCATCACCAACATCACCACACTGCACAACACGCCTTCGGGTGATTGCGACGTTGTATCGTTCAAACTTTCTGGTCAGCCGTTCATGGCGATCAGCGCGGGACCGCTCTTCAAGTTCAATGAAGCAATCTCTTTCATCGTCTATTGCGACACGCAGAAAGAGATTGATTACTACTGGAAGAAACTCTCCGCTGTCCCCGAAGCAGAACAGTGCGGTTGGTTGAAAGATCAATACGGCCTCTCGTGGCAGATCGTTCCGACGATCATGGACAGGATGATGGCGAAAGGAACGCGAGAGCAGATCGATCGGCTGACGCAGGCTTTCCTGCAGATGAAGAAACTCGACATCGCCGCGCTGCAAAAAGCATTCAAAGGAAAATAAGATCATGAACAACGACATCCGCGCATACCACAAAGCCCTCTCTGCGGTGGACAGGCGTGACAAAGTAATCGACTGTTATTGGAAGGAATGCAATCGGCGGTTATACGATTTTCCACCACGGAGCAGCAAGCACCCCTTCGGCGAGCCACATGACGGCATCTCCGGTATGAAGCAGCAGGCCAGGGAGCGCGGACTTGCGATATTCATTGCGGAACACCAACAGATGTTGAGCATCGGAAGGTCTCGGCCGTGCCGTCGCTTTCACTTCGACCGGCAACAGAGCATGATTCCATTCAATAACAAAATCAACTTCCTCTCCGGTCGTTGTTCGCCAGTACATGACTTCGGCACCGTTTCCCGTACCGCTCCAGGCAATGAGATCAGACAGCACGAGATTCTCCAGATGACAGCCGCGCGGCTGTTTCTCCCCGGCGAGATGCATCGCCAGACCGGTGTCAGTCCAATAGGCTTTAGGCGATTTGATGAGCCGTTTGGTCCGATTGACGGCGTACGCAGGAATTCTTACCAACTGGTATGAGGCTTCAAGAGTATTGAGATGTCTCAAGACTGTGGGTTGAGAAATGCCCACATCACGAGCCAGGTCAGTCTGATTGACGACATTCCCCAGCCGCAAGCACGCCGCTCTCATGAGCCGACGGAAGTCGACAAGCGATGCTACCGTTGCAAAATCCTGCAGGTCTCGCTCTAAGTATGTTCTGGTGTATCCGGCGAACCATGCTGCGCGGTCGGTCTCTTTTTCAATTTGGAGAGCGGGAACGGGATATCCGCCTCGCAACGCAATGCGTTTCCAATCTTCCTTCGGTGCTTCTTGATCATGGATGAATTCCATCCACTGATCCGGAGAGAGGGAAAAGAGATCTTCCCAAATTCCCGGCGCCTGCAAGCCCAGCGCTTCGCGTCGTGTCATCGGCATCAAGGAAAGGTACGCGGCGCGTCCGGCAAGGGTCTCGCCGACCCGTTTCATCAACAGGAGATTTGCTGAACCGGTCAGGATGAATTTTCCGGCTACGCGTTTCTTGTCAACGGAGCGTTTGACAGCGAGCAACTAATTGGGAGAACGTTGAACCTCATCCAGAGTCATCCGGGCAGCTTGTTCAACAATCCCATCGGGATAGGTGTGCGCGCGTTCAAGCGTGTCCACATCATCCAGCGATATGTACAAACGATCCTTCGCCACGTGTTGAACGAGCGTGCTCTTTCCTGTCTGCCGTGCCCCGGTGACGACAACAACAGGAAACGTCTTCAGGGCACGACTCAGCGCTGCCTCGAGGAAGCGGGGGGGTGTATGCACGATTATTCACGGCGTGAATGATAATCATTCATACAAGGAATAGCAAACCGGAATGCAATTGCTTATCTTTACGCTAACGTTTTCAAATGAGGAAATAGGATACAGCCATGCATAAAGACATCCGCTCATACAACAAAGCCCTCTCTGCTGCAGATAGAGAGATCTGCGATACGCTCGCCGAGGAAATTGATCGCGCACTGCCGGAAGCGGAGAGCAAAATCTGGCACGCGCATCCTGTCTGGTTTCTGGATGGGAATCCCATTGTTGGTTACAGCAAAGAAAAGCGAGGTATCCGACTGATGTTTTGGAGCGGTGCAAGTTTTGACGAAGAAGAATTGCTACCAGGAACCGGAAAATTCAAAGACGCTTCGATATTCTTCAACAAAGCTGATGAAATCAATGCCAAAGATTTGAAACGCTGGCTCAAGAAGGCGAAAGCCATCCAGTGGGATTACAAGAACATCGTGAAGCGGAAGGGAACATTGGTGCGATTAAAACAGCGAAGGTGATCACTCATCTTCGAGAAGAAAAACATTCGTGAGAAAAAATCGTGTAGAACTCCTTCGGAGTTGACAGACGTGAATGCTTATCCTGACTCCGTTAGGAGTCACATACTTGTAGAAACAGAAACAGCACAAAACACAAATCCAACTCCGTCAGGAGTTGAACATCACAGTTAATATGAAGAGAAAGGAACCCCATGCCAAAATACGTTGATGGCTTCGTCTTCTCCGTGCCGAAGTCGAAATTCTCCGCCTACAAAAAGATGGCACGAGAAGCGAGCACAGTGTGGAAGAAATTTGGAGCACTCGATTACAAGGAGTGCATGATCGACGACCCGAAACCGAAGTTCATCACCTTCACATTCCCCAAGATGGCGAAGACTAAGTCGAATGAGAAGGTCTGGTTCTCGTTCATCGTGTACAAATCGCGCAAGCATCGGGACGCGGTGAACGCAAGAGTGATGAAATATTTTGAAAAGAAGTACGGCGAGAACAACATGTCCATGCCGTTCGACATGAAACGCTTGGCATACGGCGGGTTCACGGTGGTGGTGGAGATGTGAAGACGATGAATCAGATCATCTTCTGCTCTCACGGAAAAATCGAGACGTAGCCCAAACCGCGCTGTCGATTTCCCGTCGCCCCGAACGACTACGAGAAGGCAGGTCATTTTCACCCATCATGTAAGGAGAACCCTGAGACGCAGAAGAACATCCTTAAAAGCATCGGCGCCGTGCTGGCGGGATTGGTCTTCATTTTCGCCACACACACCGGAACAGACGCTATTCTTGAAGCGACCGACGTTCTCCCGAAGGGAAATCTATTCGTCGGCACGGGCTTGATCCTCGCCGTCATTGCGTACCGCGCTCTCTTCAGTCTCATCGGGTGCTACCTCACCGCACGACTCGCATCACAGAATCCCATGAAGCATGCACTTGTGTTGGGTGGTATGGGCTTCCTCCTGAGCACCATCGGCGCGATCATGAATGCCACGATGCACTTGGGTCCTGACTGGTATGCATGGACGCTTGTGGCAATCTCGCTCCCAATTGCATGGCTCGGCGGCAAACTGCATGCGGCAAGATCCAAACCGACAATACGATATAACTCACCGATAACGATGAACCCCTTCAGGACAACGGTATGAAATACATTTGCCTTGCGTACGAAGATGAGAATACTCTCAACACCTTGTCGAAGAATGAGTGGGAAACACTACGCCGTGAAACGCTTGATTACGTCGCCTACCTCCGACGCAGCGGGCATCTTCTTGCCGCCGAGCCATTGAAGAGTGTGAAGACCGCGTCCACGGTGAGAGTGAGAGCCCGCAGAATTTCCGTCACCGACGGTCCGTTTGCCGAAACGAAGGAGACGCTCGGCGGATTTTTCCTCATCGAGGCAAGAGATTTGAACGAGGCGATTCAGATTGCCTCGAAGTGGCCCTCCGCACAGTTCGGCAGTATTGAAATCCGACCAATCGAAGATGGATTGAGAGAGGATGGACGGTATGAGAGTCTTTAGGAAAGGTGCATAGCTATGAAAAAGCTACAAGACATTGACCGCTACATTGCAGACTTCCCAAAACCGATTCAGCTAAGGTTGCAGCAGATGCGTTGGCTTGTTCGTCGTGCAGCGCGCGAAGCGCAAGAGATTATCAGCTACAGCATGTCTGCATACCGATTGCATGGTGTACTCGTGTTTCTTGGAGCGCACAAGAATCACATGGGCTTCTACCCCACGCCTTCGGCGATTCATGCGTTCAAGGGCAAGCTTGCAGCATATCAGACCTCCAAAGGCGCAATTCAGTTTCCGCTGGACAAACCGTTGCCCGCGCGCCTGATACAGGCCATGGTGAAGTTCAGAGTGAAGGAAGATGAAGTGCAACTAAAGAGGAGGAAGAAATGAGTGATGAGCGCTTCGCCCGCGGGCGGTTGTGGAGATGTGAAGACCTTGAAATCGGCAGATGCTATCAGATGAGCTTACCAAAGGAAAAAAGATGGAGAGAATTCTGCGGCAATGACCCATTTCACCGCAGGAAACAGGATTTGACTCGCACCACGCTAACAACTGCATTCACTAAATAACCATCAGAAAGGAATTCAACATGAAACGCGTGACCGGCATTGGCGGCATCTTCTTCAAATCGAAAGACCCCAAGGCATTGGCCGAATGGTACCGAGACCATTTGGGCATCAATATCGAAGACTGGGGCGGCGCCGCGTTTCGCTGGGCCTCTCCCGACAACCCGACCGGCGTCGGAACAACCGTGTGGAGTCCGTTCAAAGCCGACACGAAGTACTTTGAGCCGAGTTCAGCCTCTTTCATGATCAACTATCGCGTCGACGATCTGCACGCTGTGCTTGCGGCTCTGCGCAGCGAAGGTTGTGACGTCGTTGATAAGGTCGAGGAGTCGGAGTTCGGCAAGTTCGGCTGGGTCATTGATCCGGAGGGCAACAAGCTCGAGCTTTGGCAACCACCGGAGGGCCAGTGATTGCTGGTTCGGATTGTAATGCAGCGCGGCATCTTCAACGCCCGCGCTAAAATGATTAATGGAGATCAAACATGAAGACAACAGCCTTTATCCTGACGATGCTCCTGGCGGCTGTCGTATCAGCGCAGCAAAAACCAACTACGGGCTACGCGCCGGTCAACGGGCTCAAAATGTACTACGAAGTCCACGGCAGCGGCGATCCGGTGGTGCTGCTCCACGGCGCGTTCATGACCATCACCAACAACTGGACCGGCTGGATCGGCGAGCTCTCCAAAACGCGGAAAGTGATTGCCGTCGAAATGCAGGGTCACGGGCGCACGGCGGACATCCCACGCGACATCACTGACGAAAACCTCGCCGACGATGTGGCAGCGCTGCTCGATCACCTCAAAATCCCACGCGCGGACCTCATCGGTTACAGCATGGGCGGCGGCGTCGCGATGCACTGCGCGATCCGTCATCCGGACAAAGTGCGAAAGGTGGTCGTCATTTCGTCCATGTTCCGCCGTGACGGCGCGGTCAAGGAAGGGCTCGACGCGCTCGCGAACCTCACAGCGGACGTCTTCAAAGGCTCGCCCCTTGAAGACGACTACAAGAAGCTCAGCCCGACTCCGGAGGACTTTCCGAAGCTCGTCGAGCGACTCATGGCCTCGTCTTCGAAAGGGCAAGACATCAGCGCCGACCAACTGAAGGCCAGCACGGCGCCGATGTTCTTCATCCACGGCGACGCCGACGGAGTAAGGCTCGACCACATCGCGGAAATGTACCGCCTGAAAGGCGGCGACCTTCACGGCGACATTCGGCCGCACCCGGAATCCAGATTGGCCATCCTTCCCGACGCAACTCACGTCACGCTGATGGACCGCATGGCGATCATCGTCCCAATGATAAATGACTTTCTCGACGCCAAGCCGCCAAAGTGATAATGCGCGGCCTAACCAGGAGCTTCCATGCACCCCGACACAGTTCAATACAACAAGTCACTGGCTCCGGCGGATCGCGAGATTTGCGATCTGCTTGCCGAAACCATCGACCAAATTCTGCCGGAGGCGGAAAATAAAATATGGCACGCGCATCCCGTTTGGTTTCTGGATGGCAATCCCGTTGTCGGTTATAGCAAATTGAAAACGTGCGTCCGTCTGCTGTTTTGGAGCGGCCAGTCTTTTGAAGAGAAAGAATTGCAGAACGAAGGCAGCTTCAAAGCCGCGGAAGCGCGATATACAGACGCGAGCCAAATCAAGCTCACGGCGCTCAAGCGCTGGCTCAAAAAAGCGTGCGACATTCAGTGGGACTATAAGAACATCGTGCGTCGCAAAGGCAAACTGGTGCGGCTGAAATGATTTCGTAGACAATTGCAGTCATGCGTTACGACTGAGGAGCAGAAAGTCACAGCAATCTTTGTTTGAGAGCAATGACACAATACGAACAAGTCGCAGCCCAAAAGAAAGTTTCCAGCGGATAGAAAAACCCAACGGATGCAAGGAGCGTGATCAGTTGGGTTCTTCTATCCGTTGGAAAAATCTTTGCTCTTTTTGCACTGAATTGACTGTCGAGATACTAAAAGCGTTTAGAAAACAGAAAGGCAAAACCAGAAATGCCAAAACCAAAAGCCCTGAACGCAAAACAACGCGAAGAACTCCTCAGCGCGTTGCAAGGCCGTTTTGAGAAAAACATGAACCGCCATCAAGGCCTGGAATGGGCAAAAGTAAAAGCCAGGCTGGAAGCGAATGCGGAGAAACTGTGGCCGCTCCATGAAATGGAAAGAACCGGCGGCGAACCGGATGTTGTGGGTCACGATAAAAAAACGGGCGAATACATTTTTTATGATTGCGCCGCGGAAAGCCCTGCCGGCCGCAGAAGTCTTTGTTACGACCATGAAGCGTTGAAGGCACGGAAGGAACATAAACCAAAAGACAGCGCGATGAATATGGCGGCTGACATGGGCATCGAGCTTTTATCCGAAGAACAATATCGCGAACTGCAGCAGCTTGGCGACTTCGATACAAAAACCTCGAGCTGGATAAAAACGCCGGCGGTGATTCGAAAACTCGGCGGCGCGCTCTTTGTGATCGCCGCTACGATCACGTCTTCGTGTATCACAACGGCGCAGAGTCTTACTACGCCGCCAGAGGCTTTCGCGGCGCGCTGAGGGTCTGAATTTGGACTTTGAATTTTAGCATTTCTTAAAATAAATGTGCTCGAGATCGAAGACCTCCCTGCCAACGCACAGAAAGCGGCAGAGAATCCGGTCGTAAAGGCGGAAGCCGGCGGCGAAGTTGAATTCGTCACGATTATGCTGTTTGATTCGCCGGCGGCTGTCCGTGATTTCATAGAGGTTCGTATGCATCCACAACCACTCATTTGCGTGCGTGATGTCGAAGCGAGCAGTCGCTGGTATCAGCGCCTGCTGGGTTGTCAAAGCGCACACGGCGGCTCGGAGTATGAACGGCTGGTTGCGCAGAGCAGGCTGGTCTTGCAACTGCACCGCTGGGACGTGGAGCACCATCATGGCCCCATCGGGAATCCCAATCTTAAGCCTTATGGAAATGGCGTGCTCCTGTGGTTTGAGATCGATGACTTCGATGCAGCCGCTGCCCGCGCCGAGGAAATGAACGCTGAGATTGTCATGCCCCGCCATCGGAATCCTCCCGACGGCAACGGCGGCCCGAACCACTGGGAATTATGGCTGCGCGATCCCGAGGGCTACACCGTGGTTTTAGCCAGCCCGGACGGTTCTGCGGATGGAAATTGGAAACCTTAGCATCTTAAAAGATTAAAAGTGAAATCTCTGCTTTAAAAGCAAAAAAACTTTCACGCAAAGACGCAGAGCCGCAAAGGTACCGCAAAGAAAAGCTTTGTGGATTCTTTGCGTCTTCGCGTCTTTGCGTGAGGCTTTTTCTTTTTGGTTCCCGCTCGTCCGGCTTACGTCTCTTACAAGTGAACTGTGCATTATAAAAGCAAAAAACTTTCTCACCACAAAGGCACAAAGTTCACAAAGGTTTTTTCTTCGTGTTCTTTGTGCCTTTGTGGTGAAGATTGTTTCCGGCTTGCGGAGGAAAAGAAGTAATGAAAAAAACTGCTTCAATTTCAAAGCGCGCGCCCGCCAAAGAAGTCGGCGCATATCTTGGTTCGATGCCGGAAGAACTGCGGGCGTTTCTCAACGATCTGCGCACGGCCATCAAAGCCGCGGCGCCGAATACTCATCAAGACAACAGAAAGCCGTGAAAGTTTTTCTGCCAAACATTTTTCTTTCATTGTTCTCTTACAAAGTTAGTGACATTGGGCTTCCAGTCTGCAGGCGCGCACCAGTTATTTGGCCACGCTTTTAAAAAGGAGCAACACATGTCCGAAAGCGAAATTGCAACCCTCGCAGCCGTTTCTGCGGCATGGGAGCAGGCTATGATCACCAACGACGCCGAAGTGATCGGCCGCTTCATGGTGGATGATTGGGTCATTGTCTCGGAACGCGGCGTTACAAAAAAGCCGGACTTTCTCGCCGTGGTCGCCTCTGGAGGTTTGACACATGAAACTTTCAAGGGAGAAATCATTTCGATTCGCCAATATGGCGAGGCGGCGATTGTGGTGGGCCGCGTCCGGAACAATGGCCATTACAAGGGCCGGCCGTTCAGCGCCGACGAATGGACCACCGACGTGTTTGTAAAACGCAACGGCACGTGGCTGTGCGTTCATAGCCATATAACGGCAGTCAAGGAAAACTAACTCTCGCGGTTCCCTGTTTTCAGCCAGAGTTGCAAGCAGTTTGACTGCGCGAGCTGAATCAATGAAAACCGGACATCCGAGCATACCCGAAAGGAGCAAAAATATGTATCGCCAGCAGTTGTTTTTGGCTAAAACGGCAATTGCCGTCATTCTTGTGTCGCAGAGCGTTTTCGCGCAAACGGACAAAGCCAGCATTGCGCAATTTGTTGTTTGGCAACAGAAGGAAAACCAGTTGCAAAATTTTGAAGACGGATATAAGCAGCATCTGGAATGGCACAAAGCGAACAAAGATCCCTGGAGTTGGTATGGCTGGTATTTTATTTCCGGCCCGAGATACGGATGGTTCATGGATGCAACATTTGAGCATGCGTGGTCTGACTATGATCATGCCGTCAAGCCCGCGGAAGATGGGCGTGACAATCGCCTGCACGTTTTTCCGTTTGGCGACGTGCGCGACATCCGGAAGGCCTCTTTTCTGGAATCGCAAAGCATTCACGCGGCGAACGGGCTGAAAGCGAAATATCTGAGAATGCTTGCCATGCGCGCAAACGATTTCAACCGGGCGCTCGCACTTTTTGACCGGCTCAAGGAGTTCGCAAGAGAAATAAAGCTGTACTCGTTCCTGGTGTTCAAGGTCGTTGATGGCGGGTACCTGAATGAATTCATGGTTTTGATCGGATCGCAAACCTGGGCGGATTTCAGCAAGGTTGATCTCTTGTTTTCCGAGATTTCAAAAATTGAATCCGGGCAGAAGTCAAAAATTTTTGAAAGCATTTCCTCGGAAACATTGATCTATAGAGAGGATATGAGTTACTTCCCAGAGTGAAGTTTGGAGAAATTACGATGCCCCAGACTTTCCGATGAACCAGCTTAATTTCCTGCGCGCCATGCTGGGGCATGGTGTGCACAACCGAAATAACGCACAAAGATTTGCCAAGGAGGTCCAAGATGGAGACACTTCATTTTTCAATCGTGATCAACGCGCCGAAGGCAAAGGTGTGGAACACGATGCTGGACGATGCGACCTATCGCGTCTGGACGGAGGCTTTTAACGCCGGCTCGCATTACGTCGGGGACTGGAGCAAAGGGAGCAAAATCCTTTTTCTCGGACCCGACCCCAACACGGGCAAGACGGGCGGCATGGTGAGCCGCATCGCCGAAAACCGCTTGCACGAGTACATCTCAATCGAGCATCTCGGCATGGTGCAAGACGGCGTGGAAGACACGACCAGCGAGGCGGTGAAAGCATGGGCCGGCGCGCACGAGAATTACACGTTCAAAGAAAAAGACGGCAAAACCGAGGTGCTGGTGGATATGGACATCAATGAGGAATACAAGGAGATGTTCCAGGACATGTGGCCGAAGGCGCTGCAAAAGCTCAAAGAGCTGGCGGAGAAATAGCAAGTTTATCTCATCATTTCGAAAGGAGCATGATGTCAACACCACAAACACCATCCGCCTTCACAGCATGCTTTCGGCGCCGGCAGAGCGAATCTATCGCGCGTTCCTGGATGCGGACGCGATGGCCAAATAGCTTTCACCAAGGGATTCTTCGAGCAATAACGAAGAAGCCAATTGATGAAAGAGCATATATGCCAACAACATGTTAAGGTAAGTAAAGGAGAAGATTTGTGAACAATAAACAAGTGGTCGAAACGTACATTGATGGCTTCCGAACAACCGACCACGAAAAGATTCTCTCGTGCTTGACGGACGAAGTGGTGTGGGATATGCTCGGTTACTTCCATTATTAAGGTAAGGAGGGGTTCGACAAGAAGATTGAGAATCCCAACGCAGATGGGAGCCCAAGCATCACCGTTACGCGGCTTGTTGAGGAAGGGAACATTGTCGTCGTGGAAGGAGCGCTGACCGCCAACCTGAAAAAAGATAAAATATGCGACAACATGCCTGATGTTCCGCACGCAACAATAAGGAGCATACCATCAAAAATACTGTTTTTGCAATCAATATGGCAGTCGACGGTTGCTTCGGCCACGAAGATGGGATTCCAGACGAGACGTGTTAGTAATCTGACATCGCACCATGCCTTTGTTCCGATACCCATTACGCTCCCTGCGGAACAGTTCCATCGCTTTCTCCGCCCTTTTCGTTCCTACCTTTTCTTCCCCCTTTAAGGGATCTCTTTGAGACATACCAGCGTTGCACGCGAGCGGAAGCTCGTGTAGGCTTCCCCCCGATCAAGAAAATACCGCAGATGTGGTATTGAATTCCGTATCCCCGATGCGCACTTAGTCAAGTGCGATCTCATCAGCGAGAACTAGTTCAGTTTCTAAACACAAAAAAAGGGGAAAAAATGAAGAGACGGATTCCTTTTCTCATCCTTCTTGTAGGTGTCTTGAGTCTGCAGCTCAATGCGCAAGGTACATGGAGTACGCTTGGGACGGGCAGTAGCAATGGGGTCAACAATTTTGTCCATGCCCTTGTGCTGTCAGGGGATAATCTGGTTATGGGGGGGCGGTTCACCACGCAATCGGGTGGATTGCCGGCGAACCGAGTGGTGCGTTATAATCTCACGACGAACACATGGCATAGCCTCGGCACGGGCGAAAACAATGGGTTGGATAATCAAGTCAATGCCATTGCGGTGTCAGGGGATAATGTGTTCGTAGGGGGTTTTTTCACTCTAGCAGGCGGCCAGCCGGCCAGTCGCGTGGCGCGTTTTAATCTCACGACGAACACATGGCACACTTTGGGCACAGGCACAAGCAACGGGGTGAATTCTGGTGTCTATGCCCTTGCTGTGTCAGGGGACAATGTCTTTGTTGGTGGTTCGTTCACGCAAGCCGGCGGACTGCCTGCGAACCGCGTGGCGCGCTATAATCTTACGACCGACACATGGAGTTCGCTCGGCACAGGCACGAACAATGGAGTAAATTCCACTGTGACCACCCTTGCAGTATCAGGTGATGATTTGTTTGTCGGGGGCTTGTTCACGCAAGCCGGCGGACAGACTGCGAACTATGTGGCGCGCTATAATCTTACGACCGACACATGGAGTTCGCTCGGTACAGGCAGTAGCAACGGAGTAGGTCCTGCTGTTAATGTCCTTGCGGTGTCGGGGGATAATGTTTTTGTTGGGGGTGGATTTCAGCAAGCAGGCGGACTGCCTGCGAACCGCGTGGCGCGCTATAATCTTACAACGGGCACATGGCATAGTCTGGGGACAGGTAGTAGCGATGGAGTGAGTGCTGTTGTCAATGCTCTAGCGCTGGTAGGTAATAATGTTTTTGTTGGCGGAGGGTTTGACCAAGCAGGGGGGCAGACTACAAACCGCGTGGCGCGTTTCAATCTTACGACGAACACGTGGCACACTTTGGGCGCAGGCACCAGCAACGGGGTGAATGCTACTGTCTTTGCCCTTGCTGCGTTAGGGAATAATGTGTTTGTGGGGGGCTCTTTCACAGGAGCAGGCGGACAGTCGGCTAACTATGTGGCGCGCTACACGGAACCCTTTACATCTGTAGACGAAGAAAACAGATCTATTCCTACTTCATACCGTTTAATGCAAAACTACCCCAACCCCTTCAACCCAAGCACCACGATTCGGTTCGAGGTTCCGCGTTCAGGGTTCGTGACTCTGAAAGTGTACAATCTGCTCGGCCAGGAGGTGGCCGTGTTGGTCAATGAGGTGAAGCAGGCCGGAAGGCATGAGGTGGTGTGGGAGGCGACAGGACTGCCAAGCGGAGTGTATTTCTACAGGATGCGTGCGGAAACATTCGACGAAACCAGGAGGCTCGTGTTCGCGCGATGATTCAGTGCACTCGCTTGACGAGACCCGAGCGAGCTTGACCCGTGTGAAGGAAAACAGAAAAGCGGTAGCTGTTGTCCTGATGTTGTTGCGTGTCACCCTGAGCGCAATCCCGCCGCTTTTCAGGCGGGACGGAGTCGAAGGGTGTTCTGCGCAAATGTGTAGGAGGCTGTACAAAAAGAAACCATTGTCATTCTGAACGGAGCGAAGCGGAGTGAAGAATCCAGTAAATGGCTCGGTTCTGGATTCTTCGCCCCTGAGAAACGAGGCTCAGAATGACGTGGTACTACTTTTTGGTCAGCCTCTGAAGTGAGGAATGCTGAATGCTTGCGTTGACGATGCGCGGTGTCTGCACGCTTCCAGCAACAATCATGTTCGCCGGGTCTGGATGCTTCGCGCTTGGAAGGCAGCGCTCAGCATGACAGTGTTGGCCAGTGCACTCTCCGCGTTGCGCAATCGTGGGGTCACGTAGTGACCTCACGACTATAGCCCGACCTTTCAAGGTCGGGATACGAATCATACGCATCATCACACCCGTCGCATCGCGACGGACTGAAAAATTTGGTGATCAGGAAAGAAACGTCGAACGGAGTGTCAAGGCGGCAAGCCAAAACAGGTCGCCCCTACGGGGCTTGCGTTCGTTTGGGCATCGTCAATACTATAAACAGGTCGTCCCTACGGGACTCAGGTTGGTCGCGCATGCTTGGCAACAGCTCGCCCTCACAGACTCACGCAGGCAACGCCCGCTCCGTAGGAGCGGAACTGTTTGTAGAACTAAACCGCAAAGACATCGGGCAAGCCCCATCGGGGCGACCTGATTTTGTTCCGATCCGTGAATCCTGAATCTTGCATCCTGCATCCTGAACCCCGAACCTCAAACCCCGAACCTCGAACTGTGCATCCGCGATTGAACATGGTCGCGCAGAAGCCGTGACGGCCGAACGAACCCTGAGTCCTGCTCGGCATGACGCGGCTCCGATCGCCGTAGTGGGGTCAGTTCACTCCCTGATACATCCTATCAATCAGGTGAGCATATTTTTCTTCTACCACCTTGCGGCGAATCTTCTGGGTGGGAGTGAGTTCTCCTTCTTCGATCGTGAAGGGTTTTGCGAGCAGGATGAACTTTCGGACACGCTCAAAGTTGGCTAAGTTCTTTTGCAGCTCGTCTATGTCTTTCTGGATAAGAGCATGGATGTGCGGATGGCGCACCAGTTCGTGGTTGTGCAGCGGCCCGATGCCGTTCTCGGCAGCGTATGCTTTCAGCGCATCAAAGTCGGGCACAACAAGCGCCGTGCAGTACATGCGCCGGTCGCCGATAAGGACGAACTGCTCGATGTACTTGCTGGAGAGAAAGAGGTTTTCAATCGGCTGCGGGGCGATGTTCTTTCCGCCCGAACTGACAAAGAGATGTTTCTTGCGATCGGTGATGCGGATGAACCCGTCGCTGTCGATCTCGCCGATATCGCCGGTGTGGAACCACCCGTCGGGGTCGATCACCTCGGCCGTCATCTCCGGCAGGTTCCAGTAGCCCTTCATGATGTTGGGACCGCGGGCAAGAATCTCGCCATCGGGGCCAATCTTCACCTCCACGTTCGGAATAGGCTGCCCAACGGTGCCGAACCGATAGTTGTTGATTCTGTTCACGGAAATAACGGGCGACGTCTCCGTCAGGCCGTAGCCTTCCAGGATGAGTATGCCGACAGCTTCGAAGAACTCGCCGAACTCTTTGGGCAGGGCCGCGCCGCCGGACACCATGAATTTGATTCTTCCGCCGAGCTTCGCCCTCAACTTCCTGAACACTAACCTGTCGGCCACGAGATGCTTGAGCTTGAGAATGGGGTCGAATCGCTTTGCCTTACGCGCAGCGGCGTAGCGTTTCCCAACATCCAATGCCCAGAAGAAAATTTTTCGTCGTTGTGGCGGGGCGGCATCTATTTGTTTCATCACACGACTGTGCATCCGCTCGAAGAGCCGCGGAACGGTCGTCACGACGTGGGGGCGCACCTCCATCAGATTTACCTGGACCGTTTCAATGCTTTCGGCGTACGCAATGGTCGCCCCGCATGCCATGGCCGTGTAGTTGCCGGCCATTCGTTCGAACGAATGACTCAGAGGCAGGAACGAAAGGAGAATATCGTTCTCTTCGATGTTGATGCAGGTTGCAGCGTCTATAATGTTCGTGCAGAGGTTGGCATGCGTCAGCATCACGCCCTTAGGATTGCCCGTGGTGCCCGAGGTGTAGATGAGGGTGAGAAGATCTTCGGGCCGGACGTTCCTTCTCGACTCATCCAGAACGCCGGGGTTCTTGCGCTCGAACTCCTCGCCCAGCTCGAGTAGTTTGCTGAAGGACATGACCCGCTCCTCCGAAGCATCTACATTCTCGTTCATCATAATAATGTGTTGGAGCGATGGCACCGAGTCCAAGGTCTTGAGAACCTTGCTGAGCTGAAATTGATTCGAGACCACGACAGCTTTGACCCCCGCATCGTTGAAGATGTACTCGTTCTGCTTGGGGGTCATTGTGGGATAAACGGGGACGCTGATTGCGCCGAGCGCGGCAATTCCCTGGTCGGCATACACCCATTCGGGCCTGTTTTCTGCAATAATACTCACGCGGTCGCCTCGCGAGATTCCCAGCGACGCCAAACCGAGAGCCGTCAGGTCAGCCTTTCGCCGAACTTCGTCGTAGCTGATGGGTTGATACGTGCCTTCTCTCTTCGCCATAAGAAACGGACGTTGGGAGCCGGAAAAGCGGTTCGTAATGCCGACAAACATCTCAGGGATTGTCGAGAAATGGATCAGGACAGGCATGATGTCTTTCGTGATTGTTGTTGGATGATCTACTGGCGCATTTCCGTGACGAACTCACGGGATGGTGGGGGTGGAATGCATTTGCCGAATGAATATAGAATGGATTGCTACAAAAATCAACGGCGCGTCTGCAACCGGCGCCTTCGCACGAAGAGGGGGCGTCCGTCGTGAATCCGTCGCAGGATTTTTCAGTTACTCTAACTCGTTGTCATCATTGAAGAAGATTTTTTCATCAAAATTTTAACTTGACTTCGCTTTGTTATCGTATTATATTTTCGGCCGATAATCTTGTGTAATGATGTCTGCTCAAAGTCAGATCCGAGCAGACATTTGCGTTACAGGCGAAAAAACGGCAATTCCTCCCCTAATGAAAGCCGGAAGTTTGTAATGCCCATAGCCCGAGCCTGCCAATGGCTCGTTCGTTACCATCTCTCGAAGAGTCCGCTCATAGATAGCTCAAAGGACTTTTCGTTGCTCACAGAATCCATAAGCATCTAAATCAACTCAAACAAGAAGGGACAGGCGAATGGCTCACAAGGAGATTTCCCCCGCTTCTACTTCCTTTGGACATCCCGAAGAAGGCAAGGGTGTTCCCGGCCTGAATCCACAGGTGATGGATTTGGCGCTGAACACACGCGACTATTACGGCGACAATGATCTGGCGGCCGACGTGCTACGTTCGAAGTATCTTGCCCCCAACGAGCAGGGGCCTATGCACATGTGGAGCCGCATTGCCAGGGCACTTTCCTCGGTCGAAGCAACCGAAACCGACCGCGAGTTTTGGTACGACCAGTTCCTGAAGCTCTTGTTTGATTTCAAGTTCGTGCCCGGCGGACGCGTGATGCACGGAGCCGGACGAGAGGAAGCTCGACGCAGGCCGACACTCTCGAATTGCTACGTCATTCCCATCGAAGAAGACAGCTTAGAGGGTATCTACAATTGCATCACGGAATCAGCGATGGTGTATCGCACCGGGGGAGGCGTGGGCACCGACCTTTCGATTCTGCGCCCGGAAGGCGCGCCGGTGAACGCGACCATCGATCATTCGCCCGGCGCGACGGCGTTCATGAACCTCTTCAGCGAAAGCACGAACACCGTTTCGCAGGCAGGTCGCCGCGGCGCGCTGATGCTGACGCTGCGCGTCGACCATCCGGATATTGAAAAATTCATCACCATCAAGAACGATCCGCTGCGCCAGAAGGTTAAACACGCCAACATCAGCGTCCTCATCACGCATGAGTTCATGAACGCGGTCATCAACGATCAGGACTTTGCCCTGCGCTGGGGCGGGAAGGTGTACCGCAAGGTGAAGGCAAAAGAATTGTGGTTCAAGATTATCAAGAACGCACACGCCTCCGCCGAACCGGGCATCATCTTCTGGGATACGATGAAGGACTACCACAACGTCGAGTATGCCAACCCGTTGACGAGCACGAATCCCTGCGGCGAACAACCTCTGGCCTCGTACACGGCGTGCAACCTCGGCAACATCAATCTCAGCAAGTTCGTTGATGAGAACGGCGTGTTCGACTACGAAGAACTTGCCCGTGTTACGCGTATCGCCACGCGGTTCATGGACAACGTTATTGATTACAATATGGAGAACCATGCGCTGGAGAAGATCAAGAAAGCCGTCGCATCTGATCGGCGCATCGGGCTGGGAATCACCGGTCTGGCGGACGCGTTGGTGATGATGAAAATCAAATACGATTCTCAGGCGGCGCTCGATGCGACCGAGAAGATGATGCGCGTGATTCGAGACGAAGCCTACAAGACCTCCGTTGAACTGGCAAAGGAGAAAGGCCCCTTCCCACTCTTTCAATGGGAGGGATACTCCCGAAGCAAGTTCGTGCAAAGCCTGCCCCAAGAGATTCAGGATATGATCAAGAAGCACGGCATCCGCAACAGCACGATTATCACCGTGCCGCCGGTTGGTACCGGCTCGATCGTTGCGCAGACAAGCTCAGGCATCGAGCCGATTTTCTGCACGAGCTACATCCGCAAGGTGAAGAACCAGGACGGCGATACGTACACCGAGTATAAGGTGTACCATCCTCTTGTCAAGAAGTTATTTGGCGATGATGAACACCTGCCGGACTACGTCCGGACGGCGCACGACATTGACCCGTACTTCCGCGTGAAGATGCAGGGTGTGATTCAGAAGTATGTTGACAGCTCGATCTCGTCAACCGTCAACTTGCCCGAAAACGTCAGCGTCGAAACCGTTGCCGATATCTACATGACGGCATACAAAGCGGGACTGAAGGGCATCACGGTGTATCGTGAAGGAAGTCGGGAGGGGATTCTGCAGACCGAGGAATATGCAAAGAAGCAGGAAGCCGGTAAGCTTTCCTCTCCCGTCAAGCAGAGCGGGCCACGCGACCGACCTCGGATCACCTTCGGCTTCACGGAACGCATACGCACTGGCGAGGGCAATCTCTACGTTACGATCAACGAGGACGACAACGGCATTTGCGAGGTGTTTTCGACGATCGGCAAAGCCGGAGGAAACGCTGCCGCGCAAACCGAGGCCATCAGCCGACTGATTTCGCTCGCGTTGCGCTCGGGCATCGAGCCGCGGGAGATCGTCAAGCAGTTGAAAGGCATTGGCGGACCCCTGCCGGTGTGGGATGGCAACGGCGGCCAGATTCTTTCTACGCCCGACGCCATCGGCAAAGTGCTGGAGCGCTACATCGAACAGCGCGAGCGCGAAGGCATTCGTCTCTATCGTGAAATCGGACCACCCGCGCCGAAGGTGATGACCGGCGTCCCGAGGAAGTCAACGGAAGCAACGCCCCACACGAGTGTGGCGTGCCCCGAATGCGGCTCGAACATCGAACATGTCGGCGGATGCGTGATGTGCAAGAATTGCGGCTGGAGCAGATGCTGAGGCGCCTCTCTCAGGCACGTCGAAGAAGCCCCGTCAGAGAAACCTGACGGGGCTTTTCTCTTGGAATCCTACCCTCCGGCCAGTCGTTTCAAAAAGTCACCTTTGCGACGCTCCGAGACTTCAACCTCCGAGTTGTCAATGAGCTTCACATAGCCGCCCTTCCCTCTGTTGTATTCCTTCACGTATGCGAGATTGACAAGGTGGGAGTTGTGCACGCGGAAGAAGTTGTAGTCGTCCAACATTTCAGCGAATTCTTTGAGCGTCTTTGCCACGATCAGACGTTTGCCGTCTTTCAAGCAGAGCGTCGTGTAATTCCCCTCGGCTTCGCAGCGAATGAGGTCGCTCACCTGCACGTACACGAAGCCCGCCATCGTCGGAACGCAGATGCGCTTCGACGGTGCCTCCAGGGTCTTCAGGTTGTGAAAGAGCGTGTCGAATTTTCGGGTAAGGTCTTCACGGGAGCGCTTCGCTTTCAGTTTGTCCAGCGCCTGCAGCAGGTCATCGGCGTCAACGGGCTTCAGCAGGTAGTCAATCGCGCAGACTTTGAACGCCTGCACCGCGTACTTCTCGTACGCCGTCGTAAAGACAACGTCAAATGCTATGGTGGAAAGCTGCTGCAGAAGGTCGAAGCCTGTCCTGTCGCCGATCTGCACATCGAGAAAGACCGCATCCGGCTGCAGCTTCGTGATCGCCTCAATACCTTCATCCACGGTGCGGGATGTTCCTATCACATCAACCAAGCCGGCGTGAACGTGCGCAAGCAGGTCGCGCAGCCGATCAATGCAGGTCTGCTCGTCATCAATAATGATGGTTCGGATCATCGCGTCTCCTAACAGGCGGCGGCAAACGGGAGTTTCACCTCCACGCGCGTACCTTCGGGCAGGTCGGTCAGCTCCACGGTTGCGTTCGCCTGTTTGATTTGATTGAGGATGTCGATGCGTGCTTTCGTAATCTTGATGCCGAAGGATGGTTTCCTGTCCGCGGAGAGCCCTGGCGGCGTGTGACTTCTTCCGACGCCGTTGTCTTCCACGGTGCAGCGAATCATGCCGTTCTCTTTTTGGATCCGAATCAGGATTCTCCCATCGCCCTCTTTGTTGGCGAGGCCGTGCCAGATGCTGTTCTCCACAAATGGCTGCAAGATGAGCGGAGGGACGAGCGTGTTTTCCCGATCGAGTGCGTCATCCACTTTGATATCGTACACGAACTTCTTGTTCAGTCGCATTGCTTCCAGCTGCATGTACAGCTCAAGCGCTTTCAGGTCATCCGTCAGCGGCACTTCTCGCTTCTCGGAATTCTCCAGAATGAGACGCATCAGCTTGGCAAATTTGGTGAGATAGTAATCGGCAGCGGCGGTATCATGCTTCGTGATGTAGTCGCCGATGGAGTTGAGTGAGTTGAAGATGAAATGCGGGTTCATCTGTGCGCGCAACGCCTTCATCTCGGTTTCGGTGACGCGGGCACGCAGTTCTGCTTCCTTCCGCTGCTGCTCGGCATCAGCCCGCTTCTTGTACAGAAGAAACGTTGTCACCCCGCCGATGAGCAGCAGCGCTGCGCCGCCCAGAACGGAATTGTTTTGCATGCGCTGCTGCTTCAGCTTCTCGAACGCTATCTCCTGTTCTCGTTGATGATCGGCTTTCAGCAGCGCTTCTTTCTTTTCAAATTCAAACTGCATTGTTCTGCCGGCGATTTCGGATTTGTTCTCGGCGTTCATGATGCTGTCACGCAGGGCCACCGCTTTCTTGAACGCCCGAAGGGCGTTCGCATGATCGTTCTTCGCTTCATACACGGCACTCAATTCTTCCCACGCAAATGCTTGCCTGTCCAGCGCGCCGATTTCCGTCGCGAGGTTCAACGCCCTCCTGCAGTAGGAAAGCGCCGACGCGTAGCGCATCGAGGGCTGCACGCCGCGCTCCAGCAGAAACCCATCGGGGGCTTTGCGGTACAGCTTGCCGATCTCCATCAGCGCCACGGACATGCTGTTCTTCTCGCCGAGCTGTTCGTAGAGACGCAGGGACTTGTGCAGGAACTCCTCAGCCTTTGCGTAGTCACCCACGCCGCTGTAAATGATGCCGATGCTGTTGAAGTTGTTGGCGACACCTTTCAGGTTTCCGATGGCTTGATTGATGGCGATTGCCCGTCGGTGAAAATCGAGTGCCGGCGCAGTGCTGTCGAGATCGTCATACGCATTGCCGATGTTCGCCAGCGTGTTGGCGATCCCGCGCCTGTTGCCCGACGATTCGTAGATCGTCAGCGCGCGTTTGTAATAGTCGAGAGCCTTTGCCGGCTCCGCCAGATTTTTGTAGATGATCCCGATGTTGGTGTGGATGTTTGCCAGCTTCCTATCCCCTGATTGCTCGTAGATCGGCAACGCCTTCAGGTAATAGTCCAGCGCCTTCTTGTAGTCTGCAATGGAGTAATACACCACGCCCATGTTGTTGTAGGTATCCGCAATGCCGAGCTTATCGTTTGCGGCATCGTACTGCTTCAATGCGAGGGCGTACAGTTCGAGCGCACGCGCGTACTGACTCTGCGCCCAAAGGTTGATTCCTTTGCTGCGATAGGAGTAGCCGAGTTTTTGAGGGTTGAGGATTTTTTGTGCGAGAGCGATCGCTTCGTCCGCCATTTTCATTCCTTCCACGGGATCGCTGTAGGGGTAATGCCGGTAGGCAAGTTCGGTGAGGAGATCGAGCCGTGTCGTATCGTCGAGGGAATTCTTCAATGCAGTCGCAAGGGAGTCGAACTCTGTTTGTTGAGCAAGACCGAGATGACTGCACAGTGCCGCGAACAGCAGAATCCTCTTCATGTCAAAGATCCTCCAGCTTGAACATCAGGGCATCTCGCGCAACGTCTTCATCGGGATGCGGTGTGCCGCGTCGTTCCGTGCAGAAACGTTGGTCGACCGTCCTGCGCGGCGGCACGAATAATAAGCCACCGCCCGCGAACAATCAATCGTGGTAGCGAACGCTATTGTGCCACTGTATATTGGTACCCGTCAACACACCCCCACCAATTCACAAGGAGGCGTTATGAACAACAAGTACCTCGAGTTTTACAAACCGTTTCTCGAATACATTGATTCGGGAAAGCTTTTCCGCACGCCGTTTGGGTGGCTGTATGCTGCCTTTGCAGGCTTCAACCTCCTGATCCCGCTGGTCATTCTCTATGTTGCGATTGATAACCAGCTTTTCAGCATGGGAGCGGCGTTCTTCTTTGCGTTCCTCATTCTCTGGCTTGTGATTGTGGCTGCCAGTTGGCTTGGCTGTCAGATTTGGTGGAACCGCCGTCAGGTGCTGGCAGCGCAAATCCCGCAGGATACCGACTTCGTAGCAACGCCCGTGTTTGCGCACTTCGTGCAAACCGCCGGCGAGTGGTGCGGCAGCTGGATCGCTATAGTCGGCGCAGGCGCCGGATTGGTGACAGGAATCTTCCTGCGTGATGGCGGTGTCGGGCAGATGCTGCCGATTGGCTTCCTCTCCAGCGGTGGCTTTGTTTCCGTCATCATCATGCCCATCATCGGCTTTCTCGAAATCGTCGCTTCGCGGGTTACTGCCGAGCTGATCAGGGCATTGGTGGCCATCGCAATCAATACAAAACGGACGACATCTGCAAGTTGAAATTAATCCACGTACACATTTCACAATCTCAAGGTGCACGACGATGAAGGCAAGACCATTTACATTCGTTGCAGCGCTGGCTGTAGCTCTCATATTCACCCTCCCTTCCTGTGACAGCGGCTTGAGCGGCACGTACAAACCCGACGGTAATTCCCTCTACGGAAATATGATTACAAGCCTGACCTTCAAGCCCGGCTGGAGAGTGGAGGTATTGGCAATGGGCGTGACGCAAGAGGTTCCCTACGAACGGGAGGGAAATAAAGTCAAGATCATGACCGAGGGTAAGTCGGCGACGATCTTTACGATTGACGACAAGGGGTGCCTCGACGGCGGCGAGATGATCGGCAAGTTCTGCAAGAACTGATTTTCTTGCGCTCAATCAACCGATGGTTCACAACAATCCCCAACAAACGATAGGAGTAAAGGTAATGAACGGGAGACGGTGGCTGTTCTTATTCATAGCACTGATCGTGCTGCTCCGGCAGGGGCAGGTCCGGGGCCAATGGATTCAAACCAACGGTCCGTACGGCGGACAAATCACCGCCATCAGTGTGAATCCGAGCGCACCCGGCGGCACTACGATTTTTGTGGGCACACTCGGAGGCGGCAACTTCCGCTCAACGAACAACGGGGCAAGCTGGACTGCCGCCAATGAAGGGCTGAGCTTTATCGGGTTCTACGCGGGAGCCAATGGGTTGGCGGCCAAGGGCACCAGCATGTTCGCTGCAACAAGTGCCGGTGTGTACGTCACCACAAACAACGGCACTACCTGGATGCAAATGAACACCGGACTCACCAACACCGGCGGGCAAGCCATCATTGTCAGCGGCAACACCATCTACGTCGGCACACTGAACGGCGCCTTTCGCTCGACCAATGATGGCCAGTCGTGGACTGCCATCAACACGGGACTCACCAATGCTGATGTTCGGTCGCTTGTCGCAGCAGGAACCACGCTCATTGCCGGTACGAACGGTGGCGGCGTGTTCCTTTCCACCAACGGTGGTGCAAGCTGGACGCAGAGCAACTCCGGTCTCACCAACACAACCGTGCCGGCACTTGCGTTCACAGGGACCACGCTGTTCGCAGGAACACTCGGCGGCATCTTCCGGTCCACGAACAACGGTGCATCATGGACGAACGTGAGCACGTTCATCACCAGCACGTTGTTGGTGAACGGCTCCAGCATCTTCGCGGGTGGCGTGTCCGGAATGCTCATCTCGACCGATAACGGAACAAGTTGGACACCCATCAACAACGGATTGCCGGGAGCACTTCCGTTTGTCATGGCATTGGCCGCAAACGGCTCGACAGTTCTCGCAGGCGGATTGTACTTCGGCGTGTTCGCCTCGACCAACAACGGTGCAAGCTGGAACGAGACCAACGCGGGTATCACCGCGTCCGATATCCGCGCGCTTCTGGTCAATCCCGACGGGAGCGGCGGCTACGATGTGTACGCCGGAACGAACGGCTACGGCGTGTTCCGCACATCGAACAACGGCACCACGTGGGTCGCCGCCAACACCGGGTTGGGAGGCATCAGCATCTACTCGATGGTCTTCAGCGGTACAACACTCTACGCGGGAGCCATTGGAAGTGTTTACCTCTCGACCAACAGGGGAGCCACATGGAGCATCAGCTCGACGGGCTTGCCGCCTACCGGCACTGTGAAGGCTCTCGTCTCAAGCTCTTCGGGAGTGATCGCAGGAACAGCCGGGGGGGTGTTCATTACAATCAACAACGGCGGAAGCTGGACGGCGCGCAACAGCGGCCTGAGCAGCACATCTGTCAATGCGTTGCTGCTCGATGGAAGCGCGCTCTTCGCCGGAACCAGCAACGGCATCTTCGTCTCTACAAACGAAGGACTCTCTTGGGCCGCCTCCGGCAGCGGGTTGACGAACACGAACGTCAATGTCATACGACGGGCCGGTGCAGATCTCTTCGCCGGGACTGCCGGCGGTGTCTTCCGCTCCACCAACAACGGCGCGTCATGGAGTGCGGCCAGCACCGGAATACCGTCATCAACAGTGTACAGCTTGGCTGCGCTCGGAACGAATCTCCTCGCGGGAACATCCGCCGGCATCTTCCTCACGACCAACGCCGGAACGAACTGGACAAGTGTCGGGACAGGATTTCCGAGTTTCTTCAACATCCTCTTTCCTTCAATCCTATCGCTCGCGACGGTTCCAACCGGTACAGGCGGAACGACCATTCTTGCAGGAACATTTCTCCTGGGCGCGTGGCGCCGTCCGGCATCTGAAATCACCAGCGTCCAGATCACCTCCTCCGACCTGCCTGACGCGTTTCGACTCGAGCAAAATTATCCGAATCCGTTCAATCCGTCCACGCGCATTCCCTTCTCGGTTCGAGGTCCGGCTTCGCTCACCACATGGTTCGTGACGTTGAAGGTGTACGATATTCTCGGTCGTGAAGTGGAAACGTTGGTGAGTGAGAATCTTCAGCCGGGAACGTACGAAGTGACATTCGATGGAAGCAGTCTGGCAAGCGGGGTGTACGTCTACAGGTTGTCAGTCTCAGCAAGTGGGGATGGGCAGGCGGGCGTGTTCACGCAAACCAGAAAGCTCGTGCTACAACGATAGGTGTAATGCCATTCGCCGCGTGGATTAGCGGTACGGACAAGAGCAAGAAGATATCCTAACTCTTTCGAACAGATTTCATTCGTGAAGAACTCATCACACAAACAAAAGGAGACACTGCCATGAAGAACACTCTCTTTGCCGTTGTAATGCTGACGCTGCTCAGCACGGCGAGCTTCGCCAAAAGCGCGTATGACCCAAACGCAAAGATTGCGCAGTTCGGCATCGGGCTGGGTGGGCTGGGTGGATTTTACGGATCGTCGAATCTGCCGGTGTTGTCTGCTGGCGCAGATTTCGGTATTGACAGGATGTTTTCGGCTGGCGGGCGTATCGGCTACACTTCATCCAGCTTCGAGTCGCCGTACTTCATCGGCTTCACGCGTTCGCTGTACCGCTGGAAGTACACATACATCACGATCGCGGCCCGCGGCTCATATCATTATCCCATCGAAAACAACAAGCTGGATCTCTACGGCGGTCTCGACCTCGGCTACAATATCGTGTCGGCGAAATACGAAGGTGACGTCACGGGGCGCACGTTCGCTTCCGCTGCGTCGGGCAGTTATATGTTCTTCGGTGTCCATGTTGGTGGGCGGTACTACTTCTCGGAAACCTTCGCCGTGTTCAGCGAGCTGGGATATGGCTTCGGCATTCTGAACGTCGGCATTTCGATGAAGTTGTAGGAGCGGTCAGATTTTGGAATTTGGAGTCAAGGTTCAGTATGCGAGATACAAGATTCAGGGTTCAGGTTGATCCTCATTGTGGATTCGTCGCCTCTGAGAAGCGAGGTTCAGAATGACGAAGCGCCCGGACGTCACGGCTTACAAGCCCTACACCCCGTGCCGTGACGGAAGGGCGGGAACGCGAGCGTGTAGAGGCGCGGGTCGGTTCGAGGTTTGATGTTTGAGGGTCAGGCTCCAGGATGCAAGATGCAGGATTCAGGTTGATTCTCGTTCTGGATTCTTCGCTCGCTGCGCTCGCTCGGGATGACGCGGCAAGACCCGCGCCCGCCAAAATCGTTGTGCGGATGCGGTGGGAAGATTCAATCGAAGGGGTTACGTCTCGGTGAGCGTGCACACCGCGTTCGGACAGCTACACGCTCTCCCACCGAAACGTACGGCACGCGGGTGGCGATTGAATCGTGCGTTACGATTTTGGATGTTCTCCTGGTTACTTCTCTTCCAAAGAGAAGTAACAACAAGTACCGGGAATGCGCTCAGGGTGACACCGCGTTCGGCCGTCACAGCTTACACGCCCTGCACCCCGCGCGGTGACGGAAGGGGGAGGCGGACGACCCCCTCATGCTGGGCGTTGCCTTGCAAACCCGGAGCATCTAGAACTCCCGCCCTGTGATTTTTTCCTTCCAGCCGGAAAAAATAACCGCCCGGCACTGCATGTCTGTTCACAACAGCGGCGACAGAACCACCTCCTTCGGTGGCAGAAAAATTGCGCCTTCTTCTTCAAACCACAAGAACCGATAGGCAGATCAGGAGCAGGTTGATGAAATGAAGAACAGTAGAATAGCACTCTTTGCAGTCACCCTTTTGGCAACGATGGCGTTGGGCTGTGACCACTCGACAAACAGTCAGGACCCGCCGGCGGGAAGCGAGTTCGTAATCGAAAGCCCGCGCACGCAATCCGTGGTCGAAGGATCGGTGACCATTTCCATACGACCCGCCGGGTTCGATCCCGCGCGGGTGGAGTTTTACGTGGATGGAAATCTGATCGGGACGAGTACGGAACGTCCGTGGCAGTATGTGTGGAATGCATCTGCATCGCCTTCCAACAGTTACCACACAATCAAAGCGCGCGCATATAACTCGAACAACTCCTACAAAATGTCACCGGAAGTTGTCGTACGAGTGAAGTGAGGCTGAAGGTTCGGGTTCGTTCGGAGAAACGCTCCTGCTTTGAGGGGCGTTTTTCGTTCTACGCGCCAGTTTCCCGCCGACGCGGCTTACCTTGACAAACGGCCTTAGAATCGTTATAATTTTGATGCATTCTTAGCAAGTTCCTGAGAAAAATGGCCGAATTGACCGAACGCGAGCGGACGGTTCTGCGGTATGTTGTACACGATTTCATCGAAACCGCAGTGCCGGTCGGCTCACGTTACATATCGAAGCGACACGAAGACGAGTTGGGCTTGAGTGCGGCAACGATCCGCAACGTCTTGTCCGACCTGGAATATCTTGGGTATATCAACCATCCACACACGTCCGCCGGACGTGTGCCCACGGACCTCGGCTACCGTTTCTATCTTGATTGCTTGATGGAAAAGGAAGCCCCGTCCGAGGAACAACAGAAACAGATTCGTGAGAACTTACAATCCGCTGAGGAAGAGGAAGAGCTGTTCAAACAAACATCCAAAATCCTGAGTCGGATCTCGCAGCAGCTGTGCATCGTTACATCTCCCTATCTGCGGCGGGGGGTTTTCGATCGACTCGAGCTTGTGCAGATCAGCACGACGCGGCTCATGGTCATCATCTCGCTGAAGATGGGTCTGGTGCGAACGCTGATGATGGAAGTTGCGAGCGAAATCCCCCGCGAGCGGCTCGAGCAGATCACGCGCTTTCTGAACGAACGCCTCTCCGGCCTGACACTCGATCAGATCCGAGAGTCCTTTGCCGACCGGGTGAAGGATGTCAGCGAAGAGAGCGGCGGCCTTATTCGCCTGTTCATCGACTCGGTGGATAAGCTCTTTCTGCCGGGGAAGGCCGAGCGTCTGCATATTGCCGGAACGGATGCCATTGTTGAGCATCCGGAATTCGAGGATCCGAAAAACTTCCGAAGCGTCATCGAATTGATCAGCAACGAAGAGATCATCATCCACGTTCTCGAGAAGAACGTTCAACCGGAAGGTGTCAAGGTCACCATCGGGCAGGAGAACAAGGATGAGAAGCTGAAGGACTACAGTGTTATCACAAGCACGTACACGGTCGGAACGGTTCAAGGAACGATCGGCGTCATCGGGCCGAGACGCATGCAGTACGCGAAGACCATTCCGCTGGTCGACTATGTCGCCAAAACGATTTCTGAAATGTTTTCTCATAGCTACAGGGCATAATGGCTGACGAGCATACACCACACGACGGAACCGAACAACCCACAGATGGAGTGCCGACGGAGGAATCGCCGGCACCTCCGTCCGAACTCGATCAGTTGAAGCAAAAGATTGATGAGCTGCAGAAGCTGGCCGATTCGTACAAGGATCAGTTTCTGCGCAAGGCGGCGGAGTTTGAAAACTACAAGCGCCGCACGGAAGCGGAGATGATGAGCCTTGTCCGCAACGCGAACGAGGGACTGATTACCGCCCTCCTCCCGATCCTCAATGACTTCGTTCGCTCGTTGAAGGCAGGAGCCGAAAACAAGGACTACGACGCCTTCTACAAGGGAGTAGAGTTAATCTACGGAAAGTTCTCCAAGCTGCTGGAAAGCCAGGGCTTGACGCCGTTCGAGAGTGTCGGCAAGCCGTTCGATGTCGAGTACCACGATGCTCTCTTGCAGGTCCCCCGGGACGACGTCCCTCCTCACACCGTCATTGAAGAAGTCGAACGCGGGTATAAGCTCAACGACAAAGTGCTGCGACATGCGAAAGTGATCGTGTCGGCTGCGCCATCACCCGAAGAACCCGCAACGACATCGCAGGAAGAAGTCAAGGCATAAATGGCACGAAGAGATTTCTACGAGATTCTTGGCGTTCCGCGAACAGCCTCAGCCGAGGAAATCAAGAAGGCGTACCGGAAGCTTGCCATGCAGTATCACCCGGACAGAAATCCGGGCAACAAGCAGGCGGAAGAGAAGTTCAAAGAGGCCGCGGAAGCCTACGAGGTGTTGAGCGATCCCGAAAAACGTCGCCGGTACGATCAGTTCGGCCACGACGGGATGCGGGGTACGGACTTCCGTCCGTTCACCAACGTCGAGGATATTTTCAGCACCTTCAGCGACATTTTCGGCGGGGCGGGCTTCGGCGGTTCGGTGTTCGATGAAGTGTTTGGCCGCACAACCGGCAGCACGCGCCAGCGTCAGCGTAGCACGCAGGTGGGGCAGCCGGGCTCGGATTTGAAGGTGCGACTGAAGCTGACACTCGAGGAAGTTGCCTCGGGCGTCGAAAAGAAAATCAAGATCAAAAAGATGATCGTGTGCGAAAGCTGCAGAGGCAGCGGCGCAAAGTCATCCAGCTCTCGCATCACGTGTCCTGTCTGCAGCGGCACGGGCGAACTCCGCCAGGTGTCCCGCTCCGTCTTCGGGCAGTTCGTCAACATCACCACGTGCCACAACTGCGGCGGCGAGGGACGCATCATCAAAGATCCGTGTCCGACATGTAAGGGTGAAGGGCGGGTGCAGGGTGAATCAACGGTGAAGATCACCATTCCGGCGGGCGTGAGCGACGGGAACTATCTCACCTTGCGTGGAGAGGGCAATGCAGGCATCCGCGGCGGCCCGGCCGGCGATGTGATTGTGCTGATTGAAGTGGAGCCGCATGAGGTGTTCACACGCAACAATGATGATGTCATCCTCGACCTTCTCATCAGCTTCCCTGAGGCGGCTCTCGGTGCCGAGGTGGAGGTTCCGACACTCAGCGGTCGTGCAAAGCTGAAGATCGAACCGGGAACACAATCGGGCCGCATCCTGCGCATGCGCGAGAAAGGAATCCCCCATCTCAACAGCTACGGCCGCGGCGACCAACTTGTCCGCGTCAACGTGTGGGTGCCGACGAAGTTGAACGCGCAGGAGCGAGCGCTTCTGCGTCAGCTCGAAGAATGCGAGAATATCAACCCCAAGGAAGGCGACAAGTCCGCACACTCCGATAAGAGTTTCTTCGATCGGATGAAAAAAGCATTCTCGTAACTCACGTTTGCAGTGTCTTCTCTATCCGGGGGGAGTGTATCTCCACTTTTTTGTTATGAAGCCGCTGAACGCCCTTCAACAGAAGGGGGGACTTACGCGCAAGGAGGCGCTTGCAGTCCTTACGCTTTCAGCGGCATTGCTTGTGGGGATGGGCATCAAATGGTGGCACGCGGACCGTCAAGCGAATGTTCCCATCCCGACGTTCGATTACACGCGCAGCGATAGCCTCTACGCCGCTCTTTCACGGGCGGCTCGAGAACGAAACGATAGCATACCACGTGCAACGCAACAAACCAGGCGCCGCCCTTCTGCCACCCCCATCAACCTCAACACGGCGACCAAAACTCAACTCATAACGCTTCCGGGCATCGGTCCTGCCTATGCCGAACGCATCATTGCCTATCGTGAACAGACCGGCGGCTTCACGTCCGTAGATGAGTTGTTGGCTATAAAAGGGATCGGCAAGAAGAAGTTGGAGAAGATTCGCCCGTACGTGTACGTTCGCTCTACGACGCATCCCTGATGAACCCCGCGTTCTCGTTTGTAACTCCCTCCGCCATTTGATATATTGCTCAAGTCATTCAGCACTCTCGTATTCAAGAATCGGGATCACGCGTTGCGTCGGTTGGTTCTCCTTTGTTTGTTACTGCTCGTTCATCACACCGCTCGCGCAGAAGATACGTCTTCAGCCTTTCGCTTCTTTCCTTCGGCAAAAATCTTTCCTCTGTTCACCGCCGATGGCCTCGCGCATCAGCTATCGCTTTCACGGGTGACGGAGAACAGAGATTGGATCGGAGCTGTCGGCGGTTCGCTTCCGGCAGTGCAGCTCGATCTTCCCGGCGCAACGCTGCAAGCAAGTGTGGCAGTGACGGTGTTCAATCGTCTCGTCAAGACGCCCGGACATCTGGAGGTGTACACGGTTGATTACAAAGTGGACTTTCCCATTGATGTTCGGTTCGAGCAACTTGCGTTGCGCGTCGGACTTGGGCACCTGAGCTGTCACTTTGCCGATGACGCGTTAGAGTTGTACGGCAAGCGCTCCATCCAGCATGTGAACGATTACGTAACGCTCGCGGGGGCATTGGACATTCCGCTGATCGGTGGATACGTGTACGCCGGCACAAACTATAGTTACGGCACGCAGCCCATTCAGCATCGTCCGTGGCTGTTGCAGGCAGGCGCGCAGTTCGGCAACATCGTCGTGCACGAGCTGGTGTCGCTCTACGGTGCGGTGGACGTCAAAGTCAAGCAGGAAGTCGGCTGGGGATCGACGCGCAGTATTCAGGTAGGCGCCCGATTCTTTCCGCACGAGCCGCGCGGTGTGCGCATTGCCTACACGCTGCGAATGGGGTTCGAGGATCGCGGACAGTTTTATCTGAACACGACAACACTCAATCTTCTCTCCCTCTTTATTGACTTTTAGGGGAATATGAAAAAGGCCGTCGTACTTCTGCTACTCGTCTGCTTCTCCTGCGGCTACGCGCAAGATAGCATTCATGTCACGGATGGTTTTCGCAGCGATCCCGACTTTGGCGGACGCAAGATCGTGGCGACGAGCGCGATCGGCGGCCTGTTAGGACTTTCGATCTATTGGTGCTATGACAGTTGGTGGCGGGACTCGAGTCGGAAGTTTCATTTCATCACCGAGGGCTGGTGGAACGACTATTCGAAAGGAATCGACAAGCTTGGCCATTTCTACACGTCCTATTTCTATTTCCATCTCTTCCGCAACATCATGCTCTGGGGCGGATACGAAAACTCCACCGCCGATTGGTGGGCTTTGGGCAGCTCGGCGGCTTTCGCCGTCATCGTCGAGTTGGGAGACGGGTTTACACCAAAGTACGGATTCGACTATCAGGACCTGACATACAACTTCAGCGGACTCGCGTACGGGTTCTTGCAGTCACGCGTACCATTTCTGAAGAACTTCAATTTCAAATGGAGTTATGTGCCGAAAGACGGCTACCGTTTTCCCGTGCGTCTCGTTGAACACTATGACGACCACACGTACTGGCTTGCCGTCAACGTCAACAATCTTCTGCCTTCAACACTGGAGCCGTACTGGCCTGACTGGCTTCAGCTTGCCGTCGGAATGGGAGTGGATGATGGCTGGACGAAGCGGGAATTTGTGTTCGGGTTCGACATCAGCCTCGAAGCAATCTTTCAACCGCAGAGTCAAGATTGGCTGCTTCTGTACAGAACACTCGACAAGTTTCACATCCCTGCGCCCGCCGTCAAGTTCACGGAGCGGAAGGAGCCGAATTACTACTGGTTTCACAAGAACTGACGAGCGCTCGGCGTTCGTGATCGCCGCAACGGGTGAAGCCGCTGCACGCCACCATGGTTGCTCTACGCCTCCGTCGTGCGCATGAAGCGCATGATGGAAATGATCGCGCCAATCAATCCCAACACCACGCCCGCCCCAACGACCAGCATGTAGAACGGCGCGGACATGATGAGATAGGAAGCGAACTCGTGCGCAAGTGTGCGGGCGGCGAGTTCCAAAAGGCCGTACAGCATGCCGGACGCAAGCAGCCCCCCTAACAGCCCCTGGATCATGCCCTCGATGAGGAACGGCAGACGAATGAACATCCATGTTGCGCCGACCAACTCCATCGTGCGGATGATTTTGCGCTTCGCGTAGATTGCCAGACGAATCGTGTTGGAGACAAACAGGATGGCCGAAATACTGATGAGCAGACCAAGACTCAGCGTTACGTTGTTGACGGCGGTCGTGCGTTCGTCGAGTAGCTTCAGGAGTTCCTTTCGGTATACGATTTCATCAATGCCCCGGAGGTGTGCCAGACTGTTGTACACGCGGTTCACGCCCTCGGAGGATTGATGGGATAGTTTCAAGAAAATTTTAAAGGATGGCGGAAGAGGGTTGAAGTCGAGCACCCGATTGATGTCTTCACCAAATTCCTTCTTGAAGATCTCTGCCGCTTCATCCTTCGAGATGACGACAAGGCTATCCACGCCTTCCACCGCACGCACTCGATCCGCAAGGTTCCGAATTTCTTGCCGCGAGATCGGCTCCTGAAGGAACACTTCCAACACCACCTTCGCTCGCAGCATGTCAATGAAGCGCGCAGTGTTAATGGTGATGACGGCAAAAATGCCGAGGAGAAGCAGCGAAATGCTGATGGTAATGACGGAAATGGTGGTGGAGAGCTTTGCGCGTGTAAATCCCGAAAAGCTTTCCTTCAGCGTGTACGAAAGGCTCATGGTGTGCCGTCAGAAGTTCGATTCATCCCGCCAGCGCACGATCTTCCACGGCGATGACGGGGTGGGCCTGCTCATGGTGATGTTTGCGTATCCGTCAATGCGAATGATGTCGCTGGGATTGAACGTGACGGTAAGATTGAACCCTCGGACGATGGTCGTGCGGACCTGCGCCGAATCGCTGCGCGAAAGGATGTTGTTCCATATCAGGTCGAGCCGCTGCGTGTCCATGAACAGCCCGTAGGTTGTGCGCAGCTCGGTGTCGCGTCCCCACGTCACGTCAATGCCGCCGTTGTCGTAGTCGCGCCAGACAAACACAAACGACTCGTCCAGAAGCGGGGCATACACCGTCGTGTCGCGAAATGTGTAAGCGACCTGCATGCACTGGAACACGCCTTCGGGTGTGGTGGGATCGCAGGAAGCTTGCGCGGGCGAGGTGTCGAGCTTGGGCGCAAAGGGATTGATGCAGCTCCAACTGCCGAGCAGGAGGGGAAACGCAACAAGGGCCGGGACGCTCTTCATATCAATTACTGAACTTCCCCTTAAAGCTGCTCCAGGTGAGGCTGGGTGTCGTCTTCAAGTCCACCCAGTGGGAGATGGTCCATTCGCTGTTATCGTTCACGAGCGTAAACTGCAGCGTGCCTGCGGCTGTGTGGGTGAAGCCCGGTTCGGTATGTTCGAACGTGAACGTGTAGTCATAGCTATACGTGCGCATGTCGTTGCCGCTGATGACGGAATCTTTCGGCGCGAGATCGAGTCGTGAGATGCCGACGGGTTGACGGCGCTTGGCCACAAGATTCTGAAAGTAATCCTGTTCCTGCCGGTAGGTCCAGTTCCGCAGGACGGTGCCGTAGATTTCCGCTGCGTCTGCGGAGGGGACGAACGTGAACGTGTAGCGAGATCGCGTCGAATCGGTGAAGCAGGCAATGTAGCCGGCGACGTCTTTCTGCTCAACGGCATTCTGAAGATTGAACACGACATTGGCGGGGAGCGTTCGCGGAAGATACTGAAAGCCCGATTGCGAGGGCGCTTCGGCATCCCGCGGCTCGAACAGACCGCAGCCGGCGTGCAGAGCCGTCACACACCACAGCGCACTCACCAATATCGTCTGAGGCTGAATCTTCACAAGGCAATGCGTCCTTCCAGCGCTCGTGTCAGTGTCGCTTCGTCGGCAAACTCGAGGTCTCCGCCCACCGGAATGCCGCGAGCAATGCGGGAGACCTTCACCCCCAATGGCTTTAACAATTTTGTCAGGTACAAGGTTGTCGCTTCTCCTTCCACATTCGGGTTGAGCGCGAGAATCACTTCCGTTACCTCGCCGCTGATGCGCTGCAGCAGCTCCCGGATCTTCAAATCGTCGGGGCCGATACCATCCAGCGGCGACAGCGATCCGCCCAGAACGTGATACAAGCCTTTGAACTCGTTCGTCTTCTCCACCGCCATCACGTCGTTCGGCTCTTCGACAACGCACAGGATCGAGCGATCACGTTTCGGGCTTGCACAAATCGGGCACGGGTCAATCTCGGTGATGTTCCAGCAGGAGGAGCAATAGCGAATCCTATCCTTCACATTCACCAACGCTTTCGCCATCTTCACCACTTCCTCCCGCGGTTGTTTGAGAATGTACAGAGCCAGTCGCTGCGCCGTCTTCCGCCCGATGCCCGGGAGACGGGCGAACTCTTCAATCAATTGTTGCAGTGCTTCCGACGTATAGAGCATGAATCGCGCGCGCCTCGATGCGTGTCTCCGTTACAACGTCAGGCCCGGGATATTGGGCAGGAGGCCGCTGGTGGCTTTGGCCATCTCTTCCTGCGCCATGCGCGATGCATCCTCGAGCGCTTTGTTTGTCGCTGCCAGAAGCAAATCCTCTAACATCTCCACATCGTCCGGGTTGACGACTTCTTTTTCGATCTGAATCTTTACCACCTGCTGTCGGCCGTTGGCAGTCACTTTCACCATTCCTCCTCCTGCTTCGGCGGTAACGGTTTTCTGTTCCAGCTCCTGCTGCACCTGCGCCATCTTCTCCTGCACCTTCTGCACCTGCTTCATCATTCCCGCCATATTTGGAATGCCCATCGTTCGTCCTTTCGAAGTTGTCATGGGGAATTTCGTTCGCCAACGGCTGAAAAAATATACCCTTATGTTGAAGGAAAGTCAACGAATCGTCCGGCCCGGATCACGTGTGCTGAGGAACGCTTGCAATTAACGCGAAGACTCATAGCTTCTTGTTGCCAGATACGGGAGACGTCCATGGGCATGAGTGAAAAGTACACGACCTCTTTTGCGGCAGTAGCCGTTCTTGCCTTCACGTTTCTTCTCTTCAGTCCGACCCTCACGTTCGATTTCGTGAATTGGGATGATGATGTCTATGTATACGATAATGTGAGGGCTTATGAGTTCACGCTCACCGGCCTGCTGTGGTTTTTTGTTAATCCCTACTTCCATTCCTACACGCCGGTAACGATGGTCTCGCATGCGGCAGATGTCGCCTTGTGGGGATTGAAACCCGCGGGGCATCACCTGACGAATGTGCTTCTTCACGCTCTCAATGCGTTGTGGATGTTCGTGCTGTGTTTGCAGGTGACGAGCATTGCATTGGCTCAGCGTATCGAGAACCTTCAGAGAACAACGGTTGCCTGTTTCATTGCCAGCGCACTGTTTGCGTGGCATCCACTGCGCGCCGAATCGGTAGCGTGGATTTCCGACCGAAAGGATTTGCTGTGCCTGTTCTTCCTTCTTCCTTCTGCTTTCAGTTACATCGCATCGCGGCAAGCAACTGCTTCCGCGCAGCGATCTCGCCGGTATGCCGTTTCCCTCATCCTGTTGCTCTTAGCGTGTCTGTCCAAGCCGGCCGCGGTTACCTTCCCGCTGGTTCTGTTGGTAATAGATTGGGTGGTATTGAAAAGAAGCGGGTTCGCTGCGCTGGCAAAAGAGAAACTCCCGCTCTTTGTCGTTGCTGCGGCCGTTTCCGTAACTGCGGTCGCCGTTGCACCTCCGACATCGGGAAGCGACATGTTCGCCATCCTCTCGCCGCTGCAGCGGATTCTTCTCCCCTTTTCCAACATCATCACATATCTCGAAAAGACGTTCGTGCCCGCAAACCTTTCCCCCATCTACCCGCTGGAAGGGGAAGGAAGGATGGCGGTTTCGTTCGCGCTGTTTGGTCTCATCACCACAGCGGCAGTGTTCGCCGCAAGAAAAGGCAAGCGGGCTGCGCTTGCAACGTGGGCAGCGTTTGTCATGCTGCTTCTTCCGTCGAGCGCAGCGGTGCAGGCAGTGATGCAAACAACTGCCGATCGCTACACCTATCTTCCGTCGGCTGCACTTTCCGGCGCAGCAGCAACAGGGCTTGCGGTGTTGTTGGATCGGTTTCGCAGAACCTCCGAACGCCGCGTAGCGACCGCAGCGTTGCTCGTCGTCGTCGCGTTTCTTGCCTTTCTCACGGAGCGACAGCAAAGAATCTGGGCGAACTCGGAAACCCTCTGGAACAGAGCCATCGCCCTCTATCCGACGATGCCGCTGCCGCACAACAATCTCGGCCTTGCCTTGCAGACGCGCGGTGAGCTTTCTCGTGCGAAGCAGGAATACGCGCGGGCGATCGAGCTAAAGCCCGACTACGTGGAGGCGTATGTGAATCTCGGCAACGTTCTTTTTAGCGAAATGAATTGGAAGGAAGCCGAGCGTATGTTTCACCGGGCGGCCGAGCTTGCGCCGCGACGGGGTGAGGTGTACAACAATCTCGGAATTCTGGCGAACGCTCAGGGCAATTCGCTCGACGCGCTGTACTGGTTGAGAAAGAGTGTGGAAGTGGATTCAAAATACGCGCAGGGGTATTTCAATCTTGGCGCGCTCTACGCCAGGATGGGAAACACGGCCGCGGCTATCGAGGCACTGCAGCAGGCCGCGCGGCTCGGTCACCTTGAGGCACAGGTGCGTCTCAAACAAGAAGGCGTGAACTGGTGAATCGAAGCGGAAACATCCTTGCCTCCGCCTCGCAACTTTCGTATCTTGCGATGCGTCGAAACGCACTCGACGCGTGTTTTATCGGGGCGTAGCGCAGCCCGGCTAGCGCGCCTGCCTTGGGCGCAGGAGGTCCCGGGTTCAAATCCCGGCGCCCCGACAAGCAGTGAACGCTCCCGCACCACCAAGCGGTGCGGGATTCGCATTCCGACGGATGCGTTTGGCTTCACTGCGTTCGCCAAACGCAGTCGGAATGGAACTTGGGCGCAGGAGGTCCCGGGTTCAAATCCCGGCGCCCCGACACCAATGAACGCTCCCGCACCACCAAGCGGTGCGGGTGCAGAATCCTCTCATGTGCGCTCATACGCCGACACACCTCATCCGCTGCCGGCAACTTTGTGCAAACCCTCTTTCAATCCTACAACACGCACCACGAGAATTCGCCTTCTGCACCCTCCATTGCTCAAAATGACCCATCACCTGACACGTTCCAACTTTGGCACAGGAAGGGCCGCACCGAGAGCAACACGCAATACATCATTAACAACATCTGTGGGGGTCTCATGAAATACGCGACGTTGGTGCTGACTATCGTTGTGGCACTCGGCATTGTCGGCTGCGCCGAGCATTCAACCATCAATCCCGTTGTTGGATCGGATGAAGTGCTTGTTCCATCCAACCCGAACAACGGTACACTCAAGTTCGCTCAGGAACTGGTAGCAGCCGGTTCCGGCAAGGCATACAAAGTAAGCGGCAAGATTGACTACATCTACAAAATCCTGGAGGATTCAGAATTCGAATACAAAGCGCTCATCACGTCAACAATCGAAGATCTGAGTGATCCGCAGAGAGTGTTCAACAAAACGGAAAAAGTCTCTCAACGAGATAACATGGACGTCGTCAAATCCACATCGGAAGTGCTCGCTATCTCGGGAATGACAAACGGCTATCTGACGCTGTATTTCCACGTGGATGGAAAGTTCGAGCTTGCTGAGGTGGAACTGGGTGAAGGCAATTCGTACCAACCCGGTTGGCAAGGAAAACCGTAAACCTGAACACATTGCCACACTTTGCACAATGCCCTGAGTCTCTCAGGGCATTGTTGTTTGAAGCATGGACGTCTCGAGGTCTCTACCGCGGCCGCGACATTCGTTGCATGAGAGAACGAAAACGGGTATATTGAAGACGCCTTCTTGATCGCCGCCCAATGCGGTCCCTGCGTGCATGCGCCAAGGACCCGCCCAAAAAGCGGGCGAGGTTTCGCAGCATGGTGAAAAGGCGCCGTAGCTCAACCCGCCCGAAAAGCGGGCGAGGTTTCGCAGCATGGTGAAA
>JBBIRR010000033.1:0-46165 GCA_037441705.1 Ignavibacteriales bacterium
CCTCTTCATCGGTCTGCCCTTCCCACAAATCTGCAGAGGGTTTCTTTTCGATCAGGCGTTCGGGCACGCCGAGGGCGCGCGCCAGTTGCCATACTTGCGTCTTGTACAGATCGCCGAGGGGATTGAGGGCGCAGGCCAGATCGCCGAACAGCGTCCCGTATCCAAGAAAGATTTCCGTCTTGTTGCTCGTTCCAATTACGAGCGCCCGCTCGCGGCTGGAGAGATCGTAGAGAACAATCATGCGCTGGCGCGCCATCACATTCCCTGCGCGCAAGCGGTCAATGCCATCGGCGCGCTGCAGGTACGCGTCCACCATCGGTGAAATATCAACCCGTTCCGTGCGAATGCCCAGTTCGCGCACAACAAGCTCGGCATCGGCGATGCTTGCGGGACTGCTGGTTCGATACGGAAGGAGCACGCCGAGCACGTTTTCCACGCCAAGTGCTTTCACGGCAAGGTACGCGGCGACGGCGGAGTCGACGCCTCCGGAAAGCCCGATGACTCCTTTACGAAAACCGGCGTTATGAATTTCGTCGCGCAGAAACTCCACCAGAACTTTCTGCACGATGTCGGTATTCAACGAGAGGTCTTGTGCGTGTCTGCCGGCAGTTTCCATGAGGAACGCTCCGCTTCCAATCGTGAGAGAATGGTCTGCGGAGATAATTAGCAAGAATATCGGTTGCGATGCAACAGCACCGCAATCAGGCTTCAAGCACACTTTTGTACACGGCGGCGGTTTTCGCCGCGACGTGCTGCCAGAGAAACTCGCGGCGAATATGCTCTTGCAGTCGTTGATCGTTTTGTTTTGATAGGGCGCGAAGGATACCGTCCCGAATGGATGAAACGGAGCGCGGGTCCACATATTCCGCCATGTCGCCGAAGTACTCGCGCGTGCCGCCGTACGGCGTGATGACGATCTTTGCACCGGCCAGGCCCGCTTCCAGGGCTGCAATGCCGGGAGTTTCGAACAGCGACGGCAGAACAAACACATCGGCCGCGGCGTAGGCGGAGGCCAGCAGATCGTCGTCGTTCCTGACGCCATCAATCAGCAGAATGTGTTTGTGCTTGCGGGCTTCCTGCACGCACGCGTCGCCGTAGGCACCGGCGATGATGCGCCCGATGATAACCGCAGGATGATCGATCTGACCGAGGGCTTTGATGAGTGCGAGGACATTCTTGCGCCGATGGCCGATGTGCCCGACGTTCAGGATGAAGCGCTCCATCCCAAACCGTTTCTTGAAGAGCGTCGGATCGCCGTGTGCGAAGCGTTCATCAACGCCGTTGGGCACGACAACAATCTTCGAGGCGGGAATGTTCAGTCCGCGTTCGACCAGGCTCGCTTCGGCGTGGGAGTTGGGCATAATTCTCGCCGCCCAGGTGCAGATGTCCGCCGTGAACGCGTAGTCCGACCAGAGTCCCGGGCCGAGTCGCTGGAGAAAACGCGTAGCGGCAAGGGCGGTCCGCACGAAGGCATGCGAGTGTGAACTGTAGGTGATGGGAGAAACGACCAGCGGAATGCCGAGCGCGCGAATCTCGCGGGCAAGATGGTACGTGCCGATGTTCGCAGCAAACAGATGGAACAGATCGCATTCGGCTTTCGAAAACGGCGACCACGGATCGAACAACCGCGCCTCGATGCCGTGCTGATCCAGAAAGCGCATGGTATTGCGCAGTTGCGTATGGGGGCCACCGTGCAGGATGGACACGGCTTGATAGCTGGCAACGTACACACGCATGGGTTATTCCGCTTTCTTTGACGAGAATTTTCGAGAGAGGGTCGTAAACAGATCGCCGACTACCTTGCGGGGATCGAATTCCCGAATGCGATGGATGTCCTCCGGTGGAAGCGCAATCTGCCGCGGCGGCTGCCACGTGAGTGAGTCGAGATCGACGCGCGGGCGTGCAACCGTAAAAGCCTCACGCCAATCAGGTCGAATGATCCGAAGGGCAACGGACTCGTCTGGCAGCGTTCCTTTCCAGACAAGCATTCCGTTGTGCAGCTCGAGCAGCGGCTTAAACCGCAGCCGATGCTTCCACCACCGTGCGTACTCCGCAAGAGTGACGCATTCCACGCCCGATTGTTTGGCATAATGAAACAGGAAGCGCACAACATCCCATGCGCGATGCGTTGGGTGGTGGTAGAAGAACCAGGTTTCGTCGCGCAGCAGTTTCTCGTCCATGAGGTGTTGGAAGTAATCGGCCATATGCGTCTCGGAATAGCCGACACGCAGCAAGCTGCCGATGCAGATGGGATGGATCGGAATCTGTACGGTAGCAAAAGTATCCGTGCCGTGGCGAGGATAGAGCGGGAAGGCGTCGTACGCGTAGGAAAACTCGGAGGAGTATTCGAACCCGATTTGATCGATGGCGCGAGCAAGCCCAGGGTTCCAGACACCGTACGGCGCCGCAAAGCCCGGCGAGCTGACGCCGATGCGGTCCAGCTTCTGCCGTGCGCGGAGAATATCCTTCATGCTGCCTTCATACGTCTCCAGAACGCGATGCTCGTAGCAATGCACCCCGAACTCCTGGCCTGCAAGAAAGGCAAAATGCTGCAACCACTCCTCGTGTGATTTCACATCGAGAAACCACGTCATCGGAACATCGTGCTGGAGGGCCAGATGGTAGAGCGTATCGACATCCTGGCGCGAGCCTCGGTCGCTGTCGATGCGGAAAGCGAAAACGGTGCGCCGCTCGCCCGGAACGTACCAGAGATGCGCATACGGCAGGTTGCGGGCATGGTGCAGAAAGGCAAGTGAACGATGCACAAGGCGATGCACTTCTCCTTTGCTGACAAGCGACACGCGCTCGGACGGAAGTCTATCCCGCTGCGCGTAGAAACTCTTGTGCGCGGCGCGACTGTCGCCCATCAGCGTCGGGGCATCGAAGGGCAAGAGGACGGCCCACCCTCCTCCCATCTCTCCCGCAAATGCCGCGAACGTCCGCTGCTGCGTTCGCAAGCAGTTGGCTTCGCGCGGAATCTCTCCCATCATCCCCACATCCAGAAGGTGAATATCCGCAAACGGCGCGGTTCCGTCCGAAGTCAGATACTCGATAGGTTCCTGTCGGCTCACCGTTTTGCACACCTTGCGCAGATGAGCGGCATAGCCCATCACTGCCCCTCCGGCAGAGAGATATTCTTCGATTTGCTGTCGCTGGACCTCGTTCAACGCATGTGTCACGACGAGTACACTCCACTCGTCGTCCAATCGGTTGAGGTCGGCATAGTCGAAGAAGACTCCCTCCTGCGCGAGAAGATGCTCCCATCCAACCGAACGAGATGTTAACCCGATGGCAAGTCTCACACAAACCTCTCCCGAAGAAGCCGAATCTCCTCTTTCTCCAAAACCTTAAGCACCGTTGCTGCAATGACGAACAGTCCCACCCCTGTGAGGGTTTGAATGACAACATGTTGGGAACGAGTAAGCTCGATGCCCGCGAGCATGACCATCGCCGCAAGGACGGGCGCAAGCATGGGCCGCACGACGGACACGTTCAATTTCGAGGCAACGGATTTCATCATCAGGCCCACAGTCACCAGCTCTCCCACGACGATCGCTATGGCAGTTCCGACGCTACCAAACAACAGAGTTCCGACGACAATGGCAAGAACCAACACCGCCGAACCGATGTTGACGGCATGGGTGTATTCTTGTTCGTGACCGCTTCCCACAAGCGTACACACGAAGACGGTGTTGAGAACGGTCAACAAGAAGTATCCAAGGAGGATTTGCAGCAGGGGGGTTGCCGCTGCGTAGCGCGCGCCGAAGATCATCTCGATCGCCACCGGAGCAAGCAGCGCCGCACACATCGTGAGCGGAAGGAGAAGGGCGAGCGTTCCTTTGACGACGGTCCGAAGAAGAAGAGCGTCCTGAGCCTCCCGTGCGGAGAAGTACCGTGCTGCCACCGGAAGAAACAGTGCGTGCAGAACGCGGTCGAGCATCAACAGAACAAAGACGACCTTCAACGCGGCGCTGAACAGTCCGGCGGCATCGGCGGAAACTAACCATCCCACCACGATGGGAGGGAGATTGATGGTGCTCTGGGCAAGGAACACGGAAAGACCGACCGGTACGTTCGATCGCAGGATGGTTTTCCACAGCGCCGGTTCCCATGCAAGCTGCATCGCTCCCAAGTGCATCCGGTAGCGGATGAGGAAGAACACGGCAGCGGCAACATTGCCGAAGGCAAAAGCGATCGGCACCAGCAAGAGATCATCCGGGGTGCGAACAAGCACAAACGCGGCGAGTCCGTAGCAAAACGCGCTCAGGATTTTCGCGCTGCTCATCACGCCGAATTGTTCTTTGCCATGAAAGAACCAATCGAGCGACAGGGCAAGCGGCACGAGCGAGAAGGTGGAGAGCACGACAACCCTGCGCGTGATTGCATCCATCGGCAGCAGGGCAGCGACGACCGCCGCGCCGATGATGAGCGCAACGGCGAGCACAAGTCGAAGCGAGAGGATCGCCTGCACCCGTTCGGTGTGCATCCCTTCGGCCGCAGCGGCATTGCGCGTCTCGATCAGATGAATGCCGGGCGTTCCCAACAGCATCAGATAGCCCAACACACTGAAGCCGATGTTGACCACGCCGAACCCCCCGGTATCGAGCACGCGCGCGAGATAGGCGGTAATGACAAAGCCGATGGCACGACTGCCGATATCGCCCGCGAGAAAAGCGATGAGTTTCTTCAGCGGGGGTTTCATGCCACAAGGGTTCGGATGAGGTGGACGAGTACTTGCTCGCGTCGTGTCAGCGGAAACGTTTCGGCAATGAAGCGGCGCGCAGCGCAGCCCTCGTCGGGTGGCGCATCGAGCGCGCGACGAAGCGCGGCGGCGAGAGCTTCAGCATCGCCATAGGGAACGAGAAGGTCGGGATTGGTAATCGCGCTCGGGATGCCGCCGGCTCTTGCACCCACCGGCACACAGGCACACAGCATGGCTTCGCACAAACTATTCGGCAGGCCATCGAACAGCGACGGCTGGCAATAAACTTTCGCCCGCCGGTAGTACTGCAGCAGGTCAGAACGTTCGCGGTACTCAACAAGCGTCACGTTCGGCGGCGCCAGCGCACGCAGCAGTTCCATTGCCTTGCCGCTCACGCCGACGATCACGAAGGGAACTTCGGGAAGCAATCGTGCGGCACGAAGAAGCACATCCAACCCTTTTTGCTTTATGCGCGGTTCGGTATCGCATGCCGACACGTTCAACACAAACGGTTCCTTCTCCCCTGCGGGCGTCCAGAGGTCCGCATCGTAGCCCGTCGGAACGTCGGCGATGTTAGCTCCATCGTAGTCGGCAAGCCGCTTGGCCTCGGCGGTGATGTACGGGTCGACCGAAAGAACTTTGTCTGCATGACGTAATGCATAACGAACCAAGCGCCCCCGCCACGGCGAAATCCAGATGCCGTAGCCGATCTCCGGATACTTCGCCACGTCGCTCCCGCCGATGACAATGATGGATTTCTTACGCAGGATCTTCGCCACAAGCACGATCACGAAGGCATGAACGGAAGCGAACCAGGTCAATGTCACATCAGTCCTCGCAACATGCACCGGTACCCGAAACAACGTCGCAAACCGTGTCGTGAGGAGATGCTCGACGGAGAAATGCTTGCGGAGAATATTCAGGTCTTCGGCGATGAAGGAGGAAATGTTCGTTGACGTCAACAGTATCTTCACGGGCGAGCAGAGTAAGGTAACGAGAAAAGATACAGCAAAGCCCTTAGACGTGCAAGGAGCGGGAATCGAGGACACTGCCTATCTCATGCAGCAGCTCGGCCTCTCGTCGAGCCGAAGAGAAAGACGCAGCGATGAACCGACGAGCAGCTTTCCCGATTTCATCCGGTGCTGCGAGTGCACGGTGTAATGCCTCAACCAGTGCAGCACTGTCGTTCGGGGGGACAAGAAATCCAACCGCATGCAGCACGGTCGGGATGCCGCCGACCGCCGTACCGACCGGAATGCATTCGCACAGCATCGCCTCGCAGAGACTGTTGGGGAGCCCTTCACTGAGCGACGGCTGGCAGTACACCTTCGCCCGCTGATAGTATTCGAGAAGGCGCGGTTGGCCGACAAACGGAATCAGTGTGACGTTCGGTGGAGGAGCCACACGGTAGATGAGATGCTCGGCGACGCCGACAACCACGAATTGCACATCGGTCATCTTCTTCGCCGCGTCGATCAACAAGGGAATTCCCTTCACCTGCAGGCGGACGTCGTTTTCACAGTTCGCCACGGTGAGGATGAACGGTTCCTTATCTCCCGCCGGCACCCAGCGTTCCGCGTCATACCCCGTAGGGACGTAACGAATGTTGCCTCCATCGTACTCTGCACGCTGCATCGCCGCGCGCTGGAGCGAAGGATCCACCACCAGCACCCGATCTGCCGCACGCAGCGCATAGCGCACCAACACCGATTTCCACGGAGAGCGCCACAGGCCGTAGCCGATCTCGGGGAGGTTCGCAACATCTACCCCTCCGACAATGATGATGGATCGCTTGTTCCATCGTCGGGCAAAGAACACCACAGCGGCAGCATAAACGGAGGCAAACCACGTCAACGTCACATCGGCACGACGGACCGCAGCGGCGATTGCGAACAAGGATCGGACCCCCCGTGTCATGAGATGTTCGACGTCACAATGCCTGCGAAGCAGGTCGAGGTCGTCTCGAATGAACGAGGTGAGGTGAGTGGAGGTGAAAAGAATCTTCAAGCGCGTCGCGGGTGATTGAAAATAACGGCCGTTCGCTGCGAAAAGATACACCAATCAACCATCAGTCGCAAGAAATCCAACGGATGAGCATGCGGACCGGCTTCACGCGTGTGTTCTTTGCAACTCCCTCACCCTTTTGCTATATTCTCACTGAACAATCAACATCATGACTCGAATGAATCGCCCCCTCGGTCTTTTGCTTCTTCTTTCCAGCGTCGCAGTTCTGAACGGCTGCCTTACCGTTGAATCGAAGGAATACCACATCAAGCTGAAGAACGGCCAGTCCGGCGAGGCGACAATCCGCTTTATCAACATTCTCTCCGAGAGCGACGATACGACCGACATCACCAAAGATGATTTTCAAACACTCATCGAGACGTACATCAGCGGCAACAAGTTGGAACGGGACAATCCGGGATTTCGCAACGTGAAGAAGCGTCTGTATGAAGAAAAGGGTGTGCTGTGCGGAGAGGTCACGTTTACGTTTGACAGCCTTTCGACCGTTCGCCTGTTCAAGTTCGACAAGGATAGTCCGTACATGTATTACGCATCCAATCCGCTTTCGTCGGAGACGCTGATCGAGACGAACGGGATTCTCGGCGAGCAGTGGATGCCGATCGTGTTCTGGAAGAAGGATGCCAGAGAGTTCTACGTGAAGACGAAAGTCTCCTCGGAGGCGCGGTTCCGCACGAGTCTGCTGAAGCAATTCCGTGAGTGGCAAGCCGCGCAGCCGAAGAAGAAATGACCGCCTCCACCCTGCCCTCGCACAACGTCACCGCCCGCCTGAATTTCTCTGAAGTTGCACGCTTCGTGCAGTTCCGCGTCTTGCAGAGGCCGCATGGAACTTTGGCGTAAGAACCTCTACGTCCTTTGGGTCACGCAACTCATCGCCATGATCGGGATGAACCTGGTCGTGCCTTTCATGCCTTTCTTTATCCGCGAGCTTGGCGTGACAGACGAGGCGGAGGTTGTGCGCTGGAGCGGACTGGTCTTTGCCGGACCGTTTATCTCTTCCTTCATCGTCACGCCGATCTGGGGCAATCTCGGCGACCGCTACGGCCGCAAGCCGATGGTGGTGCGCGCGATCTTCGGGCTCGCGCTGTCGCAGGTGCTGCTCGGCTTTTCGCAGACCGTGATGCAGGTCTTTCTCTTCCGCATTCTGCAGGGCGCCATCAGCGGATTCATCGCCGCATCGCTGGCCCTCGTTTCCACCGGGACCCCCAGGAACCGCGTTGGCTATGCGCTGGGTGTCCTGCAATCGGCTTCCGCGGGCGGCGTGGTGCTCGGCCCGTTCGTCGGCGGCGTGCTTGCGGATCTGATCGGATATCGGGAGATTTTTTTTGTGACTGCAGTGCTGTGCACGCTCGGCGGGGTTGCGGTGGTCTTCGGCGTTCACGAAATTCGTGAAGAGTTCGCGGGCGCGCGGGCGTTCTCCGTTCTCGACAACTACAAATTGATGTACTCGAACAAACAGCTTCGCCTCGTGGCACTCTGCCTCGTTGCCGGACAGGTCTCCGTGTTGATGGTCGAGCCGATCTTCGCGTTGTTCGTGGAGAGTTTCCGCAAAGATTCCGCATACATTGCAACGCTCGCCGGCAGCATCTTTGCCATCACCGGATTCTTCTCTACCGTCTCTGCGCCGTGGTGGGGGAAGCGAAACGACAGAAAGGGCTACAAGCAAGGACTCTTCATCGGAATGAGTTTGACGGGCCTCGCGTACATCGGGCACAATCTCGTGACAAGCCTGCTACAGCTTGCGGTGTTGCGCGCCGTTCTCGGCATCGGTCGCGGCGGCGTGCTGCCCGCATTGTATTCGCTCGCCAACATTCACGCTCCGGCCGAACGCAAAGGCGGCATCATCGCTATCGCCAGCAGCATGACGATTCTCGGCAACATGCTCGGGCCGATTCTTGGCGGGTACGTTGCTTCACACACAGGCATCCGCGAGATGTTTCTCGTGAACAGCGCGCTGGCGCTGGCCGTCGCGTTTGTGATCTGGAAAGAGATGGAAGAGAAGAAAGGAGAGGGCGCGTAGTCAGTCCCAACCCAACTCGCTATTCACCCCTTTCTCTTTGTATATTGGTGTGAAAAGATTTTTCCTTCCTGAGCTGGATGTACTTCATCTGAGTAACACGACACTGGTGCGATGAACACAACGACCGCCACGGCACCCCAACCCGAAAGGTTATTCCTGCTTGACGGCATGGCGCTCGCCTACCGTGCGTACTTCGCATTCATTCGGCGGCCCCTGATCAACAGCAAGGGGGTGAACACGAGTGCCATCTACGGCTTCACCACCGCGCTCATGCGCATCCTCGAAGACGAGAAGCCCGACCACATCGCCGTCGTGTTCGATACGAGAGAACCGACGTTTCGCCACGAGATGTTCAAGGAGTACAAGGCGACACGCGAGAAGATGCCCGAAGAAATGGCGTCGCAACTCGATCGGCTGAAAGACATCGTGCGCGCGTTCAACGTGCCGGTCATCGAATATCCGCGCTACGAGGCTGACGACATCATCGGGACCCTGGCAAAGCGCGCCGAACAGGAAGGCGTCCTGACCTACATGGTCACTGGCGACAAGGATTTCATGCAGCTGATTACGCCCTACACGAAGATGCTGAAGCCCGGGAAGGCAGGCGAAGAACCCGAGGTGATTGACGAGCGCGGCGTGCTCGAAAAATTCGGCGTGCGACCTGCGCAGGTCATCGATGTCCTCGCGCTGATCGGTGACACCTCGGACAACATCCCGGGCGTTCCGGGCGTGGGCGAGAAGACTGCCATTCCGCTCATCCAAACCTACGGCTGTCTCGAAAATCTGTACGAGCATCTCGACGACATTCCTCAAAAGAGTTTGAGAGAAAAACTTGCGCAGCATCGCGAGCTGGCGTTCCTCTCCAAACACCTCGTCACGATCCGTACCGATGTTCCCGTCCCCGTCAACTTCCATGAACTTAAGGCAAACGCGCCGGATTCTTCCGCCCTCATCAAGCACTTCAGCGAGCTGGAGTTTCGAACTCTGCTCAACAAACTGAGCGGCATCGTTTCCATCGCCGTCGAACGAAACGCAAAGCAGTCGGCACCGGAACAACCACCCACGCCCTCATCCGCCGTCCGCGATATCCACACCGACGCACACGAATACCGTTGTGTCACCGACGAACGCGAATTGAACGCTCTCGTGGCTCGGCTACGGCAATCCTCACGGTTCGTCTTCGACACTGAAACGACATCGCCGAACGCGCTGCAGGCGGACCTGATAGGACTTTCCTTCGCCATGAAGGAGCGCGAAGCGTTCTACGTCCCTGTACGGTACACGAGCACGCTGCACGATGAACACTCGAGCGCAAGTAAGGATTTGTTTTCGACCTCCGACGCACAACCGTCCGCCGCCAATGCCACGTCAACGGCGCTTCCGCTGCAGGCGGTGCTGAGCGCTCTCAAGCCGATCTTCGAAGACCCTTCAATCAAGAAGATGGGACAGAACATCAAGTACGATATGTTGGTGTTGATGGCGCATGGTGTCCGCGTCGAAGGCGTCGCCTTCGATACGATGGTTGCCAGTTATGTTCTGCGCGCCGATGGCCAACATAGTCTCGATGCCCTGGCGATGGAGCATCTCAACTATAAGATGATTGCATACGACGATCTCGTCGGAAAGGGCAAGACCCTCAAGCACATCGCGGAAATCCCGCTCGACGTCATCACCGACTACGCTGCCGAAGATGCCGACATGACGCTGCGCATCGCCGCCATCCAGGAGGAAAAGTTGAAAGAGCGCGAGCAGCTGCGCCTCTGCGAGGAGGTGGAGTTCCCCCTCATTCCCGTCCTCGCCCGGATGGAATTTGCCGGTATTGCGCTCGATGGAGCATACCTGGCCGATATGTCGAAAGAGTTGGAACGCATGATTGACAATCTCATACGCGACATCCACAACGACGCAGGCGGTCAGTTCAACATCAACTCCACGCAGCAGCTGGCGGACGTTCTCTTCAACAAACTCAAGCTGCCGACCGTGAAGAAAACCAAGACGGGCTACTCGACCGATGTCGCCGTGCTGGAGGCGCTGCGCGGACAGCATCCCATCATCGAACGCATGCTGGAGTACCGCCAGCTCACGAAACTGAAGTCAACGTATGTGGACGCGCTGCCGTCGCTTATCAATCCCCGGACGGGCCGCATCCACACGTCGTTCAATCAGACCGTTGCGCTCACGGGGCGACTCTCGAGCGCCGACCCGAATCTTCAAAACATTCCGATCCGCACAGAACTCGGCCGCGCCATCCGCAAGGCGTTCATTCCGTCGCATGAAGGAAACCTCATCATGTCTGCCGATTACTCGCAGATCGAGCTGCGCGTGATGGCCCACGTTTCCGGCGACGAGGGACTCATCGAGGCATTCACGCGTGGCGAGGACATTCACGCCACCACCGCATCGAAGGTGTTCGGTGTGAAGCCGGAGGAGGTGACGCGCGAAATGCGGCGAAAAGCGAAAGAGGTCAACTTCGGCATCATGTACGGCATCGGGCCTTTCGGCCTCGCCAACCGATTGGAGATCAGCCAGACGGAAGCAAAGGAGATCATCCAGCGCTACTTCGAACGCTTCCCGAAAGTGAAGCAGTACATCCACGACACGATCGCCACGTGCAGACGAACCGGGTATGTCAGCACACTGTTAGGTCGGCGACGCTACCTGCCGGACATCACCAGTCGCAACAGCGCCGTGCGCGGCAACGCCGAACGACAGGCCATCAACATGCCCATCCAGGGTACCGCCGCCGATATGATCAAGCTTGCCATGATTGGCATCGACGCAGAGCAACAACGGCAAAAGCTCAAAAGCAAGATGTTGCTGCAGGTACATGATGAGTTGGTGTTTGAAGTAGCGACAGACGAACTCGAGAAGATGCGCACGCTTGCGGTCGAGAGAATGCAAAACGCGCTGCACTTAGATGTGCCGATTGATGTGGAGGTGGGAGTAGGGAAGAATTGGCTGGAGGCACACTGAAGATTTTGCTCTTGGCTGCATTGCAACCCTCCGCATGATTCGCTGAGTCTTATCCAGAAATCCCCGATCTCCGGCAACACCGTCTCAGGGCCCTTGATTTTTCTGAAATCATGGGCTAGATTTTTACAGACACCATCATTATTCCCACGTCCAATAATGAGGTGTGTCATGAAGACATCCCGCCTTATGGCTGCGCTGCTCCTGTCCTGCCTTGTTTCCAACTCTCTCAGTTCTGAACCGCCAGGCGAGCTTCATCGCGCATCGGAAGTGATGTGGAATCCGACATACGCGCACATGAACATTAACCGGTTGTCCACAGTGTTCAGTAATGATGGGTGGTGCGATAGAAATCGAGCAACAGGAGAAGCGGCGTTCGTTTTTCCTAAAGGAACGAAGCGGACGATGATCTATCAATCGGGACTGTTGTGGGGAGCCAAGATTGGAGACTCGATCCATGTCGGAGGATCCACGTACGGTTCTGCACTCCAGCCGGGAAAAATTCTCTCTCCCGGGATCGCAGAGGATCCCAATCTTGCAAAGAACAGAATCTACCGTGTGCGACCGGACTATGCGACCGCTGATCTTTCACTTGAAGCACGCGAGAGAGGTCTTCCCACGTCAGTCATACGCGATCAGTACGCACGTGATTGGAATGAATGGCCCGCCGCCGACGGCGCACCGTTTGACGACAGAAATCTCAACGGCATCTACGAACCAACAATCGACATCCCCGGCAAATACGGTGCCGATCAAACCATCTGGTTCGTTGCAAACGATCTTGATACAGGTCGTACACGGGCACTCTACGGACGACGCCCACTCGGTCTGGAAATACAGGTAACAATCTGGGCGTACAACCGTGACGGATCTCTGGGCAACACGCTCTTCAAGAACTATCGCCTCATCAACAAGAGCACGAATCGCTTCGACAGTCTGTTTGTGTGCCAATGGGTTGATACTGACCTTGGCTACTTTGGCGATGATTATCTTGGCTGCGACGTGCCGCTCAACCTGCAGTACTGCTACAACGGATATCCGTACGATCGCATGTACGGTTCGGTAACACCGCCGGCAGTCGGATTTGTGTTTCTCGCGCAGCCGATGTACGCGGCTGTGAGCAAATGGTCGGGGAGTTGGTTCTTCGATCCGCCGTTCACGTACGATGGGGGTCGCCAGTGGTATAACTGGATGCGCGGGTTGTTGCCGACTACGGGCGAGCCGTTTGTCCATCCCTGGTTTCCGAATGAGCCGACACGATACTGGTTGGACGGCGATCCGGTAACACGCACTGGCCGTATTGAACTCGAGTACCCGGGTGATCGCCGCATGCACGCATCCGTCGGACCCTTTACTCTCTCGCCCGGCGAAACGCTCGAGGTCCCCATCGCGGTGATTGCCGGGTTTGGCACGAACAACGTCACAGGAGTTACGACTCTTCGGAAGCTTGCCCGGGCAGCGCTGACGAATTTTCCCAGCATACTGATGAGCATGCCGCCCGTCGCACGAGTTACGGTCACGTATCCCAACACCACTGAAGCACACGCCATGGTCGTCGCCGATGTGCGAGGGGCACAGGCACAGGGCGTGTCGGCGGTTCTTCGGCGACAGAACGGGATTACGGCGGCCAGCGGTTCGCTGTTCGATGACGGCTTGCACGGCGACGGCGCGGCGCGTGACGGAATTTGGGGCAACACTCTGCCGGCGCCCCGTGAACAGTCCGCGCTGTACCTCGACCTCATTGTCGTTGACAGCGCAATGAGGGCAGCGAGATGGGAGCGGGTGGCCGATAACATCCCCGTGTCGGGGCCTCTCCATTTGATGCATCCACGCGTAGTGTCCGACAATATCAACAGCGACGGCATCCTCAATCCCGGAGAGAACATCCGGTACGGATTCACCATTGCAAGCGAAGCCGCCTTCCCTCACGGAGGTATCACACTTCATCCGCCTTTTGACGCCGAGTTCAAAATGATACGTCTCGGAACAATTGCTCCCGGCGGCAGCGACTCTCTTCGTTACAATCCGAACGATACACTTTCGTACTTCAGCTTCACCGCGCCGTTACAGGGAACCAAATTCCTTCCCATCACGATCTCCGACACAAGCGACAACCACTGGTATGACACCCTGCGCTTCACGGTCACGCCCTATGGACCGACGATCCAGCGCAGCCTTGTTCATCACATCGCCGGACGCAGCGAGTGGTCGTTCAGTGTGATTGTCACGAACCCCGCGGTCGTCAACAACCACACCTACGAGATCACCATCGTGGACTCGCTTGACACACTGCGCACGAAGGGTTTGACACTGAGAGACAGCAGCACAGGTGCTGTTCTTCTCTCCAATCATCCTTTGCCCGATGAACTCGGACATATCATGCCTGTCATCGATGGATTTAAGCTTGTGCGAGGGGAGATTTTTGGAGGAGTGGGAGTGCGCGATGATTCGACGCGGTGGATTTCTTCCTATCCTCAATGGATGGTGGGTTCCCATCGATTTTGGGACGAGCATGCTGCTTTCGGTGGAGGTGTTACGACAGGCACGATGCTTTCACGTGCCCTCGCTTCGGTCAGTCCGAACTTCGATGCTGCATACTCATTTCCTGCAGAAGTTCGATTCTCGACAGTCACCACCCAGAAAGCTTACCGACTGTCGAGGAGCGGCAGCGGTCCTTATCTGATTCAAAGCTCGAATCCGTTTACAGCGGTTCCGTTCACGGTGTGGGATGTGCAGGATCGTGCGCGCCCGAGACAGTTGACCGTTGCATGGCGCGACCAAAACGACAATCGTATGTGGGATCCATCGACTGGCTCCGATGCATTCGAAATTGTGTTCATTTACAACAAGACATATGACCCGACGGGCACAACACAATTCTCGATGCCGCCTAATGTCATCCCAAACGAATGTACCATCGGAGCAAATGCCGATATTGTGTACGGGCTGGCGCTCATGGTGGCGGGGAGTCATCAGCTGAATGAAAGTCCCGGCACGTTATACATCCGCCCCTGGTTAGCGTTGACCGGCAACGATCGCTTCACGTTCAACCCGACCGTCGTGCTGGATACGCTCTATGCCGGGATGCCGACAGCATACAAGCTCTATCAAAACTACCCCAACCCCTTCAATCCGGCAACGACCATCAAGTACGAACTGCCTGTTCCAAGCAGCGTAACGCTGACGATCTACAATATCCTCGGACAGAAGGTGAAGTCGCTTGTCAACGGTGTTGAAGATGCCGGTGTGCAGCTTGTGCAGTGGGATGGGAAGAATGACGCGGGGGCTAATGTCGCAACGGGCGTGTACTTCTATCGGCTTGAAGCGAGAGCGATGAGCGGCAACGCTTCGTTCACTCAAGTGAAGAAGATGTTGATGATACGTTAGAGGTACGTTTGGGCGGGTGAGTTTTGATGTGACTCAGTGCCGGAGAATCGGTACGCATTGTGACCGCCGGCGTGCGGCATTATCGCGCATCAAACAAGAGAAAGGCGCCTGAAATCACAAGGCGCCTTGTTCATGATTGCAGAACCGCTGCTGCTACTGTGATGCCACTGTTTCGACGGCGGGTGAGCAGAACTCCTTGAACACCTCCATCAAATGCTGCGCGATCTGGTATGCATCGCGATTCTCGATCTGGTAGCGGGGAATGAAATGCACCAACTCCCCTTTCTTGAACAGACCCATCGAAGGCGACGACGGCGGAATGTTGCCGAAATGTTCACGCGCGCGGGCAGTCGCTTCAATGTCGGCTCCGGCGAAGACCGTGGTCAGCCGGTCGGGTTTGTACGGTGACTTCTGCAGCGCCAGCGCAATGCCCGGACGCGCTTTGCCTGCCGCACACCCGCAGACGGAGTTCACGACGAGGAGATGTGTCCCTTCTTTGTTGGCAATCTCCGCGTCAACTGCCTCGACCGTCCGCAACTCCTTGAACCCGAGACGGGTCAATTCCTCTCTGAATGGTGCGATCATTCGTTCGTCGTAACGCATTGCTTTTCCCTTCGATGTGATGTGTGAAAGAACAGTTTGAAACTTCCCGGTGCTGATTTGCCGTCCCCGAAAGAAAACTCACCGCTTGCGATTCGAACTCCGCTTTGCCCTGTTCATCGTCTTCGGTCGGGCTGCTCGCCGAATTTTCTTTGATGCCTGCTTGGTTGTTGCAGCTTTTCTCGCGGCCTTCTTCGGGGCTTTCCTTTTCACAATTCTCTTCTTCACTGCAGCTTTGGCCCTCGGCTTCGCTGGCGCTTTCTTCTTTCCTTGCGCAGCAATCAGATTCAGCGCGCTGCCGGCTTTGAACCACTCGATCTGATTTTCGTTGAACGAATGATTCAGCAGTATCTCATCCACCGTTCCGTCCGAGTGTTTCAAGATCATCCGGAGGGGTTTGCCCGGCGCAAAGGTCTTCAATCCCACGATCGAAACGCGATCGTCCTCACGCACTTTGTCGTAATCTGCCGGATCGGCAAACGTCAACGGCAGCATGCCTTGCTTCTTCAGGTTTGTTTCGTGGATGCGAGCAAAGCTCTTCACGACGATGGCACGTCCGCCCAAATAGCGCGGCTCCATCGCCGCATGCTCGCGGCTCGATCCTTCGCCGTAGTTCTCGTCGCCGACAACCACCCAACCTATGCCCTGCGCTTTGTATTCCCGCGCGACGGCGGCAATTTCCTTCGTCTCGCCGGTGAAAATGTTCTTTCCTTTTCCCATCTCACCGGTGAATGCGTTGACCGCGCCGCTGAACATGTTGTTGGAGATATTGTCGAGATGGCCGCGATACTTCAGCCACTTCCCGGCGGGAGAAATATGATCGGTGGTGCACTTGCCTTTCGCCTTCAACAGCACGGGGACATCGACGATGTCCTCACCGTCCCACGCGGGGAACGGCTCGAGCGCTTGCAGTCGGTCGCTCTTCGGGTCGATGATCACCTTCACTTTACGTCCATCCTTCGCGGGGGGAACGTATCCGGGATCATCGACGGTGAAGCCGCGCTGCGGCAGTTCGTCGCCGCGCGGTGGCTCAAGCTTCACCAATTCGCCTTTCTCGTTCACGAGCGTGTCGGTCAACGGATTGAACGTCAGCTTTCCGGCCAGGGCAAACGCCGTCACGATTTCCGGACTCGCCACAAATGCATGCGTATCCGGATTGCCGTCGTTGCGGCCCGAGAAGTTCCGGTTGAACGACGTGATGATGGAGTTCTTGTCTCCCGGTTTCACATCGTGCCGTTTCCACTGGCCGATGCACGGACCGCACGCGTTGGCAAGTACCAATCCGCCGACTTCGGTGAGGACTTGCAGATGCCCGTCACGCTCGATCGTTGCCCGCACCTGTTCCGAGCCGGGAGTGATCGTGAACTCCGATTTCGCCTTCAATCCCTTTTCGAGCGCCTGCCGTGCAACGCTCGTCGCCCGCTCGATATCTTCGTAACTCGAGTTGGTGCAACTGCCGATCAACGCCACGCGCAGTTCTTCAGGATAATTGTTCCGACGAACGGCGTCAGCGAATTCCGATAGCTTCCACGCCTTGTCCGGCGTGAACGGTCCGTTGATATGCGGCTCGAGTTCCGAGAGATCAATCTCGATGATGCGGTCGTAGTAGTCTTGTGGATTCTCCAACACCTCCGGATCGGCGACAAGGAAGTCGGCAATCGCATCCGCCATGTCGGCAATCTTTTTCCTGTCTGTTGCAGCGAGATAGTTCGCCATACGGGCGTCGTACGGAAACACCGAGGTTGTCGCGCCTACTTCCGCTCCCATGTTGCAGATCGTGCCCTTGCCGGTGGCGGAGATGGACTTCGTGCCTTCGCCGAAATACTCGATGATGGCTCCCGTCCCACCCTTCACAGTGAGGATGCCTGCAAGTTTGAGGATCACATCCTTTGCCGATGTCCATCCGTTCAACTCCCCTTTGAGATGCACGCCGATGATCCGGGGGAACTTCAGCTCCCACGGCATGCCTGCCATGACGTCGACAGCATCCGCGCCGCCAACGCCGATAGCAATCATGCCGAGTCCGCCTGCGTTCGGTGTGTGCGAGTCGGTGCCGATCATCATGCCGCCCGGGAAGGCGTAGTTTTCCAGCACGACTTGATGGATGATGCCCGCGCCGGGCTTCCAGAAGCCGATGCCGTATTTGTTCGAAACACTTGAGAGAAAATCATACACCTCTTTGTTGTCGGCGAACGCCTGCGCGAGGTCTTCGCGAGCACCGACTTGTGCTTGAATCAGGTGGTCACAGTGCACGGTTGTCGGCACGGCGACCTTCGGGATGCCGGCGGACATGAACTGCAGCAACGCCATCTGCGCCGTTGCGTCCTGCATCGCCACGCGGTCGGGTCCGAATTCGGCGTAGGACTCGCCGCGGCGGAACGGCTCCTTCGTGGGGCGCCAGAGATGTGCGTAGAGGATCTTCTCGGTCAACGTCAGGGGCCTCCCGACAACCCTGCGCGCCGCTTTGACTCGTCCCGGCGTGCGAGCATAGACCCTCTCGATGAGGTCGAGATCGAATATCATGAGTAACGTCCTTCTGTCCGAAAACAAATCGTGAACGCGCGTCAAATCTCCCAATCAATATACACAGAGTGTCCGCTTCCTGCAAGTTTGCGAAGCTTGGGCTTTTTTGGTATTTTCATGAGCACAACAAACGCAAGCGCGCACTCTATGGCGACACAACCTCTTGAACTTCCGGAAAAAGACGAGGATGTCCTCATCGAGGAGCCGGCGAAAGTTATTCTCTTCAACGATGATGTTCACACCTTCGACGAGGTCATCACCCAGCTCATCAAAGCGCTCAAGTGCACGTCGCAGCACGCCGAGAGCCTCGCATGGGAGGTGCACAACAACGGCAAGGGCGTGGTGTACACGGGCGAACTCGTTAAGTGCATGGAAGTCAGCAACGTGCTGGAGGAAATCCAGCTGATGACCCAGATTGAGGTGTGATCCTTGGAGCGAGATTTCCATAGCAGCCACCGAGTTCAAGACCTCCATCTTCGAAATCAAGTCAAGAGCTGTCGAGATCGTTCAGATTGCTGCTGCGCGGGAGCAAGAAGTGGAGAGTCTCAAGAATCAGATCGAGAAGCTCAAGTTCGAACTGCTTATACGAGATAGAGCTGAAGCATCCAAAAAGAAGAAAGGTAGGTCATGACCAAAAAGACGATGGACGAATTGCGTGAGGAGTTGGAAAAGAAAATCACCAACCTCCGCAAGCGCGGAAGATCCGATGACGAGATTCAAAAGGAGATGCTTGACTATCTCCTCGATCTGAGGAAACAGGGGGCCATCAGCATTCCCGAGCTTGATGAGTTGTTCAGTCGTGTGCAGGCAACAAGTGAGGCACTCAAGAAGAAGCTTGAAGAGCTGCGGAGCTTGACAGGATAGGCTCTCGTACGATCATGACGTCATCAGCAATTCGACAATCCTTCCTCGATTTCTTCGAGAAGCGCGGGCACCGCATCGTTCCCAGCGCACCGGTGATTCCACACGGCGACCCGACACTGCTGTTCACGAATGCAGGGATGAATCAGTTCAAGGACGTCTTCCTCGGAACGGGCACACGCGAGTATGTGCGCGCGGCTGACACGCAGAAGTGCATCCGCGTCAGCGGCAAGCACAACGACCTGGAAGAGGTCGGACGCGATACCTACCATCACACCTTCTTCGAGATGCTGGGCAACTGGTCATTCGGCGATTACTACAAGAAGGAGGCAATCGCCTGGGCGTGGGAGTTGCTGACGAAAGAATGGGGATTGGAAAAAAAGCGGCTGTACGCCACGGTCTATGAGACGGACGATGAAGCCTTCGAGTTGTGGAAGACCGTCACCGACATAGACCCGACACATGTTCTTCGTTTCGGAAAGAAAGATAATTTTTGGGAGATGGGAGAAACGGGTCCGTGCGGGCCCTGTTCGGAGATTCACATCGACCTGACTCCCGATTACTCAGGCGGGCACCTTGTCAACGCCGGTGACCCACGTGTGATGGAAATCTGGAATCTCGTCTTCATCCAATACAATCGGAACGAGGCGGGAGAGTTAGAAGAACTCCCCGCAAAGCATGTGGATACAGGCATGGGCTTCGAACGCATCTGCGCCGTGCTGCAGGGAAAACGTTCGAACTACGACACCGACGTGTTCATGCCGATCATCGGGCGGATTGCCGAGACGGTGAAGCGCGAGTACACGGGTTCGCTCGACTCGCCCACCGACATCGCCATGCGCGTCATTGCCGATCACATCCGCATGCTCACCTTCGCGATCGCCGATGGGGCATTGCCGGGCAATGAGGGCAGAGGCTACGTGTTGCGACGCATTCTGCGCCGCGCTGCGCGCTTCGGGCGAACGCTCGGCATGCACGAGCCGTTCATCTATACGATCACCGGCGCTGTGGTCCAGGCGATGGGCAAAGCATTCCCCGAGATCGTCGAACAACAGGCACACGTCGAACGCGTCATCAAAGCGGAAGAAGAAAGCTTCAACGCCACGCTCGATCGCGGACTGGAGATCTTCGAATCCGTCGTTGAGCGAATCGGGCATTCGAAAGTGTTCCCCGGCAGCGATGCCTTCAAGCTGTACGATACCTACGGCTTCCCTCTCGATCTCACGCAACTCATGGCCGAAGAACGAGGACTGAAAGTTGACGTCGGCGAGTTCACCGAATTGATGGAAGAGCAGCGGGAACGCTCACGTAAGAAAAAGAATTACGTGTCAGGACCCGTTGTAACGTATTGGGAGGATGTAGAGAAAGACGAACAGGCATATCTCAGACTCCGTGAGATACTCGACCGACGGGATTTTGTATATGAAGAGTATGAACTGGAAGCGCAAGTTGAACACAACTTGCCTGATGGGTCTCATCGAGCGCTTATTCTTAGCAACACAACGTTCTACTCCGAAAGCGGTGGGCAAGTCAGTGATACGGGTAGCTTGGTGTTTCCTGAAGTTCAGAAAGAAATCCCTGTTCTTCGGGTAGGTAAGACCGGTAATCGGACAGTCCATGTAATCAAAGACCTTCCCCAAATTCATCAGGGGGCTAGAGTAATCACCAAGGTTGATGTCCCGCGTCGCGTCAACATCCAGCGCAATCATTCCGCGACGCACTTAGTGCATGAAGCGTTGCGGCGCGTTCTCGGCACGCATGTTCACCAGCAAGGTTCGCTCGTCGCTCCCGATCATTTGCGCTTCGACTTCCCCCATTTCGGTAAGATCACACCCGAAGAACTGCGCGCGATCGAAGAGATGGTCAACGAGAAGATCGCCGAGGACATCGGCGTGTTCTGGGAGGAGATGCCGATCGAGAAGGCGCGCACCATTCCCAACGTGAAGATGTTCTTCGGTGAAAAGTACGGCGACATTGTCCGCGTCGTGTTCATTGATGAACGGTTCAGCGTCGAGTTTTGCGGCGGGACACACGTGACGCACACGAAGGACATCGGGCTTTTCAAAATCATTTCCGAATCGAGCATCGCCAGCGGCGTGCGGCGCATCGAGGCTGTTACCGGCGAAGGCATTCAGCGATATATCGAACACCAGCTTACCCGCGCCCGTCAGCTCGACGATCAACTCGCTGCGTTGATGGAGGACGTGGAACGATTGCAGAAGGAAATGCAACGCCACGGCAGCACGCCCGAGCCCGCTCCGCGTCCCTCGCTCGGCGCGCTTTCGCTGTCATCCGACTCGATGGAAACCTTGCAGATGCTCGAACGCGAACGCGCTGCCCGCGAGCAGGCGATCGAACACCTGAGCAAGCATGCGCTTGATCTCCGGAAGCGCCTCAGCGAGCACAACGTGCACAGAGCGGCGGCTTCGATCGATGCCCTGGTCACCAACGCTCCCGCCCTGAACGGCTTCAAGATCGTCTCGACGAAGGTCGAAGCGGAAACGATGGACGAACTGAAAAGTCTCGGCGACACGCTGCGCGCTAAACTTGGCAGCGGGGTGGGAATTCTCGCAAGCATCATCGAAGAGAAAGTGGCTCTGGTGTGCGTCGTCACGGACGATTTGATCCGGACGAAGAATCTTCAGGCGGGAAAGATCGTGAGTGCCCTGGCAAAGGAGCTCGGCGGAGGTGGAGGCGGTAAGCCACATCTTGCCACCGCCGGCGGGAAGGACGTCGCCAAGCTCGACACAGCACTGGCACACGCACCGGATGTCGTCCGCTCGTTCTTGAAAAACTGAGCGTTCGACGGCAGAATCCCAGCGGTTGCCGGCAACGCACAACGGACATCGACTCACACATCACTCACTACTCAAGGGGAAGGTTGTATGGCACACTTACCGGTCACCATTCTCGCACGCGAAGCCTTCATCAGAGATGAGCTGACGGCGAGCGCTGAAACGAAGAAGAAGATCATCGAAACGTGCACCGACAGAATTGTCAAAGCCGTGGACGTGATCATTGATGCACTGAACAAGAAGAAGAAGATTCTGTTCTGCGGCAATGGGGGCAGTGCCGCCGATTCGCAGCATCTGGCAACCGAGTTCACGATCCGGATGAACCCGAATATCAAGCGGCCCGGCATCGCCGCGCTGGCCCTCACGACCGATTCCTCGATGCTGACGGCGGGCGCCAACGACATCGGCTACGACAATGTTTTTGCACGAGCGGTCGAGGCCCTCGGCAACGAAGGAGATGTCCTGATCGGCATCAGCACCAGCGGCAAGTCCGAAAGCGTCAACAACGCTTTCCGCATGGCGAAAGCCAAAGGCATGAAAACGATAGGTTTCCTCGGCAAGGACGGCGGCTCCTCCAAAGACCTCTGCGATGTGGCGATCATCGTCCCCTCGAACGACACCCAGCGCATTCAGGAGGGCCACATCACCATCGGTCACATCATGTGCGGCTTGGTGGAGACGGAGATGTATGGCTGAGGAGCTTGGAGCCGTGCGGCGCATGGCTGCTTCGGTCACAACCTCAACAGGTGCGGCATATCCCCGACATGACACATCCGCAGAACACACCGCGCGGACTTCGAGCTCGTAAAGGAGATTTTCTCATTCCCTTCCTCACCGTCGTGTTCGACGCGACGGCGATCGAGTTTGCGTTCTTGTTCTCGTACTGGCTTCGCTTCCGCAGTCCGCTGGTTCACTTTCTGGGCATGAAAGAGATCGGCGGACCGCCGTTCGAGGGATATCTGTTCGGTTCGTTTTTCATTACCCTCGTTTGGCTGCTGCTGTTCCAATCCCGCAAGATGTACGGCACGCGACGGAATGTCTCGCTCTCCGACGAATTCATCAACGTCGTCAAAGTTGTCAGTCTTGGGATGTTGATCGTGATGAGCGCGGCGTTTTTCTACCGAGACTTTTCGTACTCCCGGTTCGTCTTTGGTCTGCTGTGGGTCAGTTCCATTGCGTTGATCATGGCGGGCCGGATGATCGTGCTGGCCATCGAGCGCCACTTCTATCGCAAAGGGCTGCACCTTCGTCAATGCATCATCATTGGGGGCGAGAGCCTTGCGAACCAAACGTATGCCCAGCTGCACCGTCATCCGTCCTTCGGGTTCAATATCGTCGGCTATTTTGCCGACCGACCTTCGCATGAGGAGACGGCATTAGCCCGTGCGCGCTACTGCGGCACGATCGAAGACGCGCCGGCGTTCATCCGATCCGAAGGCATTGACCTGGTGTTTATTGCCCTGCGATCGAAAGAACAACATCAACTGTTTAACTTGATCAGCGAATGCGAGGGCGTCAACGTCGAATTCATGATGATCCCCGATGTGCTGGACATTCTGACCAGCGACGTGAAGGTTGCGGAGCTTGAGGGGATTCCTTTCCTCAAAATCAAGAGCAACCCCCTCACGACATGGGGCCGCATCACCAAACGCGCATTCGATATTGCGGTGTCTGCCGCGCTGATCATCCTCCTGTCGCCGCTCTGGCTGCTCATTATGGTGCTGATCAAACTCGACTCGCCCGGCCCCGTGTTCTTCAAGCAGCATCGCGTGGGTCTGGACGGGCGCGAGTTCAAGATGTACAAGTTCCGTTCAATGAAGGTCGGCTCGGAAAAATACGACGACGTTGCAGGACTCGGCATCAAGGACGATCCGCGGCGAACGCGGGTCGGGGCCGTCCTCCGCAAACTCAGTCTGGATGAGCTGCCGCAGCTCTGGAACGTGCTGAAGGGCCACATGAGTCTCGTAGGTCCGCGCCCGGAGCGGGTGAAGTATGTGCAGGTATTTCGCGAGAGCGTGCCGAAGTACCTCGACCGCCACCGCGTCAAGGCGGGGGTCACCGGTTGGGCACAGGTGAACGGCCTACGCGGCAACACGTCTTTGGAAGAACGCATCAAGTACGATCTCTACTACATCGAGAATTGGTCGTTCACGTTTGATATCAAGATTTTGCTGCGGACGCTGCGCGCCATCTTTTCCATCAAACAGGTTGATTGAGATGATTCCCCTCTTCGTGTTCTATCTCCACATCGTTGCCATAAGCGCCGTCTTCACGAAACGGTATCAGGAAGAAAGCGTGGGGGAAGGATTGCTTGCGGTGTTTTTCGTAGCGTTGATCTTCTTCGTCGGGTGGGCAATGGCGTCGTTCATCATGAGACTCTTCATGGAGCCGGCCGGCTTCGGCCCATGGTTCAACCGGGACGCCGCTTCGCTTGTGCTGCTTACCATGGGCGAGAGTGTGCTCTATTACTTCTACTTCAAGGATGAGAAGAAAAACACGGAGACCGAGCGCACTCCACGGTAGCGCCGGACGCGTTGGCTTACCGCGGAGTGCGCAGGCTATTCAAATCGGGTTACCCACACACCGTCCTGCTGCACGCCGCGTATGTGTTCCGCGGCCTGCCGCGCTTCGTCCATCGTGGTGTACCGTCCGACACGCACGCGGTACCACGTTCTTCCATTGACAAATGCTTCGACGACATATGCATCGAAGCCTGCCTGCTTCCACCTGCTGACGGCCCGATCGGCATCGGCAGTGGACGTCCACGAGGAGACTTGCACCGTGAATTTTCCCGTCCCGCTCGGGGCCTTCGCAATTTCGGCTCGCGGCTCAGGCGTCTTGACCTCGGGAGTCCTGGCTTCCGACGTCACAGACTCTTTCGGCGGTGGGGGAGTCGGGGTGGGCTCTGCCTTTTTCTCCTCACGCATCGCCCCCTCGTCCTTCGCCGGCGGCGCTTGAACCGGTGGGGCCGGAAGCGTTTCGGTTACCTGCGGCACTTTGCGCGCGAAGAATTTTCCCCACAGATGAATAAAGCCAAACTCGTTGAGCGCAACCGTTATCACCCCCAGAATAATGATCCCAATGAGAATCTGCATCAGAGGGGACATCCCTTCGCCGCCGGAAATCTCGCGCAGGGTCGGCATCGGTTCTCGCGATTCCACCGGCTGCGTGGGCTCCTCCATCGGCTTGTCTCGTAAGTCGAAGCCTTCTTTGGGCATAAGTTCTCTCTCCTTGGGTGGTTGGGCACTCTCGGGTTCGGTGACTTCGAGTGGACGCTCAGGGGGAGTGACCTCGCCGGGCGGCGCTGCCGCTTCGGTTTCGGGCGCCTTCGGTCGAAGTTCCGCTACCTCCCTCCGATACTCTTCCGGTGTAATATCACGATCGGTATCCACGAGCACCGGCTCGCCCATCTCTTCGACGATGCGATCGTACCTCGGCTCCCTGCCCGAATATTCCACCTCCCCTTCAATGGGAATCATCTCATAGCGCCCGATGAGAAGCGTTTTCAGATTCCTGTAGCGCTCGTTCACTTTGTTGGCAAGCTCTTCCTCGACCTCGAAGTACGGCATCCGGCGTTGACGCTTCGCACCGACAACGCGCGTCCCGAACGTTCCGAAGTTCGGCACTTCCACTCGCTGTCCCTTCTTGAGTGCTGAGAGCAAATATACATAGAATAAGTGTGAAACAGCAACTACACTTGTCTCGTGTGCAACCCGACGGTCCACACAGCGCTTGAGAAGCTCTTCTCTATTCATGAGGGTTTATTACTCCAATTGATCAGGTCTTGTGATGGAGTGAAGGACAGGTAATCTTTGGGCGGAATGGTGAAGATTTCGCGTGTTTCGGTGTTCACGCCCTTACGCCCCGGACGATGCTCGACGAGGAAATCGCCGATATTGTCCAGCGTCAGCTCGCCGTGGGTGAGGATTTCTTCCGTCCAGACGTCGGCGAAGGCGTGGAGGATGTCGCGGACGGTTTGCTTCGAGATGCCTGCCCGCTCCGAAATGGTGTTGATAAGTTCTTCTTGACTCATATCAATGACTCCCCAGGAATATCGTTACCATGTGTAGCCAAGCGAGAGCATGATTCTGCGCGGCTCGCCGGCGTAGCCTTCCCACGCACTCTCCCTTCTGTCGAGAACGTTTGTTACCTCCGCCCCAACCCGGATGCGCTCTCCGTACTCCGCGCGCACATCCCACACAACAAACGCGGGCAACGAACGCGCATTCTGCAGGTCGGCGTACCTGCGCCCCGTGTAGCGCACATCGCTCGCGACACGCAGACCCATCGCAAACGCGTGCTGCGCAGTGGCCTTCACAAGAACCTCCGGCAGATACGGAACGGCCTCAGGTCGGTTCGCTTCCGCCCTGCTCTGCTGCAGCACAACCTTCACTCCGACGAGGCTCGCCCCCGGCTCCACATATATTTCGGATTCGATCGAGGTCATCCTTGTTGTCTGCGTGTACGTTACCTCCCACATTCTTTCCGACGTGTAAGAGAACATCGGATAACCGTGAACCCGCCTGTACTTGAACGCCGCGCTCGCCTTTCCAACATCTGCAACGTTCACCGCAAGCCCGCCGGTCACGTTCACCACACCGTCGGTGCTTCGTACGGCAAGCGACGATCGGACAAACGGATTCTCCTGCAAGAAGCTCGACACCGTCCGACGCTGCACGGAAGGCTCGTAGCGTGCAAAGAGCGACAACGCGTTCGTCGGCGTCCACACGATGCCGGCACGCGGAAGAACCCTCCAGCGCAGAGGATCGGTCGGATTCTCCAGGTAGTGCACGAGAGTTCCACCGGTAACAGTGATGGAGCCAGCAACGCGCGATTCCGCATAAACACTCAGTGCCGAAAAGAACGGATTGCCGCCGGCAAGCTGTGTCCGGAAATCTTTCCAGAGATTCACTTCACCACGTACGCTCGTGTGACCGACACTCTCTGCGGCGGCGATTCTTGCACCGAGAGAAAACTCTTCAGCACGACGGGTATCATCGCTGCGCATGCCGTTGAACACGATCTGCACCTCCCGCCTGCCTGTCTCGGCGCTGTTCAGATTCAATTCGCTTTCCACCCGAACCCGTGAGCGCGCTTGAGACGGCGATGTCGATCCGTAGAGGCGGTAGCGATCTCCGTGTACCGCGAGCGAAGCACTCACGCGGCCGCCGGCAACTACGCCCGCTCGCTCTGAGAGATACCAGGTAGCGGCTGCGGCACCGGCGCCGCTGCGGACATCTCTATTCTCGTCCGGACCTTCGCTCGAACGAAAGAAACCGCGGGCGATGAACTCGCCCTGCGGCGAGGCAGATCCGACCCAACCCAGCAGAAGAGGCGTCACATAGCTGCCGTACCCTGCCGTCACCTTGCCCTTCATTGCAGCCGGCGTACCGACAAACTCCGACTCCCATCGCCTCCCTAAAGCGACGACCCTGATCTCCTTCTCTCCAATGCTCACAGGTTGTGTACTCACGTCAAAGATGTGTTCCTCGACGATCGGGAGTTTCGTCCGTCGGGGAAAAGTTTCCTCAACGCTCGGCGTACCATCATGATGTCGGTTGGTGTCGGCAGACATTGTCGTCAATGTGAGAGTATCAACTGCGACCGTTGTGTCTGGTACGGGGTGGCCGGGTTCGTTCTGTGCGAACCCCAGCGGCGCTGTGAGAAGGAGTCCGCACACGAACGCCGCGCTCCGGGTCATGCGTCCTCCAGACCCTTCATCTTCCGTTCAGCCTCGCGGCCAAACTCGTCCCGCCGATGAAGTCTGATTACCGATTGATACGCTTGCCGGGCCTTCACTTTGTTGGACAGACGTTCATAGCACTCGCCGATCTTGAGATACGCTCGGGCAATTGCTTCTCGCGCGGCCGGGAAGGCGGACTTCACGCGCTGCAGCGCGGCGAGTGCTTCACCATATCGTTGTTGGAGGAACAGCGTTTCGCCAACCCGAAACTGCGCCTCGGCTGCGATGTCGCCTTTCCCCCGAGCGACGATCGCAGTGAACAGGCTTTCGGCTTCGCTGTACGCCTGCTGCTGTTGCTTCGCTCTGCCCAATCCCATCATTGCCCGTGCGGCCAGTGAAGCCTCCGGATTCTGTGCGAGCACCCTGCGGAACTGCTCCTCGGCGAGTTCTGCACCATTTGTTTCAAGATAGACGATGCCCTTCTCGTAGGCGGCTTCCAGCGCTGAGACTGTACCGGGATAGGATGTCTGCACGCGCTCGAGCGTGGTCAAGGCTTCGGAATACTGCGCCTGGTCGGCGTGAATTCTACCCAATTCAAGCAATGCGTCGGCTGCAAGCGGCGTGTTCGGGAAACGCTCGGCGAGAAGCTGAAACGCCGCGCTCGCTTCGTCGAGACGGTTCAGGAACCGATAGCTCCAGCCTAATCCGTTGAGTGCATCCGGCACAAAGTGGCTGCTCGGATACCGCTCCATGAACGCCCTGTATTCGACCGCCGCCCGTTCAAATTCTTTTCTCTCGAAAAAGAACTCCGCCTTGCCCAACATCAACCGATCCGCCAGGGGATGGTCAGGATGATGTGAGAGAAATTCTTCTACCGTGCGGGACGCTTCTTCGATTCTTCCGGATTGCGCACGTGCATGCTGCAAACCGTTCATGGCATCCACGACGGCCGGAGCGGTTGCGTATTTTTCCAACACCGCTGCGTACGATTGTTCTGCGCGCTTGTAGTTTTTCAAGAATCGCCATGCGTCGCCGATGCGAGTGTACGTCATCGGGACGAATTCGCTTTGCGGGAAATGGGTCAGCAGCGATTGGAATTGGCGGATCGCGCTGCGATAGTCTTTCTCTCGGAACAGAATCATCCCGATATCGAACATTGCATCGTCGGCAAAGGATGAGTATGGAAACGCCGAGAGATAGTCGAGGTATTGAGCGAGGGCTTCGGCAGGCGTCTCGATGTGGGTGCCGCATTGGGCAAGGCGGTACTGGGCGTACTCTAACACCGTCGCATCGTCGGACTGACGGATGACAGCGCGGTAGGCACGCGCGGCCGCCGGAAAGTCGCCCAGCGCACCGTAACACTCACCGAGCTGGATGTTCACATCCTGTATGATCGCCGGGTCTTGCTCTTTGAGCTGCACGACTTTTTCCAACGCCGCTGCCGCGGCTGCATACTCTTGGGCCTTCAGCAGAGACCATCCGAGGCCGTAGTACGCCTGCCGAGCTCGCTTGCCTGTCGGATACACCTCCAGAAAAGCGCCGTATGCCTCGGCGGCTTGTTGATATTCCCCGGCCTGATAGTACGACTCCGCTTTCCAGAAGGACGCCTCTTCCACCCTTGGATCTTTGGGACGCTCGACCGCAAAGCGTCCGAAAGCCGCTGCCGCCTCCCGATGCCGGTTCAGTTTCATCAGGGTCCAGGCTTCTTGAAACTCAGCATCGGTCAGGACGTCAACAGGCGCGCCGGGAACCGAACGAGCGCTGCGGAACGACTCCAATGCTTCCGCGGGCAAGCCGAGCGCAAGATTCGTCTCGCCCATCATTCTGTACGCCGCTGCGCGAACATCGCTGGATGGATATTCCTCGACCACTTTCGTGAATGTTTCCTTCGCCTCGTCATAATCTCTCTCGCCGTACTGGAGCAGCCCGATTTCGTAGAGAGCGTTGTCGGCAAAGATGCCGTTCTGCTCGCTGCATTGCATGAACGTTGAGAGCGCGTCTCCCGGCTTGCCGCCCATTTTCTGAGCCACGCCTTTCTGATACAGCGCGCTGTGGGCTGTTTCATCCGTTCCGGCGGCCAATGCCGCGAACAGGTCGGCGGCTTTTTCATAATTACGTTCCTGAAAGAACGTCCAGGCAAGCGTGTAACGTGCTTCGCGCTCCAGGCGATGACCGCCGTGGCGCTGCAAGAACTCTTCGAGCGTCAGCACCGTTTGCAGATGGTCCTGGATGCGATAGTACGATTCGCCAAGAAGGTAGCTGCACTCCGCGCGATCTTCCTCTTCTGTAAGTGTGGAGCGATAGCGGGTAAGGTACGCGATCGCAGCGTTGTAGTCCTTCAACCGAAAAAGGCACTCGCCGATGCGGACGCGCGTGGATGCAAGAAGCGGACTGGAGGGAAATTCTTTTTCTAATCGCTGGAAGGCTTCGAGCGCTCGTTCCAGATCTCCCATGTCGCGCCGAATCCAGCCGGCCGAGTACATGGCGTAGGATGCATGGCGGTTGGCGGGATAGAACTGATAGCTCAGTTCGAAATACTTGAGGGCCTCCGAGGGTTCGTTCAACTTGACGCGGGCCTCACCCAGCCAATACGCGGCTTCGCCGGCAAGCGGGCTGTCGCTGAAGCGATCTAACAACTCTTTGAATGTCGCTGCGGCAGAGCCAAACTCGCCGCCGGCATAAGCAATCTCCCCCAAACGAAAAAGCGCTTGATCCAGAAGTGAACTCGTCGGAAACCGAGCGAGAAAGTCCCGATACCGTTGGCGTGCCGGCGGTGTTCGGCCGAGAATAAACTGACACTCGGCCGTAAGAAAGAACACTTCGGGTTGCTTCGGACTCTGTGGAAATTGGATGAGAAAGTTTTCGGATTCCTGGAGGGCGAGTTGAAACTGGCCGCCGTTCTTAAGGCGGATGATGTGTCCGTAAGCCTGCTCTTCAGAGGCAGGCAAGAAGGGCGTAGCATCGTTGCTCTGTTGAGCGACCGCAAAACCGACCGCCAAAGCCAGAGCAAATGTCACGTTGCTGATTTTCGTCATCTAATCAGCGGTGAAGCCCCTGGTTAAAGTAATCTATCAAATGCCTGCTGGACTTGCCTAAATTTACGTGAAGTGCTCTGGGAAGTCAAGCCGTATTTTGGAATCTTGATGGGGTTCGGGCATGGGGCGGCGGGCGCCTGACTACGCCCAAAGCCAATAAGCTGCGCCTCCACCAAAAGCAGTGCAGATGAGGTTGACCTGGTCGTTTCGGATGAGATTGAATCCACCAACTTTCTCAGACTCATGCCCGCAATGAACGCGACGCTCGGTGATTTTCCGGCAGACGGCACACCGGTATCGTGCCTGAAGAAGCGCCCCCGCGATCGCGTCGGCGAAAGAACCCACAAGGCCGCTTGCCGTCAGGACAAAAACGGAGGAGAGCCTGTCGGAGATTTCGATCCAGGGCAGAGAGGTGAGTGAGATGAAAAAGGCTCCAGCTACGCCGGCAATCGTCCCAAGAAGCGAAACCGCACCTGACGTTCCTCGCTCGGTGCGCTGAAGAGTTGTAATGAGGATGGGTCGGGATGGTGAGAGCGTGCCGATTTCCGTCGCCCACGTGTCGGCAGTAGCAGCCGCTATGGCGCCGAGCGAGAGATGATAAAGTGACTCGTCGTGCGTGAAAAACCACGCCAGGGTTGCGAGTCCCGCCGCGCCGCCGTTGGCAATCACCTGCCCGGCATCGCGACAGGAGGATTTTTCGAAATAGACTTCGGCATCTGCACGACGTCGCTTCCAGAATCGAGAAAGAATGCTTGAGGTTGCAAAGAAGGCCACCATCGGCACTGTCCAGCCCCAGCCACCGAGACCGAGAAGAATCGTGCCGAGGACGAACTGAGCAAGCGCACCGTCAACCGTCAAGAACTTTGCGCGGTAGGAGATGAGCGAGATTCCCGCCGAAAGAATGATTGCGAGGACGAGGTGTTCCGTCATGCAGGCGGCTCACACGAGGGCGGGGGAAGCGGTAACCTTCACGACAAAGGTCTGCATCAACATATGCGGGTCGCCTCCCGAGCTTTTGAGCTTCTCATCAACGTCGGCAAGAGCAATGAACGCGTCTTCGATTTCCTGCATCGTGTAGTGGTTTGCCGCCTGGGCGTACTTCTCCGCAAAGCTGCCGAAGATGCCCGCCTGCACAAATTGTTGTGTGCCCTGCACACCTCGCCGGCGCACATCGTGAAGTTTCCACAACGTCTGGAAGAATTTCGTCAACACCGCAACGATGAGGACGGGATGCGGTTCGCCCTGCTCCATGATGTGATCGAGAATCTCTGCGGCTCTCGCAGTCTCCTTCATGCCGATGGCCCACTGCAGCTCAAACACACTGTACTCGCGCGAGACGCCGACCACCGACGTGATGTCGTCGGAGGTGATGAGCCTCTTGTCTCCGACAAACAAGAAAACCTTTTCAAGCTCGTTGACAATCTCGCGGAGTGAAGGCCCGACGTAGGCAAGCAGCATCGAGGCGGCGTCGAGTTCGATCTCACGACCGGCGTTCTTCACCCGTTTCACGATCCATGAGGGGATCTGGTTCTCCCACAGCGGTTTACACTCCAGCACGAACCCGTGCTTTTTTGCCGTCACAAACGGCTTCCGCCGAAAGTCGGGTTTCGATGTCGTGAGCACAAGGCAGGTGGAGGGAGAGGGATTCTCGATGTAGTTCGATAAAACTTCGGGCTGGCCCAGCTTTTCTACTTCGCGTACGACGACGACGCGCCGTTCGGCCATCATCGGGAAGGAAGAGGCATGCGAGACGACATCCCGCGTGTCCGCTTCGCTGCCGTACATCTTGTCGAGATTGAAGCCGCGCTCCTCCTGCGAAAGCGCGGCATTAATCACGGCATCGGTCGCCTCTTCGATCAGAAAATCTTCTTCTCCGTGAAACAGATAGACGGGGGCAAATTGCTTGCGTGCCAGCGCAGCCGTCAGATCGTCGAAGGTGTACCCTTCCTTTGCCACCGCGCTACTTCGTCGGGGAGGCATGAATGCGGATTCTTTTGATCACCACATCCACCTTCGGGCGACCGTCGGTGGGTCCCATCATCGGCTCGATCTCGACCTGACCTATCTTTTCGACAACATCCATCCCTTTGATGACTTTGCCGAAGATGGTGTAGTTCTTCGGCAGGGAGGTGTTATCGCGCAGCATGATGAAAAACTGGCTCGTGTTGGTATTCGGGCCGCGGTTGGCCATCGCCACCACGCCCCGCAGGTAGCCTGCCTGATAGGACGCCGTGTTGGGATTCAGTTCGTCTTCGAATTCCCGGCCCCAGATACTCCGACCGCCCGTCCCCCATTCATGTTTCTTCTTCACATCTTTGGACTTCTCATCGCCCGCCTGGATGACGAAGTTCTTGGCCACGCGGTGAAATCGTTGGCCGTCAAAATACTTTTGCTCGGCAAGCTTCACGAAGTTTTCGACGGTTTTCGGTGCGTCGGAGGGATACAACTCGATCTCGAATGATCCCAGCGACGTCTCGACCAGGGCGATATTGCCTGGTGCCTTCGTCGCTTTCTGGCCGAGCACCGACGTGCTACTCACAATGAAGATAGCGCCAAGGGTGAGAGCTGCACACAGCACGTGTTTCATTCGTTTTCTCCTTGATGAAGTGAAAGAGTGACGGTACAAGACGCTGTTAGAAAAAGACTCCTCACGGTGTCTCTTCTACAAATACACCGTTACGCCCAGACGAGCGCCCACACTGAAAAAGTGGAGCGACGTTGCAAACGTTCCGCCGGGAGACTCTCCGGCAGCGTTCTTCAGATCGCCCACAAAATCCCACCGAATCTGCGTGCCGAGATGGGCGAACACGTCTTCTCCGAGTGCCGTATTCCCCTCCAGCTCGATCAACGCGCCCACGCCGCTGCCCTTGTACGTCCCATCCACCAGAGAATACTTCTGCGTGTACGACCCGAAATGATAGCCGAATCCGACACCTGCTTTGAAGTTGTACGTCTGCTCCGTGTGCAGGACGTATTGTCCGATCAATGTCGGCATGTGGAGCGAGTAGCTGAACTCGGCGTTGCCGAAGGGAGTGCCTTCCGAGTACGAAGCGATCAGATAGACGTACTCGACTTTCACTTCCCAATCCGGCGAGAGAGGCACGCCCACCGTCCCGAAGAATTCGACGCCCGATTGGAAATCATCCACGCGTCGAGTGATGAGCGAGTTGCTGTTGATCAGATTGACGATGTCCTGGGCATTGTGGAAATTTGCTCCCATGCCCGCGCTGATGCTGATGCGATGACGAACTTCAGGATCCGTCTGCGCAAGAGACCCGGCGGCCGGGATCAACACGGCCAGAGCCACAAGAGATAAACGTAAGCCTTTCATCGTGCCTGCTCCGTTGGTGCGGCAACCGCCTCCGAGACCTTGATGTGATCTCTCAGAAAGAAATACCCGCCGATAATCATAATGCCGAGGTACCCGAAGCCGTGCGTGACGGTCGCGTAGCTCAGGGCGATGGTATCGGGCACGCCGAAGAGCTTGCTCAGACTCTGGGACGCGAACATGTGGTAGGAGCCTGTTCCGCCGGGTGTGGGGATGGCGACGCCGATGCTGGAGATGGCCTGCACAACGATTGCCGCGCTGAAATCCAAGTTGAGATCGAAGGCAAAGAATGCGACGTAGATCATGCAAATGTACAGATACCAGATGGCAACGCTCTGCACGAAGATCAACCCGAAGTGCTTCGGCCGCTTCAGAAAGAGAAAGCCATCCAGAAACTGATGCGTCAGCCGCTCGACGAGCAGCGCAAGCCGCTTCGGGAGTATTTTTGTGACGACCGAAATCACCCTGTTCGTCCAATCTCTCCTGAACATCATGACCACCAACACCACGATGAACGCCGTAGTTGCCACCGAACCGATGAGCCGCGCATCGTCGAGCCAGGGGAACGTTTCGCGCAGCGGACCGTTATACACCAGCGGCACAAGGGCCACCAGCGCGAGAAAGGCAATCGTATCGATAATCCGCTCGACGATGATCGTCCCGAAGGCCGCGCTCTTCGACACGCCTTCCAACTTGCCGATGGTGTACGGACGCACAAGCTCACCCGCACGCGGCAGCACATTGTTCACCATGTATCCCACCATCACGCCCGAGACCAGACTGCGCATGCCGATGGCCGGCTTGATCGGCTCCAGAAGGTATCGCCATCGCCACGCGCGCACAACGTGGCTGGCAACCAGCAGCGCAAACATCACCAGAATCCACCAGTAGTCTGCCCGCTGCAAGGAATCGAGAAAGGCCGGAACGTTCGTCCCGCGGAACGCGATGTAGAGAAAGGCGAACGTGAGCACCGCGCTGAGGATGTAACGCAGGGTCTGCTTGTTCATCGCACACGCACGGAACGAACACAGCTTGGCCGGCACACCTTAGCGCAAGTCAACGGCCTCCACTCCATCGGGGATCTGGTAGGTAAACCGCGAGTCCGGAATGCCGATGTTCACTTTGATGTCGCTTACCGTGTAAATCGTTTGGTTGCCCCCAATGTCCGTCAGGTCCACCTTCTTGATCAACCACGTTGCTTCGTCAACCCACAGCCTCATCATGCGGATGCTGGCGTTATCATCTTTCGGCACGAGCTTCAACACGCGCGTCTGCACCGACCCTACTTTTTCCGTCCCGGCGAGCGATGCATAGTAGTCCTGCGGCGCGGCGGCAAGAACTTTCTCGGGCGTGACAACGTTCGGATCAATTTTGAAGTTGTCGATCAACACCTGCTTTTGCGCGGGGCTATAGGACCAGACCGTCGCGCCGTCGGTCACGACGATGCGGTCGGGGAACTCAACACGGTATTTGTTCTTCTTTTTGATGAAGAGCGTACCGCTGATGCGCTGCTCTAACTTCGACACCTCGTATGTTGTATGCTGCGTGAACTTCACCTCGGCGTCGTTGATCGCATCGTAGCGCTTCTTGACTCTCTCCAGCACCTCCTGAGCGCTCTCCGCCCTTGCTCCGGCGCCCGCCATCGTCAGCACGAGGGCGATACAGACTGCACGAATCATTCCTTGCCTCCAGCCATAAGCTTTCCGTCAGAGATATGCTTCCAGATCTGCTTCGGATTCGACGAGAACTTCCCGCGCCTTGCTGCCGTCGAACGGCCCGACGATGCCCGCCGCCTCCAGTTCATCCACGAGCCGCGCAGCACGCGAGTACCCGACCTTCAGCCGCCGCTGCAGCAGCGAGACCGAACCTTGCTGGTGACGAACGATGATGCGTGCCGCCTCTTCAAACAACTCGTCGCGCTGTCCTTCGCCCGCGCCTTCCGCGCCCTTTTTCTTTTCCATCATTGACGGCAGATAGTACGGCGTGCTGTATCCCTGCTGTTTCGCAATGTGGTTCACGACGGCCTCGACCTCGTCGCTGGAGATGAACGCATTCTGCAGACGAATCGGCTTCGGGCTTGTTCCGGGCAGGTACAGCATGTCGCCGTTCCCCAGCAACTGTTCGGCGCCGTTCATGTCGAGAATCGTACGCGAGTCCGTCTTCGATGCAACCTGGTACGCGATGCGTGCGGGGAAATTCGCTTTGATCACGCCGGTAATCACATCAACCGACGGGCGCTGCGTGGCCACAATCAGATGGATGCCGACGGCGCGAGCGAGCTGCGCCAGCCGCGCAATCGGTTCCTCCACTTCACGCGCTGCTGTGATCATCAAATCGGCCAACTCGTCGATGACGACAATCAGATACGGCATGAGCCGGTGGGTGACGGTTTCGGTATTCTTCAATCGCCCGGCTTTGAACTTGTCATTGTAGTCCGCGATGTTCCGCACACCGGCTGCGGCCAGCCTGTCGTAGCGCTTCTCCATTTCGTACTCAACGCCCTTCAGCACCAGCACCGCATTTTTCGGGTTGGTGATGATCTCCTCGTTTGTATCGGGAGAGATGGCAAGAAAGTGATGCTTCAGCTTTGCGTACTGCGTCAGTTCGATCTTCTTGGGATCGAAAATCACCAGCTTCAATTCCGACGGATGCATGCGGAAGAGAAGACTGGCAAGAATGGTGTTGATGCCGACACTCTTGCCCGAACCTGTCGAACCTGCGATCAGCAGATGCGGCATCTTGGCAAGGTCGTCGGTGAACACTTCGCCCGCGATCGTCTTGCCCATCGCCAGGGGCAGCCGCGCGTTCGTGTCACGGAACTTCGTCGAGTTGATAACGCTGCGGATACTGACCAACGAGGGATGGTGATTGGGGATTTCCACGCCGACGGCCGATTTGCCGGGAATGGGAGCCATGATGCGGATGCCTTTTGCGGCAAGCTTCAACGCAATGTCGTTCTCCAGACTGACAATGCGGCTGATCTTGACCCCGCTGGCAGGCACCAACTCGTACAGCGTTACGACCGGACCCGGCGTTACGGAAATATTCTCGAGTTGGACGTCGAACTGTGCGAGGGTTTCGCGCAGCAGGTCGGCATTGGCGCGCAGTTCCTCATCGTCAACCTCCTCGGCGCCCGAGCGGGGCGCGTCCAGCAGCTCGACAGAGGGAAACACGTAGTCGATTTCCTCCGGCACGTTCGCCTCCACCCGACGCTCGTCGAAGTTCACTTCCTCTTCGGGTGTTTTCTTCTCGATCTCCAGCGGCACGTCATCTCTCACTCCGCGGCCGTCCGCTGAGCGCTCGTGCTCCGCTTCAAACGTTTCCTCAGTCGCATCGTTTTCATCCGCGCCTGCAACGGTAGCCGGTTCTTCAACAGGCGGCTTTGCAATGCGGATGGGAGCCTGCTGCGGTTGCTCATCGTCTTCTTCGACGCGCTCCACCTGAGCAGGCCGCGCCAGACGCCGTGCTTCGACGCGCTCCTTCCATCGCTGCCGGAGATCCCTGAGCCGATCGCGCGTACGCGACACGAGGTGGGTGATGCGCTCGGCCAGTGCGTGCAAATCAGCGTTTGTTGCCAGCACCGTCGTCATCACAAGGCCCATCACCAGAAGAATGGAACCGCCTGTCTTACCGAGAAGCTGCGCGAGAATCAGCGAAAGAAAATCGCCGACGACGCCGCTCCATTCCATTCCCATCCAATCTCCGTGGGAAAGGAGCCGGAGCATGCCGAACGAAGTGGAAAACAACAGCGCATACACCAGCGTGTAATTGGTGATGACAAAGACGCGGCGAAGCGCCTTGCGGCGGAAGATCGTCCAGCCGTAGAGCATCATCAGCAGCGGCAGACACAGGACGCTGTAGCCCACCGTCGCTTTGATGAGAAACTCGGACATCATCGAACCGACGAGGCCGAGGAGGTTGTGGGCCGTATCGGCTTTTGCGCGAACGAGCGGATCGCCCGTAAAGACTTTGACCAAGTCGGTGATGTGCAGGTCGGCGTTCGCCTCATCGGCTGGGTCGTAGGAGATGAGCGCCAGGAACAGCAAGAGGGCCATCGTCATCAGGAGAATGGCAGCGATGGAGGTCTTGCGCGTCGTGGACTTCGGGGCCTTGCCGGCGGCGCGCGCCTTGTTCAGCTCATTTTGCACGCGAAGTTGTTGTGCCATGATTCCTCCTCCGAACGATTTCCTTCGAAGAGTCTATGGTGCAAGAGCGACAGTGTCGGACGATCTCATCTTCAACACATTCCCAACAAGCACCGGCACGACGGGGAGTGTGTCGAGACCCGCGCAGGCTTTGAGATCAGCGCCGAACCCGATCGCTTTCAGGTACTTGCCGTGCTCGGTTCGGGCAAGCATCGCCTGCAGCGACCGCCGCTGACTCCTGTACAGGATGAGCGCAGCAGCGCCGGTGTCTCCGTAGGTCACACTCTGCCCCTTTGCGTCAATCAGTTTCTGCAGCAGCATGCCGGCGCAGACGGCATCTTCCATCGAGAAATCAGCCTCGCGTCCCGAGCACAGAATCGTCAAATCATCATCCGACGGCAGAAGCGCCGCGGCAACGGCGGAGATGTTGACGAACCCGCAGACCAGCATTTCTTTTGCGTAGCGCGCCTTCACAAACGCCTGCGAGCCGTTGGTGGACGTAAAGACGATGGATTTGCCTCTGACGCGCTCTTCCGTATATTCCAGCGGCGAGTTGCCGAGGTGGAACCCTTCGATCATTTTCCCATGACGCTCGCCCCCCAACAGCGTCACATCACCGTCCCGATTCCCGACGATCTTCATCGCCGCCTCGACGGTGGCAACCGGGATGATCTCTTTCGCGCCGTTGGAGAGTGCCGCGGCAATGGTTGTACTTGCCCGCAACACGTCAATCACCACCACCTTCTTTTCGCGTAACTCCATCTCATCAAGATGATGAGGGGTGAAAAAGACATCAACCCGCATTGCTCTCCCCCATGTGCTTCTGCACGCGTCGTCCTTCGCGGCTACTTCTTGATAAAAGGCACGGTCGTCACGGTCGCGGGAATTTCCTGCCCGCGAATGGCGACGGCCACTGGCGTCCCCGGCCTGGCGTAATCAACAGCAACATAGCCCATCCCGATTCCTTTGTCAAGAATGGGCGAGAAGGTTCCGGAGGTCACCTCGCCGATCTTCGTTCCGTTGGCATGAATGGCATACCCGTGCCGCGCAAACGCTTTGCCCGAAAGCGTGAAGCCGACAAGTTTACGCTTCAATCCTTCTGCCTTTGCCTTCAGCAGTGCGGCTTTGCCGATGAAGTCGCCTTTGTCGAATTTCGTAATCCAACCAAGGCTCGCCTCTAACGTATGCGTGGTCTGGTCAATATCGTTGCCGTAGAGACAGAAACCCATTTCAAGACGAAGGGTGTCGCGGGCACCGAGTCCTACGGGCGCGATGTTGAACTCCTTCCCCGCGTCCATGACGGCATTCCACACACGCGCGCCCGTCTGCTCGTCGGCAGGAAAATACAACTCGAAGCCCAACTCTCCGGTGTAGCCCGTGCGCGAGATCAGCATCTCGACGCCGGCAAGCGTTCCCTTGACAAAATGATAGTATTCAATCCCCGCAAGATTGACCGTCGTGAGTTTCTGCAGCACCGCGCGGGAATTCGGTCCCTGAACAGCGAGCAGCGAGATTTCGTCGCTGCGGTTTTCCATCTGAACGTCGCCCGCGAGATTCTGCGTCAGCCAAGCGACGTCCTTTGCAATGTTCGCTGCATTGATGACCAGCATGTACCGATCTTTTCCGAGGCAATACACCAGCAGGTCATCAACAATCCCGCCGTTCTCGTAACACATGGCCGAGTATTGGACGCGACCGGGAGTGAGCTTTGACGCGTCGTTGACGGTCACCTTCTGGACGAAGGCCAATGCATCGGGGCCGTGCACCTCCACCTCCCCCATGTGGGAGACGTCGAACACGCCGACGCTGGTGCGCACGCGCTTGTGCTCTTCCACGATGCCGGTAGGATAGTGAATGGGCATTTCGAATCCGGCAAACTCCACCATGCGGGCACCCAGGGCCTTGTGAATTGTGTAGAATGCCGTCCGCTTCAGACTCATGAAGTGCCCCCTACTTGTATTGGTCGGTGATGTCCTTCCCCTGCTTCACCGAGATGAAGTGGAAATCGCCGGGCGGAATCGTCGGATCGGTTTCTAACTTCAGGTGAACACGGAACTTGAACATCAGTTTGGTGAGCCTGCTGATGCGTCCTTCACGAAGCATCGAGGCGATGGAAGGATTGACACGCAGCACCAGACGGAACTCTTTTGCCTCGGCCTTGAAGCGTCTGATCCATCGCTCGAGCTGATTGATCGTCGTGGTACGCGATTGAACGACGCCGGTGCCGCCGCACGCCGGGCATGCTTCGGTAAAGCTATGGAGAATACTCTGGCGAATGCGCTGCCGGGTGATCTGCACGAGGCCAAATTCCGTCATCGGCAGAACGGTCACTTTTGCGCGATCCTTGCGGAATTCCTTCTTCAACTCCTCGAATACTTTGCGTTTATTCTTTTCGTCCTCGAGGTCGATGAAGTCGCACACGATAATGCCGCCGATGTCCCGCAAGCGGAGCTGACGCGCAATTTCTCGCGCGGCCTCCAGGTCTGTGCGAAGCGAGTTGAGTTCCTGCTCCTTCTTGGCGGCGTAGCGACCGCTGTTCACGTCAATCACCACCATCGCCTCTGTCTGGTCAATGATGATGTAGCCGCCGCTCTTGAGCCACACCTTGCGGCTCAGCGTCGTCTCGATCTCCTTTTCCACGCCGTACGTGTCGAAGATCGGCTGGCGATCCTTATGCAGTTCGATCTTGTCCAGCATCTCCGGCGAATTGTACTTGATGTAGGAGCAAATCTCCTTGTACAACTTCTTCGAATCAATCACGACGCGGGAGACATCATTCGAGAACAGGTCGCGGATAACGCCGGAGGTTGTTGCAAGATCTTTGTACAACAAGGCGGGGGCTGTTTCTGTCTTCACCTGCGCTTCGATCTGTCGCCACTTGGCGATGAGGTCCTCGAGGTCCTTCTTCAGCGCTTCATCATCCTGCCCCTCGGCAACCGTCCGAATGATGACGCCGAAGCCTTCGGGCAAGATGCTCTGGGCAATCTTGCGCAGCCTGCGCTTTTCCTTGTAGTTGGAGATTTTTTTGGAGATGCCGACTTTCCCGTCGAACGGAAGGAGAACCAGGAACCGACCCGCGAGCGAAACCTCGGACGTCACGCGGACGCCTTTTTTGCCCACCGGCTCTTTGGTCACCTGGACAATGATGTCCTGCCCTTTGACAAGATTAATTTCTCTGCGCGGCGGGCGACCGTTTTCGCGGGTACGTCGGGCCGGTGTGTGCATCGGCGCGCCCTGCGGTGCGCCTTCCGCTGCGGCCTCCACAGCCTCCGGCACGGCCGCCTTCTCGTCCTCCGTTTCATCCTCATCGCCAATCATCGACGAGTATTCTTCAAAGCGATTGCCGATGTCGGAGAAATGGAGAAACCCGTCTTGCTGCAACCCGATGTCGATGAATGCTGCCTTGATGCCGGGCATCACCTTGGCCACTTTGCCCAGGTAGATGTCACCGACCATCTTTTCTTTGTTTGCCGTTTCGACAAACAACTCGGCCAAACGGCCGTCTTCAGTAATGGCTATGCGGGTCTCGTTTTCGCCCGCATTGATCAAGATTTCCTTTTTCATATGTAACTGCTCGTTCCGAGAACTCTACAGAATGCTTTTGACTGTGCGCACGAAGGAACGGAACGACGCAGGCAAACTCTTGCGGCGCTGGTAAGCAAGAGGAAACATTCGTTATGAACACATACACCTCCATCGTTAACCGTCATGTGCTCGAAGGGTGGCTGATAGCCATCCATCCTCGTGTTGCGGTTCTTCAATCAAATCATGAATTACGCGTGGATAACTTACGAAAAAACAAAACGCTATGCAAACAAGCAGGAGACGCTCAGACGTGAGGGGCTGGAAAGAAAAAGAGGTCAAGCTTCCCTGCGTCACACTTTCGGTAACCGACCGTTGCTTCCTTCCGGACCTGGCGGGGTTGGGCTACGTACGGTTGCGCAGGACTTGACCTCAGAAACGCTTGCTGGATCGTAGATTCGTTGTGGAGCTGATCGGGATCGAACCGACGACCTCCTCGTTGCGAACGAGGCGCTCTCCCAGCTGAGCTACAGCCCCAGGATTTCTTGTGCGGTTCTAAGATACAAAACATCGCCCCACTCTGCAAGCTCCCAGCCCGCGTCGGCTAAAGCCCCATTGTGAAGCATCCAAAAACGCGAACGAACTTGAACCTTGAACCCTGAACCACAAACCTCGAACCGACCCGCGCCTCACGCCGCCCGCTCTTCCGACACGGCACAAGGTTGCGCACAGAAGCCGTGATGTCCGGTCGATGCGTAGCACGAATTTCCAATTCGTGACCAGAACAAAACGCCGGACAGGAGTCCGGCGCTGCACATGCCCTGGGGCGTCACGGCTCAAGAGTTTGCATCATGTGCCGTGACGCCGTGGATGGGCAAGAGCGCTACTTCGCTAACACAAGCTTCATCAGCTTTGCAAGCTTTACACTTCCGTTCCCATCCATCGCTGTAAAGCGCGCGAGATACACGCCACTGGCAACGCCCGCCGCGTTCCATTCCACAGACTTGAATCCAGCATCCTGCATCCCGTTCACAAGCTCCACCACCTCCCGACCCAACACATCATACACGACCAACGAAACGTGCGAGGCTTCCGGCAGGTCGTACCTGATGCTTGTTGCGGGGTTGAAGGGGTTGGGATAGTTGGGATGGACGGCAAACGAATGCGGAAGGGCTGCACTCCCGCCTGACGGTTCGCGTAGCTGGGCGGGATGTGCTGCAAGCGAACGCTGTTGGCTTAGAGAGTCTGTAAGGAGCGTATGGATATGCACAACGGTTGCGGCAAGTTTACGTGTGCGTGCAAGCAATCCACGTACGGCAGCACGAACCACAACACGCCTGCCTGAGACATCTGTGATTGTTTCCCGACGCTCGAGGTTCCCTCTACCTGAGGTACGGAAAACTCGTTCGGTGCCGATCTTCTTGAGCATGGTCCCCCGTTCCGCGTCAACCACCTCAAACCCCAATCCGACTTCGTCTCCGCTCAGGTTCAGCGGAGTGACTGCCTCGGTTGCACACTGCACCACAATGCTATCAGCATCTGCCCCTACGGTCACGGGCACTGTGGAGAGCGTTCGCCAGACAGATCGTTCGTCGTAGACAGAGTCCGCTGCTGGTGCCAGCTCCACCGGCACGACCGACCCATCTCTCATCTTTATGGCAATCGAAAGCATCTCGACCGAGATGAACGACGAAGAGTCCGAGCCACTTGGTGCAAGAGGTAATTCTGCTACAGAAGATCGCCGCAAGCCTCTGACGGTGCGACGCGGCATGTTGGCCACCACCACCTGGCGTGTGTACTGTTCCGGCAGGACTGACATCCGCGGCGTTTGCAGCGCTCTACTTGACTGCTCTCCCACGTTCAGTCGGTACGGGGGTCCATTCAGACTCGTTGACACAAACCGCGTCGAACTTGCGGGTCCCTGCGAACTGCCGATGGCAAGGTTCGGTCGCACGGTGCCGTCGTACACTCGTGTCAGCACCCACCCGCTACCCTCGTTCACGGCTTCATAGGAGCTTGCCCCATCATCCCACGCCCACACAATGGTGCCGTTGCTGAGATTGGTGACTGTCGGGCGGTAGAAATGAACCGAGCCATACATACTGCGGAAGACGTGGGCAGAACTCCATGACCCATTGTACTGTTGGTACATCACATAGCGTTGAGCCGGTGCGGCATCACCGCGCCAGGTACCTCCACGGTTCGTGGCGTGTTCGTCTCCGTAAGCTTCCCACACCACGTGCACCTGTCCCGCGCCGTTATCTGCCGACACCTGCGATGCATACGAGGTTGGAGCCAGACTGGCGGGAACGACCTGCGCGTCGGTGTAGAGACCGAGCAGAACATAGATGTGCTTGTTGTCGTCGAAGGTAAGACATCCCTCATCTTCCGCAAGTCTGAGGTTGGGCACGGAAACGCTCGGATTGCGGTAGTCGCCGACGATACCCTCGCCTTCACCCGCCCAGAATAAGTCACCCCCGGAGACACTTGCTCTGTTCGCTCGCAAGCCATTGAAGCCCTGCCACAGGACGAACAGCTCATCACCGAATGTTGGTGAGTAGGTTCGTATGAGCACCGGTCGCACATCAATCGTGAGGGGAAGAGGCACGGCGGGGTTGTTGAGCTGCACGGTTGTTGCAAACGGGTTGTCTGCGTCGCAGAACATGATTGCCCATTGATCTCCCACCTGGCGGCGATACACGGTGTAGATCTTCCAGGTACGATCCAGCACCAGTGCCACCGAGGGTGCGCCAGCCAGTCCACCGGTGTTGCTGATCTGTTGGTCAGCACCCCAGTTAAGGCCGCCATCTGATGAGACGGTAAGGAAAAGCTCACCCGCACTCGGATAAACCATGTGGTACCAGTCCTCTGCAGCTACAGCAACAAGCCGCTGGCTGTTGCTTGCCGTTGCAGTGGCAAGCGAGGAAGCAAGATGCGCTTTGTACTGCGCCACCGCGGTGGCATTGGACACTTTGAACACCACGGCTGTGGTATCCTTTGTCGGTGTGCGGTAGGTGACTTCGTTAGAGTTACCAACCCACGTCAGGAAGTACGCCGTGAAGTTGCCGAGTTGCTGCACGCTCGGCGCTCCGACGGAGTAGTAGGGGTTACCTGGTATGTTGTAGTCTTGGTTCAAGAACACGCCGCGGTATTCGGACGTTGTGGAGATTGTCCAAGGGGAGTCGTGTGATCTATATTCTGCCGACATACCCCGGCTGTAGTACTCGCCTCCGAAGCCAGGCGTGTCCTCCAGCCAAGGGTCTTTGAACTTCACCCGAAGGATCACAGCAGGTGCATCTACTAGATGGCTATGTATGGTTGCATTGTAAATGCTTCGGTGATGAAACGTTAACTCATTTCTCTCTGGCGAGGGGTAAATTGGATATCCATCGTAATTCAAGTAGGTAACGTCGTTTCGGTTAGTCAGTCCTCTGTGGAATTTCTCTCCAAGCTCCTCAGTATTTGGCTTTACCTTGATGACATCACCAGTGCTCATGACATGTCTGCGATCCCCCGTCATAGAGGGATAATTCCAGTGCCAACGATAGCCCGACCACAGGCCGATGCTGTCTGCCTCGTACCCATCGAGAAGCGTTCCGTTCTCTCGTCGCGCCCAGAGTACCGCCTCCTCAGGGTCACCCCATTTCCCGATGCGAACTACCGGAGATACTACATGCTCGTTGCCAGGAAGCACAATGTCTACATAAAACTCATAGAACACGTTACCGTGATGATCGATTTGAGTATGCCAGCCGGTGACACATGTGTCACATCCGCCGAAGCCAGAACGCTGGATATCAAAGGCAAACTCTCCTTGGCCGTCGAGCCGCTTCCACCAAGCGTAGTAGTTATTAGGGCTGGGTGGTTGAACGACGCCATCTTCATACAGTTCTGCGTGGAACGTGGCTAACCACTCGTTATGATTCTTCCAATAGATATCCTCAATCACGATCTGCGAGGTGAAGACCTGTGCGCTTGCATAATGGCAAAACAAGGCGCACGCGAGAAGTGACAATATTGCTTTCATTGCGGACCTCCCTTTTTCATTTTGGATCTATTGACTGCGACGTCCGATGATCACTGCTGCCCTGCCCGCAAATATACCTCCGGTAAATCCAACGGCAACCATCAGATGTTGTGATACTGCTGCCCTCTCAAAGTTGAGATCAACGGGGATCTCCGAGTACTGATGCCAGTTGATACCACCAAAATGGGCCACGGTACCTCGCCACGCGACTACGAACAGGTTGTTCTCGCTTGTTCCGCGCACAGCTATGAGGAATTGGGTTGCTGGTGCACCGGACATTTCTCGCCAGCCAGAACCTGTGTTCCGCCAAATGCCCGGCCCGCTCACATAGCTTGCAAACCTGCTGTGCAAATGCACGCCGCGAAGACGCTGTGTACGTGCCCAGCCAAGCGTGTCTCGCACACCGGCTGTGCACAGCGTGAAAAGCTTCGTTTCGGAGGGAGAAGAGGCCACTGCAAGAATCGTCGGCATGCTGCGAGTACCATCAACGTAACCCTCAAGGTCCTGGAAATCTGCACTCGTCCCGCTCTCGATCCGCCGCCACG
>JBBIRR010000034.1:0-44587 GCA_037441705.1 Ignavibacteriales bacterium
TACGCCGGCTGGTGCAGTGGGTGTTGCGGAAATCGGTTTCAGGCTGAGAGCGACTTCGGCAAGGAACGAGTCCCGGCGTCTCACCGGCAGGGCGAGTGCCTACCTGCTTTCAATGTCGGTTCTGTTATACGTCCGGGCGGCACCCCAATTAGGAGTTCCAGTACCTGTAGGATTCGCTCATGATCTCCTTGAGCAAATCGCAATGCTTCTCAATGTCTTGCTTCGTGAGACGAATTCGATATCGGTTGTTTCGGACATCATAATCCATCAGGTCAAGGCCGGAGCTTTCGAATTTGTCCGTTAGCTCTTTTGATTGAACCTGAGCAAGTTCCATTCTTAGATTGTTCTTCTTCGCTCTGAAAACGACAAAGTTCAGAGGGAGGCCATTCTTTGCCAAACCTATGTAATACTTGTTGTATTTCAGCTCAAAATTTGGCTCGAACGTCTTGATGATTTCTAACATTGCGTCTGCGAGTTTGAGAGTTTCAGGTGAACCTTGAGATTCCCAGTAATCTCGATCGACGACTTCGGTGAGTTCTTCGTCCTCTTCAAGAAGGCCCATGTCAACCTTGTCAACAACTTTGGTGAAAGAAAGGCCCACTTCGCCTTGAAGCTCGAAAGCGTTCATTTGGAGTGCAATAATTGGAATGTACCCATTGAAAAGCTGAATAACGTTCAGGAATCTCGTTGTGATGTCCTCTGCAATAATGACGGCGGTATGCTCATATTGCGGATAGCGTTTCCTTTCAATATCCCAGTACTCGATTGTTCTTATGATATGGCTTTCGTCTGTTTTGCCGAGTTGGAGTTCCACTTCAAATCGTCTGTTTGAATCTCGCTCTTGCAATAACAAGTCAAGCCTTCCAGCATGTGGCTGGATTCGTTCCTTGTCGCGAATGTCAACCTCCCCAAGGCCTAGGATTGATGGATCCTTGATGATGTGTTCCTGGATGACTTTCTCCGTTAGAGTGGGGTGATCTTTCAGGTTGAGCTTGCGAAGGTTCTTAATGTTCATTGAAAAGCCTCCTCAATGTTTGTGGGTGCCGCCTGTTATACGCCTGTTGCGCGCCGATTTCACAGATCGGTTTTCCCTTTTCGCTGCAATTCGAAGAGAGCACGCAAACTACGGTAAAAGCATTCCTTTCGATACGCGAGATGCCGATCGCGAAGATGATTGAAAGCGTCCAGACTGTTAGATTTTAGAAAACGCCCGAGTTGTTTCTCTCGAGATTCCTGGAGCCTCTTGACCTATCAATGCCTGCCGGGGGAATGTTTGCTCCTTGCTCCCGCAAAAGTAAAGAAATGTGTCCACTGAATGAGCGTCGTCGAACAGGAACAATCTCGTTGCTCTCGCAACCAAACGGTGGAAACTTTTCTCTTGAGTCTGCCCTTTTTTGAAGTGCTAAGCGTAGCTGCCGCTTCACTTAGGGTAGTTTTCATTTAGCAATCGATGTATTTCACGGAGTTCATTTAGTAGCGATTCTACGACTACATCTCTAACGACACCCAAAGGAATCACCAAGGGAATAACGGGAAGTTGGTCGACAAAGATGTCATCAACGAGAAGCCTGCTCGGTATTGCAAGCTCCAATGATGCAAGGGCACGACGAACCCTCAGACGCTCTTCAACGGGTTTCCACGATTTGCCGTATACTTCGAGCCAAAGTGGAGTGTTGCGGAATTTGCTCCAACGTTCATTGTCAAACTTCAATGTGCAGAAGAAGTCGCCAAGCTTGAAGTATCTCCCGTAGTGATTTGGTCCCGTGGTTGGCTTGAGCTTTCCTCCATCAGTTGAACAAAACCCCTCCCTGGCACCCGTGAAGACAACGTCATCAACCAGGTCCGCAAACTGCATGTTCCTCTGAGCAATTCCTGGTGAGAGTTCTGTGGAGTGAATCGGAAGAAACGCATCTGCGTCCATTTGCGAGCAGAGTCCCTGCAACTGGATCACATCCCCTTTGGCTATGAAATCGCCGCTGACTTCTAGTTCCATTGCGATTGTGTTTAGCAAGGCAGTCCAAGTGACCCCGCCTACTGAGTGAAACTTGTTGATCTTCCCGACAAAGGGGTCGATTTTGGAAGATCGAACTTGAAGCGGCAAGCTTGCCTTCTCGCATCGCAACATTACTTCGCTCCACAATGAGGGAAGTCGCTTCTCGGGTGCAAGAAAAAGAAGGAGAGATGGGATTCCTTTTGGTAAACGACCAAGGTAAGCAACGGGCTGGTTCTCAGTCAAACCCGCCCAGAATTTTGCTTCAACGACAACGACCGGTTGACCGGCGCTATTGAAACAGATCAAGTCCGGAATTCCGCTCCCATCTTCTTGGTAAACTTGAGTCCTGACGGTGAGTTCTCCGCTGATCCTTGATTCGAATCGTGACACGAACTTCTGGAAGGCACGGCGGGCGTTCTGGGAATTCCCAAGGATGTATGCGAGTGCTTCGGTCGCGATGTTCTCTGTCTGTGTTCCAAGTCGAGACGATATATGCCCGAATAATGTGTTCATACTGATTCCTTGCTGCGGCGAGTTGCCTAACTTCGATCAGCCGAAGCGTGAGCCTTACTGCTTCTTCTTTTCTTTTTCGCCTTCCTGATGAAGGTCAATCATGGTGATGTTCTTTGCGTACGGAACCGAGACAACGGTCTCGATGGACTGCGCCTTGCGGACGAGCGTCTCGATGCGCTGGAGTTGTTTTCCGATCAATTCCAGATCACCTTTCAGACCGGGTGATTCCTGCACGGTGGGACTCTTGGAGATTCGTTGATGAAGGAGAAATGCGGTGGCTAACGGGTTGGCAATTTCATGGGCGACCGCCACGGCCATTTCGATGACGGTTTTCTGTCGTGCCTGCTCGGCGACGCTGCGCTGCAGACGCATGGTGCGCAGGCCCACGTGCAGCCGCGCCAACAGTTCTTTCCGATCAAACGGCTTCACCAGGTAATCGTCGGCGCCGGCTTCCATTCCTTCGATGCGATATTGCATCTGGCTGCGGGCGGTGATCATGATGACGTAGGGACGGAACTGCTCTTCTTTTTCCTGCAGCAACTTGAGGAGGTTGATGCCGCTGACTTCGGGCAGGTTCCAATCCAGCAGCACCACTTCCGGCTTCTCTTTCTCGATCAGCTGCCATCCCGAACGCCCGTCGATCGCCGTGAGCACGCGATACCCCTCCAGCTTCAGCATCATCGTCGTCAATTCGAGATAGGCGAGGTCGTCGTCTATCAAGAGAATTGTCGCTTCGGAATTGTTCTGCGCCCCTTCCACGGCTACCCCGCATACAGTGTTTTCGTGTTCACACGGATACCCAGCACCTTGAGATTCAGATGCAATTCCATGAGATGATGGATGTGATGCTCAATCGCAAATGCACAGTAGCGCCAGTACGGGACCCTCCCCTTTTGCGGCGTGTCCAGCTCGCCGTTCTGAAACGTGTCTTCGGGTAGCGCGCTCACCACCTCTTTGAACTTTGACGTCGCCCAGCGCATACCCATCACCGCTTCTTCAACCGTTGCCGACGGTTGGTACCGATTGGCGATCATGATCTCGCGCATCGTGCGGACCGGCAGCGGCTCGTGGTTCATTACCTTCGCAAAGAACTCCAGCGATACAGGCATGTGCTTCAGCAGTTGACCGATGGTAAAGGAGGTTTCCGTCAGTTTCCAATCGAGCTTATCTTCAGGAACGAGATGAAAGACGGGCTCGGTGGGGTCAACCACTTCGTCGAGCCACGAGAGGTATTGCGCCTTCGTCATTGGGGAATAGAAAAATGATGATCGCCCGGCAGTCGTTACTTCCTGAGATTAAGAAAGACGGGAGTGAAAAGCAAACGTGAGGCAACGCCGTACTTCACGGTTTCATCGGCGTCCGATACGACGGGCGAGCTTACTCATCGGGCCATCCCGCATCCACTTCTTTTCATTTCTCCTTCTGAATTCCTACCTTACCTGCGCAGAGATGCACCGATCCCCATGATCGAACTCGAGCCACATAGCGCTGAATCATCCCAGGTTCTTTCATTCGGCGACGGGTCGTTGATTCTGGACGGCAGCGACACGCACTGCCCGTTTTTTCGTCTGCACGGCGGGAAGCTGCGCGCAATGCCCGTCAGCTACAAAAAGGTGGTAGAATGGTTCGCCTCCCGCGGCATTGCTCTCACCGACCGGGCCGACCAATCCCAACCAATCGACGCGACGGTGCACACTGCCTACGAAGACCGTCCGTATCAGCATGAAGCGGTGGAGGCGTGGAAGGCAGCCGGTTCCGCCGGTTGCGTTGTACTGCCCACCGGTTCGGGAAAGACCCTCGTCGCGCTGCGCGCCATCGAGCACATCGGCAGAAGCACGCTTGTTGTCCTGCCGACGCTCGACTTGATGAACCAGTGGTATGAGATTCTCGGCAACGCGTTCCGCGAGCCGGTCGGCATCCTCGGCGGTGGCTACCACGACGTACAACCGCTGACCGTGACGACCTACGATAGCGCGTTCCGCTATGTTGATCTGTACGGGAACCGCTTCGCTCTTCTCATCTTCGACGAAGTGCATCACCTGCCTTCCGAATCCTACTCGCAGATTGCAGAGCTGAGCATCGCCCCCTTTCGTCTCGGACTGACAGCGACCTTCCGTCGCACCGATGGACGGCAAGCGGCCCTCGCACACCTTGTCGGGCCGGTGGTGTACGAGCGAACAATTGGTGAGTTCAAGGGAAATGTCCTTGCCGATTTCGAGGTTCAGCGCATCTGGGTAGAGCTGAACAGTGAGGAGAAAGTTGCCTACGAGGCGAAGTACGCCGAGTACATCGGCTTCGTGCGCGAGCAGAAGATTTCGTTGTACGGCAAGGGCTGGGATCAGTTCATCATGAAGACGGCGGATAACCGCGCGGCGCGCAGCGCGCTGCTTGCCAAGATGGAAGCGGCACGCATCGCCTCACAGGCATCCGGGAAGTTTGATGTTCTGGAGTTGTTGATGAAGCTGCATGCGCACGATCGTGTCCTCATCTTCACGAGAGATGTGGCCCTGACGTATGAGATTGCGCGCCGCTACCTCATTCCGCCCATCACGCACTACACCGATACAAAAGAGCGGAAAGACATTCTTGACAAGTTTCGTGACGGCGTCTATCGCATGCTGGTTTCTTCCGAAGTCCTCAATGAAGGAGTTGATGTCCCCGCCGCCAACGTGGCTATCATTCTCAGCGGAACGGCAAGTCCCGTGCGTCACGTGCAGCGCTTGGGACGCATCCTGCGGAAAAAGGATGAGAACAAGGCGATGCTCTACGAAGTGATCAGCCGCGGGACGAAAGAGCACGACGTCGCGCGCCGGCGTCGGGCATACGCCGCTTCCACCGAAGAGCCAAAGTGAGCAGAACGGAATGCTGACGTTCGATCTTGCACGAGTTGAATTTCACGGCAACGAGGTGAAGCCCCGCTATGTCTCCCGCAAAGAAGCCGAGGTGTATTTGCCGATATGCGAGGAGATTCTCTCGCTGTTTCGTTCGAGCACCGGGAAACGGAAAGCCGAGATTGCAGAAGTGCTGAACGCCATCGAACACCGCGCCGACTTCAAAGTCGTGCGCGGCATAACGAAGCTTCTCGAAGATCAATGCGAGTACGCTCCCGCCGAAGAGATGGAGTACGCTGGATTGCGCGCGGCGGTGTTTCGGGCGGCGCAAAGCCGTTACCCGCTTGTGACAAAAACCGACCTCCTCCACACAACACACCGGGACGAAGCCGTCGCCGATACTGCCGCCGAGTGCGGCTACGATCCTGCGCGGCTCGAAGCGCTTCTGTTCGCCGACTTACCGCAGTACCACGTCCTGCGCAGAGTGGATGCTTCGTTCACGCCCGAAACACTCCTGCAACGCTATAACCTCGCGCTCGCCCAGGCGCTGCTCTACCGCGCCTCAGAAATGACGGTCACGCTGCAAAGTGATTTCAAGCTGGTCTGGAAGTATCTGAAACTCGCCCGGCTTATCCACGAGATCACGAAATGTTCCGACGGTTACACGATTCATCTCACCGGGCCGGTGTCGGTCTTCCGGTACACCCAGCGGTACGGCATTCGCATGGCGCTGTTCCTTCCCGGCTTACTGCTCGCTCGACGCTTTTCCATGGAGGCGCTGGTGAACATCAACGACAAGCAGCGTGTCTTCCGGCTCGATGATCGCAGCGGCTTACACAGCCACTATCGGGAGTCGCCTGGGGAATTCGACAGCTCGACGGAAGAACACTTCTATGAGCGTTTCGTTGCAAACAACGAGAGCGAGTGGACGATCCAACGGGAAGCAGACCTGATTGACCTCGGCAATACCGTTGTGATCCCCGATTTCACATTCACTCATACCGACGGCAGGAAAGTTTATTTGGAGATTGTCGGATTCTGGACTCCCGAATACATCAAGAAGAAGCTGAGCAAGCTCGCTCGTATTCCGAATACGAACTTCATCATCGCCCTCAGCAACACACTGAACTGCAGCCGCGCCGATCTGGAACGCTTGCATGATAAGACACTCATCGTCTTCAAAGGCGTATTAAAGGTGAGAGATGTCGTAGAGTGTTTGATTGGCATTTCTCAGTTCTGACTTCCTGCCGGAAACACAACAGGGCGAACACACGCATGCGTCCGCCCTGTGAAGCTATGCCGGGGTCTGCGTATGCCGCCTATTCCGTCTCCGGCCTCGGCATTTTGCTGATGACAACATCCCTGCCCGGTCGGTCAATCGGAAGCTGGTTGAGACGATTGTACCGCCGCATGTCGATCCACCGATGCCCCTCTCCGAACAGTGAGTAACGCTTTTCAAACAGGAGGCGATCCAGCGCGTTCGTGGCGTTCGTGCTTCCGGTGGGATAGGCGGCTATGCCTGCCGCAGCGCGGACGAGGTTCATGTCCGCTTCGGCCGGGGCGTATTGTCCCAGACCGATATTCGCCTCGGCGCGCAGGAGGATCAACTCCTCGTTGCGGATGATAGGGACACGATCCGTCGAGCTGCTCGTGATCGTGATGGCCAGATTGCTGGTCAGCTCGTCGAATGTTGTTGCCGTGCTTCGCACAAAAACCTTCGATGAAAAGCGTCCATCACCGGAAACCGCGTCCGTTTGGAAGCTCTGGTGTGCCATGAACTTCACAAACGGTGCCGTGGGACTTTCGAAGATCTCGTTGAGCTGATCGCCGAGTCCCGTGCCGTAGATGTGATAGACGCCGGTGTTCATCGGCCCGGCAGCATTCAGGAAAGAATTGGCGAGTGCATTGAGTGCCGCCTGGAAGTTGCCGCGATACACCTCCACGCGCGCCATCAACGCCCGATTGAAGCGAGCGAATCCCGCCGGCGTGTCGAAGCCTGTAAACCCGCTGGAAAGTTTGAACGTAAAGCTGTTGCCGGCCGCTGCCAGACTTGTGTTCGCTTCATCCAACAGTGCAGCGATCCGCGCAAACGCCTCTGCCTTCGAGGCGAACGGGACGTTGGGCGCGCCGGAAAAATCCAGCTTGATGCCATTGTCGTCCAGATAGTTCAGGTTGAGAAGAAGCTGATAGGCAATGATGGTCTTGGCAAATCCTTCGGCTCCAGCCTTCTCCGCTGCCGGCGCATTCTGTACCTTGTCCAGCAACAGATTGCACGTTGCAATCACCCGGTAGCGCGCGCTCCACGGACGATTCAACAAGAACCCTCCGGGGTCGGGGCTTCCCTGCAGCAACTCACCGGTGTAGCGCGGATCCGCAGGTTCGAAGTAGTATCCCTCACGCCCCAAACTCGTCACGACTCTGAGATAGATGGCATAATCAATCCGCATCCCGGCCTCGATGCCGGTAACCAGCGTCTGAACAGGGACACTCTCCACAACCGGGGAATTGGGATCAGGAAATTTCCGATCGCATCCGGCCAGGCAAAGCACGCACAGAAGGGCAACAGCCCCACCGATCATCACGCGAGAACGCATTGTGTTTGTGCTCATGATTTTCCTCCTTTCTCACAAGCCGAGAGAAACGTTGAAATAGAAACTGCGCGACGACGGGAACGGCAGGGTGTCCACCGAGCGACCGATAGCCACATTGCCGAACTGACTCACCTCAGGGTCATAGCCGTCGTATCCCGTGAAGACCAGCAGGTTGCGAGCAGCCACGCCAATCCGGAGGTGCGAGACGCTTCCCCCAAAAAGACTGTTGACAAAATCTTGCGGCAGGGTGTAGGTCAGGTGCACCTCACGCAGCTTCAGGTAGGTTCCATCTTCGATGTACGGCGCAGTCTCAAATCCTAACACGGCCAGGCGCCCATCGCCTTTCTTCATCGTCACCACCGAGTCGCGCACGCCGGTGCTGCGACGAACGAGCGTGAACGGAGCAGTCTCGTCGTAGTCCTTCGATGTACCGCCGAGATCGGTGATGAGTTTGCCGAGGTTGATCACGTCGCCTCCCTGCTTCCACTCCCACAGGAACCCAAACTCAAAGTTCCCGAAAGTCATCGTGCTGGCAAACGACATTTGAAAGTCGGGCGTTTCGTCACCCAGCTTCTTGTGTTTCATCGTTTGCGTGGCCGGATCGAACTCCATCTCCGCACCGACGATGGATGTAGGAGACCAGCCGGCTTCGATGCGGTAGGTGCCGAGAAATGTTGCAAAGCCTCCGAGGTTGAACGGTGGCACAACCAGCTCGGTTACTTCGGAGCTTGTCTTGAAGAAGTTCACCCGCGACGTCCAGGTGAAGTCGTCGCCTGTAAAGGGGACTACAACGAGGCTTGCCTCAACACCGGTGGTGCGCATTTTTCCGCCATTGATGTATCGGTCGGTAAAACCGGAGGAAGGCGAGAGCGAGGGAATCAGCAGCAGGTCGCTGATGTTTTTGCGGAAATATGAAAACTCCAGGCTTGCTCGTCCGTCGAAGAGCGTGGCGTCGAAGCCCGTCTCCAATTCTTTCGTTCTCTCCGGTTTGATTGTTGGGTCGCCCCTGCGCGTATCGGGAATCAGACCGCCCAACCCACCGATATTGCGCGGCACAAGGGGAGTGAATTTCGCATTCGGCGGAGCGAGATTGCCCGTCTCACCGTATGCCACGCGCACTTTGAATTCGTTGATGGTGCTCGCCAGACCTTCCCAAAACGGATACTTCGACAGACGGATGGAACCGGACCCTTTCGGAAAGATGTAAAACTTATCCGGATCGCCGTTCACGCTACTCGCATCGGCACGAACACCGGCTGTCAGGAAGATCTCGTCAAACAGATTGACCTCTTCCTGAACGTAAAAGCCAAGCTCTCGTTGCTTGATGATGTTTTGATACGCATTGATGCTGGCCGCCTGGTCTATATTCGTCTGGGTAACGATGACGCCTCGTGCCTCGTTCAGCACACTGTTCAAGTCTTGACGCTCGTGCTGCACGCCCGTCGAAGTCTTGAACGAAATGTTGGACTCGGTTGTGTAGCTGTGAACGAGATTGACGTACACGTTGGCGTTGGTGCTTCTCGTTTCGCCGATCAGCGAAGCACCGGGTTGCGTTGCGTTGCGCTCGAATTGCAAATCAGGAGGTGAGTAAATACGATTCTCCTGCGAATAGAAGTCCACACCTGCCTGCGTGATGAAATCAAGTGATTGGGACTCCGTGCGGATCAGGTTCCAATCCAGCTGCAACGACCCGATGTTGCGGTTCACCACCTCGTTGTTCTGCAGCAGGTCACGCGTTTGAAACGGGTTTGAGGGGTTGAAGATGTGATCGGGATAGACGCCGTTCTGCGGCCGGATGTCGTAGAAGCTGGGTGTGAACGCAAGCGAGAATCCGAGGGTGGTATTGGTGTTGTCATTTCCGGTGATGGATCTGTCGGACTCCGATCGAATGATATTGGCGAACGCGGTGACGCGCAGGTCATCGCCGAACCTGTGGTTGATGTTCACCCGGCCTCCGTACTTCTTGTATCCCGTCTTCTTCACAATGCCGTTCTCGATGCGCGAGAGGCCCGAGGCAAAGAACTGCGTCTGATCGTTCCCGCCGGACGCGTTCACGTTCGTCTCGCTGATGAATCCGTTCTCGCCGTACATCTCGTCCTCGTAGTCAATGAAGCGGTTCGGGTCTTGCAGGTACAGCGCCACGCCTGCCGAGCCGTACTTTTTTCTGACCTCGACGGTGTCCGGGAATTTGCGCGTCCCGATCTTTCGCAACAAGCTGTTGAAGCCGACTTGCTGGTTGATCTCGACACGCGTCCGCCCCGGAATGCCCTGCTTGGTCGTAATAATCACGACCCCGTTTGTTGCCTTCGAGCCATAGAGGGCAGCTGCGCTCGCGCCCTTGAGCACTTCGATGTTCTGGATTTCGTTAGGATTGAGGTCGGCGATGCGATTGACGGGCTGTCCCTGCGGGTTATCGCTGCCGGCGGCCGCCGCTTTCGAGATGAAGTCAATGCCGGACTGGTTCGCCGCGTTGTTGACAATGACGCCGTCCACAACATAGAGGGGCTGAGTGGCTCCTTCGATTGTCGAGACGCCGCGCAGCGTCACGTTGATACCGCCGCCCGGCGCGCCCGTGTTCTGGCTGACGCTGATGCCTGCAAACTTCCCGCTCAACGCCTGATCGAGCGTCTGTGCCGGCGCCGCCACTAACTCCTTCGCCGAGATCGTTGCTACGGAGTTCGCAAGATTCTCGCGCTTGACCGAAGATGCGAACCCGGTGGAAACGACCTCCGATGTCTTCAGAACGTCCTCGTCCAGCACCACCCGCAGGTCGCTGACACTTGCGTTGACCTCGAGCTCTCGCGATTTGTAACCGACGTAGCTGACGATAAGCGTGGCTTGTGTGAGTTCTTTGAGGGAGATTTTGAACTCACCGTTGATATCCGTGGTTGTTCCGATGTTCGTTGCCTTGACTCGCACCGTAGCCCCGGGCAGGGGTTCCGCACGAACACCTCGTGCAACAACCTTTCCTGCAATCTCCAGGCCCTGGCCGAAGACCGCCGAGGCAGAGAACAACATCGTCACTACCAAAAGCGAGTAGAAACGACGCATAGGGTTTCTCCTTTCGACTTGTGAGGGAATATGTTAAAGAACAGTTGCCCCCCCAGAACCGCGAGGTCGAACACGTGTTGTGAACACCCTCGCGCAAGTAGGATACTCCCCTGATTGCTCGCGTTATGAAGGCAACCTCCATCGGTTGTGAATGAATGAGTGAATTGCGGCCGGATGAAAAACAGGAAAGGAATCTGTCGAGAGGGTTCGTGACATAGCAGGTCGATGAGGGTTTGACGATCTCTACGATGCGATGTGAAGAACAGGAGAAACTAAGGGTACAAATCTCTGGCACATTGTACCAAAAGCCACCACGATAATCAAGAGGGTTTCCCCGGCGGCTTGCCGGAGTTTCGCTACCGCGCCACGTCTTCTTTCATCAAGCGTTTGTGTAAGCGATGGACCTCCAGCAACGCAGCAGAGCCGTACCAGGGATGGAGTTCCATAACCAACCTGCCGGCCTGAATGGCGGGGTCGGTGCCGGTGAGCTTGCGCGCCTCTTCAATCGAGGCGACGTTGAAGATGTAGATGCCGCGGATCTCTCCATCATCCAGAAAGGGACCGGCGAGGATCAGCGAGCCTTCATCCGCCAGGCGCTGGATGTTCTGCAGATGAGCTTGCTGAAGTTGCGCCGCCGTCGCGGAATCCTGGCTGCGGTTCGGACCTCTCCGCAGAAACGCCATCACATACCTCTTCATGCCATACTGATCCGCGCCAAGCCGCTGAGCAAGCACGGAGTCGTAAGAGGCCGACTCCTGTGACTGGGCAAACAACTCCATCGGACAGGTCAGAAACACGATAGCAAGTAGCGCAAGACCTATTTTCATCTCAAGACCGAGGTTGTTGAACATGGAAGAATCATCTCTCATCCCCCACCCCTCACTCCAACACTCCAACACTCCAATACTCCAACACTCCAACACTCCCTCACCCCCTCACCCTCACAGCCCCTCTTCCGAAATGAGAAAGCACAGCAGCGCTTCCACGATCGCCCCCATTTCAATCTCGCGCGGATGCACTTTGTCAATCGTGTCGTTATCCGAGTGGTGGTAGTCGAAGTAGCGATGGTTGTCGGGCACGAGGCCGAAGCCCGGCACGCCCGTTCTCACCAGCGGATCAATATCCACGCCCGCATAGCCGATGTTGATTCTGCCGGCTTCGACCATCTCGAAGAGCGGCCGCCAGCGCAGCACGGACTTCAGCAGCAGCGAATCCCCTTTCACATTGAAGCCGCGCGGCGTGTGTCCGCCCGCATCGGATTCGAGCGCAGCTATGTGCTTCTCGCCTTTGCGTTCGGCGGCAACGGGGTAGGCTCTTCCGCCGCGGACGCCGTTCTCTTCGTTCATGAACATCACGGCGCGGACTGTCCGCTTCGGCTTCACACCGATCTTCTTCAGCAGGTTCACGGCTTCAATCGCCTGCATGCATCCGGCGCCGTCGTCGTGCGCGCCGTGACCCTTGTCCCACGCGTCGAGATGTCCGCCAACGACGATGATCTCGTTCGGCTTCTCCGATCCGGTAATCTGTCCAACAACATTCGCCGACTCGACATCGGGCAGTGTTCGCGGCGTAAGCTTAAGATGAATCCGAACAGACTTCTGCTTCTTCAGCATGTCGCTCAGCTCGTTCGCATGCAGCGTGCTGATGGCCGCGGCGGGAATCTTCTTTACCGTGTCGGCATAATTCATTGCGCCGGTGTGGGGTTTGTCGTCAATCCTCAGCGACATCGAGCGCACAAGTGCGGCCACTGCACCCATCCTTGCCGCTTCAATCGCCCCGCGACTTCTCTGGTCAACAGCGCCGCCGTACGCTTCGAACGTGTTGAGCTTCGTCGGGTCCATCGGGCGATTGAAGAAGACGATCTTTCCTCTCACTGTTTCCCCGAGCGAGCGCAGCTCATCGAAGCTCTTCACCTCCACCACCTCCGCCTGAATGCCATCCCCCGGCGTCGCAACGCTTCCGCCGAGCGCACAGACGGCAAGCGTTTGCAGGCGCAGCGTTGTCGGTGCGTGAGAGACTGTCGGAATAATCCAGCATTCCTCCTCGCCGCGCACCCAGTGAGGCACCATCACTTTTTCAAGATGGACGTTGTCGAAGCCGCGATCCTCCATCATTTTCTTTGTGAGCGCAACAGCTTTCGCCGCGCCCTCCGAGCCGCTGAGCCGATGCGGCGCTTCCGCCGTTAATTGCTTCAGCATCTCGTACGATTCACAGTCACGCAAACCCGCTTCGAGCAACTTCTGGACGATGCCGGAATACTTTGCAACGTCGTCCGAGGGCGGACTCGCAGCGTCCGCTTTCGTTTGCGCGAAGGACATCTGCGCGAGCAACAACGTCGCGCTGATGAGAAATGGAAAACGATTCATGATACAAATCTCAACAAAAGAAAGTCCGATGATGGCACTCAAGGTAAGAAAATCGGTGTGAATTTCAATCGCAGGGAGAGGGAACTGAAGGGCCGAAAGACGGGCGTTTGGACTCGAGACTATCCAAAAAGAAACCATTGTCATTCTGAACCCTTCGGCTTCGCTCAGGGTAAACTCAGCGAAACGGAGTGAAGAATCCAGAAAATAGTCCAGTTCTGGATTCTTCGCCTCTGAAAAGCGAGGCTCAGAATGACGTACCAGTACTTTTGGTCAACCTCCTGCAGCGTCACGGCTCAACAATCTCAGTCGTGCGCCATGATGCCACACGAAGGCAACAGCGTTACTGCGCCAACGTACCAATCCGTCATGCTGAGATTGCCGCAGGCCAGAGAAGAATCGAGACGGGTGAACCCTTAACCCTGAACCCTGAACCTTGAATCTCAAACCCCGAACCCCGAACCCCGAACCGCTCTCTGCCCATCACCCTCGGTAGCGGTTACGTATGCCGGGAATAAGGTACTCATTGAACGCCCGTGCTTCATCGTACTCAGGCCTCCAGTCCCAATCCCTCCGTGCGGCCGAGTCGTCAACATCTTCGGGCCACGTATCAACGATCGCCTGGCGCTTGTCGTCGGGAAGAAATTTGATCTGCGCGTTCGGAAATTCCTTCTTGACAATCTCAAAAATCTGTCCCGCCGACGGGCTGAAGCTGGTGATGTTGTAAACGCTCGTGGTGAGCTTTTCTTTCGGAGCGTCATGCAGCTTGAGAAGTGCGGTGATTGCATCGGGCATGGCCATGAAGGGAATGCGGACATCCTCGCGCACGAAGCAGGAGTAGGGCTTGCCCTGTGCTGCGGCGTGCAGCATTTCGGGCGCGTAGTCGCTCGTGCCGCCGCTGGGCACCGTCACCGCACTGATGAGTCCCGGAAAACGGATCGCTCGAAAATCCACCGCGCCGCTCGGTGCGCTGTCCGATGCAAGCTGCCGGTAATGCTTCGAGTAGTAGCGGCCGAGGTGCTCGCAGTAGAGTTTGTTCACGCCATACATCGTGGTTGGGTAGTTCCACTCGTGTTCCTTCACCTTCCCTGCTCTCTTCTTCGTCTCTTTGTCGGGAAGGCCGTACACGGCAATCGAGCTGGGGAACATGAACTTCACCGGCTGTCCGTGCCAGCGCGATTGTTCGATGGCAAGCTTCAGCAAATTGAGTGTGCCTTCGACGTTGACGCGGTGTGCAGCTTCGGGGGTAAATTCGGCCCGCGTCGAAAGCAGCGCGGCGAGATGGTAGATCGTGTGAACTTCATACTCGCTTTGCATGCGCTCCAACAGGCGCGTTTCGAGGATGTCGCCGGTGATCACGTCACTGCATTTGGGCCGCAGCACTTCGTCAAGGGGCCGAACATCCAACGCAATGATGCTGTAGGCGCCGTTGCGAGCAAGTGCTTCGATAAGCCCGTGTCCCATCTCGCCGTTGGCACCGGTGACCAGCACGGCCGGTTTACGGATTGTTGCACTCATACGGGATTCTCAGAATCGGTGTGAACAGAATTGTTGAGGATCAAAGAACAGACCGAGAGGCGATCACAACGTTTGCTTCCCCCGGCATGTGTGCATGGGAGCGTGGCTAACTCACCCGCGAGGGCAGGCCCGGGAAACTCTGTCCCCGTTTGTCCGGGGGGGTCGTCAGATAGTTGACCCACTCGAGTAAGTCTTTGGGCGAGCTGCTCTTGCTGAGGAATCCCTCATAGCGCGGGTCGCGCACAGAACCGAGTGTCTCCTCGTCGCTGTGTCCCGAGACAAACAGAAAAGGAAGCTTCTCGAAGCGGGGCATCTCCCGCACTGCACGATGCAGCTTCCTTCCGTCCATCACAGGCATATACACATCCGAGACGATAATATCCGGCTCGATGATGGAGAGCTTGCGCAAGGCTTCCTCGCCGTTGGCCGCCAGCAGAACGTCGTGTCCTGCCGCTATGAGCAGGTCCCGCGCCGCAAGCCGATACGCAGGCTCGTCATCCACAATCAGAACTGTCATGGCGTCTTCCCCCAGGAGATTTTTCAAGATGCGGTTACTTCTTCTCACCTTCACTCGCATCCTGCTTCTTCTCGGTTTTTGCCGCATCGCTTTTGTGCGAGGAATGCGCGTCCTTCGCATTGGAATGTTTCATCTCCACATCGGAGCAGTCCCTCGCGCTCTTGCTTTCAGCCGAGCAGCAGGACTTCATCTCCTTTTTTGCCGGAGGTGCCTTCTTTGCTTTCTCGTCATTAGCAGATGCAGTGGCAAGCGCGAAAGCGAAAACAAGCGCGACTGCGAGTGTCGAGAAGAATCGGATGGTCATCGGAGTTATCCTTTATTGGTGTGAATGAGATGAGATGGAAAATATTTGCTGAATCAATATACAACAAATGCTGCAAAGATACGACGCTGACGGCGACTGTGAGCGGATGGGTGTGTGAAGGGAGAAATCTGTGGGCTACTCCGCGCTCGGTTCCTCTTCGCTCAGATCGAAAGTGTAACCGAACTCCACGCCGAGCAAATAGGCAACCGTCAGTTGAATTCCGCGGACGTTGCGATACACCGGAAGCTGCCCGAAGGCTCGAAGGTGACTCGGGCCGTCGTCGTAGGAGACCGACGCCATGAGATCGTGGTACGTGCCGCCGGTTGCTGAAAGGATGCGGCGACTTGCGTAATCCTGTGAAGCGAACCGGCTGCGCAGCAGAAGCGAGCCGGCGAAGTTCTCATCGAACGCATACACGAGGCCCAACCCCGTGATAATTTCGTCTCCGATTCTGTAGCCGTCGAAGTTTGTGCCGGCATAGCGGTACGTGCCCGACGCGATGAGGCGAAGCCCCAGAGAGGGAAAGGCGCGCATGAGATACCACCAGGCAACCAGGGACGCGGCGCCCGTCCCCGGCTGCAGGTCGATGGCTAACTGCGCGTTGTTTTGCTCCTTCGTAAAACTACCCGTCGGCACACCGGCTCCGCCGCCGAGTGCCAGCTCAAACGGCGATGTAATGGTCGGGGCAACCGCCTGATACTTCACCAGCAGCGTCATGTCGCCGATACCGGAGGAGCCGAACGTTGCGGTCTCCGAGAAGCCGGTGATCGCGTTGGTGACGGTGATCTCGCGTGACTTGTCCGCAAACGGCAGTGCCGCGAACAACGAGACGCGAGGGACGAGTCCGTACTCGGCGTGCACCGTGAAATAGCTGACGGCGGCAACGCGATGCAGCGGGTCGGCGATTCTCGTTCGTTCCTGATGCGTGCGAGTAAGCGAGTTGAGCTGATAGTTGACCCCGATGCTGAGGCGGTGATGGTTCAGCACGCCGCTCTCGACACCGCCGAGCGTGGACGCGCCCGCAGTGCAACAGCCCTGCGCGTACGCGTTTACGGCAGCACCGCATGAGATGAATGCAACAACGAAGGCAAACAGACGACAGGCAGGCGTGGTCACGGCGAAGAAGTCAGTAATTGATGAACACGTCCACGCGTTCGGTCACGCTTCCGCCCGCATTGTCTTTCACGGTTACCTGGACGTAGTTGGGCCCGCGGCAGCAAAATGAAGCCGTGAAGCGTACGGACGACCCTTCGCCGATAATGTCGCCGGTCGATGCCGACCACTTGTACGTGAGCGGCTGATTGTCCGGGTCACTTGCAACTACCTCCACCGTTGCGCTGGAGCCGACATTGATGGTGGAGGGAGTCGCTATCAAGGACTGAATGATGGGAAGACGATTGCCGGCAGTGCCGGCACCTTCATCCGTTGGATGCACGCAACTCAACGCGCTGACACCGATGCCGGCAAGAAGAAGCCACCTCATGGTTCAACCTCCTGTAATCCTCACAGCATGGCTTTGACGATTCTTTCAAAATCCGTTTTGTTCATGTAGCCGATGTGCTTCCTTGCGATGTTGCCGTTCTTGTCGATGATGAACGTCGCGGGAATGGCATCAATGCCGCCGTAGGCATCGGCGAGCGCTCCATCGCCAACCACAACAGGATAGGTGATGGGCATTCGAGCGAGGTAGGGTCTCACAACATCCCACCCCTCCTGATCGAGCGACACTCCGACGATTTCCAGCCCTTTCGACTTGTACTGATTGTACACCTCCATGAACCCCGGGATTTCTCTTCGGCAGGGCCCGCACCATGTTGCCCAGAAATTGACGACAACAACTTTCCCCTTCAGCTTGGCCAGTTCCACAATTTTCCCGTCCTGTGCCTTCAGCTTGAAGTTCGGCGCCTTTTGAGCAACGGCCTGGGCCGACGTCAACATCATGGCCAGAAGGCCAAGACCCACAATGTGTTTCAATGTCATACTCTCTCCTGTTGTGTGGTTGAACGATGAATCTTCAGAGAGTATAACAAAATCTGTATAGAAATGTTCCTGAGGCGGATGGGCAAGCAAAGGTTCGAGCGTCAACGGGGGAGGCCGTCGAACTCTCCTCCAATCTTGCGAAGGGCAAGCCAGTCCAGAAGCGCTTTGTAGCTGATCTCCCACCGCCATTTCCATTTCTCGAGCGGTGAGACCCTCGGGACTTCAACAGCCGGGACCTGGTAGTGATGGAGGATTGCATGAGGATAGAACACCAGGGTTTCGACTTCTCCTACTCCTTCAAAGATTTCTTTGGAGCGCTGCGGCGTCAGACCAAAGAAATCTCCGACGCGCGTGTACGCCGGTTCAGACATCATCACGTACTCGTTTGCCTGAACCGAGTTCTTGAGCATCCGATGAACAAGGATTACGTCCAGTCCGAAGAGTTTTTCAAACCGACCGATCCGTTCGACCTCCACCCGACCCGCGTGAACAACTTGTTTGAGCTGCAAGTCATGAATGTGCGTGCACGCATCGCAGGCACACGTTCGGAGGGAGTCGATGGCGTGAAGTTCTTTTCTGAACGCGGCAAAGAACTCGAGCAGTTGATTCTTGACCTTCTGGGCAACGCCTTCGAGCGCGCTTCCGTTGGACGGCGCATAGAAGAAGACGGCGTCTCCTTCAAGCTCGACGACCTTCAAGGGCGGTTGTGCGGTCTTCATCAACACCGTCAGCAAGCGGACGATGATTTGCTTTGCGTGACTGATGGCGATGGCATGTTGCTTCATGAAGCGGGTGTACCCGCTGATGTCTACGATGAGAAGGATCGTGTTGGGAGAAGTACGCATCGGACGCCTTGTTCCATCAACATACGTAGAGGCCGCCGCGTCTGGATTCCATACGCCTCCGCCGGCAGGGACGGCGCAAACTGCGTCTTGCCGCGTCTGCCTGACCGGACGCGGCAGGCTCGAGGACTGTGTGCAGACCCCTGACCGCCTGCCTCGCGTTCAAACCGTCGCAATCTCGATTGAAGAGTTCAACACCCTTCCTACACGTAGGAAATCCCTGGGTTTGATTCCTACAATTAGGAAGCCCTGTGCTATCCTTTCAAACAATTCCCTCGTGGAATCCCATGAAATGACCCTTCAGCACGCCAAAGCTTGCCGTCTGCAAATCGCCAAGGAGAGAGCTGTTTGGCATGTAAGTTGAAAAAGTCCACCCCAGCACAGAAAATCTCCTGCAGGGCAATGATAAATCTTCGCAAGATACTGATCACCACCGATCTTTCGGGACACTCGGCGGCGGCATTCGAGTACGCTCTTTCGCTCGGCCTTCTGTACGCGTCGCGCATGTACGTCCTCTATGTTACCGAAAACGCGTCGCCGTTATTCGCGCGGCTTGCACCCGAGAGCGACGCGCCGCGAGAGGCGGCACGTATCGAGGAAGCGGCGCTGATGAAACTGGTTGACTTCATCACGACGCACGTAGGGAAAGACAGGAAGGTCATCCCGGTGGTTCGCAGCGGCAATGCCGAGCAGGAGATTCTGCGCTTCGCGCAAGAGGAAGGCATTGATTTGATTGTGATGGCGACCCACGGGTGGACCGGGTTGCAGCATCTGCTCTTAGGCAGCGTTGCCGAGCGCGTTGTGCGCCGTTCGTCCATCCCGGTGCTGACAGTGAAGCCCCGTCCCGCGCGAGATGAGCTTGTGCGTGCCGAAGACGTTGCCGCACAGTTGCACGTTCAGTAAGCCGTGCCGATGGGTGAACATGCATGACGTTGGAAGTCGATAATCAAAATACTCTCCACGACAACGGTCCGACAGTGGACGAAGAGAAGAAGACCATCCTCATCTACAGTCCTGACCTGAATTTCTGTTTCAGCCTCTCGATGCTGTTTCAGAACAGGTACAACGTTATCACGACGACCGATGCAACCATGCTCGAGAAGTTCGTGGCAAACTATGCAGCGAACCTTGTCATTGTGGATGCGGCCCCGACAGAGAAGATGCTCGAGCGTCTGCAAAAGGTGAAGGCAAGCAATCCGACCGTTCCCATCATCATGCTGTATGTCTACAGTCCGAAGGAGGAGCAGTTGGATCGGGCGGCGCGGCGTCACGTGGACTCGGTCTTTTACAAGCCGTTCGACCTTCCCGCAATGTCCAAACGTATCAGCGAGTTGTTGCCACTCTGAGCCTCACATCGTTGCCGGCGGGTTTCCTTTTGCTTTTCCAAAACTGAACACGTACGCTCCCATTTTCTGGAAATACAACCCGATATGTACCCATATTGTGGCATTTTTCAACAGATTCGATGAGGTTCTCAGTGGCATATCAATTGACCTCCCGAAGCGGAGGCGTGCGTTCTCCAGCTATTCGAAGGCTCTACATGCTTCAAGTGATGTCATACATTCCGACACTCCTTCGTCGGCTCATCGTCTTCAGCGGCGTTCTTGCTCTGCATGTTATCGCGGGGTCGGATGTTGCTGCGCAGACGAACGAGTCGTGTCTTACGTGCCACGCGGAACGCTCCTTGACGATGGAGAAGAAGGGCAAAACGATTTCGCTCTTTGTCGATGCGAAGGCGTTTGAACGATCGGCGCACGGACTGCTGGAGTGTGTGGCGTGCCATGAGAATTTCAAGCCGGATCAGATCCCGCATGCACGCCGCCTCGTGCCCGTTGCTTGCACTTCCTGCCATGCAGACGAGAAGTTCGTCAACTATGCACAGAGTGTCCACGGTACGCTGAAAGCGGGAAAGCCTGCTGCTGCCTGCACCGACTGCCATACGACGCACGCCATACAACACATCTCGGAGAAAGGAGTCGAGGAGAAGAAAGTCTTTGCCGAGCTGATCTGCGCCCGGTGTCATGCCGAGATAGAAACGAAGTATAAAGCATCCGATCACGGCATTGCGCTGCATGCGGGAGTGAAAGGCGCGCCGACCTGTATTGATTGCCACGGCGAACACGAAGTGGTCTCGTCCACCGTGGAAGCTGCGCAGACAAGCAGGAAGAATGAAGCGACAATGTGCCTGCACTGCCATCTCGATAATGCAGAAGTCCGCGCACGGGTGGGGCCTTCGGCGAAGTTCATTGCGAGCTACGAAAACAGCGTGCATGCGCAGGCGGTGCAGCACGGCAACGAAGCTGCCGCGACATGCACGGACTGCCACGGCAGTCATGAAATGAAAAAAGGCTCCAACCCCGAATCGAAAGTTTCGAAGAACCATATTGCGGAGACCTGCGGGCAATGCCACGGTGATGTGAAGGCGGAGTACGACGCCAGCAGTCACGGCAAGGCACTGCAGCGCGGCGTGCTTGCCTCGGCAACATGCACGGACTGCCACGGCGAGCATAATATTCTCTCGCCGACCGATCCCCGCTCGCCGGTTGCTCCGAAAAACGTCTCAGCGCAGGTCTGTTCGCCCTGCCACGCGTCGTTGAAGCTCACCGAGAAGTACGGTCTTGCCACGGATCGCTTCAAGAGCTTTGCCGATAGTTATCACGGTCTGGCGAGCCGTGCCGGTGCTGTGGAGGTGGCGAACTGTGCAAGCTGCCACGGCGTGCATGACATCAAGCCCTCGACCGATCCGACGTCGCGCATTCACCCCGCGAATCTTGCAGCCACATGCGGCTCATGCCATCCCGGCGCCAACGAAAACTTCACGAAGGGAAAGGTTCACGTGATTGCGACGGCGGGAGACGACAGGATTCTGTATTACGTCTCCACCGGCTACATCATTCTGATTGTTCTCACGATCGGGGGCATGGCGATCCACAACGTTCTTGATTTCATCAAGAGGGCGAAGAAGCAGCTCATGTACAGGCGCGGGCTGCTGGAGCGGAAGCATCACGAGCCGCGGTTGTATCTGCGCATGTCGTTGAACGAACGCGTGCAGCATGGGATTCTTGCCATCAGCTTCATGGTTCTCGTCCTCACAGGCTTCGCCCTCCGCTTCCCGGATGCATGGTGGGTGGCATCCATCCGCAATCTAATTCCGGCAGCATTCGAACTGCGCAGCCTGATGCACCGCATAGCAGGTCTGGCACTCATTGCTGTGAGTCTCTATCACGTCTATTATATCGCTGTTGTGCCGAGAGGGAAACAACTGTTGCGCGACATGCTGCCCGTTCAGAAGGATCTCACCGACCTGATCGGTTGCTTAAAATATTACCTCGGCCTCGCGCCCGAGAAGCCGAAGTTCGGCCGGTTCAGCTATATCGAAAAGGCGGAATACTGGGCGCTTATCTGGGGAACCGTCGTCATGGGGGCAACGGGCTTCATTCTCTGGTTCGACAACACCTTCATGGGCTTGCTGACGAAATTAGGATGGGACATCGCCCGCACGATTCATTACTACGAAGCGTGGCTTGCAACGCTCGCCATCCTTGTCTGGCATTTCTACTTCGTCATCTTCAACCCCGATTCCTATCCGTTGAATCTCGCGTTCTGGAAAGGAACCCTCACCGAAGAAGAAATGGAGGAGGAGCATCCGCTGGAGCTGCACGAAATCAGGCGGCGCGAAATGCTGGAACGGCTGGCGGAAGAAGAACGCGCAAAAGCTGAAAAAGAAGAAATCACCGCAAGTTCACAATGAAGCGATACGCGCGACACGTCGGATGGATTCTAGCGGGAACATTCCTCGCCGCCGCATCTCTCCCGGCACAGGAGAATGCAGACTGCATGCTCTGTCACGGCGACCGAACGCAGATGGGAAAGCGGCAGGGGAAGACAATCTCCGTGTTTGTGAATGAGAAGAAGTTCGCCGCGTCGGTCCATGGCACCGTCCCGTGCGTTGGGTGTCATAGCGATCTCGCGGGACAAGAATTCCCGCATGCAGAAGATCTTGCTGCCGTGGATTGCGGAACGTGTCATGCCGAGCAGCAGGAACAGCATGCAAAATCGCTGCACGGCAAAGCGATCCGCCGCGGCGATCCATTGGCGCCGCAGTGCAAGGATTGCCATGGTACGCACGACATTCTCCCGCGGAACGATCCGAACTCTCAAGTTGCGGCGCTGAAGGTGCCGTTCCTCTGCGGCAAGTGTCATCAGGAAGGAACGCCGGTAATGCGTCAACGGGAGATTCATCAGGATCACATCCTTGAGAATTTCTCGGAGAGTATTCACGGCGAAGGGTTGTTGAGAAAGGGGTTGATTGTTGCACCGCACTGCGCCTCGTGCCACACCGCCCATTCCATTCTGCCGCACACCGATCCGAACTCGTCCATTGCACGACGCAACATCGCCGCCACGTGCACGAAGTGTCATGCACAGATCGAGACGGTGCATCGGAAAGTGATTCGCGGCGAGTTGTGGGAGAAGCAGGAACACGTCCTGCCCGCATGCGTGGACTGCCATCAGCCGCACAAGATTCGGAAAGTGTACTACACGCAGGGCATGGCCGATGCGGATTGCATGCGCTGCCACGACGATCCGCAGGTGAAGGCCTCGAAGGATGGCCGCTCGCTATTTGTGGACTTCGATGAAGTAAAGCGCTCACGCCATGCGAAGATCGCCTGCAGTCAGTGCCATGCCGAAGTCAACGCCTCGAAGGTGAGGCCGTGTGAGTCCATCGTGAACAAGGTGGATTGCAGTTCATGTCATGCGGAGATTGCCCAGCAGTTCAATCAAAGCATGCACGGCGAGCTTGTTGCAAAGAACGACCCGAACGGGCCGACATGCAAGGAGTGCCACGGCACGCACGGCACGCGGGGAAAGCGCGAACCGACCTCTCCGACGTTTGCCACGAACATCCCCAAGCTGTGTGCCCGCTGCCACCGCGAAGGAGAGAAAGCGGCTGTTCGCTACACCGGTTCAGAACGTGACATCATCAACCATTACGTAGAAAGCATTCACGGCAAAGGGCTGATGAAGAGCGGCCTGACGGTAACGGCCACGTGCACGAATTGCCATACGGCGCATCAAGTTCTGCCGAAGAAAAATCCGCAGTCGAGCGTGAACCCGCAGAACGTTCCGCAGACGTGCGGCCAGTGTCATCACGGCATCCAGGAACAGTTTGAGCAAAGCATTCATCATGTGAAGCTTGGCAAGACGGATAAACCGCTGCCCGTGTGCAGCGACTGCCATAGTGCGCACACCATTCAGCGCGCCGACGCCGAAGGCTTCAAGCTCGACATCATGAATAAGTGCGGACGCTGCCACGAACCGATTGCCAGGACGTACTTCGAGACATATCACGGCAAAGTATCGCAGCTGGGCTACACGAAGACGGCCAAGTGCTACGACTGTCACGGCGCGCATGATATTCTTCCGGTTGCCGATCCGCGCTCGCATCTCAGCAGAGAGAACGTCGTGGCAACATGCCAGAAGTGTCACCCCGGCGCAACGCGTCGCTTCGCCGGCTACCTGACGCATGCTACGCACCACGATCCGGAAAAATATCCGTTCCTGTTCTGGACATTTTGGGGCATGACGGGGTTGCTGATCGGGACGTTTGTCTTCGGCGGCGTGCACACGCTGCTGTGGCTTCCGCGCGCCTTGCAGATGCGACGCGAACTGAAACACAAAACCGATCGTCGCCCCGAACAGCTTCGCATGCAGAAGTCGCCACCTTCATCGAACACACATGACGACAGAGCAGATTGAACATAAGGACGAACGCCCTGGCGTATCGGAGGCAGAGAGCCCGGCACCGGATGTTACCGCGTTCGGCGATAAACAGTACGAGCGCTTCACGCGTCTGCATCGGACCCTGCACATTCTCATGATCATCAGCTTCATGAGTCTCGCGCTGACCGGCATGACGTTGAAGTTTTCGTACACCGGGTGGGCGGTGATCCTGTCGCGGCTGTTCGGAGGATTCGAGAGCGCGGGCTATATCCATCGCGTTGCCGCCGTGCTGATGCTGGGTTTGTTCGTGACCCATCTGTACGATCTCGTTCGGCGCAAGCGAACGGAATTCGGTTCATGGAAGGCTATGCTCTTCGGGCCTGATACAATGCTCTTCACCAAGAAAGACGTCCAGGACTTCATCGGCAACATCAAGTGGTTTTTGGGTAAAGGTCCTCGGCCTGCATACGGACGGTGGACGTATTGGGAGAAGTTCGATTACTTCGCCGTGTTCTGGGGAATCTTCGTCATCGGTTCGACGGGGTTGATGTTGTGGTTCCCGGAGTTCTTCACTCAATTCATTCCGGGATGGATGCTGAACGTGGCGACGATCATTCACAGCGACGAAGCGTTGCTGGCGGTCGGGTTCATCTTCACGGTCCATTTCTTCAACACGCACTTGCGCCCTGAAAAATTCCCGATGGACATCGTGGTCTTCACGGGGCGCATGGATCTCGACGAGTTGCAGCGGGATAAGCCGTTGGAGTACCAGGCGTTGGTCGAACGGGGGGAATTGGAGAAGCATCTGGTTGATCCGTACCCGCCGATCGTCATCAGAGCAGCGCGCATTTTCGGTTGGTGCGCGCTCACGATCGGCTTCAGTATCGTCGTGTGGATCATTTATGCCATGGTGTTTGCTTATCGCTAAAGGGAGTAGTACATTGACGCCATCTGAGTGCATCCATACACATCGCCGTTGAAGACATGAAGCGACTCTTTCCGACATCCTTCTACAATATCGTTACCCTCGTGGGCGCGGCAATCGCCGGCGTGAGTTTCGGACTGATTGTATTCCTGGTTCTCTTAGAGACGCTTGCGCCGACGCCGAAGCCGTACATGGGCATCATCGCTTTCGTGATTCTTCCCGGCATCATGCTCATCGGTATCGCTGTTGCGATCGTCGGTATTATTCGCGAGCATCGTCGTGAGCGCGCCGGAAAACCGCACGGCATGCATCTGCCGCAGGTGGATTTGAACAACCCGCGCCATCGTCGGGCGGTGGTCCTGTTCTCGACGGGGACCATCCTCCTGTTGTTGTTCTCCGCGTTTGGCAGCTACAAAGCGTACGAACACACCGACTCCGATCAGTTTTGCGGTCAAACGTGCCACACGGTGATGGAGCCGGAGTTCACGGCGTATCAGTACTCGCCGCATGCGCGCGTTGGGTGCGTGCAGTGTCATATCGGTCCGGGCGCGGATTGGTTTGTGCGGTCGAAGATCTCAGGCTCGTATCAGGTCTATGCCACGACGTTCAACAAGTTTCCGCGTCCCATCCCCACCCCGATCGAGAATCTGCGTCCGGCACAGGAGACGTGCGAGCAATGCCACTGGCCCAAACATTTCTTCAGCGAGAAGCTGCATACGAATACCTATTATCTCTCCGACGAGCAGAACACAAAGTGGACGCTCAACCTGCTGATGAAAATCGGTGGCGGCAATGTGGAAGCCGGCCCGACCTCCGGCATTCACTGGCACATGAACATTGCCAACGAGGTCACCTACGTTGCCAGCGACTCGCAGCGCCAGGTGATTCCCTGGGTGCAGGTGAAACATGCCGATGGCAGAGTGGAGGTCTATCGCAGCACCGAGACCGCGTTGAGTGACGAAGAGCTTGCGGCGTTCAAGAAGCGTCGGATGGATTGCATTGACTGTCACAATCGACCGACGCATATCTATCATCCGCCTGCCCGATCGGTCAATCACGTCATGTCGTTGGGATGGATTGATCCGACGCTGCCGAATGTGAAGCAGGTTGCAGTTCAGGCGCTGGAAACTCCCTACAGCACGAAACAGGCCGCCCTCGATAGTATCAGGATTGTGATCGACGAATACTACAAAACGATGTATCCCGCCGTGGCCGACACACGCCGATCGGCCATCGAGCGCACCATCGCCGAAGTGCAGAAGATCTACAGCCGCAACTACTTCCCCGAGATGCGCGTCAGCTGGAAGCAGTATCCGGACAATATCGGGCATCTGTACTATAAGGGATGTTTTCGCTGCCACGACGATAAGCACGTCTCCGAGAGCGGCAAGGTGCTCACACGCGACTGTAACAGCTGCCACACGATTCTTGCGCAGCAATTTGAGAAAGAGAAACTGCGGATCGCCCTCGGTGGGGTGGAGTACAGGCACCCGACCGACATCGGGGACGCGTGGAAAGAGATGAACTGCAGCGAGTGTCATAATCCACAATAACGGTCAATCTTAGGATATTGGATGAAGAGATTTCTGCACGCCATACCTGAGTCGTTGCGACGCCTGGTCGTTGTCTTCCTTCTGATGGTGGGCGGGTTTGTTCTGGTGAGAACGATGCTGCCATCGGAACTGAAGGACAATGCTCTTCACGTGCAGGCGACCATCGAACGGGAGCTGGCCAAACCCATCAAGCACACCGGATCAGAAGTCTGTGCAGATTGCCATGAAGAGTATGTCGTGAAGAAGGGCGGGTATCACCGGAACCTCTCTTGTGAAACCTGCCACGGCCCTGCGAGAGAACACACAGAGAATCCCGGTGAATCGAAGCCCACGCTGCCACGAATGCGCGAGTTCTGTGTGCGGTGCCATGCCTTCAATCCGTCGCGGCCGACAGGATTTCCGCAGATCAACCCTGCCGCGCACAACCCACTGAAGCCGTGCGTCACATGCCATAACCCGCATGATCCCAAACCGCCAACGGTGCCCCAGGAATGTCAGGCTTGCCATGCCCAGATCGCGCGGACAAAAGCAGTCTCGCCTCACGTGGCTCTGGAGTGCACGACGTGCCATAGCGTTCCGCAGCAACACAAGATCACGCCACGAGCAGTTCTCGCAACCATCCCTTCCGAGCGAGAGTTTTGCGGGAAGTGTCACGGCTTAGAATCGCCGGTCAAGGAAACTCCCAAAGTGGACATAACGAAGCATGGCGAGAAATATCTCTGTTGGCAATGTCATTACCCGCATATGCCGGAGGTGCACTGAGTATGGAACGGAGGACATTCGTCAAAAAACTTGCTGCCCTTCTTGCCCCTGCGACAGCCCTGGGCTTTGTGTTCAAGCGTGCCCGGGCAGAGACCACCGACTATGATCCGTCGAAGCACTACTACGGAATGGGAATTCAGGTTGACAGGTGCATAGGCTGTGGGCGCTGCGTCGAAGCGTGCAAAGATGAGAATGGTGTGTCGAAAGATCCTTTTTACTTCCGCACGTGGGTCGAGCGGTATACCATCAAGGAAGATGGTGAGGTCATCGTCGAAAATATTGACCCGAGAATCAGCGGCGCCAAAGAGTCCGTTGGCGACGGCGATGTGTTGAGAAGCTTTTTCGTCCCCAAGCTCTGCAACCAATGTGACAACCCGCCGTGTGTCCAGGTGTGCCCCGTGGGGGCGACCTTCAAAACCGAAGATGGCGTCGTGCTCGTTGATGATCAGCGGTGCATCGGCTGCCGCTACTGCATACAGGCCTGCCCGTATGGCGCTCGCTATCTCAATCCTGTGACGGAGACAGCCGACAAGTGCACGTTCTGCTATCATCGCATCACCAGGGGGATGCTGCCGGCGTGTGTGGAAGTGTGTCCGACCCAGGCCAGAATCTTTGGTGATGTGAGAAGCAGCGCCAGCCCGTTGACGCGCTTCAAGCGTATGAACAAGCTTCATGTGCTCAAACCCTCGTTGAACACGGAACCGAAGGTCTTCTACGCCAGTCTCGATGGAGAAGTACGATGAATCCCGTTACGGAAAAACTGTACGACGTCATGAGCCAGATCGGGGGCTACATCTATCCCAACGAGATTGAAGTGCATTGGGGTATCCTGGTCGTGGTGTATCCTTACCTCACCGGCCTTGTTGCCGGCGCGTTCATTCTTGCCTCGCTCGTGAAGGTCTTCAATATCAAAGAAGTGCAGGCAGTCTATCGGCTGTCGTTGTTGACGGCACTCGCGTTTCTCCTCATTGCGCCGCTGCCGCTGCTGCTGCATCTTGGTCATCCGGAACGATCGTTTGAGATCTTCCTGACGCCCAACTTCAGATCCGCCATGGCAATGTTCGGCTTCGTGTATGCCTGGTACCTGATGGTCGTGCTGCTTCTGGAGATATGGTTTACGTATCGCAAAGACGTGATCCTCTGGGCGCAGAGAGAGCATGCTCCGATGAAGTGGATTCACAAACTTATTTCTCTCTTCTCCACCGATGTGAGCGACAGAGCCGTGGAGTTTGATAAGAAAGTCGTTAAGGGCATCACGATTATCGGCATCCCTTCAGCGTTCTTGCTGCACGGATATGTTGGCTTCATCTTTGGGTCCATCAAGGCAAACCCGTGGTGGAGCAGCGTGTTGATGCCGATCGTGTTTCTCTTCTCGGCAATTGTTTCTGGCATCGCCCTGATCATTTTCCTGTATATGGTGGTGACCCCGTACCGCGGAGAGAAGATCGACATGCGCTGTCTGGATACGATGGCGTCGTTTCTGTTCTATGCCGTGATTGTTGACTTCTCTCTGGAGCTGCTCGATTTCATTCACCGCCTCTATGAGAGCGAGGAGTCCATCAAGATTCTCTCGCAGATGGTGATGAACAAGCTGTACATCAGCCTTGTCATCATTCAGGTGCTCCTTGGGATGATCATTCCCCTGGCGTTGATGGTGAGTGTAAAGCTGTTCAGGTTCGCGGATGAACTGAGGAAGCTTCTGTACTTTGTCGCCGTTATTCTGATCCAGTTGGGCATCTTCGCAACCCGGTGGAATGTTGTGATCGGAGGTCAGATGTTTTCAAAGAGTTTCCGTGGGCTCACGGCGTACAAAATGGAGTTGACGGGATGGGAGAGTCTGCTGATGGCGCTTCTCCTGTTGGTCTTGCCGTTTCTCGTGCTTGCTGTTCTCATCAGGATTCTCCCACCCTGGGAGCCATCGCCGAAACAGACACTTGCGGAGGCAACGACCTGATGAACTGTACAACATCGCATGATTCAATGTACGATCGGAATCACAGTCATGAGTGAACAGCCGACAAATCCTCTCGAACAAACGAAGCGAGATTTTCTCAAGTACATTCTGGGCGGCGGATTCGTGGCCTGGGCTGCGTCGGTCCTCTACCCGCTGCTTGCGTACCTGAAGCCGCCCAAGCAAGCTGAAGTCGAGGTCACGAGCGTCAAGGTTGGAAAACTGTCCGCCATTGAGAAGGATAGCGGCACGATCATTCGGTTCGGCAACAAGCCGGTGATTGTGGTGCGCTCTGCGAACGGCGAGGTGCGGGCATTTTCCGCAACATGCACGCATCTGGATTGTACGGTCCAGTACCGGAAGGATATGGGCTTGATCTGGTGTGCATGCCACAACGGCAAGTACGATCTCAACGGCCGCAATGTCGGTGGTCCGCCTCCGCGCCCGTTGGATGAATACCGGGTCGTGCTTCAGGGTGAAGACGTTCTCATTTCCAAAAAATCATGACAACACTCGCAAAAAAACTCTACGCCTGGGTTGACGAGCGTGTGCAGCTCGAAAGTCTCGTCCAGTTCATGGGAAAAAAGTACGTGCCCTTGCATCGGCACTCGGTGTGGTACTATTTCGGCGGCGTGACGCTGTTCCTGTTTCTCATTCAGGTGGTGACGGGCATCCTGCTGCTGCTCTATTACAAGAGCGGCGAGGAATTGGCATTCGAGAGTATTCATTTCATCATGTCGAAAGTGCAGTTCGGATGGTTGATCCGTTCGATTCACAGTTGGGCGGCGAACCTGTTCATCCTCGCGGCGATGGTTCACATGTTCAGTGTCTACTTCGAGAAAGCCTACCGCAAGCCGCGCGAGCTGACGTGGCTTACCGGCATGCTGATGTTGTTCCTCGGCCTGGGCTTCGGGTTCAGCGGGTATCTCCTGCCGTGGAATGAGCTTGCCTTTTTTGCGACGAAAGTCGGAACCGACATCGCCGGTGTCGTGCCGATCATCGGGAAGCCCTTGATGATCTTTCTTCGCGGCGGCGAGGACGTGACGGGCGCGACGCTGTCCCGGTTCTTCGGGTTCCATGTTGCCGTCTTTCCCGGCCTCTTCACCCTGTTGCTGGGGATACACCTGATTCTTGTGCAGCGCCAGGGGATGAGCGAGCCGTTGGGGATGGAGGACGCTCCACCTGCAGAGCGAAAAGCCATGCCCTTCTTTCCAAACTTTCTTTTGAGAGATCTGTTGTTGTGGTTGATTGTGCTGAACGTGTTGGCGATTCTTGCCGTCTTCTTTCCGTGGGAGTTAGGAAAGAAAGCCGATCCGTTTGCGCCGGCCCCGGCAGGCATCAAACCGGAGTGGTATTTTCTGTTCATGTTTCAAACGCTCAAATTCCTTCCAGCTCATATCCTCTTTATTGATGGAGAGGTGTTGGGCGTGTTGCTCTTCGGCATCGCCGGCGCCCTCTGGATGCTGGTGCCGTTCTGGGACAGAAGAAGCTCGCGCGGCCAGCAGAATCGAACCATCACCTACATCGGTATTTTTGTGGTTGCCTACATCATCGTTCTGACCATACTCGGATGGGTGCTCTGATGCGAACCTGGCTCGCTATACTTGTTTTGTCGGCAACGCTTTGTCTCGCGGGAGAAATCACGCTCGGCAGAGATAAATGCTTCGAGTGTCATGACGCGCTGGGCGATAAACCCTCCACACTGTTCAAGCGCGACGTGCATTTTGCCAAAGGCATTTCGTGCGCCGGCTGTCATGGAGGTGATCCGAAGGCCGAGGACACGGAGCAGGCGATGAACAAAGCCGCGGGCTTCATCGGCGTACCGCGCGGCGATGAAATCTCCGAGCGTTGCGCGTCGTGCCACTCCGATTCGACCAAGATGCGTCGGTATGGATCGGAACTTTCTACCAATCAATGGGAACTGTTGCAGACGAGCGTGCACGGCAAGCTGGCCATCACCGGCAAAGAACACATTGCGCAATGCACAACCTGCCATAATGCGCACGGGATCGTTTCCGTGAAGAGCCCCGCCTCACCGGTGTATCCTCTCAATGTCGTTAAGACGTGCGCTGCCTGCCATGCCAATGCTACGTACATGCGAACATATAATCCCTCTTTGCCCGTTGATCAGCTCGACAAGTATCGGACGAGCGTGCATGGGATGCGCAACGCCAAAGGCGACCCGAAGGTCGCCGAATGTGCAAGCTGCCACGGGAATCACGATATCCGCTCGGCGAAAGATGTGAAGTCGAGTGTGTATCCGACAAATATCCCTGCGACATGCAGCCGATGTCATAGCGATGCCGCGTATATGAAGGCATACAACATTCCCACGGATCAATACGAGAAGTTTACCAAGAGCGTGCATGGCGTTGCGTTGCTGCAGAAGAAAGACGTGGGGGCACCGTCGTGCAACGACTGTCACGGCAACCACGGGGCAACGCCGCCGGGCGTCGAGTCCATCTCCAAAGTCTGCGGGACGTGTCATGCGCTGAACGCGGACTTGTTCTCTACCAGTCCGCACAAGCAGGCATTCGATGCGCTGAAGCTTCCCGAGTGCGAAACCTGCCACGGCAATCATGAAATCGTTGCTGCCACGAACGAGCTTCTGGGAACTGCGCCCGAGGCGGTCTGCAGTCGCTGTCACAGTTCTACCGAGCGCCCGAAAGGCTTTGCTGCGGCGGCAACGATGCGCCGTCTGACGGATAGCCTCGAAGCGTCGGAGGCGCATGCACGCTCGCTCATCGAGGAGGCGGAACAAAAAGGAATGGAGGTGAGTGAGGCGAAGTTCAAATTGCGCGATGCGCGGCAAGCGCGGTTAGAAGCGCGCACGATGGTGCACGCGTTCAGTGAGGAGAAGTTCCGCGAGACCATCGGCAAAGGCCTGGTCACGGCGGCGTTCGTGGCGGCTGAAGCGCGCGCCGCGATTGATGAATATTTCTTCCGCCGCATCGGGCTGGGGATTTCCACCTTGATTATTACGGTTCTTGTGGTTTCCTTGTACGTGTTCATTCGACGCCTGGAGCGTCGACAGCAGGAGGCAAAGAACGTCGTCCAATCCACCAAACCTCTCACATGAAAAGGAGAATACCAATGAGTAAGCTACGCGCTGCAATTCTCGGATTGATTCCTCTTCTTCTGCTTGCTTTCACGGCACAGGCGCAGAACAAGTTCACCGGTTCGAAGTTCTGCGCGGCATGCCATAAGGCAGGAAAAGGGGGAACGTCCTATGCAGTATGGGAGAAAACCGCTCACGCCAACGCGTACAAAACGCTGCTGGGTGAGGAGGCAAAAAAGATTGCCAAAGAAAAAGGGCTGACCGTTGCGCCGAACGAGGCGCCCGAATGCCTGAAGTGCCACGTCACCGGCGGCGGAACGGCGAAGAATGTTGAAGCGTCGTTCAAGAAGGAAGAAGGCGTGGGCTGCGAATCCTGCCACGGGGCAGCATCGGGCTACAAGATGATTCACAGCAAAGGTGACAAAGCCAAGAACAAAGAGGCAGGCATGATCATCCCGGCCAAGGATGAGAAGCTCTGCGTTACCTGCCACAACGATCAAAGCCCGACATTCAAGGGATTCAAGTTCGCCGAGGCGTGGCCCAAGATCGAGCATGCCAAGCCGGCAAAGAAGTAGTACGAATTCAACAACATTCGGCGGCAGGTCTCGTTGAATCTTGGGCTGAGCAACCTGCCGCTGCTGATACCATCGTTGCGGTTCGTTGCTTCCCATTTGTCGGAATAGCAACGTGCCGTTCTCTTACAATTAGGAAACCTGCGTGTCGCAAGGCGGACACGATCCGCGTTCCCGTTGCATTTTTCATCTCTATCCCACCCCACCTCGTGGCACACAGGGTGCCGAACCGTTATCGGGTTGTCTGTCACAATTCATAGAGACCGCTATGAACAAGCTTACTCGAATCCTCTTCGCATGCGCCGTAGCTGCGGGGGTTTCCCCAACACTCTCGTTCTCGCAGCTCATCAACGGGCGATTGATCGGCTCGTTCTACACGTTTGAAAAGTTCGATACCGTTGGCGTTTCCAAGAAATTCGTTCGTGGTTTCCAATCGGCGCTGTTCGATGTTGCATATGCGGACTTCAGCATTCACACGCATTTCCAGGTTGCGGGCAATCTGCAATCGAAGCTCGATGAGGTTCCGGACTACCGCTTCTATTACCTCTATGCAAAGTGGAAGAACATTCTTGATGTTGCGGAGTTTTCATTTGGGAGGATGCCGTACTTCGCCGGTGTCGGCAACGGAACACTCGATGGGGGCCTGCTGAAGTTCTGGTGTCCCGAGAACAGGTTCAAGCTCACGCTCTACGGCGGACAGACCACGCCGTTGGAGTATGAGCTGAAAGATTGGAAGAAGCTGAAAAACAATTTCACGGTTGGAGGCCAGCTTCTCATCAACGCCATTGATAACGCGCGCATCGGCATCAGCTATGTGAATCGCCATCGCGAGCGGACGGGCTACTGGGCCACACGCGAAGACTCGCTGCTCAATCCCGTCCAGGTGTACGTCGTTCCGACCGTCGCGCAGGAGCAATACCTCAGCGGTGATGTCTCCTATCGGTACGAACGGCTCACCGCGTACGGACGGTACGATTACGATCTGAACTTCAAGAAAACGCAGCGCGGGCAGCTCGGCGTCCGTCTCGGTGTGATGGATGATCTCCATGTCAGCGCCGATTACATTCACCGCGAGCCGCGCGTCCTGTTCAATTCTTTCTTTTCTCTCTTCGATCTAAAAGCTGTGGATGAATTCGAGCTGGGGGCAGATTATATGGTGACGCCTGAGTATCGAGCGTTTGCACGCGTGGCGTATGTGAAGTACTCGGGCGACAACAGCGTTCGCTATACCGCAGGTCTTGCCCATCGTTTTGTCGGACTGACCTATCGTGGAAGCTCCGGCTACGCGGGCGAGCTGACCAACCTCAGTCTGCAAGCCTTCTATCCTTTCATGGACAATATGCTGGTTCCATCGTTGGGACTTGCCTATGTTTCGTACAAGTTCGACGCGTCCAGCGCGCGAGAGGATGGGTTTGCCGGAACGCTGGGTGCATCCGTGCGGCCGTTGCAGCAGCTGTCGTTCGATCTCCAGGGTCAGTATTTGACCAACAGAGTGGTGAAGAGCGACCTGCGGCTGTTCGGCAAAGTCAATTTCTGGTTTACCGAGCAATGGTAGTCTTCTGTCGTTGAGCTCTCGTCATTAGACAGAAAAGGAATCTTCTATGATACGTCGATCTGTAATACTCATGGGGATGCTTGCGGTCGGCATCGGAGCCGTGCTGATGTACGTTGACGCGCCGCTGCAAGCAGAAGGAACGCCGGGGGCTGCGGCAACGGCAGGCAATCCGACGCTGAAGTTCTCGCACAAATTCCACATCACGGAAGCGGGTGTAACGGATTGTGCAACCTGCCACGCCGCGGCGAAGACGAGCACACGCTCGTCCGACCACCTTGCAGCCAACCACGATGCATGCGTGAGCTGCCACGAAGAACAGGTGAACGACGCAACGCAGGCGCAGTGCATCTACTGTCACACCGATCCTGCCAACATCCAGGCGGCACCGCCGACGAAGCGCGAGCTATTCTTCTCGCATGGGCAGCATCTTGCATTGACCGATGTGGAATGTACAACCTGCCATGCCGGTGTGGAAAAGGTAGATCAGGTGACGGCGGCAAACATGCCGGCGATGACGACCTGCACCACCTGCCACAACGACCAAAAGGCGACCAGCACGTGCGAGTCATGTCACACGAATTTCGCAACGCTGCTGCCGGTGGATCATCAGCGCTCGGATTTCGTTCGCAACCATCGCGATCTCACGCGGCTCGGCGGATTGACGACAGATTGCCAGACCTGCCACACGGAGACGTTCTGCCAGCAGTGTCACCTTCAGGCGGAGGTGAAGTCGTATTCGTACGGCAGGCAGCGCGATCTGACCACGGAGCCTGCGCACAAAACGTCGACCAAAGACTCTCCGAAACAAACGCTTCTGCAGAATGTACACGAGCTGAACTATCGGTTCACGCACGGCATTGATGCGAAAGCACGCCAGGCGGAATGCCAGTCGTGCCACGCGGTGCAGACATTCTGCGCGGAGTGCCACAATGCAGGCGGCAACATTACGCAGATCAAATTCAAACCGGCCTCGCATTCGGTTCCCGGCTTCACGACACTGGGTCGGGGATCGGGCGGCGGTTTGCATGCCGAGGAGGCGCGGCGCGATATGGAAAGCTGCATTGCCTGCCACGACGTCGAGGGTCAGGATCCGACATGCATGACGTGCCATCTCGACAATGGCCGCGTTCGGTAGAGTGTATGATCAGAACGAACTATAGACAAGTCGCATCACAAGGAGACATTGCCATGAAGAAATCACACACACCCTTTGCCATGCTTGCCGTGCTGGTGGTGACGGCGATCGTGCTGTTCGGTTGCGAAGGTCCGCAGGGGCCGGCCGGGAAAGACGGCAAGGATGGCCAGACCGGCGTGCTCAACCTCGAAGGGTTCGCGCCCGGCATCAATTGCGGGAGCTGCCACAATCCCGATATTGATACAACATACTACCTCTGGGCACGACGCTATCAGTGGGAGCGCTCGCTGCACGCGTACGGTGGCGACTTAGAACGCAACGGGCCGAATTGCGCGGGCTGCCACACGACCGAGGGTTTCATCGAGCGATGGAAGAATAATTGGGCGACGCAAGTTGTGGGAGCGAAGGACAACCCCAGCCCGCCCGGATGCTTTGCCTGCCACTCACCGCACTCTCGCGGCAATTTCACGCGTCGCGATACCACGCCTGTGACCATAGCCTCCTTCATTCAGGGAGTGCCTGATGCGACGTTCGATTACGGCAACGGCAACATCTGCGTGCGATGCCATCAAACCCGTACCGCAAGCCCGATGACGCCAAAGCCCGATCCGACAAAGACCGCGCCGACCGATACCATTACGATCACCTCCAATCGCTGGTATCCGCATTATGGTGTGCAGGGACAAATGTTGATGGGAACCGGCGGGTTCCAATTCCAGGGCTACAATTATCGCGGCAACTCCAATCACACAACGAACGCCACCATCAGGCAGGAAGGGTGCCCGGCCTGTCACATGGCATCGCAAGTGTATCCGCCCGATCTTGGGACCGGGCGCGGCGGTGGACACACAATGAAGATTCGCTACTCCTCGGACGAAACAAACTCCGATACACTCTTCGTCCTTTCGGGATGCAATCAAAGCGGCTGCCACGGAGCCGGCGGCTTCACCAAGGCATCGTTGCTTGCAGCCGAGCAAGCGATCGAGGATTCGCTGCATGCGCTGGAGACGTTGCTCATCCAAAGAGGGTGGCTCACAACGTCCGGCTTGGTCAATGCCAGCACGAGTCGTCCGTTGAAGATCGCCCCGGCGGCGAAGGCGGGTGCGTTGTACAACTACCTTTTCATCGAGCACGATGCCAGCCGCGGCATACACAACACGAAGTACACACAGGATTTGCTCAATTCATCGCTGCAGGCGTTGAGAACACCATGACATGGTGACGACTATGAAAGCGTTCATGAGGTTGACACTCATCTTCATCGGTACAGCCGCGCTGATCGGCGGCTGTACGAAACTCAAGGACGACTTGCCGCAGCCCATCGAGCCGGGGGCGCAGGTGCATCTGCCAAGCTGGGTGGACACTGCTTCGGCGAACTTTCACGGCAAGGTCCTGAAAACCTCCGCGGTCGATGTGCAGACGTGTCTGGTCTGCCACGGCAGCGATTACAACGGCGGCACATCCCGCGTTTCGTGCATCACGTGCCATAACGCCGAAGGCGCGAACATCCACGGTCGTGGATGGGAAGATCCGTCCTCGGCCAACTTTCACGGCAAAGCAATTGCTGCTGCGAATTGGGATATGCGTCCGTGCCAGCCCTGCCACGGCACACGGTACACGGGGGGCAGCACGCCTGTTCCGTGCACGACGTGTCATAACCAGCCAGGCGGACCCGAGAACTGCGCGACATGTCATGGCTCCACGAATCCCGCTCCGCCGCGCGATCTTCATGGCAACACCGCACGCGGCATGCGCGGCGTGGGAGCGCATCAAGCGCATGTGGCGGGAACGTCCCTCGCAGCCCCGATGTTCTGCCACCAGTGTCACACCGTGCCCGGCGCGATCTACGAGCCGACACATATCGATCAGACACCCAACGCGGAAGTTGTGATGTCCGCGCTTGCAAGTACAGTAACCAACGAACCGGGCACCACCACCTACAGCCCGACGCTTCCGTTGTTTTCTCCCAACCCGACGTATGACGCCGGCACGCTCTCGTGCGCATCCACGTATTGTCACGGCAACTTCAAGAACGGTAACCCGAACTTCGTGCCGAGTTGGACGGATACCACCGGGGCGGCAATGGCGTGCGGAACCTGCCACGGCGACGTGACCAAACCGACGCTCGCCGAGAAGGCGCTTCCCAAGACTTCGGCGCAAGGGGGAACGCATCCCAACGTTCTGACCTGTTCTGCCTGTCATGCCGGCATTGTGGATGCCAATGCACGCATCATTGATCCGGTCAGACATATCAACGGCAAGTTGAACGCGTTCGGACAGGAGTGGGATTTCTAAGGGAGAGGAACACGTTGCAATGTCGGCATGTCCCATTCACGACACGTGAGTGGGACATGTTTTTTTCAGCGTGGCGGAACAGCGACGCTGTTGAAGAGATCAACACTCTGATCCTGAAACGCAAGAGGTCGCAGGATCGGTTAATAATTATGGGAGGAAGAACTTCCTCTACGCCTGCGATGCAGAAGTTTCTCCGAAGTGAATGCGTGTACGCATCGTAGGACAGCATGTGTTGCGGGTTCGACACTCACCGGCAAGATCCGTGTGTCGTTCCCAATTGCAGGTTCCGTTTCCCACGCATGAGAATGAGACGGGCATGAAGAGCGCAATTCACAGGGATTTGACCACCTTTGAAATTGATCCTGCTGGCATATCTCTTGCGCCTTTCTGCACCGGAACGTTGAACGGTTGTTTGCTACCTTGGAAGGAGGAATCACCGACATGAAAAACGGGGCAGAGCAAGTGGCGAACGTGGAAACAACGCCAACAGCGTACGGACGCCCTGAATTGAAAAGCGCGTTTCAGCGCAACTTTGTTCGCGGCATGCTGATTTCGTTCGTGCTTCACTTTGCGCTGCTCGGGACGTATTACCTTGTCCAGTACCTTGGCGAAAGCGATGACGATATTCCGACGGTGAGCGTCCGCATTCTGAAGTACAGCGATCTGGGGCCGCCGCCCTCGATTGCGGCAGTGCCGCCGCCTCCGGCTATCGGCGTCACCGCGGCGGTAAAGCCTTCGATCGGCGTTCCTGTCCCCGTGCCGGATGCTGAGGCTTCTGCCGAACAGACACTCGCAACGCAGGCAGAGTTAAGCGCAACACCATCACCTGCACTTGAGCAGGGTGCCGAGGGCGGCGATGTGCAGGTGCAGCAGGATATCGTGATCGCGCCCGAAGACGAGCCGGGCATGGATGAGTTCATCCCTGTTGAAAAGCAACCGCAGATCGTCAAGCGCGTGATTCCGAAGTACCCGGACATGGCGCTGCGTGCAGGCCTCGAGGGGACGGTGTGGGTAAAGATTCTGGTGGATAAGGACGGCCTGCCCAAGAAAGCCGTCGTCGTGAAATCTACCGCCGAGTTGTTCAATGATGCGGCGATTCAGGCGGCGATGGGTTTTGTCTTCACCCCTGCCGTCATGAACAACGGCCCCGTAAAAGTGTGGGTCTCGATTCCCTTTAAGTTCCTGCTGAAGGATGCACAATCGAGCTGAGCGCCAAGCGCAGCAGCGTAAAGGAGATTGAACATGGCAACACACGATGAAATCTGGCAGGCGCTGCAAGAGCGGGTCTGCGTGAAGTGTCTCGATGGCAACGGGTTGGGCGACTGTCGCATTGCGCAGGATGGATTCTGTGCGCTGAAGGCATACCTCCCCGCCATCATAGACGTTGTAGATTCCGTCCAGAGTTCTTCCATCCTTCCGTACGAAGAGCAACTGCGATTGAAAGTCTGCAGCAGATGCAAGAACCAGTCGAGCAACGGCGAGTGCGTTCTGCGCCGCTACGTTGATTGCGCCCTCGATCGCTACTTCCCATTGATTGTGGAGGTGATCGAAGAAATGCAGCGCCGCACGATGCCCGTCGGCGTGTCGTGAATGGCGATGAGAAGGGACAGGAGGGTTCATCGTGATCATCTTCCTCTTCATTCTGAGTTTTCTGGTCAACTTCATCGCAATCACGATGGCTTTGCCCACCATCATTCATACGTATCAGCGGTACAGCCGCGGCAAGTTGGTGACGTGTCCCGAAAAGAACCAGCAGGCAACCATCGCGTTCGCTCCGAAGGTCGCGGCGATTTCTGCCGTATTCATTCCGAAAGAAATCCGCATCATCAAAGATTGCTCGCTGTGGCCGGCAGTGCAGTGCACGCGAGCGTGCCGATTGCAGGTGCAGTAGCCCGGTTGCACGCCTCCCTCTAAATCCGTAGCTTGAGACACGCTCACGAGAAGAGAATTCGTGTCTCGATGCGTTTTTCGCGACGATAGAACCAACGAGGAGATTTCATGCAGATTTACATTGGCAACCTCCCGGCCGATGTGACGGACGAGCAGTTGCGCGCGATGTTTCAGCAGTACGGAACGGTACGGGCAGCCACGCTGGGGCGGAACAAGAAAACAGGAGAATCCGAAGGCTATGGGTTTGTGGAGATGCCCGTGAAGTCCGAAGCCCGTGCCGCCATCGAGGCGCTGCGCGGGAAGGAGATGCAGGGGAAAGTGCTGCGCGTGCGTGCGATAAAACCCGGTGACGAGTTTCATCAATTCGCCCATACGCTTCATGCAAGTTCGCAGAAAGCGCCGAAGGGCTTCAATCCGGCGCAGCAGCCCCGCAACATGGGCGCGATTCGCCGCGGTGGTCAGCGCGGCACATGATGCGCGGTCGCTCCATGAGTACGCCTTTCCGCGGTAGCTCAACATTCAGCTCGTCCGCGTGCAGGGTGCAGCACGCTGCACGTTTGTGGACGTCATGGTGCGCCGTCGCCCTCCTGTTCTTCATGCCGTCATCAGCTCAGGCAGCACCCGCGGACAAGGGAAAAGTCGCGATGCAGGTGACACTCGCGCAGGACAGGGTTCATGCCGGTGCAACATGCACCGCGCTGGTCGTCCTCTCCATTGCCGACGGCTGGCATATCAACTCCGCAACTCCGTCAGACGAGGCGCTCATCGGTACGTCCGTCGAGGTCGCGAAGAATAACGTGCTTGACTCGACAGATGTCTCGTTCCCGCCGGGAATCGAGAGAGAGTTTGGCTACGCGGAGCAGCCTGTTGAAGTGTACGAAGGCAGAGTCTCTATCCGCCTTACCCTCCATCTCTCCAAGAATGTAACGCCCGGAGAATACGTCATCCCAATCAGCGTAACGTATCAGGCGTGCAGCGAGAGCGTTTGCCTCGCTCCGGCAACCGCTGCGGCTGACCTTCCGCTGCATGTCGTTCCTTCGTCGGAGTCAATTCGGTAGATAGGTGTGCAGTACCCCTCACCGGTTTTCTAGTCAGCTTCATGTTTGCTATATTTATGTATGAAGCAAGTAGAGATGACAATACATGCCAAATTACATACGGAATGCCCGAACCCCCTTTACTCTTCGAGGCGGCGAAACGATATACTCCATCCTGGATATCCAACTCCAGGATGGCCTGACGCTTTATGTTTTTCCTGGGTCACTCAGTCCAAACGACATTTGGGTCAAGTATCGCAAGAACAGCTCACGAATCAGAACGCCCAAGCACATCCATTGGGCCGTCAACCTCTTGATCAAGAAGTTCTTGAACAGAGAACTCACCAACTCCCTTCTCGGAGTTTTTCAGCTGTGTTGGGATGACGTTCAGGGACTTCCTGATAGAGATGCTGACTCTATTGTTGGAAGTTTGTCAATCGCTCAAAACCAAGAGCATCTTCGACAATTTGCACCTTTGAATGATTTGGGCTTTTTCAAAATCGACTTTCTCCTGCATTTGATGGAGTTGCTAATGTTGCAAGAGAAAACAAACAACCCAAATGCGTATATGTTCAAAGATGTTCTTGATGGACTTCTCAATTCCAGTGATCTCTACAAGATAATTTCAGCCGTTACTCACACGGGTAGATAAGCCTCATGTACCTGCTTGCAACCAAGGCAAAGCCGTTCCTCAAATGGGCCGGTGGCAAGGCTCAACTCCTTGAACAGATCATTGAACACTTACCACCCGAACTCAAGCTTGGCAAGATTCAGCGATATGTTGAACCCTTCGTTGGAGGCGGCGCTCTGTTCTTCCATGTAGCTCAAGCATATGAAATCGACGAATTCTACATATCCGACGTGAACGAAGAACTCATTCTCGTCTATAAGACAATCAAGCAAAATGTCCACGAGCTAATACCTCTTCTCCACTCCATGGAGCGGAAGTATCATCGCCTTACACCCAATCGCCAGAAGGAATATTTTTATTCTGTTCGCTTTGAACTAAATGAAAATCGTCCATCAATCAATTACAATGAATATAACGACTCGTGGGTTGAGCGCACCGCCCAAATCATTTTTCTCAATCGCACTTGTTACAATGGCCTGTTCAGGGTTAACTCGAGGGGCGAATTCAACGTGCCCTTCGGGAAATATAAGAACCCATTGATCTGCTCTGAAGAGAATCTCCGGTCCGTCTCTGAGCTATTACAGCGTACTGAAATTCGTCTTGGCGACTTCTCTGATTGCGAATGTTTCGTTGACGCATCAACTTTCGTTTACTTCGACCCTCCATATCGGCCCATAAGCAAGACAGCAAGCTTTACCTCGTATTCACGGTACGACTTCAATGATACTGCTCAACTTCGACTCGCCTCCTTTTACAGATTGCTTCATCGAAAAGGTGCTAAACTAATGCTCAGTAACTCCGATCCCAAGAATGAAAATCCCAAGGATCATTTCTTTGATGAGGCCTACAAAGAATTCCGAATCGTACGTGTGAAAGCTAACCGAATGATCAACTGTAACGCCGAGAAACGGGGGGCCATCAACGAGTTGCTTGTTCTGAACTACTGAGGGTCTCAAACAAATGCCAAGAAGAAAGGATTACATTCAATCGCCCACTCATTGGAAAAAAATGTACTCAAACCCATCTTTCAATGGGATGTGGCAAACGATTGATAAAGTTCCGATTGATTTTATCAAAGTCGACAAGTCTCTCCTTTCCTTTGCAAACGAGGTTGACACTTCACAAGTGTTGCATATGCTTGTCAACTTTGACCAAGAGCTTTGGATGCCAGTTCTTGTTGATCGAAACCTTTTCCTTCTTGACGGACAACATAGGTTGGCGGTCGCACGGCAATTGTGTCTAAAATACATCGATGTTGTTGTCCAAACTGATGGCTATACAAGACCATAATAATCCAAGAATGGAACGAAACGAGGCAGTTCGAAGACTTAGGCAACTCGAAGGCAAAGACCTTAGAGAACTTGCCGACAAGTACCGAGTAACAGTTTGGAAATCAGGCAAGCTCAATAAAGGTTGGGCTGGCCACGTAATCGAACGGTACCTTGGGCTGCCAATCAATTCAGCACAATCTCCGAATTTTGGATCGTGGGAACTTAAGATTGTGCCACTGAAAAAACTCAAGTCAGGCGAAATTGTGGTCAAGGAAACGATGGCTATTACGATGATAGACCCAATAAACGTCCTAGCTAAATCCTTTGAAGAAAGCCACCTCCTTGCCAAGCTCACTAAACAAGTCGTCTGTGCTCGATTGTTCGAGTCTAAACAGGAGCGTTCATCAAAACTCGTTCGAGTGGGTACCTTCGATTTGAGTAAACCTGAGATTTACAATCAAGTGAAAGCAGACTACGACCTTGTGAGGCGTACAATCCAGCGAGAAGGCTTTCATGCTCTCACGGGCAAGATGGGCGTGTTGGTTCAACCACGGACAAAAGGTCCCGGTCACGGTTCAACCTCGCGGGCGTTCTACGCTCGTAAAGAATTCGTCTCTCTCATTCTTGGTTTATGATCCTTTCTTCTATGGCGAGGGAACGTTCCAAACATATCCGCTACAAGAAACGCAACACAGCTACAAGTCTCATTGCAGAATCACTCTTTGGCTACGATACCATCACCGGTGATAGTCCGAACGGCTTCACTCCCGAAACCACGACTGTCTGGGATTTCCCAGTTCGTGGTAACTGGGCAACCCACAAATCCGACTACCGAGGTAACTTTGCTCCACAGATCGCCCGGAACCTCATCCTTAACTACTCGAGGGAAGGAGAAGTTGTCCTCGACCCGATGGTTGGCAGTGGCACGACCTTGATTGAGGCCAGATTGCTTAATCGAAATGCGATTGGTTATGACATAAACCAAAAAGCTGTTGACATTACCAAGGAGCGGCTAGAATTCAAAGTGGACAACAACTCCACGCAGACAGTGGCAATCGGTGATGTGCGTAATCTTAACAACCACAAGGATAATTCTATCGATCTCATTATCACTCACCCACCGTATGCAAACATCGTTACCTACTCAGACCGGAAAAACCCCAATGATCTCTCAAGTCTCTCAGGCATCCCGAAATTCCTCGACGAGCTTGAACTTGGCATTAAGGAACTCTTCCGAGTTCTCAAACCCAACCGCTACTGTGCCATCCTCATTGGCGACACACGCAAGGGCCAACACTATATTCCACTATCATACTTTGTCCTTGAACGATGTCTTCGGAACGGTTTTGCCTTGAAAGAAGAGATCATCAAGACCCAGCATAATACAAAGTATGCTCAGCGCTGGAAAGATAAGGCTAAGGATTTCAAGTTCTATCTGATAATGCACGAGCACTTGTTTGTCTTCCGCAAACCGAAACCTGATGAAGACCTTTCAAGAATTCGTTACAGCATCCTCAGATAAACGGCGCCTTACCGAACAGCCGCACCACACAGCGAAAGGAATCGCATGACACGCCTTCTTTTTCTTTTCTTCATTCTCGTTTCCGTCTCAGCGGCGCAGCAGGATTCGGCGGCCTACCGCGCTGCTACTGCCCTGACGCAATCGGAGGAAAGACTGCGTGCGCTCGAGAAGTTTGTGGCCGACTATCCTCAGAGCAAATTGCT
>JBBIRR010000035.1:0-41353 GCA_037441705.1 Ignavibacteriales bacterium
TGAATATATTTTTTCCAACTTCTCATAGCAAGGAATATTCCTCTGACCAAGAAAGACAAACTGCTGCTGCAGAACGCCCGCTTTTACCAAGCCTTCGAAGAATCCGACCTGGAGATGCTCGACGCGGTGTGGAGCCACGGTGAGCACGTGAAGTGCGTTCACCCCGGCAGCCAGCTTCTCGAAGGCTGGGCTGCCGTGCGCGAAAGCTGGGAAAGCCTCTTCAGCTCCGATTTCCATCCGCGGATAGCGCTGCGCAATGTCGTTGCCGACATACGCGGCACAACAGGGATTGTTACACTGGTAGAAGAAGTCCGGTACGCCACCGAGAACACCATCCGGTCGGGGCTGCTGATTGCCACGAACATTTTCGAGTATGACGGTCATGAATGGCGGATGATTCATCATCACGCTTCGCCGCTCCTGCTGCGAGAAGAAGGTGAGGATGAGGAGAAGTACCGATATAATTGAGCGCGTGAACGCCGGGCCGATCTCGATCGAAGACGCGTTCCGCTATTGCGAGGAGCTTGCCCGTCGGCATTACGAAAACTTTCCCGTAGCTTCGTTTTTTCTTCCCCGATCAATTCGTCCCGCGGTTGCGGCCATCTATGCCTTTGCGCGCACAGCCGATGACATTGCCGACGAAGGAACGCTTTCGGAAAACGAACGCCTCGCCGCACTCGATGATTGGCAGCGCCGGCTCGATCAATGTGGCGAAGGCACGACGGACCATCCGATCTTCCTCGCGCTTGGAACTGTGCTGGCAAAGCATGCCGTTCCCAAGCAGTTGCTCTCGGATCTGTTGACGGCGTTTCGGATGGATGTGACGATCCGCCGTTATGCAACGTTTGATGATCTGCTCACCTACTGTCGCCACTCTGCCAATCCGGTCGGACGGATTGTGCTGCATCTGTTCGGTGACCGAACGGAACGGTCCATGGACCTCTCCGACAACATCTGCACGGCATTGCAACTTACGAACTTCTGGCAGGATGTTCAGCTCGATGCAAGGAAGGGTCGTATCTATCTTCCGCTTGAAGATCTGTATCGTTTTGGCTATACTGAACACGAGCTGTTCGCGGGGATAGCGAACGACCGGTTTCGTGAGTTGATCCGTTTCGAACTGCATCGTACGCGCGAGCTGTTCAAAGCCGGCGAGGCGCTGCTGAGCACGACGGTGCCCGCGCTGCGGTTTGAATTGCGGCTGACCTGGCAAGGTGGGATGAGAATTCTGGAAAAGATCGAACGATCTGGGTGCGACGTGTTTGAGGCGAGGCCGGTGCTGCGAACGGCGGATAAGGCAGCCATTCTCTTGAAGGCGATTCTTCCAACACCACGTACAGGCGGGCGGTGAGCGTCCTTGCGGAAGACATAACCAGGCACAGCAACACAAGTTTCTATTACTCCTTCTCGGTGCTGCCGAAGCACAAGCGCGAAGCCATTCACGCCGTGTATGCCTTCTGCCGGTACACGGATGATCTCGTGGATGAGGGGCCGGATGAGCCGAAGAAAGTTGTTCAGCTTCGGCGCTGGCGAATGGAGTTGGGACGCTCGCTGCGCGGCGAATCTACCCTTCCCTTGCTGAACCAGCTTGCCACAACGGCGCGCCGCTTTAACATTCCCGTGGATCACTTCTACGATCTTATTCGCGGCGTCGAGATGGATCTGTCCAAGAAGCGATACGCGACATTCGATGAGCTGAAGGAGTATTGCTATCTCGTCGCCTCCTCGGTCGGCTTGATGTGCAGGCAAATCTTCGGATACAAGAACGAGTCGACGCGGGATTATGCCATCAATCTCGGCATTGCGCTGCAGTTGACGAATATCCTGCGCGACGTGAAGGACGACGCACGCCGCGGGCGCATCTACCTGCCGATGGAAGACATGCAGCGCTTCGGCGTTTCGGAGGAGGATATTTTCAACAGCCGCTACACGGAGAACTTCGTGAACCTGATGCGCTTCGAGTGTAACCGCGCGTGCGCCTACTTCGACCTCGCACGCAATGCGTTGAAAGACGAGGACAAGCACTATTTCTTTGCTGCGCGCATCATGTGGTCCATCTATGCACACATCCTTCGCCGGATCGAGCGCTCCGGGTACAACGTCTTCGAGCAGCGCATCTCCCTTCCTCAGCCATTGAAATTGCTCATCGCCTTCCGATACTGGCTGAGCCATCAGCTGAAGTATGCCCATGAGCCACACGGCGCCGCGCAGCACGCCCTCTCGTTTCTCTGATCGGCCCGTGGTCGTGATCGGGGGCGGGTTGAGCGGACTCGCTGCCGCCGTCGAACTTACCGTCCAGCATATTCCCGTCGTTCTGTATGAACAGAAGCCGAAGCTCGGCGGGCGCGCATACTCGTTCACGGACGAAACCACCGGCGACGTCATCGACAACGGCCAGCATGTGTTGATCGCCGGCTACGAGCATACGATGCGCTTTCTCGAACGCATCGGCACACGGCACCTCCTGCTTGTGCAAGACCAACCGATTCTGTACCTCCATCATCCTGCACGCGGGCTGTGCGAATTCCGTCTGCCGACGCTGGTGCCGCCGTTCCATCTCATCGCGGGCATCCTTTGCACCAATCTGCTGGGGCTTCCGGACAAGCTACGGCTGCTTCGAGCCGGACTGGCACTGCAGCGAAGCAGCGCTCCGCTGAACGACGCGACCATCGAAGACTGGCTGGAAGCGAACGGCCAGTCGGAAGAACTGAAGCGCGTGTTCTGGGAGCCGCTTGCCATCTCGATCATGAACGAACACATCGCGCATGCATCCGCAAAAGTGTTTGTCCACGCGCTGCGGCACGCGTTTCTTGCCGCATGGAAGAATGCAGCGCTTGCCATTCCGCGCGTCGGCCTGAGCGATCTCTACGTGGACGCGGCATTGCGCTTCTTGAGCTCGCACGGCGCCGCGGTGCACAGCAACTCCAGCGTTGCCCAGCTGAGGGCAGAAGGGAACCGCCTGCACTCCGTTCGCCTGCGGGACGGGCGGGAGAGTGTTTGTTCTGCGGTGATCCTGGCCGTCCCGCACTATGAAGCGAGCGAGCTGGCGCGCGAAGTTCTGCCGGACGAGACGCTGCATCGTATCGGCGCCGTGCCCAACACTCCAATCGTTTCCATTCATTTGTGGTTTGAAGAAGATTTTATGAAACTTGACTTCGTCGGCTTGGTTGAGCGGCGGGTGCAGTGGGTGTTCAACAGGAGAAGGATTGCGCGTGCAGCCGGAAAAGGCGGACACGTCACCTGCGTGATCAGCGATGCCGACCCATTTGTCTCGATGAGCAACGACCAGCTTATTCGTCTTGCTGTGGAAGACCTTCGCACGCTGCATGGCCGGGTCTCCGAACCGACCCATGCCGTTGTCATCAGAGAGAAGCGGGCGACGTTCTCGTGCACGCCCGACGCCGAGCGGCTGCGTCCATCCCATCAAACATCTCTCCCCAATCTTTTTCTTGCGGGCGATTGGACGAACACCGGCTTGCCCGCAACCATCGAAAGCGCAATCCTCAGCGGCGAACGCTGTGCCCACCTGGCGGCCAGTTGCGTACGAGCGCAGCATGCCGGTTAAAAGAGTTTCATCGTCGATTCATTGCATTTCGTTCGCAAATGCCGTATCCTACTGCCGTACTGGTCAGACATTCCACTGCCTGTGATGCTCAAGGATAAGTTGGTTCTGCTCGTCGATGACGAGCCTACCGTGCTGGATGCGACGAAAGCCGGCCTGACTGCACGCGGCTTCCACGTCGAGGCGGCGGACGGAGCAGACGCGGCGCTCAAGGTGATCAAAGCGCTCAAGCCCAGCATCGTTGTCTCCGACCTCGTCATGCCGGGAACGAACGGCTTCGAGCTGTTTCAGCAGGTGCGCAAGGTTGCCGACCTCAAGACGATCCCGTTCGTGTTTCTCACCGCGGTCGATGATTATCATGCGAGGAAGTTCGGAAAAGATATCGGCGGCGCCGCGTACATCACCAAACCGGTAGACCTGGACGAACTGGAGCAGATCATCAAAGAGAAAATTGGTGAACCGTAAGACTACTCCATCACGATAGAAACTCAAATCATCCCGTGCCGGTTGGCGGGATTTTTTTGTTTATGGAGAACCGATTAAAGAGAATTCATTTTCTGGACATCATGCGTGGCTTCGCCGTCGTTGTGATGGTGATGGGCCACAGCATCGACGCTGTGCTCTCGCGCGAAGTGCGCGCCTCCGAATGGTTTCGCCTGTATGATGCCTTCCGTGGTTTCACCGCGCCGATGTTCCTGTTCGTTTCGGGATTTGCCTATGCGGCGGCAACGCAGAAGCGCTGGGAAGACTTCCGCACATTCAGCAAGCCGCTGCTGAAACGACTGCAGCGCATCGGGCTGCTCTTCCTCGTCGGCTACGCACTGCATTTTCCCTTCTTTTCCTTTGATAAGATTCTCCATGAAGCGCAGCCCGAGCAGCTTGCCCAGATGTTTCAAGCAGACGTGCTGCATTGTGTCGCAGCAAGTTTGCTGATTCTCCATGTCCTGATTTTTCTCATCCCGTCACAGCGGGCGTTTACGCTCACGCTCGCCGGCCTGACGGGTGCGCTTGTGCTTGCGTCGCCCATCGTCTGGAATATTGATTTCGCTCCGCTGATCTCGCCCATTCTGTCCCCGTATATGAACCAGCAGCAGCTTTCGCTCTTTCCGCTGTTTCCGTTTGCGGGGTTCTTGTTTGCAGGAGTCGTGGCTGGATTCCCCTTCCTCGAAGCGCGTCTGGGTGAGCGGGAGGGAAAATTTGTCGCTCGCCTGGCACTCACGGCCGTCATGGCCATCGTTGTTGGACTTGTGTTTGATCGCATACCGGTTCAACTGTATCCTGAGCACGATTTCTGGAAGTCAAGCCCGAACTGGTTTGCGATCCGGCTTGGCATCGTTACACTCGTGTCCCTCGGCTTCTATTCATTGAGCAAACTGCCGGCGCTGCTGGAACGAACACTGATCACGCTTGGCCAGACGTCTTTGTTGATCTACACGATTCACCTGATGATCGCGTACGGCTCGCCCGTGAATCAAGGGTTGATGCAGCGGATTGGACAAACGCTGACTGCTCATCACGCCGTCGGCGTTGGGCTTGCCGTTCTTGCGGCGATGGTGCTGCTCACGTATGTCTGGCAATACGTGCGACGCAATCACTTCGTGCCGGCGCGGATTCTTCAGGCGGGTCTCGCCAGCACGGTCCTCTATACGTTCTTCTTGTAAGCGTGCTTGCCGACGGCACGGGAGATTTCGGGAACGTCTGCCCACAACTTTTCGGCTGTTCCATGCCATCTCCCATCAACTCCACGACCTTCATACGAGGGGACACGCGTGATCGCGGGTGAGGATCAGCATCGCCTCGCGTGAAGATACGGTCGCCGATCACCATCATGAATCAACGTACACAGCCACCGCTTCCATCGAAGGGTAAACGCATCGAGTTCATTGATTTGCTGCGCGGCGGAGCAGTGTTGGTAATGATCGAGACGCACATGATGAACGCCACCCTCAATCCCGACCTCCGTGCTTCGGCGGTGTTCGATTGGCTTACGTTCATCAACGGTCTTGTTGCTCCGGCGTTCACATTTGCCTCGGGGCTTGCCTACGCCGTCGCCACACGACGAAAGATCAACGACTATCTCGCGCTGGGGAAGCCGCTGGTGCTGAACATTCGTCGTCTCCTCTTCATTATCATGATCGGGTATCTGCTGCATATCCCCAAATTCAATTTTCATCAACTTCTGAACGAAACAACGGAGCAGTCGTGGCAAGCCTTCTTTCAGGCGGATGTTCTCCAGTGTATTGGCGTCAGCTTGTTGATCGTGCAGGCGCTGCTGCTTCTCGTACGCACCGAACGGCGGCTGTACACGCTGCTGCTCATTCTCAGCGTAGCGATCGCGTTCGTCTCTCCCATCGTCTGGAGTATTGATTGGCGGCGCCTTCTGCCTCTGCCGATTGCCGGATACATGAACGGCATGCATTTCCGGACCTTTTCAGGATTTCCACTGTTTCCCTGGGCAGCGTTCATTCTTGCCGGGGCGGTTGTTGGCTACCACTTTATCGAGGCGAAGCAGCGCAACGCTGAACAGCGTTTCTTCAACGTGATGCTCTGGGCGGGATTGGGTTTGATGATCTTCTCGGCGCTCATCGAGCCGGTTGCTTCGCGTTTGTATCCGGTGTACGACTACGGGCGATTCAGCCCGAGTTTCTTTTTTCTGCGGTTGGGGATTGTCATTCTTCTTTGCACAGTTCTTTTCTTCTATGAAAGACGGTTCTCTGTCTCGCCTCAATCGCTGATCACCCTCGCCGGGCGCGAGTCGTTGATCGTCTACGCCGTCCATCTTTTTCTCCTGTACGGCGATCTCGGTACATTCAACTTTGCAAAGACCGTGCAAGGCACGTTCGGGTACGGCGAAGCTGTGGTAGCGACGCTCGTTCTTGCCGGACTGATGATCGTGCTTGCATTTGTGTGGGATCGCCTACGCAAAACGAATCCCCATGCGAAGCAGTCCCTGCATTGGGCAATTGCCGCAGCGTTTGTGCTCGTGTTCTTCTTTGGCCCGGAGAATAGATGATGCTACGAATACTCGCAACAACTCTGTTGACCCTTCTTCATGCTACTGTCTTACATTCGGATCAAATCGATATGAGAATCGGACTTGACGGCGCGTGGCTCTTCCGCGTGGACAGCGCGCGTGTGGGTATCGAGCGCACGTGGTATGATGCAGGCATGGACCGAGCTGAGTGGCAGCCTGTGCAGGTGCCGAGATTCTGGGAGGGCTATCCGGGCCTCGCGAAGTATGACGGGTGGGGATGGTTTGCGCGCACGATTCACATCGAACGCGTTGATGAACCGATGAGTCTACATTTCGCGGGCGTGGATGACGATGCCGTCGTGTGGGTGAACGGCATCGAGGTCGGCACACACGCCGGCTACAGCGACCCCTTCGCTGTTGACGTGAGCGCTGCGCTGCGAGCGGGCGAGAACACCATCGTTGTTCTCGTAAAAGATTATGCAGGCGGAGGCGGCATCTACAAACCCGTTACGCTGATCGCCACGAGGAACCTCGACGAGCTGTTGAAGAGTCCGTACTACGGAACACCCGCGCGCCCAAGTGCCGACTGGGTAAAGGATGCCTGCATCTACTCCGTTTATCTTCGATCCGCTTCGAAGGAAGGAACCTTCGCCGGACTCGAGAAGCGCATCCCGGAACTGAAAAACATGGGCGTGACCGTGCTGTGGCTCTTGCCGATCCATCCTGTGGGAGTGAAACATCGGAAAGGAAGACTCGGCTCGCCCTACGCAGTGAAGGATTACTACGGCATCAATCCCGAATTCGGAACGATGAGAGATTTCAAAAAGCTGCTTGCCGCAGTTCACAAGAACGGCATGAAGCTGATCATTGATCTTGTTGCCAACCACACCTCGTGGGACAGCAAGCTCATCAAGGACCATCCCGAATGGTTTACGAGAGATGAGGAGGGAAAAATTGTCGCTCCGAACGAAGATTGGACGGACGTTGCCGACCTCGACTACTCGCATCCTGAACTGCGCCGCTACATGATCGACATGATGAAGTGGTGGGTGAAGGATGTGGGCATTGACGGCTTCCGGTGCGACGTTGCCGAACTTGTGCCTACCGACTTCTGGAACGAGGCGCGGAAAGAACTGGACGCGATCAAGCCCATCATGATGTTGAGCGAAGGTTCCATTCCCGAACATCACGCTCAGGCATTCGACCTCACGTACTCATGGAACGTGTATGATGCGTTGGATGTACTGCTGAAAGGGGAGCGACCTGTCGCCTTGCTCGACCAGATTCTCAAAACGGAACAGATGCAGTTTCCAACCGGCTCGCTTCGCATGCGCTTTACGACCAATCACGACAAGAATGCGTGGGATGCACCGGCGGTGGTGAAGTTCGGTCTCGACGGACTGAAACTTGCCGCGGTGCTCATCAACACGCTTCCCGGCGTGCCGATGATCTACACCGGCGAAGAAGTGGCGAATGACCGTAAGCTCGACTTGTTCGATAAGGTAGATGTCGATTGGTCGCGGCCGCGCGAGCTGGGAGAAATTTTCCAGAAGCTTTTTACTCTTCGGAGGGACAATAAGGCGCTGTCGCGTGGAAAGATGGTCCGGCTTGAGTCCACATTTCCGAACGACGTGTATGCCTTTGCCCGTATTGCTGAAGATGATGCCGTGCTCGTCGTTCTGAACTTTGGATCCGAGGCTCGCTTCGTCCGTGTCACGGTGCCGATCGAGAGCATCTTCGGGCCGCGCAAGCGCATCGTCGCCAACAGTGTCTTCGATGGGCAGCAAGTGGAGTTGAGCACCGACCGAGGGCAGCATATTATTGCGGCAATGGAGCCGCGTGCGTACAAGGTTTTCGTCGTGCAGAAATGAAGGGCAAACTATCGGGCTAACGCCCGCAGGTGGTCAGCCACTTCCTGCGCCTTCCACTCATTCCCTTGAATCACCTTGCTGATTCTTCCGTCCGCGTCCAGAATGACGGTTCGCAGGTTGTGCGCAATGAGGCCGCCCTCGTCGTTCTCGTAGGTTAGGCCAAGTCCGTCGGCAAGCTTCATAATGGTTTTGCCTGAAGTGTCAGGGTCGGTCACGAAGTCCCACGACCTGAAGTCGGCCCCATAGCTCCTGCCGTACTCCTTCAGCACCCGCGGCGAGTCGAACCTCGGATCGAAGCTGATCGTGATGAGATGCCATTTGTTCGTTAGGGAAGGGTCGGAGGCGAGAAGCTTCTGTACCCTTGCGAAGTTGTTGCTCATGAGGATGCAATAGTCGGGAAGGGGGCAGCGAGTATAAATGAACGTGAGGGCGACGGCTTTGCCCTTGAAGTCGCTGAAGCGGATGCGTCGCCCGTCCTGGTTAATGTAGGCATCGTCTGGAAGCCTGTCGCCGACCTTGAGCATGCGTGCCATGATGGCCCCGGCAACAAGCTCGGGGTCTTCCGGCTCACCCTTTCCTACAACGGTGATGGCCTCCAGCCAGCTTTCAGTACGCGAGACAGCTAAAGTAGCGGTAATCGAATCTCCCACCTGGAGGTCATGAAGCAAAGCCCGGTTCTTAACTTTGAAGGGCATCGTCATAGCCATCATATAGTTGGGGATTTCTTCGTGAGCAACCATTACTCGGTTTCGTGCAGTGTCGATTTCCACCACCATACCCTTCAGCGGGAAGGTGACCAGATCGACCGGTTTCTCCTGGTTCCTGGTGCATGAGCCGAAGAATAAGGCGAGTATAGTCAAGGAAATCGCAGGTACGAGGTTTCGCATCTTGGACCATCCTATCATCTTGACAAGAAAATGATAGGAAATAATCGGAAGATATTGAAGGAGGAAGAAAGGGGTGGGCATGAACAAAATTTCATGTGGGAACGGCATGTCGAGGCAGGGCTTAAGGATTGACTCTAAGAGCAAATTTCGTATATTTATTTGCTCAAGAATTATCGCATTCTCGTGAACCCTTCCTTCGGCAAGCCCGTTTGTGTTTCTGAGTAGGAAGGGAATCTCTGTCCAAACACGCTGGCGCAAGCCCGGCGAGCTGCGTTGTCCGTGCTGCCAGCAACCATCGCTGGCGTAGCTCAGTTGGTAGAGCAGCTGACTTGTAATCAGCAGGTCACCAGTTCAAGTCTGGTCGCCAGCTCAAAAGAACGGTAGAAGGAGGGCAGGTGGCGGAGTGGTCAATCGCACCAGACTGTAAATCTGGCGACCTTCGGTCTTCGGTGGTTCGAATCCATCCCTGCCCACCCTCATGCGGGAGTAACTCAGTTGGTAGAGTCACAGCCTTCCAAGCTGTTGGTCGCGGGTTCGAGTCCCGTCTCCCGCTCGGACGCGAAGCGCTTGCGTAGCTCAGTTGGTAGAGCACTTCCTTGGTAAGGAAGAGGTCACCGGTTCAATCCCGGTCGCAAGCTCGAACAGGAGTTTTCACAAGTACGGAGTTGTGATCGTGCGAGACATCATTACCCTGGAGTGTTCCGAGTGCAAGCGCAGGAACTACACGACCACCAAGAACAAGAAAAAGCAAAGCGGCCGTGTCGAGTATAAGAAGTACTGCCGGTTTTGTGGAAAGCATACTCCCCACAAGGAGACAAAGTAGGAAGCGTGTGTGAGGGTGTACGACGAGTAGTCCCTCCTTCGTTGCACTGCGTCAGCTTCACGGGCAAAGAAAACGACAACCTCGCCACGGCATCGGCGGCGCAGAATACTCTACGTGAGTAGCTCAATTGGCTAGAGCAGCGGTCTCCAAAACCGCAGGTTGGGGGTTCGAGTCCCTCCTCACGTGCAAGCATCGAGGATCATCGTCAGCCATCACCTATTACCTCAGCCATCGCGGAAGACGAAGGATATGAAAGAAAAGATCATTGCATTCTTCGAAGACGTCGTCAAGGAGATGAAGAAGGTCACCTGGCCCAAGAAAGACGATCTGCGTGACTCGACGATCGTCGTTCTTGTGGTCTGCCTTGTCGTTGCCGGCTTCGTGTACGTTGTTGACCAGCTCTTAAGTCTGGGTCTCAAATACTTCTTAGGATAATGTGTTGGAAAAGAAATGGTACGTGGTCCGCACGTATTCGGGTCACGAAAATAAAGTGAAGGCCTACATCGAGAACGAGATTGCGCAGGCAGGGCTGAGCGACCGGGTCGGTTCGGTCATCGTCCCGTCGGAGAAGGTGTTCGAGGTGAAGGATGGAAAGAAACGCAGCAAGACGCGGACGTTCTTTCCCGGCTACATTCTGGTGGAAGCCGCGCTCGACACGCAGACGATGCACATCATTTTGAATACCCCCTCGGTCATCAGCTTCGTCGGGCCGAAGAATGCTCCGGCTCCGTTGCAGCCGGCCGAGGTCAAGCGACTCATCGGCAAGATTGAAGCGAAGAAGGACGTCGAGGTTTTGGAAGTCCCGTTCAAAGTCGGCGATGCCGTGAAAGTGACCGATGGACCGTTCAACAACTTCACGGGCTTCGTGCAGGAAGTGAACGAAGAAAAAATGAAGCTGAAGGTAATGGTCTCGATTTTTGGACGTAAGACTCCTGTCGAGCTTGACTTCAGTCAGGTGGAAGCAGAAAAGTAAATACTCATTGTTCGTAGGAAGACAGTGTCATGAAAAAGATCACGGGCTATGTGAAGTTGCAGATTCCGGCAGGGCAAGCGAACCCTGCACCGCCTGTGGGTCCGGCTCTCGGCCAGAAGGGCGTGAACATTATGGAGTTCTGCAAGCAGTTCAACGCGCGCACGCAAGCGCAAGCAGGACTCATCATTCCCGTCGTCATCACGGTATATTCGGATAAGTCGTTCACGTTCGTCACCAAAACGCCACCGGCCTCGGTCTTGTTAGCGAAGGCGGCAAAGGTCGAGAAGGGTTCCGCGGAGCCGAACCGAGTGAAAGTCGGCAAGGTGACGTCGCAACAGGTTCGTGAGATTGCCGAGTTGAAAATGCCCGACCTGAACGCGGCAAGCATCGAGGCAGCAATGAGTATGGTTGCCGGCACGGCGCGTTCGATGGGCATTGTTGTAGAAGGATAATCAAAGAACTGCATGGTACACTAACGTGGGAGTCTGTACCGCCAGACGCATGAACCACAAGGAGAACTACAGTGAAACAGAGTAAGAGATTCAGAGCTGCTGCGGCAAAGATCGACCGCACGAAACAATATACGATTGAGGAAGCGATTGCGAAGGTCAAGGAGACCGCATCGGCGAAGTTTGTCGAGTCGGTTGATATCGCCGTGAGGCTTGGCGTTGATCCGAAGAAGGCCGACCAGGCTGTGCGCGGAACGGTGGCACTGCCTCATGGCATCGGTCGAGCCGTGCGCGTGTTGGTGCTTGCCAAGCCCCCGCGCGATGAAGAAGCAAAAGCCGCAGGCGCAGACTATGCCGGCTTCACCGAGTACATCCAACAGATTCAAGGAGGGTGGGCGGACGTTGACGTGATTATTGCGACGCCTGATGTGATGGGCGAAGTCGGAAAGCTCGGCAAAATCCTCGGACCGCGCGGCTTGATGCCAAACCCGAAAAGCGGAACGGTGACGATGGACGTTGCCAAAGCAGTCAAGGAAGTGAAGGCGGGCAAGATCGAGTTTCGTGTCGATAAGGCCGGCATTGTGCATGCCACCATCGGCAAGGTGAATTTCGATGCGAGGCAACTGGCGGAAAATATTCAGGCCTTCTTGAGCACGGTCGTTCGACTGAAGCCCGCGTCGGCGAAGGGAACGTATGTGAAATCGATTGCACTTTCCAGCACGATGGGGCCGGGAGTGAAAATCGACCGCAACCAGGTTGCGGTTCATTGACAAAGAATGTTACGCACTCAAACCACACACTCTGTCCATTGCCATGATCGGTCTCCCGAGACATGGGCTTCTCTCTGGACAATCACGAAGACGCTACGCAGTTCGAAACGTACGTCGTAGAGGAGGACAATGAAACGGTCAGAAAAAGAACACATCGTTGCCGAGGTAGCGGAGACCGCTGCGCGTGCGTCGGCGATGTACTTCACGGACTTTACCGGACTGACGGTGGAGCAGGAGACGGAGTTGCGTCGTGAGTTACGCAAGGCCGGCGTTCAGTATCGCGTCGTGAAGAACACGCTGATCAAGAAAGCGCTTGATCAGCTTTCGGGCTACGACAAGGTGTTTGAGAAGCTTGTCGGGCCTACGGGCGTTGCCTTCGCGTTCGACGATGCCGTTGTCCCGGCGAAGGTCATCGACAAATTCATCGCGAAGCATCAAAAGCTCGCGCTGAAGGCGGCGGTGCTCGAAAAGCAGGTGTACGATGGCGCGAAGCTGAAAGAACTCGCTCAGCTTCCGTCGAAGAAGGATATGATGGCAAGCATTCTCGGCAGCATCCAGGCCCCGCTTGCCGGAGTGCCGACGGTCATCAATGCGGTCATGCGTGACCTCGTCAGCGTTATAGATCAATTGTCACAGAAGAAAGCTGCATAGGCTCTCTTCCGGAACTCGTATTTGTTCATTATTACACAGGAGAATCATTCATGTCAGCAGTAGCAGAGATTGTCGAAAGAATCGAGAAGCTCACCCTCCTCGAAGCAGTGGAGCTGAAGAAGGCGCTGGAAGAGAAATTCGGCGTGACGGCAGCAGCCCCCGTGGTGATGGGCGGCGTGATGCCGGGCGCAGCCGGCGGCGGTGCGGCAGCCGCAGCGGAGGAGAAGACGGAGTTCAACGTTGTGCTGAAGGAAGCCGGTGCACAGAAGATTAACGTCATCAAAGTCGTGCGTGCGGCAACAGGCCTCGGTCTGAAGGAGGCCAAGGACTTGGTTGACGGGGCGCCGAAGACCGTGAAGGAAGGCTTGCCGAAGGCCGATGCAGAGAAACTGAAGAAAGAGCTTGAGGAAGCAGGAGCGAAAGTCGAGTTGCAATAAGTTCCTGTGGTGTGGGTGACCGTCCCGCGGTGTGTCGCGGGACGGCAGTTTGTTCGGTTGGTGCGGCGAGTGAACAAGCCGCGAAGCTTTCATCAATAAGAATGGCCTCGGCGTGAACGTACCTTTTGCAGACAGCATCTCAGCCGATAATGCGGAGCTTCCGATTATCGGCTTGCGCTTTCTTGGTCGCGCCGTGGGGTGGGTTATCAATTTATCATTACAACGTAAGGAGTGGTGCTCTTGAGGAACCATTCAGAACGGATCTCTTTCGGAAAGATTCCGAAAGTCATCGAAGCGCCCGACCTGCTGAACATTCAGCTGGAGTCGTGGGAAAGCTTTTTGCAGCGCGATGTGCCTCCCGCTCGCAGGAAGAACAAGGGCTTGCAGGCGGTGTTCAAAGCAAACTTTCCCATTACGGATGCCCGCGAAAACTTCCTGCTCGAGTTCGTGGAGTACTACGTCGAGAAAGAAAAATATTCGGTGGCCGAATGCGAAGAGCGCGGCCTGACCTATGCCGTGCCGCTGAAAGCGAAGCTTCGGCTTTCACAGAAGGCGGATGACGGTAAAGGGTATGCCAACACCATCGAGCAGGATGTGTACCTCGGCAATTTGCCGACGATGACGCATCGCGGCACGTTCATCATCAACGGCGCCGAGCGTGTTGTCGTCAGCCAGTTGCATCGCTCGCCGGGCGTGTTCTTCAGTGAGACGGTCCATCCGAACGGCACGCCCATCTTCTCGGCCCGCATCATTCCGTTCCGCGGCTCCTGGGTCGAGTTCACGACCGATATCAATAACGTGATGTATGCCTACATCGACCGGAAGAAGAAGTTCCCCGTCACGACGCTTCTGCGAGCGCTCGGGTATTCTTCCGACGACGAAATCCTCGAACTGTTCAGGCTCGTCGAGGAAGTGGATGTCACGAAGGTTGATCTGAAAGAGTATGTCGGGCGCGTGATTTGCAGCGATGTCATCGACAAAAAGACCGGCGAGATCTTCATTACCAAAGATTCGGTGCTCACGGAGGAGCACATCAAGCGGATCAAGAAATCCAACATCAAGAAGATTCGGTTCCTGCAGCAGCAAGGAAACGAGGAATCGGTGATCGCCAAGACGATCTCCAAGGATAGCGTGCGTTCGGAGGAGGATGCGCTGGGAGCCATCTACAAGCAGCTTCGCTCCGGCGACGCGCCCGATCTGGATACGGCGAAGGGTCTGATCGAGCGTCTCTTCTTTAATGAGAAGCGCTACGACCTCGGCGACGTCGGTCGCTACCGCATCAATCAAAAGCTAGGTCTGAATATTCCCGTCACCACCACGACGTTGACGAAGCAGGACATTGTTGCCATCATCAATTATCTGATCGAACTGCAGCAGGGCAAGCGTTCGGTGGATGACATTGATCATCTGGGCAACCGCCGCGTCCGCACGGTGGGCGAGCAGATCGCGCAGCAGTTCAATATCGGACTTGCGCGTATGGCGCGCACCATTCGCGAGCGCTTGAACGTGCGCGACAGTGAGAACCTTACGCCCCAGGATCTCGTCAACGCCCGAACAATCACCAGCGTGGTGAACGCGTTCTTCGGAACGAATCCGCTCTCGCAGTTTATGGATCAAACAAACCCGCTTGCCGAGTTGACGAACAAACGTCGTCTTTCGGCGCTGGGACCGGGCGGCCTCACACGCGAGCGCGCCGGGTTCGAGGTGCGCGATGTGCATTACACGCACTACGGTCGCCTGTGCCCGATCGAGACGCCGGAAGGTCCCAACATCGGGCTGATTTCGTCGCTGTGCATCCATGCGCGGGTCAATGAGTTCGGCTTCCTGGAAACGCCGTACCGCAAGGTGAAGAATGGCCGGGTGACGGATGAAATCGAATACCTGACGGCGGAGCAGGAGGATAACTACATCATCGCGCAAGCCAATGCGCCCCTCGATGCGCGCGGCCACTTCTTGAGCGATCGGGTGAAGGCGCGCTATCAGGGCGACTTCCCCGTCGTGCGGCCTGAAGAGGTGCACTACATGGACGTAGCGCCCAACCAGATTGTGAGCGCCGCGGCCGGGTTGATTCCGTTTCTCGAGCACGACGACGCCAATCGCGCTCTGATGGGCTCGAACATGCAGCGCCAGTCGGTGCCGCTGTTGCGTCCCGAAGCGCCGCTGGTGGGAACAGGCCTCGAGCGGGACATCGCCCGCGATTCTCGCTCGCTGATTGTTGCCGAGCGCAGCGGCGTGGTTGATTACGTGGACGCAAGCAAGATTGTCGTGCTCTACGATATTGACGAAACCTCGACGGAGGCTTTGATCTCCTTCGACGATAAGCGCCGCGTGGAGTACAAGCTGACGAAATTCTTCCGCACAAACCAAGACACGTGTATCAACCAGCGTGTTCTGGTGAAGCCCGGAGATAAAGTCCGCAAGGGTGATGTGCTTGCCGACGGTCCGGCCACCGATCATGGAGAGCTTGCCCTCGGGCGGAATGTTCTCGTGGCGTTTATGCCGTGGAACGGGTACAACTTCGAGGACGCCATCATCGTCAGCGAGCGCATCGTGGCGCAGGATATCTTCACCTCTATTCATATTGAAGAGTTCGAATTGCAGGTGCGGGATACCAAACGCGGCGAGGAGGAACTGACGCGCGAAATCCCCAACGTCAGCGAAGATGCCACCAAGGATCTGGATGAGAACGGCATCGTGCGCGTCGGGGCGGAGGTGGTCGAAGGCGATATCCTCATCGGCAAAATCACGCCGAAGGGCGAATCCGATCCGACGCCCGAAGAAAAACTACTGAAGGCGATTTTCGGCGAGAAGGCCGGCGATGTGAAAGACGCTTCGCTCAAAGCGCCGCCCGGCATGAAGGGCATCGTCATTGCGACGAAACTCTTTTCTCGCAAGAAGAAAGACGCCGAGTCTAAGAAAGAAGACAAGCGTAAGAGCGACGCGCTCGACCGTCAGCGCCGGAAGGTGCTGCAGGATTTGCGTGAGCGCCTCGCGAACAAGCTGGGACTTCTGCTCGACGGCGAAAAGTCGGTCGGCGTGCGCGATACCGACGGCAATGTCGTGTTCCGCGCAAACGTGCAGTTCAAAGCCGACACATTCCACTCCTGCGAAGAACTGGAAAAACTCGATTACACGCAGGATTGGGTGGAGGATAAGAAGAAGAATTCCACGATCGCAAAAATCTACACCAACTATTTCGATCGGCTCAACAGCATCGAAGAGGAGTTCCGTCACGAGAAGAACAAGATTCAGCTCGGCGATGAACTGCCGCCAGGCGTTGTGCAGCTTGCCAAGGTGTACGTGGCGAAGAAGCGCAAACTCTCCGTCGGCGACAAGATGGCCGGGCGCCACGGCAACAAGGGCGTCGTCTCGCGCATCGTGCCCGTTGCCGACATGCCCTTCCTGCCCGACGGAACACCGGTGGACATTGTGCTGAACCCGCTGGGTGTGCCTTCGCGCATGAATCTTGGCCAGTTGTACGAAACAGCGCTCGGATGGGCTGCAAAGGTTCTCGGCGTGAAGTACGCAACACCGATCTTCGACGGCGCAACATGGGAAGATGTGCAGAAGGAGTTGGAGAAAGCGGGGTTGAACCGCTCATCGCGCTCCGTCCTCTACGACGGGCGAACGGGCGAACGGTTCGACCAGGAAGTAACCGTGGGCTACATCTACATGATGAAGCTGTCGCATCTGGTGGACGACAAGATTCACGCACGGTCCATCGGACCGTACTCGCTGATCACGCAGCAGCCGTTGGGGGGCAAGGCGCAGTTCGGCGGGCAGCGGTTCGGCGAAATGGAGGTGTGGGCTCTGGAGGGCTACGGTGCTGCACACGTGTTGCAAGAAATGCTGACGGTCAAGAGCGACGACGTCGCGGGCCGCGCCAAAGTGTACGAGGCTATCGTCAAAGGCGACAACCTGCCCGAAGCGAACGTCCCCGAGTCGTTCAACGTTCTCGTGCGGGAATTGATGGGCTTGGGATTGGATGTAAAATTGGATTAGGGCGGCAACGCTGCACGCCGCGGTGGCGCGCAGCGAACGTACCATGAGATTTGTATGGAGGAGTATCCATGGCATCGATGAGCCATCACGAAAAAGAAACACGGAAGAGTTTCTCGCGCATCACCATCAGCCTTGCCTCGAGCGACATGATTCTGCAGCGCTCGCACGGCGAGGTCACCAAACCGGAGACGATCAATTATCGGTCGTTCCGTCCGGAGAAAGACGGGTTGTTCTGCGAAAAAATCTTCGGTCCGGTGCGGGACTGGGAGTGCCATTGCGGCAAGTACAAGCGCATCCGCTATCGCGGGATCATCTGCGACCGCTGCGGCGTGGAAGTGACGCAGAAGAGCGTCCGCCGCGAGCGGATGGGCCATATCGCGCTGGCTGTTCCGGTCGTTCACATCTGGTACTTCCGTTCTTTGCCGTCGAAGATCGGCTACATCCTCGGCATGACGACGAAGGATCTCGAGAAAGTCATTTATTATGAGTCCTACATCGTCATCAACCCGGGCACGACGGGACTTCAGAAAAAAGATCTGATTTCCGAAGAGCAATACTTCGAGATTCTCTCGACCCTGCCGGAGAACCACGACGATCTGGAGCCGACCGACAAGCGGAAGTTCGTTGCCAAGATCGGCGGAGAAGCGATCAAGGATTTGCTGAAGCAGGTAGATATTCCATCGCTTGCGGCAGAGCTGCGCGCACAGATCATGGAAGAGACGTCCGTTCAGAAGAAGCAGGAAGCGCTCAAGCGCCTGCGCGTTGTTGAGGCTTTCCGCGAACGTGAAGATGGGCCGGTCAATAAACCCGAATGGATGGTGCTGGATATCATTCCGGTCATTCCGCCGGAGCTGCGACCGCTGGTGCCGCTCGAAGGCGGGCGCTTTGCGACCTCCGATCTCAACGATCTGTACCGGCGCGTCATCATCCGCAACAACCGTCTGAAGCGCCTCATCGACATCAAAGCGCCCGACGTGATTCTGCGGAATGAGAAGCGCATGCTGCAGGAGGCGGTTGATTCGTTGTTCGACAATTCGCGGCGCGTCAACGCCGTGCGCAGCGACAACAACCGCGCGCTGAAGTCTCTGTCGGACATGCTCAAGGGCAAGCAGGGGCGCTTCCGCCAGAACTTGCTGGGCAAGCGTGTGGACTATTCGGGCCGCTCGGTGATTGTTGTCGGTCCCGAGCTGAAGCTGCACGAATGCGGTATCCCGAAGGACATGGCCGTGGAGTTGTTCAAGCCGTTCATTATCCGCAAGCTGATCGACCGCGGCATCGTCAAGACGGTCAAGAGCGCGAAGAAGATGGTGGACAAGAAGGGGCCTGAAGTGTGGGAGATTCTTGAGAACATCATTGACGGGCATCCCGTGTTGCTCAACCGCGCCCCGACGCTGCACCGGCTCGGCATTCAGGCCTTCCAGCCCGTGCTGGTCGAAGGAAAAGCGATCCGCATTCACCCGATGGTGTGCACGGCGTTCAACGCCGATTTCGACGGCGATCAGATGGCCGTTCATGTGCCGCTCTCGTTCGATGCGCAGCTGGAAGCGCGCATTCTCATGCTGTCCAGCCACAATATCTTATCGCCTGCATCGGGGGCGCCCATCGTGACGCCGACGCAGGATCAAGTTCTGGGCTGCTATTATCTGACGAAGTCCAAGCCCGGCGATAAGGGTGAGGGCTTGATCTTCTCCGACATGCAGGAAGTGATCATCGCCCACAACTATGGGAAGGTCGGGCTGCATGCCCTCATCAAGGTGCGCATCGACGGCAAGCTGGTGGAAACAACCACCGGGCGCGTGATCTTCAATCAGATTGTGCCGAAGGAAATCGGCTTCATCAATGAATTGCTGAACAAGAAACGTCTCGTACAGATTATCGGCGTCGCGTTTCGCAAAGTCGGCAACCTGAGGACGGCGGAGTTTCTGGATCGGCTGAAAGAACTCGGCTTCCGCTATGCAACGGCCGGAGGTCTCTCGGTCGGATTGGAGGACGTCGAGATTCCGAAAGAGAAGGAACAGATTGTCGCCGCAGCGCAGGCGAAGGTGGATGAAGTCTACAAGCAGTACACGCGCGGCTTGCTCACGCAGGGCGAACGCTACAACAAAGTGATCGACATCTGGACGCAAGCCGGTTTGAAGGTTGCGGATGCGCTCTTCCAGACGCTGGCGCGTTCGCGCGACGGCTTCAATTCACTCTACATGATGGTGGACTCCGGCGCCCGCGGCTCGAAAGAGCAGGTCCGTCAGCTCGCGGGCATGCGCGGTCTGATGGCCAAGCCGCAGAAATCCCTCTCGGGCGCGGCCGGCGAGTTGATCGAGAACCCGATCATCGCCAACTTCCGTGAGGGACTTTCGATTCTGGAGTACTTCATCTCCACGCACGGCGCTCGCAAAGGACTTGCCGACACCGCGCTGAAGACGGCCGATGCAGGATACCTCACGCGCCGACTCGTGGACGTCGCGCAAGATGCGATCATCAAAGAGGAAGACTGCGGCACGATCCGCGGCGTGGTGACCGGCGCGTTGAAGGAAGGTGAGGACATCAAGGAACCGCTTGCCGAACGCATCGTTGGGCGCGTTTCCGTCCACGACGTGGTTGACCCGCTGACCGGCGAGACGATTGTCAGCGCAGGCGAGCTGATTGATGAAGACAAAGCCAATCGCATCGGCGAAACATCCATCGAGGCGGTGGAAATTCGTTCGGTGCTGACGTGTGAAGCAAAGCGCGGTATTTGTGCCAAGTGCTATGGCCGCAACCTCAGCACAGGCAAGCTCGTGCAGGTCGGTGAGGCCGTCGGCATCATCGCCGCGCAGTCTATCGGCGAGCCGGGAACGCAGCTGACGCTGCGCACCTTCCACACGGGTGGCGCTGCAAGCTTGAGCGCATCGCAATCGCAGGTGACCTCGAAGTTCGACGGCAAGCTTGTGTATGAAGGCATCAAATCCATCACCGTAGAGACAGATGAAGGTCCTCGCCTGATCGTTTCCGGGCGGGGCGGCGTGGTCAGCGTGCTCGATCGAGATAATCGTATGGTCGCCAAGTACGACGTGCCCTACGGAGCTTTGCTGATGGTGAAAGACGGCGCCAAGGTGGCAAAGGGCGAGATCATCTACGAATGGGATCCCTACAACGCCGTGATTATTTCCGAGCACAGCGGCACAGTCAAGTATCAGGACCTGAAGGATAACGTCACCTTCCGTGAGGAGCCTGACGAACAAACCGGGCACATCCAGAAGGTGGTGATTGATTCGCGTGATCGGACGCTCAGCCCGAGTATTCAGATTCTGGACGCCAAAGGGAAAAAGATCGGAAGCTATATCATTCCGACACGCGCACACATTATCGTGGATGACGGTCAGGAGATCAGCGCAGGGACGATTCTCGTCAAGATTCCGCGCGATATCGGCAAGAATCGTGACATTACCGGCGGCTTGCCGCGGGTGACGGAGCTGTTCGAAGCACGCAGTCCGCAGGATCCCGCGATCGTCTCCGAAATTGACGGCGTCGTGACGTTCGGCGCGCAGAAGCGCGGCTCGCGCGAGGTCGTCGTCACCAGCCATGATGGCAAAGACATTCGTAAGTATCCGATTCCGTTGGGCAAGCACGTACTTGTGCAGGAGAACGACGTCGTCCGCGCGGGCGAGCGGCTTTCTGATGGTTCGATCGACCCGCACGATATCCTCCGCATCAAGGGCGTGCGCGAGGTGCAGGAGTATCTGGTGAATGAAATCCAGGAAGTCTACCGCATCCAGGGCGTGAAGATCAACGACAAGCACATCGAAGTCATCGTTCGCCAGATGATGCAGAAGGTAAAGGTCGTTAGCTCTGGAGACACGAAGTTCCTGGAGGGCGACTACGTCGACAAACTGAAGTTCGAAGAAGAAAACGAACAGTTGCGGGACAAGGTTGTCGTCATCAGCAAAGGGGATTCGAAACTCAAGAACGGACAGATCGTCGCAAAGAAGAAGGCGCGTGAGCTGAACGGAGAGTTGCGCAAGAAGGGCAAGAAGGTAATCGAGTACAGGGATGCGGAGCCGGCGACCTCGGAGCCGGTGCTGCTCGGTATTACCTCCGCTGCGCTCTCGACGGGCAGCTTCATCTCCGCCGCGTCGTTCCAGGAAACGACGAAGGTGCTGACCGATGCCGCGATCGAGGGACGCGTCGACAATCTACTCGGCTTGAAGGAGAATGTTATCATGGGTCATCTCATTCCGGCAGGAACAGGTCTGAAGCACTTCAAGGACATCATCGTGACGCCGAAGGAGAGCGTCCCCGCAGCCGAAGAGGAGGCCGTGAAGGCAGAAGTCGAGCCCGCTGCGAAAAAGGTTCGAGCGAAGGAAAAGGCGGCGGTGTCCAACTAACACCGCCGCAGATGTGGGTTAAGATTTTCTAATCCCCGCGGGATTTTGTGATTATTGACATTCTACGGGGGTGTTTGTATCTTTAGAAACTCTGAGTTTGCGTTTCCGCACAAGATAACCTAACGGAGAACTGTTTGCCAACGATCAATCAACTGGTCCGCAGGGGCCGCAAGAAGGTTACGTACAAGAGCAAGGCTCCGGCCATGGACAGATGCCCGCAGAAGCGCGGCGTCTGTACGCGTGTGTACACGACGACGCCGAAAAAGCCGAACTCGGCGCTTCGGAAAGTCGCCCGTGTTCGCCTGACGAACGGTGTTGAAGTAACGGCGTACATTCCCGGCGAGGGGCACAACCTGCAAGAACACTCCCTCGTGATGATTCGCGGCGGACGTGTGAAGGACCTGCCGGGGGTCCGTTACCACATCATTCGCGGGACGCTCGATACGGCCGGTGTTGCCGACCGCAAGCAGGGGCGTTCGAAGTACGGCGCAAAGAAAGCTAAGACATAACGTAGACAGAACACTGCAGTGAGAAAGAAACGAGCAGAAAAACGTCCGGTTCCCCCGGACCCAAAATACAATGACGTTCTCGTCTCCCAATTCATCAACTCGGTGATGAAGCGGGGGTTGAAGCACAAAGCTCGCCGCATCGTCTATGATGCTCTTGAGCTGGTTGAACAGCGAACAAAAACTCCGGGGCTGGAGGTGTTCCGCAAAGCCCTCAATAATGCGCGACCGGTTCTGGAGGTGCGCGCCCGGCGTGTCGGCGGTGCCACGTACCAGGTGCCGACCGAAGTCCGGCAGGAACGCAGCATCGCGTTAGCCATTCGCTGGCTTATCACGTATGCCGGCGAGCGCAAGGACAAGTCTATGTCTCAGAAGCTGGCGGCAGAGTTCATTGCTGCATCCAACGGGGAAGGCAGCACGATTAAGAAGAAGGAAGATGTCCACAAGATGGCGGAGGCAAACAAAGCGTTTGCCCACTTCAAGTGGTAATGATGTTGGGAGTGAAGATTCGAGTTTATGCCACGACAATATCCATTAGAACGAACACGTAACATCGGAATCAGTGCCCACATCGACGCGGGCAAAACGACGACCACCGAGCGCATCCTCTTTTTTACCGGAGTGGTGCACCGAATCGGCGAAGTCCACGACGGCGCTGCAACGATGGACTGGATGGAGCAGGAGAAAGAACGCGGAATCACCATCACCTCCGCTGCAACCACCTGCTTCTGGAACAATCATCGTATCAACATTATTGATACGCCGGGACACGTTGATTTCACGGCCGAGGTGGAGCGTTCGCTGCGCGTTCTCGACGGGGCGATCGCGTTGTTCTGCTCGGTCGGCGGTGTGGAGCCTCAATCCGAAACCGTGTGGCGCCAGATGGATAAGTACGGCGTCCCCCGGATTGCGTTCGTCAACAAGATGGATCGCGTGGGCGCGGACTTCCTCGGTTGCGTGCAGATGATGAAAGATCGTCTGGGTGCCAATGCCGTGCCGATTCAGCTGCCCGTCGGCGAGGGCGACATGTTTACCGGGATTATCGACCTCGTGACGATGAAGGCTCGCATGTACAAAGATAGCACGGGCCAGAATTGGGAAGATATCGACATTCCCCACGATATGGAGGCCAAAGCTGCCGAGTGGCGAACGAAAATGCTCGAAGCTGTCTCCGATGAAGACGACACGCTGTTGGAGAAGTATCTCGAGGGGAAGGAAATCACCCCGAAAGAAATCATGGCCGTGCTGCGTCGTGCGACGCTGAAGGTCAGCATCATTCCTGTGTTGTGCGGCTCTTCGTTCAAGAACAAAGGTGTGCAGAAGTTGCTCGACGCGGTCGTTGACTATCTTCCATCGCCGCTGGACTTGAACGAAGGGAAGGTGTGGGGTCATCACATCAATATGAATGACCACATCGCGCGCAACGTGGACGATAAGGAAAAGTTCAGCGCCCTCGCGTTCAAAATCATGACCGATCCGTTTGTCGGCAAGTTGACCTATTTCCGTGTGTACTCGGGGACGCTGAAGGCAGGCTCGTACGTCTATAATCCCGTTGCAGAAAAGAAAGAACGCATCAGCCGCATCCTGCGGATGCATGCGAACATGCGCGAAGATGTTGAGGAGGCGTACACGGGCGATATCTGTTCTGCGATCGGGTTGAAGTATACGAAGACGGGCGACACGCTGTGCGACGAGAGCGATCCTATTATCCTGGAGAAGATGACCTTCCCGGAGCCGGTCATTCACGTCGCCATCGAACCGAAAACCAAAGCCGATCAGGAGAAACTCGGCGAAGCTTTGAGCAAACTTTCGGAAGAAGACCCGACCTTCCGCGTTTCGACGAACGAGGAGACCGGCCAGACGATCATCAGCGGAATGGGTGAATTGCATCTGGAGATTATCGTCGATCGCATGCGGCGAGAGTTCCGCGTCGAGGCAAACATCGGCAAGCCGCAGGTGGCGTACAAGGAAACGATCCGCAAGAAAGTGCAGGCCGAAGGGAAGTTCGTCCGACAATCCGGCGGCCGCGGGCAGTTCGGCCACGTCTGGTTGGAAATTGAACCGAACGAGAAAGGCAAGGGCTTCGAATTCACCAATGCCATCGTCGGCGGCGTCATTCCGAAGGAATACATCAAGCCTGTAGAGCAGGGAGTGCTTGAAGCGATGAGGAATGGCGTACTTGCCGGCTACCCGATGGAGGATGTGAAGGTGAAACTGTTCGACGGCTCGTATCATGAAGTCGATTCGTCGGAGATGGCCTTCAAGATCGCGGCGTCGATCGGGTTCAAAGAAGCAGCACGCCGAGCCGACCCGGTGCTGTTGGAACCGATCATGGAGGTCGAGGTCGTAACGCCGGAAGAGTACATGGGAGACGTGATGGGCGACCTGAACGCGCGCCGGGGCAAGATCGAGGGCATTACACCGCGCAAGGACGCGCAGGTGATCCGTGCCATGGTTCCCCTGTCGGAGATGTTCGGCTACTCCACAACGCTGCGTTCGATGAGCCAGGGCCGCGCCATTTACTCGATGGAGCTTTCGCATTACGACGAAGTCCCGCGCAGTGTTGCCGAGCAGATCATCGAAAAGGTCAAAGGCAAGGAAGCTGTTCCCGCATAATCGTCATGAGAGCATAATCATACACCATATCCTTACTTTTAGAGGAGAACACAAATGGCAAAAGAGAAATTCAGTCGTGCAAAGCCTCACGTGAACGTAGGGACGATTGGTCACGTTGATCACGGCAAGACCACGTTGACCGCCGCCATCACGATGGTGCTTGCCAAGCAGGGATTGTCGGAGGTCCGGACGTTTGATTCGATCGACAACGCGCCGGAAGAGCGCGAGCGCGGTATCACGATTGCCACGGCACACGTCGAATATCAAACCGCGACGCGGCACTACGCGCACGTGGATTGCCCCGGTCACGCCGACTACGTCAAGAACATGATCACCGGTGCGGCCCAGATGGACGGCGCCATTCTCGTTGTCGCTGCAACCGACGGCCCGATGCCCCAGACGCGTGAACACATTCTGCTCGCCCGTCAGGTCGGCGTGCCGAGAATCGTTGTGTTCCTGAACAAGGTGGATGCCGTTGATGATCCTGAACTGCTCGACCTGGTGGAGCTGGAGCTGCGCGATCTGTTGAAGAAGTACGAATTCCCCGGCGACGAGATTCCCATCATCCGCGGTTCTGCGTTGAAGGCAATGGAAGCGGCGCTGAAGCCGGATTCGAAGGTGGATGATCCTGCCTTCAAGTGCATCCTGGACTTGATGAATGCGGTTGATACCTACATCCCCATTCCGCAGCGCGATGTGGACAAGCCGTTCTTGATGCCGGTGGAAGATATCTTCTCGATCACCGGACGCGGCACCGTTGCGACCGGGCGCGTCGAGCGCGGCAAGGCGAAGGTGGGTGATGAAGTGGAAATCATCGGGTTGGGCGCGCACAAGAAGACGGTCATTACCGGAGCCGAAATGTTCCGCAAGGAGCTGGACGAGGTGGTGGCGGGCGACAACGCAGGCTTGCTGCTGCGCGGCGTCGACAAGAAAGAGGTCGAGCGCGGCATGGTGATTGCCAAGCCGGGTTCCATTACCCCGCACAAGAAATTCACTGCGCAGGTGTACGTCTTGAAGAAAGAAGAAGGCGGACGCCATACGCCGTTCTTCACGGGCTACCGTCCGCAGTTCTACTTCCGTACAACGGACGTGACAGGCGTCGCGACATTGCCCGCCGGCACCGAGATGGTGATGCCGGGCGACAACGTGGACGGCCTGCAGATTGAGTTGATCACCACCATCGCCATGGAAGAGGGTCTCCGCTTCGCTATCCGCGAGGGAGGCCATACCGTCGGCGCGGGTGTTGTGACAAAGATTCTTGAGTAAAATCATGGTGGTGGACTTCCGGCAGGAATTTCCACCACGGTTGTTTCTGTAGAGTAAACGGAGTTCACATTGGCCGGGCAAAAAATACGCATAAAGCTGAAGTCGTTCGACCACAACCTGATCGACAAGTCTGCGGAAAAAATCATCAAGACGGTGAAGTCCACAGGCGCTGTGGTCTCAGGCCCGATCCCGTTACCCACGAAGCGTACGGTGTACACTGTGCTTCGATCTCCGCATGTTGACAAAAAGTCGAGGGAGCAATTCGAAACACGCGCCCACAAGCGTCTGATCGACATTCTCAACTCGACCAACAAGACGGTCGACTCCTTGATGAAACTCGATCTTCCCGCGGGAGTTGACGTCGAGATCAAAGTGTAACTCGTTTGACATGATGCTACGCTGAGACGTCTCGGCACCCGCAGGGTGCGGAACGGGCAGTCTGTGGACGGCGCAAGCGCCTGCGTGGTGGGCACAAGCGCGGAACGCATTTTTCTTGGGATGCTACTATGACAGGATTGTTAGGAAAGAAAATCGGCATGACCAGCATCTTCGACGATGCCGGTCAGGTTATTCCCTGCACGGTGATCGAAGCAGGACCCTGCTTCGTGACGCAGGTGAAGACCAGAGAACGCGACGGGTACGAGGCGGTGCAGTTGGGCTTCGACGAGAAGGACAACCGCCGCGTCAACAAACCTCAGGGCGGGCACTTCGCAAAGGCGAACACCAAGCCCATGCGTATTGTCCGCGAGTTTCGAGGCAACGGCGTGTCCAACGTTCAGCCGGGGCAGCAAATCAAAGTCGAAAACGTGTTTGCCAAAGGCGACACGGTTTCGGTTGTGGGAACCTCGAAAGGACGCGGCTTCCAAGGTGTTGTGAAGCGTCACCACTTCGGGGGCGGTTCGCGCACGCACGGACAGAGCGATCGTGAGCGCGCGCCCGGTTCAATCGGCTCTTCGTCCCATCCTTCGCGCGTCTTCAAAGGTTTGCGCATGGCGGGTCGCATGGGCGGTACGCGCGTCACCGTCCGCAACCTGAAAGTGGTCGGCATCATCCCGGATTCCAATCTCCTGTTGGTCAAAGGATCGGTTCCCGGAGCAGTCAACGGGTATGTCGAGATTCACAAAGTTGTGGCACACTAAGTATAGCACGAGCACGAGATGGAACTGGAAGTCTATAAAACTGATGGCACCAAGAGCGGAGAGAAAGTAAAACTCTCCGATGAAATCTTCGGCATTGAGCCGAATGAGCATGCGCTGTATCTCGCGGTTCGGTCGTTTCTCGACAATCAGCGTCAAGGGACGCATAAGGTGAAGACACGGGCTGAAGTGCGCGGCGGCGGCAAGAAGCCGTTCCGCCAGAAAGGCACCGGCAATGCGCGACAGGGTTCGATCCGCTCGCCCCTCATGATTGGAGGTGGTTCGATCTTCGGCCCTGTGCCGCGGGATTATTCGCACGAGCTTCCTGCGAAGATGAAAAAGCTCGCACGCAAGTCTGCTCTCTCCATCAAAGCGAAGGAAGGGCAGATCATGGTGGTGGAGGATTTCTCCTTCGAGAAGCCGAAGACCAAGGAGATGTCGGCCGTGCTCAAGGCGTTAGAGCTGAGTACCCGGAAAACGCTCTTGCTAACGGCGAAAAGCGATCAGAACGTCTACCTCGCCGGACGGAACATCCCCCGTCTTCACATTCTGCCGGCGGACAAAGCATCGACGTATGACTTTCTGAACAATCAGGTGATTCTCTGCCAGAAGGGTGCCGTCGAGGTTCTTCACAACACGTTCAAACACTGAATGAAGAGAACGAGAGTATGATCGGAATTCTTAAACGTCCCATCGTGACAGAGAAGTTGACCGCGCTGCAGGATAAGGGTGTGTATGCGTTTGAAGTCGACAAGAACGCGAACAAGATTTCAATCGCCCGGGCAGTCGAGAAGAAATTCAACGTTACCGTCGTCAGTGTCCGGACAAGCAACCACAAAGGGAAGGCGAAGTCGCAGTTGACCCGACGCGGGCGATTTGCCGGGCGCACGGCATCATGGAAAAAAGCATACGTCCAGCTGAAAGAGGGCGACAAGATCGAATTCTTCCAGAACGTGTAATCGGAAGGCGCAGAGTATGGCATTACGAACACTGAAACCAGTAACGCCGGGCACACGATGGATGCTCGTGTCCAGCTTCGATGAGATTACCAAGACGAAGCCGGAAAAATCGCTCATCGAGCCGCTGAAAAAATCCGGCGGGCGGAACAACACGGGCCGCATCACCTCGCGTCATCGTGGCGGCGGGCACAAGCGCATGTATCGTATCATTGATTTCAAGCGCGACAAGACGGGAATGGATGCGAAAGTGATAGCGATCGAGTACGATCCCAATCGCAGCGCGCGCATCGCTCTGTTGCAATATCCCGACGGAGAGAAACGATACATCATCGCACCGGAAGGTGTGAAGGTCGGCGAAAAGCTCCGCTCGGGGCCGGATGCGGAGATCAAGACCGGCAATGCCTTGCCGCTTGCCAATATCCCGGCCGGGACGTTTGTGCACAACATCGAGCTGCGTCCGGGCAAGGGCGCGCAACTTGCACGCAGTGCTGGAGCCTCCGTGCAGCTCATGGCCAAGGAAGGAAAGTATGCACAGCTCCGTCTCCCTTCGGGTGAAGTGCGCAACGTACCGCTGGCATGCATGGCAACCATCGGTGTTGTGAGCAACGCCGAGCATGAAAACATCAGTCTTGGCAAGGCGGGGCGATCGCGCTGGCTGGGTATTCGACCGCAATCGCGCGGCGTTGTGCAGAATCCGGTGGACCACCCGCATGGCGGCGGCGAGGGGAAATCGCCGCAGGGGAACCCTCACCCCGTCTCGCCCTGGGGCTGGCACACCAAGGGTTTGAAAACGCGTCGGCGAAAGAATCCTTCGAACAAGTTCATTGTCAAACGTCGAAAGTAAGGAAGCCGGAGCATGAGTCGTTCGCTCAAAAAAGGTCCGTTTGTCAGCTACAAACTGATGGAGAAAGTTGCGGCGCTGAACAAGGCGAACCAGAAGAAAGTGATTAAAACGTGGTCGCGTGCCTCTACCATCACCCCGGAATTTGTCGGGCATACGTTTGCCGTGCACAACGGCAACAAGTTCATTCCGGTGTATGTTCACGAAGGCATGGTGGGGCACAAGTTGGGTGAGTTTGCCCCGACGCGCATCTTCCGCGTGCATCCGGGTGTGAAGAAGGAAGAGACGTCGAAGCCCGGCTGATTGGACTGAACGAAAACGCAGGAACACTATGGAAGCACGAGCAATAAACAGATACATCGGAACGTCGCCGCGCAAGATGCGCCTGGTGATCGACCTGATCCGCGGCAAACGCGTGGATGAGGCGCTTCGTCTGCTGCACTTTTCTCCGAAGCATGCGGCGCGCACGGCTGAGAAGGTGCTGCGCTCGGCCATCTCCAATCTGCAGAACAAGGACGAAGGCGCGCGCTTCGAGCCGGCCGACATGATCGTGAAAGAAGCTTACGTCGACGGCGGGCTGACAATGAAGCGCATCTCTCCCGCACCCATGGGTCGCGCGTACCGCATTCGAAAGCGCTCCAACCACGTGACGATTGTCGTGGCCGCCGATAAGAAGGCGGAGAAACCCGCACGCACGAAGGCGGCGCCGAAGCGAGAGACAAAGGCCAAGCCATCGAAAGCCGAACGTGTCGAACAGAAAGGTGAGAAGAATGCGCCGGCAACTGAGGAATTGAAGGAAACCCGCTAAGGAGGACATTTGGGACAAAAAGTAAATCCAATTGGATTGCGATTAGGCATCATCCGGTCATGGGATTCCAACTGGTACGACGACAGGTCGTTTGCCGGGAAGCTGCAAGAGGACATGACGATTCGCAACTACGTCCGCAACCGTCTGAAGAAGGCAGGCATCTCCCGGATTTTGATTGAGCGAACGCCCAAGCGCGCGGTCATCACCATCAATACTTCTCGACCGGGCATTGTCATCGGCAGAAGCGGGAAGGAGATTGCTCAGTTAGAAGAAGAACTGAAGAAGATCACGAACAAAGAAGTCAAGATTCTCATCAACGAGATCAAACGGCCCGAGCTGGATGCGTATCTCGTTGCCGAAAACATTGCGCAGCAGTTGGAGGGGCGTATCGCGTTCCGCCGTGCGATGAAAAATGCCATTACCGCTGCCATGCGCATGGGCGCCGAAGGTGTTCGCGTGATGACCTCGGGGCGGCTCGGCGGAGCGGAAATGGCGCGACGCGAGCAGTACAAAGAAGGACGCATCCCGCTGCATACCCTGCGTGCCGACATTGATTACGCCACGGCGACTGCCCGCACCGTGTACGGTACTATCGGTGTCAAGGTGTGGATCTGTAAAGGCGAGGTGATCGGCAAGGGCGAAGCCCAGCAGGCATTTGCACGCAAAGGCTAAGCAAGGAGAAGATCACGTATGTTAATGCCCAAGAGAGTGAAGTATCGGAAAGCGCAACGCGGCCGGATGAAAGGCAAAGCCAAGCGCGGCTCGTCGGTGGATTTCGGGGATTTCGGGTTGAAGGCGCTGGAGCCCGGCTGGATTACGCAGCGGCAGATCGAAGCGGCACGCGTAACCCTTGCACGCATGATGAAACGCGAAGGAAAGGTCTGGATACGAATCTTTCCGGACAAGCCGGTCACCAAGAAGCCGGCAGAGACGCGCATGGGATCGGGCAAAGGAGCACCCGAGTACTGGGTGGCGGTGGTCAAGCCAGGCCGCATCCTGTTTGAAGTCGGCGGCGTCACGAAAGACATCGCCACCGAAGCTCTGACGCTTGCGTCGCACAAGCTTCCGATCAAAACCAAAATCAGCACACGACCGGACTTCGCGACAAGCACGGCGACATAGTCCAAGAAGAAGAGTACCGTCTGGAGAACATCAACACGATCATGAAAGCACACGAACTGCGACAGTTTTCGGTGGAAGAGTTGAAGAAGCGGCTTGCCGAGGAAGAGGAGAATCTCGCGAACCTCCGCTTCCAGTTAGCGACAAGCCAGCTTGAGAGTCCGATCAAAGTTCGGACCGTGCGACGCGAGATCGCGCGGCTGCACACCATCATCAAAGAGAAAATGAACGCCGAACGAGGCGAGGTGAAGGCATGAACGCAACTACAGCACCACAGCGGACCACGAAGCGGAAAGTCCGTATCGGGAAAGTTGTCAGCAACAAAATGCAGAAGAGCATCGTCGTGGCGATCGAGCGTCGCGTGCCTCACCCTATCTACAAAAAATATTTCAAGCGGACGACCAAGCTCATGGCGCACGATGAGCAGCAGGCGGCTGGCATCGGCGATACCGTGAAGATTATGGAGACGCGTCCCCTCAGCCGGCGGAAACGGTGGCGTCTGGTTGAGATTCTGGAAAAAGCGAAGTAACGGGAGTATGGGTCATGATACAGGAAGAGACCAATCTTGTTGTCGCGGATAATTCGGGTGCGAAGAAAGCCCGGTGCATCCGCGTGCTGGGCGGGCATGACCGCCGCTATGCCGGCCTGGGCGATGTCGTGATCGTGTCGGTGAAGTCGGCGATTCCGGGCGCCGCGGTCAAAAAAGGTGAGGTGGCGAAAGCCGTCATCGTGCGGACACGCAAGGAGACGCGCCGGAAGGACGGCTCGTTCATCCGCTTCGACGAGAACGCCGCCGTGTTGATCAACGACGCGGGTGAGCCGCGGGGCAGCCGCATCTTCGGCCCTGTTGCGCGTGAACTGCGCGAAAAGCAGTATATGAAGATAGTTTCCCTTGCACCGGAAGTTTTGTAACGAAGGAAGCAGCATGAAGATTCGAAAGAACGACAACGTTATGGTGATAGCCGGAAACGCCCGCGGCAAAACGGGCAAAGTGCTGAAGGTGTTTCCGGACAAGGATCGCATCATCGTCGAAGGCGTGAACATCATCAAACGACACACACGCCCGAGCCAGCGCAATCCGCAGGGAGGCATTGTCCAGAAGGAAGCCCCCATCCACGTCTCGAATGTCATGCTGCTCGATCCGAAGATCAATCAGCCGACGCGGGTCGGCATGAAGGTGATCAAGGATGAAACCACGGGAAAGAAATCGCGCGTACGCGTTGCCAAAGCCACCGGCGAAACATTTTGACGGCGGCGCTCGCGCACGAGTAAAACCAGTCTGACACAGACCAGACACGAACAGAGCGAGTAAGAACGTTATGGCAGAAGAACAACAGAAGAAAGCGGGAGCCGGCAAGGGTTCCGACAAGAAGAAAGGGAAGGGAAGCGCTGCGGCGCAGGCCCCCGACCGACCGCCGCGTGCCTCGGGCAAGGAAGAGCGCGTGACGCCGCGTTTGTTGACCATGTACCGCCAGGAGGTGGTGCCCGCGCTGATGAAGCGCTTCAAGTACAAGAACGTCATGCAGGTGCCCCGCCTCGAAAAGATTGCCATCAACATCGGCGTCGGGCAGGCAACGCAGGACCCGAAGCTGGTGGATGCGGCGGCACGCGATCTGGAGATGATTGTCGGACAGAAAGTCGTCATCACGAAAGCGAAGAAGGCAATCTCGAATTTCAAGCTGCGCGAAGGGATGCCTATCGGGTGCCGCGTGACGCTGCGGCGGGCCCGCATGTGGGAGTTCTTCGATCGCTTCGTGACGATTGTTGTGCCGCGCATGCGCGACTTTCGCGGGCTGAGCGACAAGTCCTTCGACGGACGCGGCAACTACACCGTCGGCGTGAAGGAACACATTGTCTTTCCCGAAATCGACGTGGACAAGATTTCGAAAATCTTCGGGATGGACATCACCTTCGTCACCACGGCGAAGACGGACCAGGAGGCCTATGAGCTGCTCAAAGGCTTGGGCTTCCCCTTTGTAAAGCGTCAGGAAGTGTTAGAACCGCAAAAAGCTTGACAGGAGAACGATGGCCACGACAGCATTCAAAGCACGCGAACGGAAGCGCCAGAAACTTGTTGCAAAGTATGCGGCGCTCCGCAAGGAGTTGAAGGAAAAGGGAGACTACATCGGCTTGCAGAAGCTGCCGCGCAACGCCAACCCGACGCGCTTGCACAATCGCTGCAACGTTACCGGACGGCCGCGCGGCTACATGCGCAAGTTCGGTCTCTCACGCATTGCCTTCCGCGAGCTGGCGCTCGAAGGAAAAATCCCCGGCGTCGTGAAGGCGAGCTGGTAGCGCATGAGTACGGCGTTCCGATGTGAACCAACGGTTTTTGAAACAGGAGTCCCAACACCATGACGATGACAGATCCGGTAGCCGATTACCTCACCCGTCTGCGCAATGCGCTGCAGGCGCGGCACAAACGCGTCGAGGTTCCGGCGTCGAACCTGAAACGTGAGTTGACCAAGCTGTTGCTTGCCCACAATATGATCGCGGGCTTTTCCGAAGAAAAGATCGGCCCGCAAGGCGTGCTGCGCATTCAGCTCAAGTATCACGAGGGCAAGCCCGTCATTAGCGGCTTGAAGCGGGTGAGCACGCCCGGCTTGCGCAGGTACACCGGCGCCGATGAAATTCCGCGCGTGAAGGGCGGGTTAGGTATCGCCGTGCTTTCCACCTCCAGAGGATTGATGACGGATCGGCAGGCTCGTGCGGCGAGGGTCGGCGGAGAACTGCTATGTGAAATCTGGTAAACGACGTGTAGAACGAAAGCTGCAAAAGGAGAACACAACGTGTCACGAGTAGGAAAGAAGCCGATTCCCATCGTCAGCGGCGTGAAGATTTCGCAGACCGCACAGGAGGTTTCCATCAAAGGACCGAAAGGCGAGCTGAGCGCACGTGTGCACGACGACATCGGGTTTGAGATCAAAGACAACCAGATCTTCATCACCCGAAAATCCGATTCGAAAGAAGCGCGCTCGCTACACGGGTTGTGGCGCGCGCTCATGCAGAACATGATCACGGGTGTAACACAAGGCTATCAGAAAAAACTGGAATTGGTCGGAGTCGGATACAAAGCGGAAATGAAGGGGAAAAAGCTGCAGCTCTCGTTGGGCTACTCGCATCCCATTCTCTTCACGCCGCCCGATCCGATCAAAATCGAAACGCCGACGCCGACGAACATCACCGTCAGCGGAATCGACAAGCAGTTGGTGGGACAGGTGGCCGCGAAGATTCGTTCGTTCCGTCCGCCCGAACCGTATAAAGGGAAGGGCATCAAGTACGAAGGCGAGCACATCCGTCGGAAAGCAGGCAAAGCTGCTGCTGCAGGCGGTGCCAAGTAGAGTTTTTGAGGAAGTGAAGCAATGATTACCAAACGCAAGCAAGAAAACAGAGCGCGCATCAAGGCGCACATCCGCAAGACGGTGTGGGGGACGCCCGAACGTCCGCGGCTGACCGTCTTCCGCAGTCTCAAACACGTCTACGCCCAGATTGTGGACGATGTCGCGAACAGGACGCTCGTCTCGGCCTCGGACATCGACAAGGACGTGCGAGCGGAATTCGCCGGATTGAAAGGGCAGACGAATATTGGGAAGAAAGTAGGACAGCTCGTCGCGAAGAAGGCGCTCGCTGCGAACATCAAGCAAGTCGTCTTCGATCGCAACGGCTATCTGTATCACGGCGTGGTCAAGGCCACGGCCGATGGTGCGCGTGAAGGGGGATTGAAGTTTTAGTCGTACCCGGGAGCTGTCGCCCGGATGATGCGTGGAATCTTCTCGGGTCGTCCAATGGCAGGACAGCGGCCTTTGGAGCCGTTAATCGTGGTTCGAATCCACGCCCGAGAGCATGAACACGGAAACACTCACTCTGAATTGCACTGAGGAGAAGCTTGGCACGAATCAAAGCAAGTGAACTGGAACTGAAAGACCGGCTGGTCCACATCAACCGCGTGGCAAAGGTTGTCAAGGGCGGTCGTCGCTTTAGCTTCAACGCCATTGTTGCGGTGGGCGACGGCAAAGGTCATGTCGGCATCGGACTCGGCAAGGCGAACGAAGTCGCTGACGCGATCGCCAAAGGAGTGGATGATGCGAAGAAGAATGTCGTGTCCGTCCCCATCGTCAATGGAACGATTCCGCACGAAGTGATCGGGAAGTACGGCGCGGGGAAGGTGATGCTCAAACCGGCGTCGCCCGGAACCGGCCTGATTGCCGGCGGCGGCGTGCGCGCGGTGCTCGAATCGGCCGGTGTCAAGGACGTTCTGACCAAGTCGCTGGGTTCGTCCAACCCCCACAACGTGGTGAAGGCGACGATGAAGGCATTGCTGATGCTGTCGGATGCAAAGACGGTCGCTGCACGACGCGGTGTAACACTTGCAGAGCTGTTCGGCACACAGCAGGCAACGACGAATTGAGGTGAAGCATGGCCAAGAAACTGCGCATAACGCAACGACGGAGCATCATTGATACGCTCGAGAAACACAAGCGCACCATCAAGGCGCTTGGCTTGGGACGTCCGGGCTACTCCGTCGAAAAGAACGACACGCCGCAAATTCGCGGCATGATTCGCAAAGTCATCCATCTTGTGACGGTCGAAGAAATCAAGTAACGATCGTCCGAAAGCATGAGGGTCCATCATGGCACACGATATACTCAGTAGTCTGAAGCCCGCGCCGGGCGCGCGCAGGAAGCGCAAGCGGATTGGCCGTGGGCAAGGTTCGGGTCACGGCGGCACTGCCACACGCGGTCATAAAGGTGCGAAGTCGCGCTCGGGCTACCGACATCTTGCGGGCTTTGAAGGCGGGCAGATGCCGTTGGTGCGGCGTGTCCCCAAACGCGGTTTTCACAATCCGTTCAAGAAAGAGTTTCAGATTGTCAATCTCGAACGACTTGAGAAACTTGCCGCCAACGGCAAAGTGCAGGGCGGTGTGATCACGCCTGAAGTGCTTGTCAAGCTCGGCGTCATCAAGAAAGCCACCGAGCCGGTGAAAATCCTCGGCGACGGTGAACTGAAGGCGAAGCTCGACGTGACGGCACACGCGTTCAGCAAATCCGCCCAGGAAAAAATCGAGAAGGCAGGCGGCAGGGCTCAACTTCTTAGCGTAACCCCGAAAGAATAATGGTCAACATAGCCGAAAGTTTTCGCAACATCTTCAAGATTCAGGAGCTGCGGACGCGGATTCTCTTCACGGCCGCGCTGTTGATCGTCGTCCGGATTGGCGCGCACATCACGCTTCCCGGTGTGGATGCCGTGCTGTTAGCGCAGGCGGTCAAAAGTCAGGAACAGAACACGCTCTTCGGCTTTTATGATTTGTTTGTGGGAGGAGCGTTCCACAACGCAGCAATCTTTGCGCTGGGCATCATGCCGTACATCAGCTCCTCGATTATCCTGCAGTTGCTGGGCGCGGTTGTTCCGTACTTCCAAAAACTCTCGAAAGAGGGAGAGGAAGGTCGTCGCAAGCTCAATCAACTCACGCGCTACGGGACGGTGGTGGTGGCGGCGCTGCAAGCCTGGGGCGTGAGTGTGCGCTTGCTGAACCTGAACATCAACGGTATCCCGATCGTGCCCGAACCGGTGCAGGGAATAGGCTTCACGATTTCGACGGTGATCTTCCTGACGGCGGGAACGATTTTCATGATGTGGCTGGGCGAGCAGATTACAGAGCGCGGAATCGGCAACGGCATCTCGCTCATCATCTTCATCGGCATCATTGCGCGGTTCCCGCACTCGATCGTTGATCAATTTGCCGTGAGTCAGAACATCATCATCGGGTTGGTTCTCGTCGGCTTGATGGTGGCGATCGTGGCGGGTGTGGTGCTGGTGACGCAGGGGACGCGCCGCATCCCCGTCCAGTACGCCAAGCGGGTGGTGGGACGCAAAGTGTACGGCGGCGTCACGCAGTACATTCCCATGCGCGTGAATACGGCGGGCGTCATGCCGATCATCTTCGCACAATCCATCATGTTTATCCCGCAAACCATTGCAACGTTCTTTCCGGACAGCGAATGGATGCAGGAGGCAGCCGGCTACTTTCAGTACACCAGCGTTACGTACTCGGTCGTGTATGCGTTGATGATTATTTTCTTTACCTATTTCTACACGGCCATTGCATTCAATCCGAAGGACGTTTCGGAGAACATGCAGAAGCAGGGCGGGTTCATCCCGGGCATCAGGCCCGGCAAGCATACGTCGGACTACATTGACAACATCCTGACGAAGATCACGCTTCCCGGCTCCATCTTTCTGGCGATCATTGCTATCCTGCCGGCGTTCATGTCGCGGTTTAACGTGACGCCGAGCTTCGCGCAATTCTTCGGCGGGACAAGTCTCTTGATCATGGTGGGGGTGGCGCTGGATACGTTGCAGCAACTCGAATCGCATCTGTTGATGCGCCACTATGATGGATTCATGAAGTCGGGAAAGTTGAAAGGACGATTGCGCTGACAGGCGCCGAACGGTATGGCACGGGTTCCGATAAAGTCGCCGCGGGAGATCGAACTGATTCGAGAGAGCAGTCAGATTGTGGCGGAAGTGCTGGCGCTGTTAGGCTCCCGCATCAAGCCCGGCATGCACACACAGGAACTGGATGAGATAGCCGAGCGGTTCATCCGCTCGCGAGGCGGTACCCCGGCATTCAAGGGTTACGGGCGCGACACATCCAATCCGTTTCCGGCAAGCATCTGTATTTCGGTGGATGACGTGGTTGTGCACGGCATCCCGAACGGTACGGTGTTGGAGGAAGGGCAGATCGTTTCGATTGATGTTGGGGTGAGGAAGAACGGCTATTACGGCGACGGCGCGCGGACATTTCCTGTCGGGCGCATATCGGAGGAGAAGCGGCGGCTCTTGCGGGTCACCGAGGAGTCGCTCTACAAAGGCATCGAGCAGGCAGTCGCCGGCAACCATCTGCACGATGTGTCGTTCGCCGTTCAGAAACACGTTGAGGCCAACGGGTTCTCTGTCGTGCGCGATTTGGTCGGGCACGGCGTCGGCAAGAGTTTGCACGAGGAGCCGGCGATTCCGAACTACGGCGAACCCGGCACCGGCATCAAGTTGAAAGAAGGAATGGTGCTTGCCATCGAACCGATGGTCAACGCAGGTACCTACAAAGTGGAAGTCGAGGCGGACGGCTGGACCGTGCGTACAGCGGACAGAAAACCGTCTGCACACTTCGAGCACACAGTTGTTGTACGGAAAGGAGAACCGGAAATCCTGACCCGCTGAGTCGGGAATCCTACAGCATGGCAAAACAAGGTCCTATCAAAGTCGACGGTACGATCACGGAGACATTGCCGAACGCAATGTTCAAAGTGGCTTTGGAAAACGGACACGAAGTGCTGGCGCACATTTCGGGGAAAATGAGAATGAACTTTATCAAGATTCTCGTGGGAGACAAAGTGACCGTTGAACTATCGCCGTACGACCTGACAAAAGGCAGAATTACGTATCGCTACAAGTAACCATCGTTGTGATGGTTGAGGAGACACGAGTATGAAAGTACGTTCATCGGTTAAACGGATATGCAACAACTGCAAGATCATCCGGCGCAACGGCGTTGTGCGCGTGATCTGCAAGAATCCGAAACACAAGCAGCGTCAAGGTTAATTACCACAGAGAAGGAGGAGTCTCGTTGGCTCGTATAGCTGGCGTCGATCTACCGAAGCGGAAGCGCTCGATCATCGGACTGCAGTACATCTACGGTGTGGGCGCGACGACGGCAAGGAACATTCTTGCCAAGGCGGGCGTCGATCCCAACAAAAGAATCGGCGACCTGAGCGACGATGAAGTCGCCCGGATCCGCGGCATCATCACATCCGACTACAAAGTCGAAGGCGCGCTGCGCGGCGAAGTGCAGTCCAACATCAAGCGGCTGATGGATATCGGCTGCTACCGCGGCCTGCGGCATCGCAAAGGGCTGCCCGTGCGCGGCCAGCGGACGCGTACCAATGCGCGCACGCGCAAAGGCAAGCGCAAGACGGTTGCAGGCAAGAAGAAAGCAGTATCCAAGACGTAACCTGAACGGAAGTTTTTTACTCGGAAGGAGGACCGGTGGCCAAGACCACGTCAACAGAAGTTGTTAAGAAGAAAAAGAAAATCTCCGTTGATATCAGCGGGAGAGCCTACATCAAGGCAACGTTCAACAACGTCATCGTGACGATTACGGACGTGTACGGCAACACGATCAGCTGGTCGTCTGCCGGCAAGAACGGATTCAAGGGGTCGCGCAAGAACACGCCGTTTGCCGCGCAGGTGAGCGCTGATGCGGCGGCCAAGGCGGCCTATGCATTGGGGCTGCGGAAAGTGGAAGTGTTCGTGAAGGGTCCCGGTTCGGGACGTGAAGCGGCCATCCGCGCCTTGCAAACGGCCGGGTTGGAGATCACGACGATCCGCGACGTGACGCCAATTCCACACAACGGCTGCCGACCGCCGAAGCGACGACGAGTGTAAGGTTTTCACACACAGGAAGAATTCATGGCAAGATATATTGACGCAAATTGCAGGTTGTGCCGACGAGAGCGCCAGAAGCTGTTCTTGAAGGGAACGAAGTGTTTCACCGAAAAATGTCCGGTGGAACGACGCGGATACGCCCCGGGCCAGCATGGCCAATCGCGCCGCGCAAAAGTGTCGGAGTACGGCGTGCAGCTCCGTGAGAAGCAGAAGATCCGGCGCATGTACGGGTTGCAGGAGACTCAGTTCCGGAACTACTTCGCCAAAGCGTTGAAGCAAACCGGTCGAACGGGCGAAATCCTGGTGAAGCTCCTCGAACGTCGGCTGGACAATACGTTGTACCGGTTGGGGCTGGCACCGTCGCGCAAATCCGCACGGCAGCTCATCGCGCATGGACACATTCTGGTCAACAACAAACGCGTTGATATTCCTTCCTATCTCCTGAAAGCGGGGGACACGATCTCCGTCCGGGAAAAGAGCAAGAAGCTGGATGTATTTCATCAAGCGATGAAACGCATGAAAGACACGGCGATGCTGCCGTGGCTGAGTTTGGACAAGGCAAGCATGACGGGGACGTTTCTGAACATTCCCGAACGTGCCGACATTCCGTTGAATGCCGACGAGCAATTGATTGTGGAGTTGTATTCGAAGTAATAAACAACAGAGGTGTGTGATATGACAGCAGGAACCATTCAAATGCCGGAGCGGGTCCATCTCGAAGAAGCGACCCGCAGCGCGACATTTGGACGATTTACCCTCCAGCCCCTGGAGCGGGGGTTTGGAACAACCATCGGGAATTCGATGCGACGCGTCCTTCTTTCGTCGCTTCCCGGATATGCCATCACGGCAATCAAGGTGGATGGTGTTCAGCATGAGTTCTCGACCATCCCCGGTGTTGTCGAAGATGTGCCGGACATTATTCTCAACCTGAAACAGGTCCGCCTGAAGTTGATCAATAAGAAATCCAACCGGGTGGTTCTCGCGCTGAAGGGACCGAAAGAGTTTACCGCGAAAGACATTCAGGACGCATCGTCGGATGTTCAGGTGTTGAATCCCGACCTTCACATCGCCACGCTCAATGCCGAGGCGAGTTTTGAAATTGATCTGCGCATCGGGCGCGGCATCGGCTACGTTGTGGCGGAGGAGAACAAAACGCCGGATCAATCGCTGGGCGTTATCCCCATTGACTCGATCTTCTCGCCCATCCGCAATGTCCGCTACGTTGTCGAACCGACACGCGTGGGTCAGCAGACCGACTACGAAAAGCTCACCATCGAAGTGGAAACGGACGGTTCGATCACACCGGGAGATGCGATGGCCTACGCGGGCAAAATCCTGCGTGACCATATCCAGCTCTTCATCAACTTCGATGTCGAGCCGGAATCGGAGCGCGTGGACAGCGAGCACGATCCCGAATTTGCCCGCATTCGGAAGGTGCTGTTGACGCCGGTGGACGAACTGGAGCTTTCGGTTCGATCGCACAATTGCCTGCGCGCCGCCAACATCCGAACGATTGCCGATCTTGTGCGGCGCGACGAGGCGGAGCTGCTCAAATTCCGTAACTTCGGTCGCAAGTCGCTCGCCGAGCTGTCCGAAATTATCGAGCGCGAGCAACTCAAGTTCGGCATGGACGTCAACAAGTACATCGGCGACGTGCAAAACAATTAGCGGGTTCGATATCTCAGCTTAGGACAAAGAATCATGCGCCATAGGAAATCTGGACGAAAACTAAAACGAACGGCCAGCCATCGGCGGGCGCTGCTGGCAGCGCTTTCGACGGAGCTTCTGCGCCACAAGCGCATCACCACAACGGTGGCGAAGGCCAAAGAGACGCGGACGGTGGTCGAGAAGTTGATCACGCGCGCGAAGAATGCCGCCGCGCGCACCGACGCGCCCGCGG
>JBBIRR010000036.1:0-40692 GCA_037441705.1 Ignavibacteriales bacterium
ATGTACATGACCAAAAATACGAAAACGTGTCGAGAATCTGAACCACCGAGCCCGCGGCCGTCCCTCCACGCCCTCCCTCAAGGTTTGGAAGCCTTCTCGGCTCCTGTAGCAGGGCGAGTATGGCGACCGGAAGGCTGAACAGGAGCCCGCAGATTGAGCGATTGGAGAAGCCGCGTGCGCTCATGCTCTGTCAGTTCGCGGCTCTCTCCCGGTCGCAGCGTTCCCAGTCGCAACGGTCCGATAGCCGTTCGCACGAGCCGCAATGTTGGATGCCCAACCGCCGCGGTCATCTTCCGCACCTGTCGATGTCTCCCTTCCCGAAGCGTGATTTCCAGCCAGGCGGTTGGGACGGTCTTCCTGAACCGAATCGGCGCATCCCTCGGCGGCAGAGAGGGTTCGCGTTCAAGCAGGCGAACGTCCGCGGGTTTCGTTCTTTTGCCTTCTATCACGACACCGCTGCGCAGTATTCGTAATGCCGCGGAGCTCGGCGTGCGTTCCACATGTACAAGATAGGTTTTGGGATGGTCGAACCTCGGATGTGCTGCTCGATGCTTTACGCGCTTGTCGTTGGTGAGCAAGAGCAAGCCCTCGCTGTCAACATCCAGCCTTCCCACGGGATACACATCGCGAGGGAACGGACCGAACTCGCTGAGGCTCCTATGGCCGTGTTCCGGCGTGAATTGCGACAGGACGCCGTACGGCTTGAACATCACAATGTATCGGTACGTTGAATGGCGTAGGCTCATACACCATCAAGGTAGCGAAGAGGCGTTCGAGGCGCAAGGGGCGCTTGACATTGTCCGCTGATGGCTTTATCTTGAATTCGGATATTTTGAATTCAAAATAATATCGTGAAGACCACCAGACAGTACGGCAAAAAGGCAGATCGGGCGCTCACCCTGTGGGTCAAGCTCGCCCGGGCGTTTGCCGTATTCTCCAAGGCCTCCGATGCCGATATTGCACGGTACGGCCTGACGGCTGCCCAGTTCGGCATCGTGGAGTGTCTCGGTCACCTCGGCCCGATGACGCTCGGCCAGCTGTGCAGAAAAAAACTTGTCAGCGGCGGCAACATGACCGTTGTGGTGGATAATCTGGAGAAGCTGGGACTCGTCGAGCGTGTCCACAGCACACAGGATCGGCGGGCGATTGTCGTTCAGCTAACGCGAAAAGGGAAGAGACTGTTCAAAGCAATTTTCCCCCAACATGCGAAGTTCATTTCGTCGTTGGTTTCGTCGCTGACGGAACAGGAGCAAGATCAACTTGCCCGGCTGCTCAAGAAATTGGGTCTTTCGATCCAAGAGCGGTTGTGATACGGTGGAACACCAGAAGGGGATTGAGCGTTCTACATGATAGCCTCTGCCATTGTTCGGAGTGACGGGAGAGAAACCAGAGAGGAGAAGATTCATGTATCAATTTATGATCGACATAACGCTGCCGGGCGTGCTGACGAAGGAGTTCATCGCGCTTGTGCCAAAGCAGCGAGCGCAAGTGGAGCGGTTGCTGAACGAGAGGCGACTTATCAATTTCAGTCTGGCACTCGACCGTTCCAAGTGTTGGGCGACGATGCTCGCCGAATCGGAGGCAGAAGTACAGAGAATTCTCTCGTCTTTTCCTCTGCGGGAGTTCATGAAGGTGAAGATTCATCAACTCCAATTCGTCGAGAGTGCGCCGACAATCACTGCACAGATTTCTCTCAACTAAACCATCTAACCACCAATCACCCATAATGTTAGGAGGTACACTATGATTCGTTTCCTTGTTCCTATTCTTGCTGTGATGCTTGCAGTGCCTGGGGTTCGAGGGCAGAATGCCTGGAATGTGGACAAGAATCACAGCCAAATTCTGTTCACGGTCAGTCACATGGTGTTCTCGGAGGTGACCGGCGCCTTCCGTGACTTCGATGTGACGTTCGAAAACGCGAAGGACGATTTCACGGATGCGAAGATTACGGCTACACTCAAAGTGAGAAGCATTGATACGCAGAATGAGAAGCGTGACAATCATCTCAAGAGCAACGACTTTCTGAATGCTGAGAAGTTTCCCGAAATCAAGTTCAAGAGTACAAAGGTGGAGAAGACCGGGAACGATAGATACCGGATCACCGGCGATCTCACGATCAGGGACGTGACCAAACCCGTGGTGCTGGAGGCGGTGTACCGCGGAATGATTGATGATCCGTGGGGCAACAAGAGGATCGGGTTCAAGGCAACGACGACGATTAATCGTTTCGATTTTGGTGTTGCCTGGAATGCGACGCTCGAAACCGGCGGCCTCATTGCCGGCAAGGATGTTCAGATCACGCTGCTGATGCAGTTCGTGCGTCCGAAGCAGCAAGGATGATGCACGTGGCGGATTTCCTGCCGCACCAGACACGCATCCAGCATGTTCATCTGCGGGTGAAAGACCTAAGCAGCGTTCGAACGTTCTACGAACAACTGCTCGGCTTTCGCGTCGTGAAAGATGATGGGCAGGCGGTTGCCCTCTCTGCTACGGGGCAACCTCCCGCTCACGTTTTCCTTACGGAAGATCGCGGTGCAGCTCATCGGCCGCCGCGATCTCCCGGTCTGTTTCATGTCGCATTCCGGTATCCTCATCGCGCCGCGCTCGCGGCGGCATTTCTGCAGCTTCTTCATCACGGTTATCCCATTCATGGCGCCTCCGACCATGCCGTAAGCGAAGCGGTCTACCTTGCCGATCCTGAAGGCAACGGCATCGAGTTATATTGCGATCGGCCACGGGAGTCATGGCGCCATCAGGATGGCGAAGTCTATATGGTGACGGAGCCGTTGGATGTTGATGGGCTTCTTGCAGAGTCAAGTTCTCCTGCGCTCACAATCGATCCGCAGACCGATGTCGGTCACATTCATCTTAGCGTGAGCAATCTCTCGAAGGCGGAAGCATTCTATGCTGGGGTGTTGGGATTTGAAATCACAACACGTTCCTATCCGGGTGCGCTGTTCCTCGCTGCAGGAGGGTATCATCACCACATTGGGGCGAACGTGTGGTACACACGCAACGGCTCGCCGGCTCCCGCCCATGCGTTAGGGTTGATTGAGTTTGGGATAGCGGTTCCCGCGGCAGGGTGGGACGAGTTGATCCAACGATTGACGAAAGCCGGTACGCCGATCGAGCAGAAGCAGGTCGAAAGAATCTATCTGCGCGACCTTGACGGGATAGGCGTGGAGCTGATGATCAACGATGAAGAAGTGAAAGGTTAGTAAGATGTGGCATGGCGGCGGCTGATGCCTGAGCTACGCCAAAACCGGATAGAAGGTGGGACTCGCAATTCGACGCGTCACGCTCGAAACACATCCTCTACATTGATCGTCAACTCCGGCAAGAGCCGTGAGGTCACGGCTCCGGTCTCTCGTTCTTTCGCGACTGAAACGAACCTTCCATTGACGTTTTCAAAGATTTCAATCGTTTTCCCCTTCGGATCAACAACCCAGTACTCCTTCACGCCGTGAGCTTCATAAACATCTTTCTTCGTTGCCAGGTCGTAATAGCCGGTGGTTGCTGAAAGGATTTCGACGATGAGGTCCGGTGCGCCTTCAATGTAATTGGTTTTGAGAATGTGTTTGCGTCCGGCAGCAACAAAGATGATATCAGGCTGATATGTCTCGTGCTCGGTAAATAGCACATCAATAGGAGCGTAGAACAACTCGCCAAGGTTTTTCCCTGCGATGAACGCGCTTAGCTGAAGAAAGATGTTCCGGGAAACTGCTTGATGGAACAGGTCAGGCGCTGGTGAGGTGATGATCTCTCCTCCAGTGAGTTGGCACGACGCCCCCTCCGGCAGCTTTGCGTAGTCATCGTAGGTCTTCAGCTTCTCGTCGGTTATTTGCATTGCCCGGCTCCTTCGTTTCAGATGAATGATACGCTTCGTGTGGTTGAACCGCAATTGATACTCACTCGTCTTTTGTCTATCTTCTGAGCAACAGAAGCGGTGCACATCATTGAAAATCGGATAGCATTGGCCGGGCGGGATGATGTCCCGCCTTCATTTTGTTCCTTCTGACACAGTGGAGTTAATCGTTGGCGGCATTCAGGAAGCGGACACATACGTGTGGGGAGTTGCGCATACAGCACATTGGCGAAACGGTCACACTCGCGGGCTGGGTGGATACCCGGCGCGACCTGGGCGGTGTCATCTTTATTGACCTCCGGGACAGGTACGGAAAAACGCAGGTCGTGTTTAATCCGCAAACGAACGCCGCTGTTCATGAGCTGGCAGGTTCGCTGCGAAGCGAGTATGTCATCTCCGTGTCGGGCAAAGTGGAGCGCCGCCCTGAAGGTACGGTCAACCCCGAGCTTGCCACAGGCGAGATTGACGTAATGGTGCATGAGCTGACCATTCTGAGCAAAGCCGAGACGCCTCCGTTTCCCATCGAGGATGAGATCGAGACCAACGAAGACTTGCGCCTGAAGTATCGCTATCTCGACCTGCGGCGGCCGATCCTGCAAAAGAATCTGATCTTCCGCCACAAACTCTACCAGGTGATTCACCGATACTTCGACGAGCACGGCTTTCTGGAAATCGAAACACCGATGCTGATGAAAAGCACGCCCGAAGGGGCGCGGGACTATCTTGTGCCGAGCCGCGTGCATCCGGGAAAGTTTTACGCGTTGCCGCAATCTCCGCAAACCTATAAGCAGATTCTGATGGTGGCAGGCTTCGACCGCTACGTTCAAATCACGAAATGTTTCCGCGACGAAGACCTTCGTGCCGATCGTCAGCCGGAGTTTACGCAGATTGACGTCGAGATGTCGTTCGTGGATGAGTCCGATGTGCAGCGCATCGCCGAAGGCATGATGGCTCGCATCTTCAAAGAACTGCTGGACGTCGAGATTCCTTTGCCCTTGCCCCGACTCACGTACAGGCAAGCGATGGAGAGCTACGGCAGCGATAAACCGGATACACGGTTCGGTATGAAGATCACGACGTTGAACTATCTGGCTCAGGGGTCAGGGTTCAAGGTGTTTGCCGAAAACGTCGCGAAGGGCGGAGTGGTAGCGGGCATCGTTGTGCCGGGTGGTGCGTCATTCACCCGCAACCAGATGGACAATCTCGTTGATTACACGAAGTCCATTGGCGGCGCGGGATTGGCCTACATCAAATGGACGGAGAATGGGTTGGAGTCGGCCATCGGTAAATTTCTTGGCGACGACCTGATGAAGAAAATTGCTGTTGAGATGGGAGCTAGGCAGGGCGACCTGATGCTGTTCCAATCAGATGCGTGGCTGAAGGCGTATTCGGTGCTCGGCACGCTGCGTCTCGACATGGCGAAGCGACTGAATCTGATCGACGAATCGAAGTGGAACTTGTTATGGGTGACGGAGTTCCCGATGTTCGAGTGGAATGACGAAGAGAAACGGTACGAGGCGATGCATCACCCCTTTACCTCCCCGATGGCGGAGGATGTTGACTTGCTGGAAACAACGCCGCAGCAGGCGCGCTCGCGTGCATACGATATGGTATTGAATGGAAATGAGTTGGGCGGAGGAAGCATTCGCATTCATGACCCTGCGCTTCAGACAAAAGTTTTTCGTTTATTAGGGATAGACGCGGGAGAAGCCGAGAAGCGATTCGGCTTTTTGCTCAACGCGTTCAGGTACGGCGCGCCGCCGCACGGCGGCATTGCCTTCGGCCTTGATCGCATTGTCATGTTGCTGACCGGAAGCAAATCACTGCGGGATGTAATCGCTTTCCCGAAGACCGCAAGCGCCATGTCGCTGATGGACGAAGCCCCGAGCGAAGTGGATGAGAAGCAGTTGCGGGAGTTGCACATAAGGGTCGTGTGAAAAATGTACGGCGTGTACTACTACAGTCGTTGGACGGAACCAATTCGGAAGAAGAAGTTTTCCGAGCTAAAATTGCTGAAGAATGAACGCGCTGCAATCCTTGCGTTCTCGCGGCGACTGAAGAAGTTGTTAGGCAAGCAGCGTGTTTCCCTTCTTCTTTTTGGCTCAAAAGCCCGAGGTGATGCGCGCAAGGATTCCGATATTGACATCTTTATTCTTGTGAAGGACAAGAAGAACGATGTGAACGACAAGATTGCGCAAGTGACGGCTGAAATTCTCGACGACTATGGAATTCTGCTTTCTCCGGTGTCGTACGACTTGCATGAGGCAGAGATGAACGTCAAGTTGCATTCTTTCTTTTTCGAAGAAGTGCAAAGGGAAGGCATCCCGATTTGAAGGGAAATCACCGCAGATGAACGCGTGCGGCATCATAAGACAACCGCATTCGTGAAAAAACCTGGGCGCTGAAGCTCTATGAATCAAGAAAACCCAAATCAACCATTCTTTCATTTACTCATGGAGGTCATATGGTTGGCATCGTCGGGTACGGCGCATACCTCCCGAGGTATCGCATCAAGACAGAAGTGATTGCCCAGCAGTGGGGCGCAGACCCCGTGGCGGTCACAAGAGGACTACAACTGTTCGAGAAAACGGTTCCCGGACAGGACGAGGACACGATCACGATTTCTGTTGCGGCGGCGCGCAATGCACTCCGCCGCGCGCAGATTGATCCGAAAGACATCGGAGCGGTCTACATCGGCTCCGAATCCCATCCCTACGCAGTGAAACCGAGCGGAACGATCCTGATTGATGCACTCGGTATCGGTCCGCATGTGCATGTGGCGAGTTACGAGTTTGCATGCAAAGCCGGAAGCGAAGCGATGTACGTCGCTTACAGTCACGTGAAGGCGGGCGAGATGAAGTACGCGATGGGCATCGGTGCTGACACTTCGCAGGGCGCGCCGGGTGATGCGCTCGAGTACTCTGCCTCAGCGGGTGGCGCTGCGTTCATCATGGGGCGTGAACGCGTAGTGGCGGAGATTCTTTTCACACACTCGTACACATCCGACACGCCCGACTTCTGGCGGCGCGAGGGCGAGGCCTATCCGCGGCATGGCGGGCGGTTCACCGGCGATCCGGCGTATTTCCGCCATATCATGGGTGCCGGACGAGCGCTGTTGGAAAAATCGAAGATGACGCCGGAGGATTTCACCCACGCGGTCTTTCATATGCCCAACGGCAAGTTCCCAATGGAGGTGGGCAAGCGGCTGGGATTCAGGAAGGAGCAGATCGAAACGGGCTGGCTGGTGCCGTGGATGGGCAACACCTACTCCGGCTCCTCGCCGACCGGACTGACGGCGATTCTGGATGTTGCTAAACCCGGGGATCTGATTTTCATGGTGTCGTTCGGTTCCGGTGCCGGCAGCGATGGCTTCATCTTTCGCGTCACTGATGAAATCACCAAGGTACAGGACCGCGCGCCCAAAGTCCGTGAGATGTTGGACAAAGACAAGATTCATCTCAACTACGGCGAGTACGCGAAGTTCCGCCGCAAAATCAGACTGAACGACTAAGGAGGCCCACCATGAGAGACGTTGTTGTCATTGGGGCGGGCATGACGAAGTTCGGCGAATTGTGGGATAAATCTATCCGAGACATCTTCGTCGAAGCCGCATTGAAAGCCATTGAAGACTCCGGTGTTGATCACATTGACTCGATGTACGTCGGGGCAATGTCGCCCGGATTGTTTGTCGGACAAGAACATCTTGGTGCCGTCATGGCGGATTATCTTGGTGTCACCCCGATTCCTGCTACACATGTCGAATCCGCTTGCGCTTCGGGGGGTGCAGCGTTTCGACAGGCGTATCTCGAAGTTGCCTCCGGCGCGAGCGACATCGTGCTGGCCGGGGGGGTTGAAAAGATGACCGATGGCGCAGATATCACCGACACGCTGGCTACTGCCGCCGACCAGGAGTACGAGGTGTACCACGGGATTACGTTCCCGGGCTTGTATGCGATGATCGCACGGGCACACATGGAGCGCTATGGAACGACCCGCGAGCAGCTTGCTGCCGTTGCCGTGAAGAACCATCGCAACGGTGCAAAGAATCCGAACGCGCAGTTTCGTTCGGAAGTGACGGCTGAGCAGGTGATGAAGTCAACGATGGTAGCCGATCCGCTTCGCTTGCTCGATTGCTCGCCGGTGAGCGATGGAGCCGCAGCGGTGATCGTTGCCTCGGTGGATGTTGCCAGGCAGTTGAAGAAGAATCTGATTCGGGTAGCTGCCTCTGCGCAAGCATCCGACACGATTGCGCTCCACAGCAGGAGGGACGTCACCACATTGAACTCCGTCGTCAAGGCGGCAGAGAAAGCATACAAGCAGGCGGGCAAAAAGCCGAGCGACATCAACCTGGTTGAGGTGCATGACTGCTTCACGATCGCCGAGATTGTGGTGACGGAAGACCTTGGGTTCTTTGAAAAAGGAAAAGGCGGCGAAGCAGCGGAAAAAGGGTGGACGTCCATCGAGTGCAACAAGATTCCCGTCAACACCAGCGGAGGACTGAAATCGAAGGGCCATCCGGTTGGGGCCACCGGCATTGCGCAGATCATTGAACTCTATGAACAACTCAGCGGCACGGCCGGGGCGCGCCAGGTGAAAAATGCGCGCGTGGGGATGGCGCAAAACATGGGAGGCACTGGTGCCAGCTGTGTTATCCATATTCTGGAGGCAATATGATTCCAGCACGATATCATCGGGAGATCCCTCAGCGATACCGGCTCGAGGCGGGCAAGTGCATCTCGTGCGGGCACGTGAGTTTTCCGCCGCGCCACGTCTGCCCGAAGTGCAAGGCGAAGAAGTTCGAGGCGGTGAAGTTGAGCGACGAGGGGACCCTGGTAACGTTCACCGTCGTTCGTGTTGCGTCGGAGAAATTTTCGAAAGAAATTCCCTTTCCTGTCGGTATCGTTGAGTTGAACGACGGCGTTCGGGTCACGACCCAGATCGCCGACGCAGATATTGATGAGTTGAAGATCGGTCAGAAGGTGAGGCTTGTGTTCCGCAAGATTCAGGAAGATGGGAGGGCGGGGATTTTGTGTTATGGGTACAAAGCGGTTGCGGCTTGATCCCCCTGCTCAGAATGAACCACGGATGAACACGGAAGAAGCGCGGAAGGGACACGGATTATTAGAGTGACAAACTTCGAGCTGAGCCTCGAACCAAGTTGCGCGGATAATCGCAAACAGACGATGCGCGTTCATCCGTGCCGTTTCCGTGCACATTCGTGGTGAATCCTTTGGAGAATATGAGAGAAAAAATTCGAATCGCATCCGGCCAGGGTTTCTGGGGCGACTTGCAAAGCGCGCCGTTCGATCAGGTGACGAAAGGTCCGATTGATTACATCATGATGGACTTCCTCGCTGAAGTCACGATGTCCATCATGCAGAAGCAGAAGAAACGGAACCCGGAGCTGGGCTATGCGAAAGACCTTGTGCATATCATCGAGCACATTCTGCCGGTCTGCCTGGAGAAGGGAATCAAAATCATCTCGAACGGCGGCGGCGTGAACCCGAAAGGGTGCCGCGATGCGATCTTCCACTGGGCACACAAGAAAGGCATCAAGGGGCTCAGGATTGGAACTGTCCTCGGCGACGACATTCTTCCCCGCATTGACGAGCTTCGCCGGCAGGGCATCATGCTCGACAATATGGAAACGGGCGAGAGCCTCGATGCGGTGCGTGATCGCCTCATGAGTGCCAATGTGTACTTCGGCGCATGGCCCATTGTGGAAGCGCTGCGAATGGGCGCGCACATCGTGATTACGGGCAGAACGACGGATACCGGCCTCACGCTCGCGCCCATGATCTATGAGTTCAGATGGAAGCAGGACGATTGGGATAAGCTTGCAGCCGGCACGGTAGCGGGACATATTCTCGAATGCGGAGGACAGGCGAGCGGCGGCAATTTCTCGGCCGATTGGCGCAGCGTTCCCGACCTTGCACACATCGGCTTTCCGATTGCCGAAGCCTATCCCGACGGCGAAGTAGTCATCACCAAGCATGAAGGAACGGGCGGATTGGTATCGCGACAGACGGTAACAGAGCAGTTGCTGTATGAGATTGGCAATCCTGCCAACTACATTACACCCGACTGCATCGCCGACTTCACGACCATCCGGCTTGAGGATGTCGGCCCAAATCGCGTACGTATGTACGGTGTGAAAGGAAGGCCGGCAACGGATTCCTACAAAGTGTCAATGTCGTATCTCGACGGCTACACCGCAATCGGTACGCTCACCTACGCATGGCCCGATGCGTTGGAGAAAGCCAAAGCAGCTGACCAGATTCTTCGAACGCGTCTGGCCGATCTGGGCTTGAAGTTTGATGAGATTCGAACGGAGTTTGTCGGCTACAATTCGTGCCACGGTCCGCTGGCGACGACGCCGAACGAGATCAACGAAGTGGTGCTGAGGATCGGCGTTCGTGGACACGATCACAAAGCGGTGGAGCGGTTCGGCATGGAACTCGCCCCGCTCATCCTCACCGGACCTCCGGCGGTTACGGGCTTCGCCGGAGGCCGACCGAAGCCCAGTGAGGTGATTGCCTACTGGCCGGCCCTCATTCCCAAGAGTGCTGTCAAACCGATCGTCGAGCTTGCCGACGCATAAAACCACAAACCATCATAGGAGATCATCAATCATGGCACGGACCAAGCGAACAACACACCGCAGCGTGTCGGGAACAAAACTCTATGCCGTGCGCGATGCACGCGGCCGCTTTGTTGATATTCAGACCTACAAGCGTGCTCATGGAGCCGACATCAAAAGGAGGAGCCGTTCGGAAAAGAAAAGGAAGAAATGAAAATTCGTCTCATCGATATTGCCCACGCCCGTTCGGGCGACAAAGGGGATACCGGCAACGTTGGTGTCATCGCCCGCAGGCAGGAGTACTATCCGCTGCTCGTGAAGTATCTGACGGTTGACCGCGTGAAGAAACACTTCGAGGGCATTACGCTCGGCAAGGTGGAGCGGTTTGAGCTGCCGAATCTGTGGGCGTTGAATTTCTTGCTGCACGAGTCGCTTGGCGGTGGCGGGACAAAATCGTTGAAGAACGACGCGCAAGGGAAAACGCTCAGCAGCGCCATGCTGAGGATGGAGTTGGAGATAGAGGAAAAATTATGATGAGTGGGCGCGCGGAAACCGCACCGCGGAGGTCTTGAAAAGCCGAGATCCAGCCGTTTCTTTGCCGCCAACTGAATGAAGTCGGCGCAAAGGAGTTTGCTATTTTTGTCAGCATGACTGAACACGAAATAAGATAGGTGGAGGTAGAATGTTCGACGACCAGAAAACCAGCATCCGAGAACTCCAGAAGCGTTTAGCCGAGCTTCGAGGGTATCTTTGACTTAGATGCAAAGGAACAGGAACTTGCCGCACTCCAGGCGAAGTCCGAATCGCCGACATTCTGGAACGACAACGTCGCTGCGCAGAAAGTGATGCAGCACATTAGTTCGTTGAAGGAGTGGATTGATGCCTGGCAATCACTGAAGCGATCACTCGATGATGCCTCTTCGCTGATCGAACTGGCCGAGGAGTCGCACGACGACTCCTTTGCAGCGGAGATTGAACGGGAGTTGGAGAAGGTGGAAAAGGGCATCGGCGAGCTTGAGTTCAGAAACATGCTCAGCGGTCCCGACGATGAACGCAACTGCATTCTCAACATCAACTCCGGAGCCGGCGGTACAGAGGCGCAGGACTGGGCCGAAATGCTGCTGCGTATGTACATCCGTTGGTGCGAACGAAAAGGCTACAAGGTCGCCCTTGTGGATCGGCAAGAAGGGGATGGGGCGGGCATCAAGAGTGCAGCCCTGGAAGTGGTCGGAAAGTATGCCTACGGGTACCTGAAGGCCGAAAGCGGCGTGCATCGTCTCGTACGTATCTCGCCGTTTGATGCCAACGCCCGACGCCACACATCATTTGCATCCGTGTTTGTCTATCCGGAGATGGAGGATGATATCCAGATCGAAATCAATCCTGCCGACCTGAAGATTGATACCTATCGGTCGGGCGGAAAGGGCGGACAGAATGTGAACAAGGTCGAGACGGCCGTACGCATTACGCACATTCCGACGGGCATCGTCGTGGCGTGTCAGCAAGAACGCTCGCAGTTCCAAAACAAAGAACGGGCACTCAAGATGCTGAAGTCGCAACTCTATCAGAAGAAGAAAGAAGAAGAGGAAGCCCGATTGAGCGCCATCGAAAGTACAAAAAAGAAGATCGAGTGGGGAAGCCAGATTCGCTCATACGTATTCCATCCTTACAACATGGTGAAAGATCATCGCACCGACATCGAGACGAGCGACGTCCATGGTGTGATGGATGGAGACCTGGACGAGTTCATCAAGGGATACTTGATGGAATATAGCACGCGAGGTGGCGGTTAGACCGGGCATGACGTATCCCGCCTTCATAGCCAAACGCTACCTTCAGGCGACACGCCGCAAAGGATTTCTTTCCTTCATTAGTTCCATCGCCATCGTCGGTGTGGCTCTCGGGACTGCTGCGCTGATCATCGCGCTTGCCGTCCTCGGCGGCTTCGAGCAAGAGATTGCCGAAAAGGTCATCGGGTTCACCAGCCACATTCAGGTGACAGGCTTCTCCGGCCAGCCGCTTCTGGATGCTGCAGCAACCGTCGGCCGCATCGAACGCGCCTCCTCACTCATTAAATCGGTTCAGCCCTTTGTCTCCCGCGAGGCTCTCATCCGTTCCGCAGAATCCGTTGATGGCGTCTTGTTGAAGGGGGTAGATCCGAGTAAGGACGGTTCTTTCGTGAGCCGCTTTGTTGTGGAAGGAAAATACACTCTCAGCAGGCCGGCCGGTGGCCTGGCGAACATTGTGATCGGAAAAAAACTCGCCAACAAACTCGCCGTGAAGGTGGACGACAAGGTAACGGTCTTTGGACCGAGCGGCGCGGGCGAGTTCGGCCAGATGCGCGTCATGCAATTCAAAGTCTCCGGAATCTATGAGAGTGGAATGGCAGAGTACGACGATGTCTATGCGTTTACTTCGCTGCAAGATGCTCAGATTCTCTTTCAGTACGGGGATGCGGTAACGGGTTACGACATCATGCTCACCCACGCGGATAGCGCGTCCGTTCTTGCCCCGACCATTCAGGCCATGCTCGGGTATCCGCATTACGCGAGAACCGTGTTTCAGAATTATAGAAACCTGTTCAGCTGGATCGAACTCCAGAAGAAGCCCGTGCCAATTATTCTCGGCCTGATTATTATCGTGGCAACGGTGAACATTATCGGAACGTTGCTGATGATGGTAATCGGAAAGACGAAGGAAATCGGCATTCTGAAATCCCTCGGGGCAACCCGGCGGGGAATTATCGCCGTTTTCGTTCGGCAGGGTGTCCAGATCGGGCTTGTCGGGACCCTCATAGGAGATGCACTGGCATTCGTGCTGTGCTACGCCGAACAGAAGTTTCGCTTCCTCTCATTGCCGAGCGACATCTATTTTATGACATCGGTTCCTATTCTGTTGAAAGTGGACTTCTTCGTTCTTGTCTCGGGCATCAGCATCACCCTCTGTTACTGCTGCTCGCTGGTTCCGGCGTTTCTCGCATCCCGTATTGACCCGGTGAGAGCCATTCGCTTCGCGTGACATGTCCTTCGAACGTTTCATAGCGCTGCGATATCTTCGCTCCAAACAACAGACGTTGTTCATCAATATTATCATGCTCGTGTCCGTCATCGGCATTACGGTCGGCGTTGCTGCACTGTTGGTTGTTCTCTCGGTGTTTAACGGTTTCAACAAGGTGGTGACCGATGTTTTGGTAGGATTTGATCCTCATGTGCGGATCGTTGCTGCGCGCGGAAAGGAGTTCGTGGTGAGTGATAGCCTGGTACAGCAGCTCCGCAGTGACGCGCGGATCCGGGCATGGTCGCCGTACATCGAAAGCAAAGCAATGCTGAGCCTCCGGGGTCAGAATCGTGTCGTCGTCGTACGCGGCGTGGTAGATTCCACGGTTGGTCAGGTCTCCGGTGTCCGTGATGCTCTCGTGCTTGGTTCGTTCGATGTGGCGGAGAAGGGGAAGCAAGCCGGGATCGTGCTGGGATTGACATTGGCCGACCGCCTGGGGGCAACCGTCGGCACCGAGCTGACGGTCATTAGCCCTGTGGGCGTGGATGCCTTTCTGATGCAGTATGGTCAGCCCTTGATGCGTACCTTCACCGTGGTGGGCATCTACGACTCGCGCAATAAAGACTACGACAGCTACTACGCATACATCTCGCTGGATGCGGCTCGAAAACTCTTTCAATACCCAGCTTCGGTTTCCGGCATCGAGGTGCGAGCCTACGACATTGCCCAGTCGGACGCCGTGCAGAGATCCTTACAGCAGTCCATCGGCTCACGGTACACGGTGATGACTTGGTATGATTTGCACAAGGACCTGTATTCGGTGATGCAGATTGAACGGTGGAGCGCATACATCATCCTCTGTTTGATCATCGGTGTGGCAACATTCAACATGTTGGGCTCGCTGACGATGGGTGTCATCGAGAAGCGACGGGATATTGGCGTGCTGAAATCGCTCGGCGCGAATAATCGCAGCGTGATGCGTGTGTTTATGTTTGAGGGAATTTTTGTCGGCGTGGTGGGGACGGTGCTCGGGATGGCTCTGGGCCTGCTCGTGTGTTATCTCCAGATCACCTATCACCTCTTTCCCCTGGACCCCAATGTCTACATCATCTCTGCGATTCCCGTTGATATTCGTTGGACGGACTTCGCGGCGATCGGCTCAGCGTCGATGATTCTCAGCTCACTTGCAGCGCTCTATCCTGCCCGCAGAGCAGCATCGCTGTTCCCGGTCGAAGCCATCCGTTGGGAGTGAACACATGATCAAGGCAGAGAACATCACCAAAAACTTTCCGATCGCCGGCTCGCACGGCAAGGAGCTGCGCGTGCTGCGCGGTATCAGTCTGCAGGTTTCCAAAGGCGAGATTGTCGCGATTGTTGGTGCCTCCGGCGCCGGGAAGAGTACACTTCTTCACATTCTGGGTACACTCGATCGCCCGACGAGCGGCACTGTAAGCTACGATGGTGAGGACGTGTTCTCATTCAGCGACGAGAAACTCGCCCGATTCAGGAACCGGCATGTGGGGTTTGTCTTTCAATTCCATCACCTCTTGCCCGAGTTCACGGTGTTTGAAAATGTAGCGATGCCCGCACTCATTGGGGGTGCTTCCTTTGATACCATTCGTGATCGCGTCATGGAGCTGCTGGTTGAAGTGGGAGTGCAGGACAAGGCGCTCGCCCGACCAGGGAAGCTTTCGGGAGGCGAACAGCAGCGTGTTGCCGTTGCCCGGGCCTTGGTCAACTCTCCGAAAGTCATCCTTGCCGATGAACCCTCGGGCAATCTGGACACGGCGAATGCAAGACAACTGCAGGATCTGATCAAGAGGCTGAGTCGCGAGCGCCAGCAAACCTTTGTCATTGTTACACATAACGAGGCTTTCGCCCGCCAGGCCGATCGGATTGTGAAGATTATGGACGGGTTGATTGTCAATTCTTAAATTATGATAAATCGTAATTTTTTACTTGACAATTACGTAGAAAGGCGTATATTTATAGGTGACCTTACGACAGTTTCTCCCCTGACTGTTGTAGACAAATGGTCAAGCCCGGCGTTCCCCCCAACGCTGGGCTTTTAATTTTCACACTCATCATTCACACAGGACTCTATGGCGAAAGCGATTCGAAAACAGAAACGCGCACAGAAAGAAGAACCGTTGCCGCTTGGCAGAGAGAATTTCATGATCATGGGAGTTGGTCTTCTCGTCATCATTATGGGCTACGTGGCGTTGGCAAAGGGACCCATCGAGGGATTCCTGCCGCTCGTGTTAGCGCCGATCCTGCTTGTTCTCGGGTACTGTGTAATAATCCCGTTGGGAATTCTGTTCAAAAAATCATATCTTAGATCACGGAACTCGAACCAGACTCAGTCGTAAGTGAGGAGGTAGAGTTCACACGGAGCGACCGTGTAGCTCAGGGGTAGAGCATCTGCCTTTTAAGCAGAGGGTCGGTGGTTCGAGCCCACCCACGGTCACTGGAGTGACTGTTCTGCGGAAGTGGCGAAACTGGCAGACGCACCATCTTGAGGGGGTGGCGCCCAAAAGGCGTGCGGGTTCAAGTCCCGCCTTCCGCACTCACAAAGCCTTGCACACCAACGCAAGGCTTTTTCATTCCTTCATCAGTTCAGTTCCTACTTGTGAATCTATCGGAGACGAAACTTCTTGCACGCATCTCTCTTCTCGCGGCGCTCGGCAGGCACATCGAGCTCCGCGCGATGTTCAAGGCGAAAGCTCTGTCGCGGATTCCCGCCACCAAAATCATTGAGACGTTGCTTCAGGTGCATCTCTTCGCTGGCTACCCTGCAACAATTGAGGGTCTTAGAGCCTTCAACGAAACCCGGCCCAAGACACAGGTTCGCCCCAGCAGCAATGGCCGATCGACCCTCCATCAACGCAAGAGGCTTGGGATTGACACCTGTCGGCGCGTGTACGGCTCCAAGTACGCCGACCTGGTTGCGGCTATGCAGCGCTTGCATCCTGACCTGTGTGCATGGATGATCGAAGACGGCTACGGGAAAGTTCTCTCTCGCTCGGGGCTCACCTTGGCGGAACGTGAGCTGGTAACAGTTGCAACCTTGGCCGGCCTGAACTGGCCGAGGCAACTTCATTCACATGTCAAGGGCTGCTTGAACGTCGGTACACACCCCAGGTCTATCAGAGCAGTCCTTCGCTCCATCCGGGCATTTCTTCCGCGGAGAAGGTACTTTAGAGCACTGCTTGTTACCCAACATGCGTTACAACAAAAAAGTGCTTGATTTTGACGGCAGGTGGGAGTATATTCCTTCCGAACCATCCATGTGACCAATGACCATGAAACTTCAGCACTCCATACTTACAATCGCCACAGTGCTTCTTACTACGAGTGCATTTGGTGGAGTTGTGAAGGAAGGAAGTTTGAATGGTAGAAGCGACGGCAATACGATTACGATTCGATGGTTGAGCGAGGACGAAAGCGGTGTTGTGCGGTATGTTCTTGAGCGGAAGGCTGGCCCCAGCGGTTCGTTCATCCAGCTTGCGGAAATTCAACCGAGGGGGAATAACGAGTCATATGAGTATGTTGATGATACTGCCTTCCGCATTTTGGAGAGCGTCTACCAGTATCGTCTCAAAGTACTGTTTGCGAACAATGCGGCGCCGATTTATTACGGGCCTATCACGGTGAGCCACAGAACGAGCGACGTTCGCCGAACATGGGGCAGCATCAAAGCGATGTTCCGATGATGTTCGTTCCGCAACTCGTCTGGTGTGAAGAAAAGCGATACGGTGTGTCGCTTTTTTTCTTTGGATGAGTTGGTTCATGCATCTCCTCAAACCTTTGATCCTCGCTTCGAAGTCGCCGCGGCGAATGAGCTTGCTGCGGCAAATCGGCATTGAGCCGACTGTAATTGCGGCCGATGTTGAAGAGGATTTCAGACGTGATGAGACCCCGGTGGAGAATGCGATCCGGCTCTCGTTGAAGAAGGCGCAGGCGGTCGAAGAACATGTGCAGCAAGGAATCATCATCGGGGCGGATACGATTGTGGTGCTTGATGGGCAGTTGCTCGGCAAACCGGAAGACGAAGCCGATGCCCATCGAATGCTGCGCTTGCTGAGCGGCAAGACCCACAGCGTTATCACCGCGTTCGCGTTGGTGGACATGCCCACGCGCAGATGGACGACGGACTACGAGGAGACGCGTGTTACGTTTCGCGAACTGCCGGACGAGGAAATTGCCGAGTATGTCAGAGGCGGCTCGCCGATGGACAAAGCGGGCGCATACGGTATTCAGGACGATTACGGGGCAGTGTTCGTCACGCGCATTGAGGGCTGCTTCTATAACGTTGTCGGTTTTCCGCTTGCGAAGTTCTACGCAAGACTACGACTGTTTCAAACTCAATTGAATCACGAAACGCGATAACCTATGGCGCGCAAGATCAGAGTACTCGTTGCCAAAGTCGGACTCGATGGGCATGATCGCGGGGCAAAGGTGGTGGCTGCAGCGCTCCGCGATGCCGGAATGGAAGTTATCTACACCGGGCTGCGAAAAACTCCGGACATGATCGTCGAAGCGGCGCTCCAGGAAGATGTGGATGCCATCGGCGTCAGCATCTTGAGCGGGGCCCACATGACCGTGTTTCCGAAGATCGTGTCGCTTCTCAAAGACAAAGGGCTGCACGATGTCCTTCTGTTCGGCGGCGGCATCATTCCGCAGCAGGATATCGAAGAGTTAAAGAAGATGGGTGTGGGTGAACTTTTCACGCCCGGAGCTTCGACGAAGGAAATTGTCGAGTATGTGAAACGCTGGGCCGCCGAACACCGAAACTGAATCTCTCCATCGAAACAGCAATCCCTTCTCGATGGAGAAGGGATTGAATCGGGTCAATGTTCCGAAGAAGGCGACCGCCCTCGATCACGAACTCGTTCTGGTGACCTTGACCGCTTGCAGCCCCTTGGCACCCTGCTCAACCTCGAACTGGACCGTCTCTCCTTCCTTGAGAGTCCTGTAGCCTTCACCAACAATCGACTTAAAGTGGACGAAGAGGTCTTCGCCACTCTCGCGCTTGATGAAGCCGTAGCCCTTCGCGTTGTTGAACCACTTCACGGTACCCTTTTCCATACGCGAGTAACCTTTAGTTGTGGAACAAATGAGTAACACCATTTGCCCGCGCACGCTTCTCTCAGCAAAGAGTACCGTGCAGTGTGGCTACTGTTTCGGCAGAGATGCGCTCGCCACCTGCCCCTCTCCACACCCGACAATCTTGGAACGAAAACAGCTGGTGTTGCGTGAACTGTGGGCGTATATTAGCAAACAGGATTGATAAACGCAAGCGGCGAACTTTCGTTATCTATTTTCGTCGTCTTCCACCCAGAGGCGTTCATCGGCCGGAGCTGCGGCCTCTGCTCGGGCTGCGGCAAGCGTTCGGCGGGTAATGATTTTTATCCCTTCCGGTGAAAAGGGGAACAGGTCCTCGGGCGAGAAGATGTTCCGGAAATCCTTTGGCTCAAAAAACTCTTTGAATTTCTCGGAGAACTCGTCAAGCCTGCGCACGTAGTAGGCGGAGTTCTCGTCGGGGAAGTTGGGGTTCCATTCGGCGATAGGTTTGCAATGCTCGAAAGTCCTCACGTTGGGATCGTCGCCGGTGATGTAATACGAGATGGAATCCCCCGGCCTGTAGTTCCGGCCCGTTGCTCTGGCAACTTCATAGGCAGCGCTCTTGTTCCGTCGCTCGCTTTGCACTCCGCGTTCGTAATCGGCAAGCGAGTCCTTCAGGGTTTCTGTCCGCGCGAAGTCCCGCACGTCCAGCGCATGCTCGAGAATAGCATTGCGGTACTGAATGTACAGCCGGTGCAGTCCCGCGATATCCTCTTTCAGCAAACACTCGATGCACTGACGGATGTACTGGCGGCCGAAACGTTCGATGCTGCGGGAAATGAGCGACGACCCTTTGATGCGAAGGGTACCGTCATATTCTAACAGCGCGTAGTTCTTCATCTTGTAGCTTAACATCTTCTGGTACCGGCCATCGAGCGCCACCGTGATGCCTTCCGGCATCAACGCCGAGAGACGTTCCACGAACGCTCCTTCCTCCTCCTCAGTGCGCACAGAAGGGGGAGGGACGAAAAAGATTCCGTCGGTATCAACTTCAATCACCGTTCCCTTTTCGGATTGGATGAAGTCAATCATCCGACGCAACAGTTCCTGTCCCGTCGTTGTTACAACGTCTGCCTGTTCAACGTCATTAAACAGGCCGCGGGCATACCCCAGATACCCGTAGAAGGAGTTGATGAGAATCTTGAGAGAGGACTGGAGGGCATCAAGCCGTGAGCGTTCATCATTGCCACGCGCTCCTTGCATCTGTCGCTTCGCTTCAAGGCGCGATGCCGTGAGTACTTTCAGCAACTGTTGGAATACCCCGAGGACGTCGGAGGCGGGGGCGATCTGCTTGCTGATCATGATGGAGGGGTACAAGGACTCGACATCGACGTGAAGGACAGGTCCGAGAATGCCGGTCACGAAAATGTCGGTGTAGCCGCCCGTCGTCTGAACGCCGACACGTGGTCGAGGAAGCGCGTGCCGTGCGCGGAGGTACTCGCGGACAAGAAGGCTCTCGATTTTAGCTGCTGACCCGATCCGCGCTACCTGCCCATAACTCATGGGAAGCATCTGGGTAAGATAGAATGTGGTTCCCGAAAGCCGATCGCTGAGCTTGCGCGTTTCGGTCACATCATCCAATGCGTAGGCCATCAACGTCTTTACGTCGTTGTCCCAATACCACGAAATTTTGTTCCCGGGGATGTAGGTACGATCGGGAGACGAAATGCCGAAGTAACGGGCAGCGTACTTCAGGCCATAGCTTTCCATGTTGCGCTTGGTCATGTCGTAGGTCTGCACCAGCAGCATGGTATCAATCACATGCCGTCCGGCGATCTCTGCGGCAGTATACTCGAACGCGCGATCGGCATAGGAGGCCCGCGTGTCGAACACGCGCGGTGTGCTTCCGTCCCGGCCGATGGCGAAAGGCACGTTGTGCAGCTCGCAGCGCTTCAGGATGTAGGGGAGATCGAAGTTGAAAATGTTGTGACCTTCGATGACGTCCGGGTCCTTCTCTCGAATCAGCCGCACAAGTTCCGTCAGCATCTCCTTCTCGGTCTTCTTCTTGCCGCTGATGATTTCCTGCCAGCCGCGGTTGTCCGAAAGGGCGATGAGGATGATGCGATCGCTCGACCTGTTTGCATTACTGAAACGATGCATGCCTCCCGCGTACGTTTCGATATCCAGCTGCATGCGGTAGATGTCCTCAAACTTCATCCCTTTAAAAAGCGTTCTTCCGCTCTGCATCAGGTACTGCGTCACCGGGTCGGCGTAGAGAAGGATGTCCTCCAGTTCGGTGTACGACTCTTTGCGTTGATTGTACAGCCTGCCGTGGCGATCGAGAATGAAGCGGACGGCTTCCCACATCGTTCCCCATTCCTCGAACGCGCAAATATGCTGATAGTAAGCCTTGCCCTCGAGCTTCTTGATCCAGTGTTTGTGTGAGAAGCCGTCGAGGAGTTGTTTGTCGGCGAGAAAGAAGAACGGAAAGAACGGTGCATCCTCGAAGCGGACTGTATCTCCTTCACGAAAATACACCCGCATCGTCCGGTCGTCCTTCTGGTGGACGGCAACGATGTGTTCATCGGAATTGTGACCGTAGAGAAGAGCGTTCATGGCCAAAGGAAAACCGTCGTTCAGCTACGCAAATGGTACGGATTTCCTTCTGGAAAAGAAAAAAACAAGCGGGCGCGGCTCCGAGGTCACGTCGGAGCCGCCCATGCCCGGCAACCCTCACTTCTTATTGTTCTTCTTCGCCATATCGAGGAACGGCGAGATGAGATCAATCGGAACGGGAAAGATGGTGGTCGAATTCTTTTCCGAGGCGACTTCTGTGAGCGTTTGCAGGAATCTGAGCTGCAGTGCCGTGGGATGTCGTTCGATCACCTGGGCTGCATCGGCCAGACGCTGGGATGCTTGATATTCGCCTTCGGCGTGAATGACCTTTGCGCGACGTTCGCGCTCGGCTTCTGCCTGGCGGGCCATCGCGCGCTGCATCTCCGTGGGCAGGTCGACGTGCTTGACCTCAACGTTCGATACTTTGATTCCCCACGGCTCCGTCTGGAAATCTATGATCTGCTGGAGCTTCTGGTTGATCTTCTCGCGCTCGGCAAGCAGTTCATCAAGCTCTGATTGACCCAGAATGCTGCGCAGCGTTGTTTGCGACAACTGAGACGTCGCGAACAAATAATTCTCGACCTCGACAATCGCTTTGTCGGGCTGGATCACCCGGAAGTACACGACTGCATTGACTTTGATCGAGACGTTATCGCGGGTGATGATGTCTTGAGGGGGAACGTCCATCACCACCGTTCGCAGGCTTACTTTGACCATCTTATCAACAATGGGAATCAGCAGGATAAGACCCGGGCCTTTCACGCCGATGAGCCGGCCAAGACGGAACACGACGCCGCGTTCGTACTCCCGCAAAATGCGAATGGCATTGGCGAGAATAATGAGAACGAAGAGGATAAGAACAAAGAGAAAGACGCCATACGCTTCCATAGTTCACCTCGTGTTCAAGTTGTTAATGATGATTTGCCTCGCGAGCTTGCATGAGCCTGCGCAGACTTCCTCACACGTAACGTGAGATTTTCCACTCCTGTCACGATAATGGGCGTCGCTGCTGCGATCTTCCCCTCTTCGCTCGTTGCTCGCCAGATTTCCCCATGCACACGCACCTGGCCGTCGGGATTGAGCGTCGAGAGTGTTTCGCCGGTCGCACCGATGATTCCTTCGATTCCCGTCGTCGGCTTTCTCCGTTGCGCACGGATACCCATTCCCACCGCGAACGCAAAGAACCCCGCCGTCACGAGTGCCGCGGGGATGATCACGCTCCACGAGATGCGTACGAACTCTAAGGGAGAGTCGGAATCAATCAGCATGATGGAGCCGAGGGCAAGCGAGATGATGCCGCCGACGGTCAGCAAGCCGTAGCTGGTCACTTTGATTTCTGCGATGAACAGAATGATGCCGAAGAGAATCAGGGCAAGTCCGGCATAGTTGATCGGCATGGTGTGCAGCGAGTACAATGCAATGATGATGGCGATTACGCCGACGACTCCCGGGAGGATCGAACCGGGGTTGTACAACTCGAACATCAATCCGTAAATCCCCAACAAGAAAAAGATATAGGCGATATTCGGATCGCTGAGAAGATCGAGCAGGCGATGCTTCCATCCCATTTCAAATTCCTTGACGTCTGCATTCCGTGTACCGAAGATGTGGGTCGTGCCGTCAAGGTCAACCCGCTTTCCGTCAATCGAGTCGAGCAAGGCGGTGACGGTTGGCGCGATGAGGTCAATGACGCCTTGCTTCAGCGCTTCGGATTCTGTGATCGAGAGGCTTTTGCGAACGGCCTCTTCCGCCCACTGCACATTGCGCTTGCGTTTTTCGCTGATGGTGCGAATGAAGGCCGCCGCGTCGTTGGTGGCCTTTTCGTTCACGATGGAATCTTTTTCGCCGCCCTGAATGCCTACCGGATGTGCCGCCCCGATGTTGGTTCCCGGTGCCATTGCCGCGACATGCGCGGCCAGCGTGATGAACGTGCCGGCGGAGGCTGCTTGAGAACCGCCCGGGGCGACATACACAATCACGGGGAGGGGAGAGGAAAGCAGGTCCGTCACAATTACTCGCGTGGACTTCAACAATCCGCCGGGAGTGTTCAGTCGGATGATCAGGCACTCTGCCTTCTGCGCGGACGCGCGCTCGATGGAGGTGTGGATGTAATCCGCCGTTGCAGGATTGATGGTCGCATCCAGTGTGATGACGTGAACCGTCGGGTTGGCGAACGACAAGGACACGGCGAGACTACAGACAACCGCAGCAACAGTTCGGCAGAGCGTCTTCATGTTCGCGCTCAGGGGGAATGGGTCGTGATAGATTGAGCGGAGAGGGTGGGATTCGAACCCACGAACCCCGTTAAGGGTTACACGCTCTCCAGGCGTGCCAGTTCAGCCACTCCTGCACCTCTCCGATTCCTTCTTGCGACGCGTGTACGTTTGAGTTGAGCTGCACAAACTCTCTCGTACCCGCCGCTCGAGAGATTCCAGAGTCAAGATATGAAGAATGCCCCTTCCAAGCAATTTGAAATTCTACCAAATCAAAGTATATTGCCTCAACCTTTTTGCTCTGCCTTTCTCATAATGTCCAACGCCCGACGAATCTTCGAAAGCGCTCTCTGGAACCACGCCGGCAGGATACTCGAATATGTTCTGATGTATCTTACCTCGGTGGTGATTGCGCGCGGCCTCGGCGTTGAAGAAAACGGACGGTTCGTCGGACTCTTCAGCATTACCCAGCTCCTGATTGTGTTGTGCTCGTTGGGGCTGGAGACCTCTCTGAACAAATTCATTCCGCAGCTCGCCCAGGAACACGCCGACCAACAGGCCCGATTTCTTCTTCGTAGGGTGTTGCTCCTGCGCGTTGGGCTGTTTGCCGTCGTGACGCTGGTTTTTTCTGTGTTTGTCCGGTTCGTGTCCGTACCGTTTCTGGATGCTAACCGCCACATTCTGGCTCCCGTCATCCTCTTCACGGGTGTACGAGCGGTTGTGCCGTTGTTGGCAATGGTTCTCACGGCCCGCCTTCAGACCGCAGTTACCGCTCTTATCAATCTGGTTGTGAGAACGATTGAGCTTGGTGCAGTCCTCTGGCTCATGACCAACACGCTCACCGTCGAACGTCTCTTTCTTGTGTTTCTGGGAACGAGCATTCTTCATGTATTGGCATACGTTGCCCTTTCTCGGCCCACATGCTTTGGTGCCGTGCGGGCGGTAGAGATGCGGCCCATTCTTTCCTTCAGTGCGTTGTTTTGGATCAATACGCTTGTTGACTTCGTTCTGGGCAGACAGGGCGACGTGCTGCTTCTTGCGAACCTTCATCCCGACCGCGCACAGACAGGCCTGTACGACGTTGCGTACTCGGTCGCTCAGCTTGCTTCCATGGCAATGACAGTGGGATTGAGCGGAGTGATGTTTGCTACGTTTGCGCGTCTTGCCGTAGAGAACCGCGACGTGATGGATCGCTTCTACGCGTTTTCGATCCGCATCATCTCGTTACTCACTGTACCGCTTTATGCTTTCATGATCTGGAATGCTGACGCCATGCTGCGCATTCTGTACTCGCCCGATTACGGCGCAGCCGCATCGCTCGTGGTGGGAATCCTGGCATTTCGTGTCGCGTCGCGGCTGTTTGGCGGACCCGAGAACGCCGAGTACTTGCTCGCGCGCGGTCGCGTGGGAACTGTTGTGTCGTTTGGCATCGCTGCCGCCCTGACCAATGTTGTGCTGAACACGGTGCTGATTCCTCGCATGGGGGCTGTCGGCTCTGTTATCGCCGGCGGATGCGCAAACGTTCTTGTCAACACGCTCGGCGCTCTGGCGGTGTATCGAATCTCGCCAAACCGCGTGCAGGCGGTTTTCTGGTTGAAGCTTACGCTTGCTTCAGGCATTGCGGCATTCCTGAGTCACAGCCTCATGCCGGATCAGTCCCTGCCAACATTCCTTCTCAACGGTATGGTTTTTCTGGTGCTTTTGTTTCTCGGGCTGCGCATCATGAAGCCGCTAACACGAGGCGACGCAGAATGGTTAGGTCGGCTCGGCAGACGAGTTGAGGGAGTACTTGGGCTTTTTACGGCGACAAGAGGTCACGCTGCCGAAACAAATCCCTCTGCGTTATGAACATCGGCATGGCATTTTTCGAGTTCGGAGGAGACAAAGGAGTAGCGCGAGCGGCGGCGGAACTGTGCATGCGCTTCGCGCAGAAGGGACACAACGTTTCCTTTCATTGCGCGCAGCTTCCCACACATTCTATACACGAGCGAATAAAATTTCACAGAGTACACGCGTTGAACTCCTTCGGAACTCTGGGACTTGCATCATTTGCGTATGCAGGCGGAAAAAGTCTCGCTCGCGGCTCGTACGATGTCACACACTCCCATGGCAACATTCTTGGTTCGGACATCATTACGGCGCAAAGCTGTCACAAAGCAGCGATGCAGGCCGCACGCATGCATGCTCGACGTACGCAGTTTTCCAATTGGGGGATTGCCGATGCTTTCCGACTTTTTCTTGAGCGAAAGAACTACGGGAAGCGCCGCTTCAAGAAAGTCATCGCCGTCTCTTCGGGAGTGAAACAAGAACTGATGGAGTGGTATGGATTGAGCGAAGCGGATATCTGCGTCATTCCCAATGGCGTGGATATCGAGAGATTCCATCCCACAATGAAACAGACAGTCGGTCCGGATATGAGAAAGCGCCTCGGCATTCAGCCCGACGAGTTTGTGATGATTCTTGTCGCGAATGAGTTTGAACGAAAGGGCCTGGCCTACGGCATTGGTGCTCTCCTACTCATGAAACACATTCGAGCGCGACTGCTTGTGGTGGGTGCCGATCGCGCAAACGTCTTCCAGCGACAGGCGATGCAGAGCGGTGTTGCCGACCGCGTGATGTTCTGCGGGGCGGTTCGTGACATCGAAAGGTACTATGCCGCAAGCGATGTATTTCTTCTTCCCACGTACTACGAAGCATTCTCGCTTGCAACGCTCGAGGCGGCAGCCTCTGGCCTGCCGCTGCTTGTCACGAAGGTGAACGGAACCGAAGAATTGGTTCGCGAGGGCCACAACGGGTTCTTCATTCGTCGTGATGCCGAGGACATTGCCGAACACGTGATGACCCTGGCGGCAGACGAACAACAGCGTGCTGCGCTTTCCACGAATGCTCGTCGTGCTGCCGAAGCGTATAGTTGGGATCACATTGCAGATCAGACACTTCAGGTGTACGAGGAAGTGTGTCATGGTTGAGCGTATCCAACGCAATCCGCTTGTGCTCGTCGCGATGCTTCTGACCGTCGGCAACCTCCTTGTCGTGTGGGCGTTTCGATTTCTTCCGCTCTTCGATTATCCCATCTGGCTCTACGAGGTTCGTATCATGCGGGCTTTGTCGGAGCCGATGTTCAGCAATAGGTATGAGTTAGCAGCGGCACCGGTGCCCAACCTTGGCTTTGTGGGACCGGTGTGGATGCTGAGCTTCTTCTTTCCGCTTGAGGTGTGCGGCAAGATAGTGATCTCCCTCTGCGTCGCGGCGTTCCCGTGGGCGGTGCGGCATTGTGTGAAAGCGATGTCCGGCGGCGCTGAGAGTCCCGCGGCGTACATTGGATTTCCGTACGCCTTCAATATCTATTTCTTCGGGGCGAATGGATTTCTTGTCGGTCTCATCCTCGCGCTAATCGTTCTTGCCTCCTTCGTGCCGCGCGTGAATCAGATGTCGAATCGCCAGTTCGTTGTGCTCAGCCTGCTCCTGCTTCTCGTGTACTTTGCGCATCTGATGGCGTTCGCGCTTCTGACTATGGCACTTGCGGGAGCGATGCTCGCACAGGAGGCGTCGCGAAGGAACCTCCGGCTGTTTCTTCTCGCACTCGTTCCCTCGGTGGTGTGCCTTGCGTGGTATGCTTTCAGCGTGCCGCCGGAAGGAGAGAAGATAGGAGGGTGGTCCCTGTGGGGACTTGCACAAAACATCTTCAAACCGATATTTCTGTTTGTCAAGAGCTACGCAATCCCCAACACGCTGCCGTTGACGGCATTGAATCTGATGTGGCTCTTCGTGCTGGCAGCATTTCTCTGGCGCCTTGTAACGGAATCACGCAAAAGGATGATCGACCGTCGCTTTGTGGTTGCGGCTTGCCTTGCCTTGATCGCGACGGTTGGTATGCCCAAGATATTTTTCGGCGTGTACGAAGCGGGCGTTCGGTTCGGACTTCCCGCCCTCCTGTTCGTCATCCTCATGTTTTCTCGCGGCCGGACTGCTCGACACTGGGCGGCCGTTTTCGTCTTTGCTGCGTTCTGCGTGATGCTGTACAATGCAGTTCATTTCAAAAAAGTAGATGCACAGATGCAAGCGCTTTACCGAGACCTTGTGTCTCACGTCGAGCTTCGCGGAAAAAGTTTTCGTCCGGTTCGGTTCGACTATCCACCGCCGCGGGATGCCTGGGACATTGCGGCCGCGTCGGTTGATCCGTTGTTTGGCGCGGTGTACTACGCCGGACTCGAATCGGGCGGAGGTGAGGCATGGATTTTTGGGTCTGCTTTGCTGAAGAAGAGGCGCGGCAGGCAGCATCTGGAGGTTCAGGAAAACTCGAAAGACGATCTGGCGCGACAACTCCTTTCCGATCCCGCGAACCTGCCTTGCGATGTGGTTGTGCTGGTCGGGAACCATCCTGCAATCGAACAACACCTGAAACAGTATCGGGGTCCTTATCATCTCGGGAAAAATTGGACGATTCTGATGCGGAGCGTGCAGCGATGACAAAGAAACTCCATCTTGGCTGCGGACGGAACATTCTGAGCGGGTATGTCAACGTTGACCGCGCGCCGCTGCCGGGCGTTGACTGCGTGCACGACCTTTCTGTCTTTCCGTGGCCGTTTGCAGATCAGCAGTTCGAGCACGTGATCATGATTGATGTGCTGGAACATGTGCCGAATGTTATTCGGTCACTTGAAGAGATACACCGGATAACGGCTCCGGGCGGGCGAGTAACGATTCGCGTCCCGTACTACAACTCATGGGACGCGTCATTCGACCCGACACACGAGCATTACTTCAATGAAAACTCATTTGAGTTCTTTGACCCTTCCACCGAAACCGGCAGACAAAGGGCCTACTACACGCGAGCGAAGTTCCGAATACAGACGGTGGGGTACCTCATTTTTCCTTTTGGCTCCTCGTATTTGTTGTGCGATTCGAGTGTGCATGCTGAAAAGCTGAGACTGCCGGATGTCTATGACAAACCGGTCATTCGTTCGACTCTTTTCAAAACTTTCTACACAAAACTGGGGCATAAGATCGGCAACATGATTCGCTCGCTGCATGTGGAGCTTATTCGTGAGTGACTGATGCGCATTGCGTTCGATGTCAGCTACATTCAAACCAAACCTCACGGCTACCGGCGCTATGCCACGGAGTTGCTGCATGCGCTGACGAACCTGACCGAAGGGCACCAATGGTTGTTGCACGGTTGGTCAGCCTCGCTTGACGTGCGATGGATCGAGGCTCTCCACAAGCCGGGCGTGGAACTTTCGCTGCTGCGCGTCCCGGGCCAGCTCAAGCGATTGTACTGGAACACCGTGCGCACGCCGAGCATCGAGCGACTGCTGGGTGACTTCGACATTTTTCACAGCACCGATCCTTTGCTACCGCCGACACGCCGCAAGGCAATCATCACCGTCCACGATGTGGTGTATGCGAGGTTTCCGCAATGGGTCGAACGACGGGTGGTTCGATGGGGCAAGCACGTACGCAGCAACATTGCCCGCGCCGATGCCATCGTCGCCGTGTCTTCCAACACGAAACGGGACGTCGTAGAACTCTTCTCCGTACCGGAATCGAAGGTGCATGTTATCTATCCTATCGTTTCCCCCATCTTCACTTATCACGCCGGAGACCGAGACGAGGACGTGTTGATCCGATACAATCTGCTGCAACCGTATATCCTTTTCGTTGCAACCATCGAGCCGCGAAAGAACGTCATGTGTTTACTCGAAGCGTACGATCGGATGCCGCAATCGTTGAGAAACGAAGTACGGTTGGTTTTAGTTGGAAGGCAAGGATGGAAAAGTGACGAAACGGTGCGAGCAATCCTTGCACGCCAGCGTGCAGGGCACGTGTGCTGGCTGCAGGAGGTTTCCGATGCCGAATTGCCGGCGCTGTACCGCCGTGCGCTGATGTTTGTGTACCCATCGTTGTACGAAGGCTTCGGTTTGCCGGTGGCGGAGGCGCTTGCGAGCGGCACGCCGGTCATTGCGTCCAGGGTTGCTTCGCTTCCGGAAATTGCCGGGAATGCTGCTGTGCTGGTTGAGCCGGGCGATGCGGACGCGCTGAGCACGGCCATGGCTTCGCTTGCCGACGACGGAGCACAACGACGTCACCTGCAACGACGGGGTCCTGAGCAGGCCCGTCAGTTTAGCGCTCGACACGCCGTTGAAAAGATTCTCTCCCTCTACAAAAGTTTGAGCTAAGACGTGCGTCTGTTAGTTGTAGATCACAATGCCCTTGAACCCGCCCATCGCAAGCTGTACGATGAGCTGGCGCGACTCGGTGACGTCACGCTTCGGCTGATTGTTCCTGCACGCTGGTTCAACGGTCTTCGCGAGCTTACGTTCACGCCGCCGGTTCAGCCTTCCGGCTACGATATTTTTTCATGTGATGTTCTGTTTCCAACTCGAACGCATCGTCTGATCTATCGTTCACTCTCCACACATCTGAAAGAATTCCGGCCTCATATCCTGTACATCAACGCCGAGCCGGAAAATTTTCAAACCTTTCAAGCAGCGCGGTTGTGTTCTTCCTCGAAAACACAACTCGTGTTCTCTTCCTGGCGCAACATTGACCACGTGCGTGAGGGGTATCCCTACAAACTTGCGTTTCTCCATCGATCCATCGAAACGTATGTGCTGAAGCGGGCGGCGCATGGGATTGTCTTCAACAATCAAGCAAAGAAGATCTTCTCGCTTCACGGCTACAATGCCACGACGGTTATCCCGCCGCCGGTGGACATGCAACTGTTCTCTTCGACGGAGCGACGAGTGAGCGATGAACACTTTGTCGTTGGCTATGTCGGCAGGCTGGTGGAAGGGAAGGGCGTTGATCTCCTGCTCGAGGCTCTCGCGTTACTGCCCGGGCATTTTCGTGCCGTGATTGTTGGCGATGGGCCGGCCGTCCGGAGCCTGAAACACCTTGCGCGTGAGCTTCGACTCACGGATCGGGTAGAATTCAAACCTCCCGTCCTGCCTACGGATCTACCTGCCATGTATGCGACGTTCGACGCTCTTGTTCTTCCATCACGAACCACCAAGCATTGGCGCGAGCAGTTCGGGCGTGTTCTTGTCGAGGCGATGGCCTGCGGGGTACCGGTGATCGGCTCGAGTTCGGGGGAGATTCCAGACGTTATCGGGGACGCGGGGCTTGTATTCAAGGAGGGGAGTGTTGAAGGTCTGCGATTGGGGCTTGAACGTCTCGCCCAGAACGAACGCCTCAGAGATGAGTTGCGGCAGAAAGGTTTGCGAAGAGTGAGAGAAAAATACGACCTGACGATCATCGCTCAACGGATGCATCGTCTCTTCTTGAAGCTGGGAGGTTGAGCCGGCGCACCTGTGTCTCTCGCTTCATTGAATCTGGACTGCCAATTCCGTAGCTTCCCTGCAACTACACACCCATTTCACAGTGTTTCTTCGCTTTGTCATACATCTTCTGCGGTTCAGCGGGCGGTTCCGCAAGATGCGCGACCTCTCGGGCGTCCACTCGTTGCTGGTGGTGGAACTGACGCGTCTTGGAGATGTTCTTGCAATGCTGCCCGCGATCCGCCTTCTGGCGCAGCGCTTTCCCGGTGCCCGCATCAGTCTGCTTGTTGACCAACAGTATGCATCATTTCTCCGTGTCCTCGATCTGCCCTGCGGAGTGTATGGCGTCAAGAGACCGGAAACGGTGCGAGGCTTCATGCGTGCCGTTTCTCTTGCCCGTAAACTCGAGCCGGATTTGGCGCTCAGCATGAGTCCCCCGAAGCGCAACGCTGCCGTGACCCTGGCCAGCGGTGCGGAGCGCAAAGTGGGCTATCTCACCTACGTTGATTCCCTCACGCCTTACCTTCAATCCACGCCGATAGAAGCCATCGGGTGCTCGCTTCAGCTTCGCGCATCCTACGGGATGGAGAACATTGAAGAGCGATCGCTCAAAGTGTGCAGGGTGTTGGGCGCACACACCGATGCCGCGCAGCACAGCATCGCCGTTGATGCAGCAGCATGGAAGCGAGAGCAGGATGTGTTGTTGGGTGAACGAAAACTTCCGCGCAGGCCATTCATCGTGCTGCATCCGTTTTCCGGCTGGAGATTTCGGTCTTGGCCGTTAGAGCGCTTTGTTGACTTAGCGGATGCACTTCTCGTGGAGTTGCGGGACTACGAGGTCGTCTTCTTGTGTGAGAAGAGTGAGGCTTCACGGCTTGCACCCGTCGCGCAGCGCTACAAGGAATGTCGAGCCGTCCATGTGCTTGCGTCGGATGATCTTGTGCAGACGTCCATCGTGCTGAAGGAGGCGGCGCTGTTTGTGGGGAATGATTCAGGACCGCTGCACCTGGCTGCAGCGCTTGGCACGCGTGTCGTTGGATTGTTTGGGCCGGCTGCGCCCGACCTGACAGCGCCGCGCAGCGCGCAAGGCCGGTTCCTCTACGAGCGTGTCGAGTGTTCGCCGTGCGACCAATGTTCCTGTGTGCGGCCCGAGCGTTCGTGCATGACGTTGATCTCGACCGAGGATGTGGTGAGAACCGTTCTCGCGCAGCTTTCCGTTCAGACTGCCGTTGAAGCCGTTGCGAATGCCTAAAGTTGATATCCTCGGCGTCAGGGTGGATGTGATTGACACGAACGGCCTGCATGGGGCGATTGCCGACAGTATAGCGCGACGCGCACGGGACATATACGCGTATGTGAACATCAACGCCATCAACATTGCGTGCGCCAGCGAGCGGTTCAAACGCTTTCTCAATAGTGCACACATTGTGTACTGCGATGGCGAAGGTGTGCGCCTGGGCGGAAAAATTCTCGGCTACCACCTTCCGCCGCGCGTCGTGCTGACGTACTGGATCTGGGAGCTGTGTGCGTTTTGCGAGGAGAGGGATTTCTCTTTCTACTTCCTCGGTGCCACAGAGCAGCATGTGCGCGAAGCTGTGGAGAGAGTTCGCGAACGGTTCCCGCGCTTGCGGATCGTCGGATTTCATCACGGCTATTTTGCCAAGCACGGAACGGAAAGTGACGCGGTCGTTGCGATGGTCAATCATGCCCGGCCGGATATTCTCGTTGTGGGTTTCGGTATGCCCATGCAGGAGTTCTGGATCGAGGAGAATCTCGATCGGCTCGATGCGCACGTCATTCTTCCGGCGGGGTCGATGATTGACTACACGGCAGGACGGAAAGGTCTTGCTCCGAAATGGATGGCAGATCACGGCATGGAGTGGTTGTATCGCTTCTTTCAAGAACCGGGGCGCTTGTGGAAGCGGTACCTGATCGGGAATCCCTCCTTTATGATTCGTGTTCTGTCGCAACGTTTTCAAAAGGGGAGAGAGTGAAACTTCTTGCTGCATGTGTCGTGCTGGCGATGCACATCGTGCCGGCACCGGCGGCCATTGCTGGCGAACGCGAAGGTACTCATTCGGCGTTTTCTCTCATCGCGCAATCGGCGCAGGGTTGGGAGATACGCTATGTACCGCGGCCGCGGAGGATGACAACGGTAGAGATCGACGGCCGGACGTATTTGCGCTTTGTCGATCCGGGTACGATGCACGAGCAGGACGACGCAACAGGCAAACCCTCGCTGCCCGCAGACGCGCTCACGCTCGGCATTCCGTTCGGCGCGCAGCTTACCGCCGAGCTTGTTGATGTGGAGTTTTCTGACGCAGAGAACATCCATCTTGCCTCTCATCCGGCCTACGAGTTTACGCAAGACAACGATGCGATTGAGGTCTTCCAAAAGGACCCACGTGTCTACGCGTTGAATGCATACTTCCCCGCATCGCTGCTTGAGGTGGGAAAGCCTTTTACACTGCGTGAACAGCATCTTGCCGTCGTCAGAATCCATCCCTACCAATACAATCCTGCCGCCGCAACACTGCGGCGCATCGTGCGTGCAACGCTGCGTGTGCGGGTCGCGGCGCCGCAGGCCTCGATGGCGCAGATGTCTTCCGCCGCAGGCGATCCCTTCTTCGAGGATACATACAAGTCGCTGGTCTGGAACTACGATCAGGCAAAGCAATGGCGTCGCGCAATTCGCGACCACGGCAAGCGAGGAGACGATCCTGATCCGACACGCGATTGGTTTGAGACAGGCAGAACATATTTCAAAATTCCCATCGCCAGAGATGGCTGGTACAAAGTCACCAGGGCCGATCTCCTTGCGGCAGGAGCCGACCTCACGTCTCTTGATATTTCCACGATCAAACTGTTTGCAAAAGGCATCCAGGTTCCGATTGTTGTACGGCCCGACACGACGATCGAGTTCTATGCGTATCGCCAGTACGGTGACTCGACGTTTTTTGATTTTTACACCGACACGAGTGCGTACTGGTTGACGTGGGGCGGCACGACGGGAATGCGGTTTGGGCCGAGCACATCCACCGGCGTGCCGTCGGCAGCAATCATCTCCGCGCCGCACACGCTGCATGTCGAGCAGAATTGGTCGTACTTCTACGGCGCGTCGGAACTGACAAGCGAGATAGTAGATATCAACACGGTGCCAGGCGAAGCGTGGTACTGGAGGTGGTTCAACGTCAACAATCAATTTGATTTCTCGTTCATTCTCGACTCGCTTGATGCAAGCGTCCCGACATGCTCGCTGCGCGTACGCTTATGGGGGACAAGCTATTTCAATCCCCCCGGACCTCATCGCGCGCGCTTCTGGTTGAACGACTCGCTCATCGGGGATCTGGATTTCAATCAACGGCAGGCGGCATTGTTAAATGTTGCGCTCCCCGCACGCTGGTTCAGAGAGGGGACGAATACGCTCCGCGTCCGCAACCTCGATCTCGGTCAGGGGAATACCAGGTTCTATCTCGATTGGTTTGAGATTGATGATCAACGGATGTTGAGCGCCGTGGATAATCAACTCCTCTTCGTCGGTACCAATCCTTCCGGAATGAATCCTGTTGAGTTCGTCGTGAAAGGGTTCAGCACGCCGGAGATAGAAGTGTACGATCTCACGAACGCCCGTGCACTTGGCGGCGTTGTGATTTCCGGTGATTCGACGTCCGGCTATACCGCAACATTTCGCGATTCGGTGACCGCCCCACGCACCTACATTGCTGTTGCCAGACCGGGCGCGTTACCCGTTCTTTCGTTGCGGCAGAAGATGTTTGCCGATATCCGCGTCAATGCCACCGGCGCCGACTACATCGTGATTACGCATCGGAACTTCATGGCGCAGGCCAACCAGCTTGCTGCTCACCGCCAGACGACGAACGGCGTCCGCACCCGGGTGATTGACGTGGAGGATATTTATGATGAATTCAATTACGGCATCTTTAGCGCAATACCGATAAAGACGTTCCTTCGCTATGCGTTTGCGCATTGGCCTTCGCCGTCACCGGCATTTGTCCTGCTGTTCGGCGATGCGTCGAATGACTTCCACAAGTACTACGGTGCAAGTTCCATCAAGAGCAACTTCGTTCCCGCATACGGTTTCCCGACGGCAGATAACTGGTATGCCTGCTTCGATTCGACCTATCCCTTCCTTCCGTCGCTTGTCATTGGGAGAATCCCGAGTGAGAACGTTGCGCAAGCACAGATTGCCGTGAACAAAGCCATCGGCTTCGACGCGCATTCGATAGCGGAATGGAACAAGCGATTCCTGTACATCACCGGCGGCGTTACGCTGAGTGAACAAGCGGCGTTCAATTTCCTCGCCGAGAATTCCATCAACACATACATCACGCCCCCGCCGTTTGGCGGAACGCCGGTGCGCGTCTACAAATCGACGCCCGGGTACGTGGATGGAGAGAACAAACAGAAACTCAAGCAGATCATTCGTGATGGGGTGTCGTTCATCAGTTTCACGGGGCATTCCGGCGGGCGTATCTGGGGGGTGGATGCGGGCCATCCGAACGAGATGGAAAACACGAACGGCCGACTTCCCTTTATCTCGTCGGTGACGTGCAATGTGGGCGGGTTTGCGACTCCGTTCAACAGCGTGCTGGCTGAAGATTTTTTGTTTGCCGACAACCGCGGCGCCATTGCCTCGTGGGCATCGTCGTGGGTTGGGTACGCGACCTATGGCGCTGCGCTCACCAATTACTGGCTTGCGCATGCGACGCAGGATTCGGTGCGTGAGTTAGGCAAACTCTGCACGAACGCGTGCATTCGTCTGTGGATCGAAACGGGATCGGGATACGTCACCATCGCGATGGTCAATCTCAATCCCTTGATCGGCGACCCGTTGTCGAGATTTGCCGTGCCGCGCAAGCCCGAGCTTGCCATCGCGCCCGACGATATTTCCCTCAACACCCCTTATCCAACGCCGAACGATTCCATCCTGACCATCCGTCTGAACATCCACAACTACGGATTGGTACCTCCGGATAGCGTCGGCGTAACGCTGGCAGATGTGTACAACGGCAACACGAGGTATCTTCTGAACAATAGAAACCTCAGACCGACACTTCATCTTGACTCGCTCCTAGTGTCCTGGAACGGAAGAAGCCAGGTGGGCCTGCACACGCTTGTTGCTTCGCTCGACCCGACGAACTCGATCGAAGAGGTGAGTGAGCTGAACAACATTGCCTCCGGCGATCAGTATGTGTACACGAACAACGTCTACGTTGTTCGGCCGTTGAACAACATGCTCGTGCCGCCGGGTGCGCAGCGGCTCGTTGCGACGAGTCCCATTGGCTACGATTCGTCGGGATTCAGCTATTATTTTGAACTGGACACGGTCGCGACGTTCGACTCGCCGGCGCTGGTGGTGTCGGGCCCTGTTGTCCCCGACAATGCCAAAGGAGAATGGCTCACGCCGTCGCTGCCTGCGGAGCTCTTGTACTTCTGGCGTGTGCGCACGCTGCACAAGCAGCTCGCCGGCAACTGGGTGACGTCGGCGTTTACGACCTCGTCGGACCTTCCGGCGGCATCGCATCCATCTGCGTTCAAGGCTCGCGTGCGAGAGCGCTCCGTGAAGCAGTTTGTTCGCGACCGGAACATCAACACGCTGCCGTCGGATTCGGGCGTGACGATTGCTCCAACCGCGCCGCTGACCATGTATGTCCGCTCGGTCGGTTTCCGCTACAACCAAACGCTGGAGTATTACAGTACGGTGAAGGCGAACGCGCAATACGCTATCGGTTTCTGGTGGGAGTTGGGTTCGAGTTTCATGGTGATGCGCGTGAACGATTTCACCGGCAGCTTTACCTTCAAGAGTTTCAACGTCCAATCGAACCCTGCCCTTTCGGACAGCATGGCGGATTTCATTCGGGCAACGCCGGTGGGCAACTATATCGGCATCGCGGTGATCTTTGACGGGCAGACCAACGTCGGCGAGCCGTTGAAGCAAGTGATGGACACGCTTGGCGCTACGCTCTTTCGTTCGATTGTCTACGGTCAATCATATGCCTTCCTCGGAAGAAAAGGCAACGGCGTTCCGGGCATGACGGCGTTGGAACGACTGACCAATGACACGGCCGTCGTCAATCTGACCGTCCCCAACTACTACTCGCTCGGCTCAGGCTCGATCACGTCAGCGGCGATGCCGATTGCGGCGTCGTGGGATTCGCTGCACTGGCGCAGTGGTGGGGAGGTAGGCGTAACGGACATTCGTCTGGCGCTGCTGGGCGTGCGAACGACGGGAGCCCTCGACACACTGCGGATCTTTCCGCGCGATTCTGCCGATGTGAGTCTTGCCTGGCTCGATTCGATCACCGCGGGTACAACCTACAACGGGGTGAACACCGCCGTCCTGCTTTCGACATCGGATGCGAACTACACACCGCGGCTGACGGAATGGTGGATGGATATGGAGCCGCCCGCCGATCTCGCCGTGAGTGCGCGGACGTTAGGGCAGACGCAATCGGCCGTGTATCCCTTCCCGATCACAGTATACAACATCGGCTACCGAACGAGCGATAGTGTATCGGTGAAGGTGTATGCGCTCGATCGCAGCAACAACGGTCGTCTCATCGCCGAGACGGTGTTGGATTCCATCCCCGTCGAGGGGAGCCGAACGGCCACCGTTCCGATTTCCACGGTCGGCTTCGGCTATCGGACGCTCCTGCAAGTAGTGGTTCGTTCGCTGCGCGGGCGGATGGATCTTGTTCCGGAAAACAACGTCGCCTATTACACATTGTACAAGAGTGGCATCGGCCCGCCGAAGTTTCTCGTGTACAACGACGGTAAGCTGCTGATGGACGGCGATTATGTTCGGCCGAACCCGACCATCGTCGTGAAGGTGCCTGCCGGGGAATCGACCCCTGCAGCGGCGCGCATGGACCTCTTTGTGAACGATGCGCCGGTGGAGCATGCAACGGCCCTGTTGTCGAAATCGGTCGGGGGCAAAAGCTCAACGGTGGAAGAGACATTCATGCCGTCTCTTTCGAGGGCACACATGCGCTGAAGTTTCGTCTCACCGTGCTGAGCGAGCGGGGAATTGTCGATACCCTCGAGCATACGCTGAACGTTCAGGTATCGGAAGAAACCAAGATTGTGGAAACCTACACGTATCCGAATCCTTTTCCGAGGGATACGTATTTCATGTTCGTGCTCGCCGGCGCCGCTGTGCCCGAAGAGATGCGCATCAGGATTTATACCGTAGCGGGCCGGAAGATTCGAGACATTGAATTGCCGGGAAGTTCTTTGCACATTGGTTTCAACCAGGTGTATTGGGACGGACGAGACGACGATGGAGATGAGATTGCCAACGGCTACTATTTCTACGAGGTAATGGTCAAGCAGGGCGGCAAGACCCACGCGGCAGTGCAGAAGCTGGTCAAGTTGAGATAAGAAAGAAAAGAGTTGTTGTGTGTATTTAGAGAAAAAGGGTAGAACCATGAAACGGCTACTCTCTCTCGTCATGTTGGTCGCTGCAGGCTATGCAACGCTTCTCGCGGCGAGTGCGGTGGAAGGATCACGCAAGAACGTTCGCATCGTTTCTCAAACCTTCGATCAATGGGTGATTGAGTACGCGCCTGAAGCTTTTCCGTACACGTTCATTGATATCGGCGGACGCCCGCATATTCTGTTTTCGAGCGCTGCAAATCTTGATGGAGGGGCCGATCATGCAGGCGAGCCTCTGCTTCCGATTGATGTCGTAACGCTCGGCATCCCGCCCAGCACAGCGCTTCGCGCGGAACTCGTTGACCCGGTCTACGAGACAATCTCCGATCAACTGGTTGCGCCTGTGCCAACATACAGATTGAACGACGATCAGGAAATCGTTACGGAATACATCCCGAACGCAGGTGCTTACAGCCAGAACAGATTCTTCCCAACGAAGGAACTGATCACCGACCCGCCAGCGTTGCTGCGCGATCAATGGATTGCGTCGGTGCGGATGAGTCCCTACAGATACAACCCGGCAACGAAGGTGCTGCGAAGACTCGTTCGCGCAACACTCAAGATTCGCCTGACTTCCACCACCGATGCGCCGCCGCAGATTCAACCGACGGTTCCTGTGCGCGATCCTCTTTTTGAAAGCACGTATGAAGGAACGATCCTGAACTACGAACAAGCGCGGGAATGGCGAGTTGGAACAGCACAAGCGCAATCCCGCCCGAGCACGGACCCGACGCGCGATTGGTTTGAGACGGGAAAGGATTACTACAAAATCCCCGTGGCGGAGGATGGGTGGTACAAAGTGACGAAAGCACAACTCGTGGCTGCCGGCGCAATTCCATCGCAGATCGATGTGCCGACGATGAAGATGTTCTACCGCGGCGCACAAATCCCGATTGTCGTGCGACCCGATACCAGTGTGGAGTTTTACGGCGTACGCAATGCCGGCGACTCGACATACACCGATTTCTTCACGGACACAAGCGCCTACTGGCTGACGTGGGGCGGAACGCCGGGCATGCGATTCACACCCACGCTTGTCGATTCGGTCCCGCCGGTTTCAGCCGCAGCCTCGGCAACGGTGACGAGGCATTTCGAGAAGAATGAATGGTACTTCCAGGGCACAACGGCGGCCGATATCATCAATATCGAAACTGTGCCCGGTGAAGGATGGGCATGGGGCACGGCAAATGAGTGGTTCTTCCCGGGAGCAACGCGCGAGTTTGAGTTTACGCTCGACAACGTCGATACGACGACGGCCGCGCAGGCAACCATGCGCATTCGTCTCGTGAGCACGACGTTGAACTACACGACGCCCAACCATCATGCTCGCTTCTGGCTCCTGGATTCGACTTCGTCCTTCGGTGCGATGGACCCCTGGCCGTTGGGCGAGGTGACATTTGCGGGCCGGACAAGCGTCGTGTACACCGTGTCGTTTCCGCGCGAGTATCTGAAGAACGGACGAAACGTTCTCCGCATTCAATCCATCAACACGGGCGCATCACCCAACCAGTTTTATCTCGATTGGTTTGAGGTGGATTATGTACGGAACTTGCGTCCGCAGAACAACCAGCTCACGTTTCCTATCGCGGCGCAGATGCCGGCGGCACGCACAATCTTTCGGGCTTCCGGGTTTACCGCGCCGCAGATCGAAGTGTTCGATCTTGCCACACGACGCGCGATCACCAGCGTCCAGATCACGCCCGTTGGAGGCGAGTACGAGATCGCCTTTCGCGATTCGGTGACAGGCCCGCGGCTGTACGCCGTTGTTGCCGAAGGCGGCGCTCGACAGGTTCCGTACGTGAAGCGCAAGAGGTTTTCGGATATTCGCGTCAATCCTCAGGGTGCCGATTATCTCGTGATCGCGCATCGAGATTTTCTTGTCGCTGCGCAGCAGTTGGCGGCACATCGGCAGGCCGTCAACGGCGTGCGCACAAAGGTGATCGACGTGGAGGAGATTTATGACGAATTCAACTACGGCATCATGAACGGAACGAAGCTGAAGGCGTTCATCAAACATGCGTACGACTTCTGGCCCGCACCGCGACCCACGTACCTTCTCCTCTTCGGTGATGCATGCTGGGACTACCATCGCTTCTACGCAACCTCCATCAACACCAATTACGTCCCGTCGTATGGGGTGCCGGTGACCGACAACTGGTTTGTCACATTCAATCCCGATACAAGCGCATTGCCTGCCATGCTTGTCGGGCGGCTGCCGGTAAGAACCTCTCATGAGGCAAGGCAGACGGTGCTGAAAATCATCGGATACGACAACTACCAGCTTGCGGAATGGAACAAGAACTTTCTGTTCATCACCGGCGGGAATGATCCCGGAGAGCAATCCCTCTTCAACGCATACTCGGAGTTCATGATCAGTACAAAAATTCTTCCGGCGCCCATCGGCGGAACGAGCTTCCGCGTGTACAAGAACACACGCGGTGCTATCGACGGCGAGCATAAGGCACGGCTGAAAGAGTTGGTGCGCAACGGCCTCGCGTTCATGAACTTCATCGGCCACTCGGGCGGAAGAATCTGGGGTGTGGATATCGGCCCGCCGGGTGAACTGGAGAACACCGACGGGAAACTGCCGTTTGTTGCGTCGACGAGCTGCAACGTGGGCGG
>JBBIRR010000037.1:0-38341 GCA_037441705.1 Ignavibacteriales bacterium
GTCGCCATACTCGCCCTGCTACAGGAGCCGAGAAGGCTTCCAAACCTTGAGGGAGGGCGTGGAGGGACGGCCGCGGGCTCGGTGGTTCAGATTCTCGACACGTTTTCGTATTTTTGGTCATGTACATACTCGTCATCGAAGATCAGAAAAAAGTCGCCGCTGCTTTGAAGGAAGGACTCGAGCAGCAGGACTACACTGTCACGGTTGCGCCAAGCGGCGAGGAGGGGTTCTTTCTGCTGCATGCGCAGCCGTTTGATCTGGTCATCCTTGACCTTGGTCTTCCGAGACACGACGGCCTCGAGATTCTCAAAATGCTGCGCGAGGAGAAGATGCACGTGCCCGTCCTTATCCTCACCGCACGTGACTCGATAGAGGACCGCGTCGAAGGTCTCGAGGCCGGGGCTGATGACTACATGGTTAAGCCTTTTGCGTTCCCTGAATTGCTCGCGCGTGTACACTCATTGCTGAGGCGAAGCGCGGAAAAGGAAGAAGCACTCCTGCAGATCAAAGATCTGGTCTTCGATCGTGCAACGCGCCGAGTGACGCGTAACGGACAGCGAATCTCCCTGACCGCAAAAGAGCTGGAACTCCTGGAGTATCTTCTCCTCAGGAAGAATACCGTCGTAACCCGCGAGATGCTTGCCCGCGATGTGTGGAGGGCAACCTCGCGCGCAACACCTCTGGACAATGTGATTGACGTGCATATTACACATCTCCGAAAAAAGATAGACATCTGCGAGCCAAAGCTGCTTCACACAATCCGTGGCGTAGGGTTCATCCTGAGCGAAACGAAGCCATGAAGCTGTTCAAGCACATTCGTGTCCGGCTGGCGGCATGGAATATCCTGGTCTTTGGCGGCATTCTCGCGCTGTATGCAGTCGGTACGTCGTGGTTCTTTCTTTCCACCCTGAGCCGTCAGCTTGATGAGAGTTTGATGGAGGAGTTGGAGATGGCTGACCAGATGTTGTTTCCACTCCGGCCGGGTGACTACCTCGTTGATTCCCACCCGGCGGACCCGAAGAGACATGAGCACTTCATCGAACTTTGGTCGCCCGACGGACGACTTCTGTACCGCAGCAAGATGCTCGGATCGCGCACGCTCGGCGGCCCGCCCGATACATCGGAGTTCCGCGGGGTGGTACGGACGGTAGTCCTCGATGACGGCTCGCGCATGCGCGTAGCGTCGAAACTTCACGTTGCTTCGACACCTCTCACCCTCCTTCGCCTTGCGGTTAACGAGGAGGATTATCTCGGCACGGTTCATCGCTTCATCAATGTTCTCATGGTCGCAATCCCGGTGGGCCTGCTCCTTGTCAGCGTGAGTGCCTACTGGCTGGCGCGGAACGCCTTGAGGCCTGTGGACTGGATGACATCCGCAGCCCAACGCATCACGGCCGAACGACTGAACGAGAGACTCCGCGTGTTGAACCCCGATGATGAGCTTGGTCGACTTGCCGGCACGTTCAACGAACTGTTGGGCCGGATAGAGCATGCGTTCGGGCAGTTGCGGCAGTTCACCTCGGATGCATCCCATCAACTGCGAACCCCTCTGACTGCGATGCGCAGCGTTGGCGAAGTGGCCCTTCAGAAAAGTCGAACCCCGGAAGAATACCGCGAGGTTATAAGCAGCATGCTGGAGGAAAGCACGCGCCTCACGCAGCTCGTCGACAACCTGCTGTTTCTTTCCCGGACCGATGCGCAGAAGCATTTGTTGCATTGTGAACGGCTGGATGCCCTGGAGCTTGCGCACGAGGTCGCCGCGATGATGCACGTCCTTGCCGAGGAAAAATGCCAGCAGCTCAACGTTGTGGGCGAAACGGGCATCATCATCTCCGCCGACCGTTCGTTGCTGTGTCACGCCCTGATGAACGTGATTGATAATGCCATCAAGTTCTCTCCTGAAGCCGCCACAACGATTGTTGCCGTGAACAGACAGGATGACTCGTGTGTCATATCCGTAACCGATTCGGGCCCAGGCATCCCGCCAGAAGCACGCGAAAAGATATTCGAACGATTCTACCGAATTGACCCTAACGGCTCAGCCGGCAGTGGACTTGGGCTTGCAATTGCGAGCTGGGCCGTCGAAATCAACAACGGCACGATCACCGTTCGTCCTCATGAACCTTCCGGCTCGACGTTCCTCATCACACTTCCGTGCGCAGACCCACCTTAAGCAACCTTAAGGAAATCTTAAGTTGCACCAGCGATGAATTCTTACGAGATTTTGAGTGTAGAAAATTGAAACAGTTGCTCTTCAGAATTCAGAAAACCAGCTCTTTTTCATCCCCACTCACTGTTCTGCAGGCTTCGTAGTTCGCTTCATCCCTTCGATTTACCCCAAGGACTCGCTCCCGCGGACAGATTGTGGGATCAGAGCATCAGATGAACATTCCATGAAGGAGAAGAATATGAAGCTGACTTTACGATTTCTCGTCCTCATCGGACTCGTTGCGGTGAGCGCTACGATCATGTTTGCGCAAACCTACCAGGGCACACAGTACTGCCAGTTGTGTCACACCGCTGTCTACAACCAGTGGAACACGACACTGCATGCCAAGATCCATCTCCGCACCGATACGGTGTCGGTTCGACCGTTAGCGGCGTTCACACGCGGCGACACCCTGAGCATGGGTGCCAGTTACAACAACGCGAAGGTCATCCTTCGCAGAAGCGGAAACGACTTCTTCGCCCGTGTCGGTATCGGCGGGCAGGAGTACCGAATCGCATTCACGTATGGCTGGGGCTACAAACAACGATATCTTGTGAAGATTGACACCAGCTACTACATGCTGCCGATTCAATACAACCTCGCCAAGTACCTGGACAACAGCAGCGGCTCGTGGGTGACGTACAATCCCGGCAATTGGTTCAATGCCGATGGCACCGTCAAACCGATCAACAACGCGTTCCGCGCGAAGTCGTGGGACAAGAACTGCATGGGATGCCATGTCACCGGAGGTCGTGTGCAGATGGTGGTTGCCGGGAACGACACATCCTGGAAGGCCACCTGGGCCAACAACAGCTCCGATCTCAACATCACGGTCGGCTGTGAATCCTGCCACGGACCTTCCACGGGCGGTGCAGGGGCAGGACATCAGATGAACCCGACCAATCTGCTCAGCAAACAGTCAAAGATAGAAGTATGCGGGCAGTGCCACAATCGAGCAAGCTCCTGGCGCGGCGCGGGATTGGTCGGAACACATGAGTACAACAAGAATGAACTTGATGGTACCTACTTCAATCCCGCGGACACGACACGCCGCCTGAACACGTTCATGAACTTCAATCTGCCGCCCAATTCCCCCGGAGGCCGAGGCACATGGGTGGTGGAGTCTGTTCCGCGACAACATCATCAGCAGTATCACGACATGCTCGGCTCGGCGCACTACACCAACCCCTTCGTGGAAATGACGTGCTTCACCTGCCATACGTCGCACAAACCGACGCCCAACAAGAAACTCATTGTGGATTCTCTCGTGGTAGGGACGTTCCGCTTCAGAGTCAGCGATGAAGACAATACCCTGTGTCTCGCATGCCATGCGACTCATGGCCCGTTTGCGGCGATCCAGAGAGAGTGGGTGCAGAACCCTGTCACCTATCGCGATTCGATTGCACGATACGTCAATCTCCACACAAAGCATAACGTGTACGACCCGACGAACACGCAGAACACCGGCGGCGGAGGCAGGTGCTCGAAATGCCATATGACGATGACCGCGATAACGGCAAAAGCCTTTGATATCTCCACACACACATGGGGCGTTATCACGCCCAACGCAACGCTGCGCTATTCAACGATCGGCACGCCTTCGCTCGGCATGATCAACACCTGCGCGGCAAGCTGCCATCGCAATCCCTCCGGTCCAACGGCAAACGTGCCGTCCTTCGGCGTGGGAACCGATCCCAACTTAAGCGACTGGCGTGAGCCGACCGATTTGGCCCTTGCCGATACATTGTGGCGATACTGGCGCTTGTGGGGCTTCACCAGCGTGAAGGAGATTGCGACGACAGTGCCCGCAGAGCACTCCCTCTCGCAGAACTATCCAAATCCGTTCAATCCCTCAACGAAAATCGTAGTGAACATCGCACGGAAGGATCGCGTGCTACTGACCATCTACAACGTGATCGGTCAGGAGGTTGTACGATTGATGGATGGCGAGTACAACGCAGGCAGGTACGAGGTTACCTGGAACGGAAAAGACTATTTCGGCAGGACGGTCGCCACGGGTATGTATGTTTACAGACTTGAGGTCGGAACCTTCACCGCCAGCAAGAAGATGCTCATGATCAAGTAGACAGCGGCACCATCTCATCTTGATCCTTTCAAGCAACCCCGACTGCAGCAGCTTTGCGGTCGGGGTTTTTGTGTTGATAGCACAGAGTCTCTCAATCCTCTCAGAAAAAAATGCCCGGTCCTTCCAGGGCCGGGCATCACCGTGCACATCAGGTCTTGACCTCAGTTCACGCCAACGTACGGGAGAATTTTCTCCACCAGGGTTCTCTTCGGCACCGCGCCGATGATCTGTTCCACCACGTTCCCGTTCTTGAACACCATCAACGTTGGAATGCTGCGAATGCCCAGCTGCATGGAAACCTGAGGATTGTTGTCCACGTCGAGTTTGCCCACCTTCAGCTTACCGTCGTATTCACGCGCAAGCTCTTCGACAACCGGTGCGATCATCTTGCACGGCCCGCACCACGCGGCCCAGAAATCGACCAACACCGGTTTGTCCGAATTCAACACTTCCTGCTGAAAATTCGCATCCGTGATCTCGATCGGTTTCGTCATGTTGTTTACCCCTTTCGATCCTTTCTTCTGTTATGATGTAAGCCGCACACTCTGCGGTCCCAAGATCTTCTTGACCTCCTCCAGGAACCGGTCGGAGGGTTCGACGGTATACTTTTTTGATTGATACGTTCTTCTGCGGTCGCTGTCAATAACGTCGAAGAAACAGGGGCAGTTCCCTTTGTTGGCTTCGAGGAGTTTTCGCAGCTCAATGATCGTGTTCTCCTTCACATCGTTCACATCAATGGAGAGAACGATGCTTTTCGTGAACTTCTCTCGCACTTTTTCCATCGGATAGATTTCGTTGACCAGAATCTTCACCGTCTCCCCCGTGACTTCGCCCTTGCCGACCACCATCACCATCGCATCGGGGTGAAGGTGCTGCTGGAATTTTGCGAACGGGTCGGCGAACACAATACACTCGGCGCTGCCGGTGAAATCTTCCAGCGTCACAAACGCCATCGTCCGACCGCGTTTATCAATCTTTCGTTTGACTGAAGTGATGATGCCGCATGCGCGGGCAGTGCTGCCGCTTTTGAACGTACCGATGTCGCCAAAGCGAACATTGGCAAACTCATTCACTTCCTGCTCGAAGCGCTGAAGCGGGTGCCCCGAGACGAAGAACCCGAGCACGTTTTTCTCGCGCATGAGCCTCTCATGTTCGCTCCAGGCGGGTACGTCGGGAAGCGAGGGATAGGAGATGATCTGACGCTGCACGCCGCCTGTGTCGAACAGGCTCGACTGGCCGCTGAGCGACTGTTCCTGGTACGCGGCGCCAAAGGCGGCGGCGCGCTCGATGTTCTCGTAATATAATGCGCGGTGGCCTCCCATCGAATCGAACGCCCCTGCCTGCACCAAACTCTCCAAACATTTCTTGTTCACCAGACGAAGGTCAACGCGACGGCAGAAGTCGAAGAAGTTCTCGAACTTGCCGTGCTCTTCTCGTGTCCGTATCACGGACTGAATGGCGTTCTCTCCCACCCCTTTGATGGCACACAAGCCGAAGCGAATATCCCCGTTGACGACTTGAAAGTCCATGCCCGATTCGTTGACGTCGGGCGGAAGAACACGGAGACCCCTCTTGCGACAATCATTTATGAGCATCACGATCTTGTCCGTATCCCCGATCTCCGACGACAGCGTTGCCGCCATGTACTCCGCCGGATAATGCGCCTTCAGGTATGCAGTCTGATACGCCACAATGGAGTAGGCAACGCTATGGGATTTGTTGAAGCCGTAGGACGCGAACTTCTCAATCAGGTCGAAAATCTCGCCGGCGAGCTTTCTCTCGGTTCCGAGGCGAACGGCGCCCTCGATGAATTCCGACTTCAGCTTCGCCATTTCCTCTTTGTTCTTCTTGCCCATCGCGCGGCGCATCAGGTCGGCTTTCGCAAGGGTGAAGCCGGCGATGTCGGTCGCGATCTTCATCACCTGTTCCTGATAGACGATGACGCCGTAGGTTTCCTTCAGGATGCTCTCCATCTTCGGATGGGGATAGCGAATTTCCTGCCGGCCATGTTTCCGCTCGATAAAATCGCCGATCATCTCCATAGGACCGGGGCGATACAGAGCGTTCATGGCAACCAGATCGCTGATGCAGGTCGGCTTCAGCTTGCGGAGCCAGTCCTGCATGCCCGAGCTTTCAAACTGAAACACCGCAACCGTATCGCCGCGAGAAAAAAGCTCGAACGTCTTCCGATCATCTTCGGGGAGACGGTCAACGTCCAGCTCGATACCGTGATTGCGCTTGATCATCGCGAGCGTGTTCTCGATGACCGAGAGCGTGCGCAAACCGAGGAAGTCCATCTTGAGCAGACCCGCCGCCTCGAGGTCCTTCATGTTGTACTGCGTCATCAATTCGGTCTGCGGGGTCTTGTACAGAGGAACATAGTCGCTGATATCGCCCGGAGCGATCACGACCCCTGCGGCGTGCATGCCAACGCCCCGGTTCATCCCCTCCAACACCAACGATGTTTCAATCAACGTCCGAATTTTGGGGTCGGCGCTTTCTTTGACCCATTTCAACTCGGGAATCGTATCAAGGGCTTCCTGCAGCGGTCGTACTTTGCCCAACTCCATCGGAATCTGTTTGGTGATGGAATCGATCGTGCTCAGCGGTACGCCGAGGACACGCCCGACATCCTTGAGCACCGCGCGGGAGAGAAGTGCATTGAACGTGATGATCTGAGAGACGGATTGCTCGCCGTACTTCTCCTTCACATACTGAATGACCTGGTCGCGCTTGGAGTCCGAAAAGTCCACGTCAATATCGGGCATGCTCACACGATCGGGGTTGAGGAAGCGTTCAAACAGCAACCCATATTTGACGGGATCGACGTTGGTGATGCCCAGCGCGTACGACACGATGCTGCCGGCAGCGCTCCCGCGTCCGGGGCCGACCGCAACTCCCATGCGGCGCGCAGCAGCAATGAAATCCTGGACCACCAGAAAATACCCGGCGTATCCCATGCGCTGGATGACGGCGATCTCGTGTTCGAGGCGGTGCGTCAGTTCTTCCGTCGGTTCGGGATAGCGACGCTTGAACCCTTCCCGCGCCAGTTTTTCAAAGTACTCCTCGAGTGTGCTCACGCCGGCATCTGCCGGAATGGGAAATTGCGGCATGTGGTTGGTCTTCAGATCCAACTCCAGGTTGCACTTTTCCATCACCTCGATCGTGGAACGCAGCGCCTCGGGAAAGTCCCGGAAGAGCTCCACCATCTCCTGTTCCGTTTTGAAATACACCTGGTCGGTCTGGTACCGCAGCTGCCTATAGTCGTGCGTCGTGGTGCTCGTCGAGTCGGGAATGAGGAGCAGAATGTTGTGCGCGACGGCGTGTTCGCGCTTCAGGTAGTGGATGTCGTTGGAGCAGATAAGCTTCAGGCCTAACTCTTTCGCGAGTTTCGGAGCCTTTTCGCGAATGATCGCCTCGCGCTTGATGCCGTGGTTTTGAATCTCGATGTAGAAATCATCTCCGAGAATATCCTTGTAGATCTCCGCTGCCTCGTACGCCTCGGCGTCTTCGTTGTTGGCAAGATGGGCATTGACGACACCGCCAGCACACGCCGTTGTCCCGATCAATCCATCGCGATATTCTCTGAGCAGTTCTGCATCAATACGGGGCTTGTAGTAGAAGCCTTCGGTGTGGCCGAGCGTGCACAACTTGATGAGGTTCTTATAGCCTTGCAGATTTTTTGCAAGCAGGAGCATGTGGTGATAGGCTCCACGCTTGCCGCCCGATTCGGTTGCCTGCGTCGTCTTTTCCTTCCGGCTTCCCTTCGTCACGATATAGGCCTCCATCCCAATGATGGGTTTGATGCCGGCCTTCAGCGCCTTCTTGTAGAACTCCAGCGCTCCGAACATAACGCCATGGTCGGTCAGAGCAACGGCGGGCATTCGATTGTCGGCAGCCGCTTTCACCAATGCATCCACGGTGAGCGCTGCATCCAGAAGGCTGTAGTGTGTGTGATTGTGGAGATGGACGTACTCGGGCATCTTCATCCAACCTAAAAAGATCCTCGTGATTACGAACTTAGCGGGTCAGGAGAATGTACAAAGACAACACCAATAGTTGTGAACAACTTTTTCGTTAGATATCCACACGCTTGATTCACTGGAAATGACGTAAACGCGGTGAGATTTTCCCCTTACAAAGAACGCACTTAGCCCCTTATGCTAAGTACTCTTTCAAGCGGTTCGTAAGTCCATCTGGCGAAACCAATACTCTCTCCCCCGTTGCCCGTACTTTGATCTCGACCTTGTTGTTGGCAAGATTCTTCTCGCCAACAATTACCTGATAGGGCATTCCGAGGAGGTCTGCATCTTTGAACTTGAATCCGGGGCTTGTTGACGTCCGGTCGTCGTACAGGACTTCGATCCCTGCTCCCGACATTTCCTTGTAGAGATGCTCCGCCATCTCAACCACGTCCTTGTTCTTTGTGCTCACTGAAATAAGGTGGACGTGGTACGGCGCAATCGCCTTGTCCCAGATGATTCCGTTCTCGTCATGGTTCTGCTCGATGTGGCAGGCAATAATGCGCTCGATGCCAATGCCGTAACTGCCCATGATGATGGGCTTTGCGGCGCCGTTTTCGTCCAGATAGCGAGCGCCCAGCGCGTCGGAATACTTTGTGCCGAGTTTGAAGATGTGGCCAAGTTCGATTCCTTTCACAATGCGCAACTTGCTTTTGCCGTTGGGTGCAAGTTCTCCGGCCTGCACGGTGCGCAAGTCATAGTAGCCGTCGATGGTGCAATCGCGCTCGAGATCAATGTTGAGCAGGTGATAGTCGTTCCTGTTCGCGCCACTGATTAGTCCGTTCGCGCCTTCCAGACGTTTGTCGGCAAGTATCTTGAACCCCTTCAAGCCTACCGGCCCGATCGAGCCTGCATCGGCGCCCGTCAGTTCGCGCAGGGTTTCTGATTCGATAGGCCTCACATTGGTTTTCATGATGGCAGCCAGCTTCGATTCGTTCAACTCGTCGTTGCCCATCATGAGAACCAGAACGGGCGTCTTGTCCGCCCAGTACACCACGGACTTGGCGAGGATGCTGTGATCCACCTTGAGAAACGCCGCGAGTTCGTCAATGGTCTTGACGTTGGGGGTATGCACTTCTTCAATCGGTTTGCTGTGCGGATGTCGTACGGCTTTCGGTACGACCGAGGTTGCGACCTCGATGTTTGCCGCGTAGCTGTTGTCCTCCGCAAGCGCGATGGTATCCTCACCCGATTCCGATTCGAGCATGAACTCCTGCGATCCTGTTCCGCCCATAGCCCCGCTCGACGCGCCCACAACAAAGAACTTGAGACCGCAGCGTGTGAAGATCTTCGTGTACGCCTCCGCATGCCGGTCATAACTCTTGTCGAGGCCCTCCCACGTCGCATCGAGACTGTAGCTGTCCTTCATCAGAAACTGCCTGCCGCGCAGAACGCCCGAACGGGGGCGCGGTTCGTTGCGGAACTTCGTCTGAATCTGATACCAGATCTGCGGCAGATCCTTGTACGACTCGATGTGGTTCTTGGCAATCCAGCATATCACCTCTTCGTGCGTCGGCGCCAGAACCAGCGGCCGATTCTTGAGATGAAACAGGTTGTCCCCAAAATCTTTCACGCGTCCGGTCTCTTCCCACAACTCCAATGGGTTCAGAGCAGGAAGATGAAACTCCTGTCCGCCGATGGCATCCATCTCTTCCTGAACAATGCTGATGACTTTCTTCATCACTCGGTAGCCGAGCGGAAGCCACGAGTAGATACCTGCCGCAAGCAGCCGCACCATGCCGGCCCGTATCATCAGCTGGTGACTTGGAATGATGGCATCGCTCGGCGTTTCTTTTACTGTCGGGATGAACCCGGAACTCAGTCTCATCGTCTTAATACAACCTCTTGGAGAATGAAATGTTCGTGTATCAAGGTGTCGGACCGGCACACTGCACCGGACGGGGCAAATGCTGAAGGCGCACGTACGTCATCGCGACTGTTATCGGGGGCGATTGGGCGGAAGCGGGTACGTACGAACCGGCTCCTGCTCCGCTTTGTTGGACGAGAGCAGGATGATGGCAAGGGCAAGACCGAGGACGCCCGCGCCTCCGGCAATGTACAACTCTGTGCTGGGACCGCCGCCTTGAGGCGAGACGGCGGTCACCACAAACTGCACGTCTGGCTTATCGAGCGCAGGAATGTACTCATCCGACGTCCGCCAGCTGATGCGTCTGTTCTTTCCCGGTCGGACGTTCGCACCGATGTCGCCGATGACGTTGATGGGGGTGTACGTGAATGATGTGTCGGACGCGAGTTTGACGCGCAGCGATACCGAATAAAGTTCATCCGGGTCGCCCGCCAGATCATATTCGATAAAGATGTTGATCCGTCCCTGTTTGCTGACTCGAACATTGGAGATCAGTTCGTCGTCTCCGGCCAGTGCCGGCACGTCCGCCGCGTACACGAGGAACGCGACGGCGAGCATCATCAATAAACTCTTCCGTGCAAAGGACACCACAGTGCATTCTCCTTTCTCAAAACGTCAAGCATCGTCACTTCATGAGCAGCATCTTGCCGCTGAACGCCTTCCCCGTTGTCGTCGCGAACCGGGCAATGTACATGCCCGTAGCGACGTTGATGCCGCTGTTATTCTTCCCATCCCAGACGAAGAAATAGCGTCCAGGCTCCAGCGTCCCGACGAATACCGTCCGCACTTCTTCGCCCAGAATGTTGTAGACCTTCAGGGAGACATCCGCCGTCTGCGGCACAGCGATCGGTAAGGTCGTCGTCGGATTGAACGGATTCGGGAAGTTATTGCCGAGCGCGAACTCCTTCGGCAGAATGGAGTTCAACACTTCTCGAACGGCTTCCTCCGTCCCCACAACTACCTTGAGTATTTTGCTTCCCGTCGGTAAATCGAATCTATACACCGGGTCGCTTCGAAGATCGGCGAATTTTGCCTGCTGCTCATCAATAAGGAAGACTTTCAGATGAGCAGGGATATCGGCAACTCCGTCGAAGGTCAGCTTCAAGTGGTTGCGGAAGGGTGAGCGAACCGTCATCTCCCATACTTCAAGCTGTTCCACCGCCGGCCGGAAGTCGGATGCGAACTCGCTGTACGCGCGATCCCATTCGGACCGATTGAAGGCAATGGATGGAATCTCGACAAAGCCGCGCGGCTTGCGATACTCGAAGCGATCCAGGCCCGCGCTCGCATCCCGCCGGACGCCGAACGACATCGAGCTGTCGGTGATGCCCGCCACTTCGAATGTCATGCCGACAACCCACTCGCCTTCGTTGCGTGCGTATGTCGGCTTGCCCAACGGAGACGTCGTGAACGAGCCGTACGGGATCTTCAGCGTCGCAAGACTCTCGGCGTTGAAGAAGTAATATCCTGCGTAAGGTACCATCGAGTTTGACGTCGAGAATGTTCCGTTGAATCCGTAGATAGGATCGAGGATACCGTTGATCGCGCGGACGTCATTCCATAGTACGGCACTCGTGTAGGGGTTAGTAATGATGTTCCATCCCCGCTGCAACGGAATGGTGACAACGAAGCTGTTCGTGTCGAGCGGGGCGCTGGGCACCGAAACGTTGCTGATGGTCCACGGACCCTTCTTCAACACCCAGAATGCCCTTCCCGTCTGGAGGTTGAACGCGGGGTCATTGGCGTTGAATGCAACATAGTAGTTCTCTGCCGCGCCGTTGTCTCGATACACAACCCAGTCGACATTCTGCGTCCCGCCTAACAACTGATCCAGACGAATGTTGTTGCGCGAAGGATCACCCGGAAATCCGACCAACCGGTAGTCGCTCGGCAAATAGTCTCCCGGCGATTCCCGCGTCGGATAGGCAACGGTTGTGGCGAGCGTGTACGACGACGGATAGAGAGGCTGGATCGTGAAGACTTTTGCTCGCGAGTACTCGCCTGTTCCGCGCGGGTTCGTTGCCCGCACACGCCAGAAGTACGTTGCGCCGCGCTGCAACACGGGCGGCCCGATCGTCATCGTGGTAACGGTCAGTGTGGAATCTTCGAAGACCAATCCGGTGAAACCCGCATCGGTTGCCACCTGCAACCGGTATGCAAGTGCCAGCGGCGTACTCGACCAGGAAAGCGTTGCGATCGGCGAATAGATTCGGCTGGAATCCGGCGGTCCGCCGAGAATCGGAGGCCGCGGCATGGGCACTTCGACCACGAAAGGTATCGTGTTGGACGGCCCGCCGCCCGGCTGCGCGTTGCTGACCGAAATCGTTCTGCTTCCTGTGTCGGCCGTGACCCCAATCGTCACCGTCGCCCGGAGCTGCGTGGAATCATCTACCGTCAGTGCATTGACGGTGATGTTCGTTCCCATGTTCAAACTCGTCACGACGCTGTCAACGAAGTTCGAGCCGCGAACGGTGAGAAGAAGCGTGTCCAGTAAGTTTCCGATGGGCGGAGAAACGCTCACGATGCGCGGCACGGGATGGTTCACCTGGAACGCGTTACTCGTGCCCGATTGCGTTCCGCCTGTAGTCCGCGTCGCGGTAATACGGACGTTGCTCGCTGCCTGCCGCATGATGATGCGATGAATCAGCTCTCCGTTGTTGAACGTCGGCGTCACGCCTCCACCGGCAAGCAGTGTTCCCGTTGAGGTAATGGTAACCGTTCCGGTGAAGTTTGCAATCAGATTATTGAACGCATCTCGCGCAGAAATGCGAATCGAGAACGGCACGATCGCAAGCTGCAAGCCGATGGCGCCGCCGTTTTCTGCTTCAACAAGAAACGTACTGAGCGGGCCGGTGATATTCGTGAGGTTGAACGTCGCCGGAGCTCCGATGGTGGGCGATGATGCCGTTACTGTGTACGATCCTGCAATCGTGTTCGCACGAAACGCACTTGCAGTGGCAATCCCATTGCTTCCCGATTGCACAACAATCGTGGTAGCCCCGCCGGGGAACGACCCGCTCGGGCCCGTCGTCGGTGCACTGAACGTCACGTCAACGCCGCTGACGGGATTGCCGAAATTGTCTGTGACCAAAACACTAAATGCGGTATCGAACACCGTATTCACTACGGCAGTCTGCGTCCTTCCTGCGACAATGGTGATGGAACCGGCCGTTCCCGTCGTGTTCGTGAGACTGTAATTGACCGAATCGTTCAGCCCTTGCGCTTGACCCCGCACCGTGTAGCTGCCCGCGATGTTGTTCGCTCTGAACGGATTGGAAACGGCCATGCCGCTATCGTTCGTCAGCACCGAGTTCGATCCTTCAAACGAACAGCTTGGCCCGTTGGATGGCGGCGTAAATGTGACAACGAGATTGGGAATGGGATTGCCGAACGTATCGCGAACCATTGCCTGCAGCCGAAGAGCGAACAGTGTGGTCACCGGCGCCGACTGCGGCGACCCCCCCGTTGCAATAATTGTGTGCGGAGAGGTTGCAACGTTCGTAAGATTGAAATCCGCCGGTTGTGTCACGCCATCGGTGGCAGCGCGAACCACATAGCGACCCGCAGAGGTGTTGGCAATAAACAGCGGAGAGGTCGCAAACCCGAAATCGTCTGTGCGTACGGTGTCAATCCCATTCTCGAACCTCCCGCTGGGACCCGTCAAGGGATACGTGAAGCGCACGAGGGCATTGGGGACACCGTTGCCCGCGCCGTCGCGCACAGCAACTCTCAGGAACGATGGGAACGGCGTATTGACGCGCGTCGTCTGATTGGTGCCGTCGATGGCAGTGATGGACGCGGCTGGCCCGGGAAGATTTCGGAGATCATACCATGCCGTATCAGCGACGTTGGCGACAACCCCCTTCACCAGATACTGTCCCGCGTGAATGTTGGCGATGAACACCGCTGCGGTGGCAATGCCGTTCGTATCCGTCAGCATCGTATCCCTGTTAGCGAAGAATGTTCCGCTCGGTCCGCTTTGAGGAGGCGTGAGCCATCGAACGAGTGTGTTCGGTGTGCCGTTGAAGAACGTGTCCAACACCTCCGCCTGGAAATTGACAGGAAATGCCGTGCTGACCTGGGTTTGCTGCGGCGAACCGGCAATCTGACGAATATGACGAGGAGGCCCGGCAAGGTTGCGCATGGCAAACTGCACCGGAGCAGACACGTTCGGAGCGGATGCCGTCACGATGTACGCGCCTGCCCGTAGGCTCGCCGTAAATGCCGACGCTTCAGCTATCCCGTTAGTATCGGTTTCGACATCAGTGGCTGTTCCTCCGCTGGCCTGGAAAGTTCCTGTTGCGCCTCCACCCGGGGCTTCGAAATGAACATTCCTGCCGCGAACCGGATTCCCATTTGAATCACGCACCAGCACGCGGAAGCGAATCGGGAATGTTGTGTTCACCTGTACTGCCTGACCCGAACCCTGCAGGATCTGAATGCTTCCCGGAGGCCCGCTGAGATTCGTCAAGCTATAACTTGTCATCGGGTTCGTACCGCCAACAGCCGTGGCCGTCACCTGATAAGGCCCACCGGCGATGCTGTTCGCCGTAAACGGACGTGCCCTGGCCAGCCCGTTCTGATCTGTGCGAACCGTATCGATGCCGTTTTCGAATGTGCCGCTCGGTCCCGACGTCGGTGGTGTGAATCGAACCAGCGCATTCGGCACAAGGTTGCCAAAGGCATCGCTCACTGTTGCTTCCAGATCAATGGGAAAGCGCGTCCCGACTTGGGCTGATTGACCCGACCCGCGCGTTGCAGCTATGCTTGATGGCGGAGCCGCGAGATTCGTCAGCGTGTAGAAGGCAGGCGACGGTGCACCCGTTACCGTGGCCGAAACGGTATATTGCCCTGCAATTGTATTCGCAACGGCAACAATCCGCGCCACGCCGCTGTCGTTTGTCGTCGCAGTACCGACCCCGCTTGAAGGGAAATTACAGCTTGCGCCGGTGGACGGAGATGTGAACGTTACCGTCCGGTTGGGTACAGGGTTGCCGAACTGATCTCGCACCAGAGCCTGCAGCGGAATCGGAAATGTCGTGCCGACAATTGTAGATTGTGATGACGGTTCGATCGTCGAGATTGTTGCAGGCGAACCGGGGGTGTTCCGCAACTGATATAGCGCCGGTGTTGCAACGCCCTGCACGGACGCCGTCACCTGATATGTTCCTGCAATGTTGTTCGCCGTAAACGTCGGCGCAACGGCAACGCCGTTCGTTCCGGTCAATACCTGATTGCTTCCGTTGAAGCTGCCGCTCGGACCGGAACTGGGCGCGAGGAACGTCACAATCACATTGGGAACGGGATTGCCCGATGAATCTCGCACAAGGGCTTTCATCGTATCGGGAAACGTTGTTGCGACCTGTGCCGTTTGCGGCGTTCCGCTCGTCGCAATGATCGTGTGGGGTGAACCGGGATTGTTGGTGAGTGCGAAAGTCGCAGGCGTCGACACTCCCCCGACTGTTGCCGTAGCACTCCACTGACCCGCGCTCCCGTTGGCCGTCAGCACAGGTGCTTGAGCAATGCCGGCGTTGTCCGTTTGTGCGATATTCACGCCTCCGGCAAACGTTCCGCTGGGACCCGAGGTTGGAACATTGAACGTCACGGTCCGATTCGGAACAGGATTGTTGAACGTATCACGCACCACCACCGTGAGCCGTTGGGGGAAAGGCGTGTTCACTGTCGTAGCTTGCGGAGTGCCGGCCGTCGGAACGATTGTGTCGGGCACATCGGCAAGATTGGTCAGCGAGAAGTTCGCCGGCGTTCCGACGCCCGCAACGTTGGCTGTAACAACAAACGCCCCGGCTCGTTCGTTTGCCGTAAACGCAACCGCCGTAGCAACGCCATTGGCATTGGTCGTCGCCGTTTCCACGCCGCCGGCAAATGTCCCGCTCGGTCCGCTCAGTGGAGGCTTGACGAATTGGACCAGCACATTCGGAACGGGATTGCTGAAAGCATCACGAACAGTCACTTCGAAATTGATTCCGTACGTTCTGCGAACAACAGCGGATTGTACTGCGCCTGCAGTTGCCGTTACGGTTGCTGGGGCGCCAGGATCGTTCCTCAGAGAAAAAATCGCGGGAGCCGTAACACCCGAGACGCGCGCCTCCGCCGCCCAGCTGCCTGCAGCGGTGTTCGCTCGTACCGTTGTAGTTGCAACGCCGGAGGCATTGGTATTGACCGTGTAGGTCGTCGAGTCGTTTGCAAATCGCCCGCTTGCGCCCGTGAGCGGAGACGTGAACGTCACGGCTACGTTCGGCACAGGGTTCCCTGCCTGATCGCGTACGGTTGCCTGAAGGCTCAGCGGAAAGAGTGTGTTGACCGTCGTGGTTTGGTTACTGCCGCCGGTGGTCTGAATGACCGACGGCGCGGCTGCGGTGTTGGTGAGTGCGTACGAAGCCGAATCGGGCACTCCGGGCGCTGAGGCCTTCACCGTGTAGCTGCCCGCAATGAAGTTGGCAGTAAATTGCTGTGCCGTCGCCACGCCCGTCGAATCCGTCGTTCCCGTGTTCACATTACCGAGAAACGTTCCCGACGGCCCTGAAGCCGGACGCGTCCAGGTCACTACAATATTGCGCAGTGGGTTACTGAATTGATCCATTACTCGTGCCCTGAAATTCGTGGCAAACGGGGTCCCGATTTGAGTGCTTTGAGGTGTCCCCGCAGTTGCAAGAACTCTCGCTGCAGGACCAGGATTATTGGTAAGAGAGAATTGAGCCGGTGTGGAAACGCCCGGTGCCGACGCAGACACCTGATACGAGCCTGCAAGCGTATCTGCCGTAAACGCCGGGGCCGTTGCAATGCCGCTGGCGTTCGTGCGGACTTGCGCTGTTCTGCTCGTGCCAAACTTTCCGCTCGGCCCGCTTGATGGGGCCGTGAACGTTACCGTCGTATCCACAATCGGATTGTTGTTTGCATCGCGAACAACAACAGCCAGGTTTGTGGCGAACGGGGTGTTCACCGTTGTAGATTGTGGATGACCAGCCACGATCGTGATGCTGCCCGGAGGACCGGCAAGATTGGTGAGCGAAAATGGAGCTGCAATGGAGTCACTGCCGGTGAACACCTTGCCGAACACGGTGTAACTTCCCGCGATGGTGTTGGCGGTAAACTGCGGCGCCGTGGCAATTCCCCCGGTTGTCGTTCTGACGGTATCAATCCCGCCGGCAAACGTGCCGCTTGCGCCGGTACCGGGCCGCGTAAACTTCACAAGCACACCGGGCACAGCGTTGTTTGCTCCGTCTCTGACTGCTACCTGAAGGTTCGTGGCAAACGGCGTCCCGACTTGAGTGGACTGTGGTGTACCGGCAGTCGCAACAATCTGTGCGGGGGGCCCTGGAGTGTTAGTGAGATTGAAGACCGCCGGTGTTTGAGGGCCGGACGTTGCTGCCGTAACAACATACGATCCAGCAATGAAGTTTGCCACGAAAACTGCTGCCGTCGCAGCCCCGGAGGTATCGGTGAAAGCACTATCTACGTTATTGAAGAACGTCCCGCTTGGTCCACTGATCGGACGCGTAAACCGCACCAGCACATTGCTGAGCGGATTGCCAAATGTATCGCGCACAGTCGCTTTGAAATTGACCGGAAACGCCGTGCTGATTTGCGTGCTCTGTGGTGTGCCTGCCGTCGCCAATATCTGTCGCGCAGGACCAGGAGTATTTGTGAGAGAAAACAACGCGGGCGTAGCAACTCCCGCAACTCGTGCTGTGTCTGAATACGATCCTGCTATCGTGTTGGCGGTAAATGCCGTGGCCCGCGCAACACCGGCCGTATCCGTCACGACGTTGATGGAGCTAAGGCCGCCGGCAAATGTCCCTCGTGGGCCGGTTGTAGGTGCTGCAAATGTAACCGTCACCGCAGGCACACGATTGCCCGCTGCGTCCAGCACCGTTGCCTGAAGTAGGGTCGCAAATGTGGTGTTCACCAACGCACTCTGCGGCGTTCCCGCCGTCGCCGTAATCGTTGCAGGCGGCCCCGGAGTAATGATGAAGGGATTGCTTACCGCCGAGGTAAGACCTGTGCTCGACGCAGTCAACACTTTTTCACCGACGAGGTTGATGCTCAAGTTACTGAATGTCGCGAGCCCCGATGCGTTTGTGTTTTGTGTCGTCGTGCCGCTCAAGGTTCCCGTACCGGAACTCAATGTCATCAACACGGCCACGCCGCTCTGGCTAACGTTGTTGCTGAACGTATCCTGCAACTGCACGGTCACGGGCGGACTGATGGACACGCCGGAGACGGTGTTCGTCGGCTGCTGGACAAATACCACCTTCTTCGGAGCTGCGGCGCTCACCACAATGTTGCTCGATGTCACCGGCGTCAGAACGGGAGAGCTTGTAAACTGAATCGAGATGGTTCCTGCGACGTTGTGTCGCAAATCGGTGAAGGTAACCAGGCCGCCGGACGCTGTTCGCGTCACTGTACCTTGCAGCGTTCCGCTTCCTGCACTGCGTGCGGCGGTCACCACAGTCGAGTTGTCTGCCGTTACAAGGTTGCCGAACTGATCTTCAATCCGAACAACGGGCTGCTGGGCAAAGACAACGCCGGCCGTGGCTGTTGCCGATGGTTGCGTCTGAATTCCAAGCCGCGTCGCAGCAGCGTGACTGATAACAAACGATGCACTCACGGCGGAATCTAACCCCGCGCTTGTTGCCTTGAGCTGCTTCGTTCCTGCAAGATTGATACTCAGATTGGAGAACGTCGCAAGTCCGGAGCTGTTCGTGTTTTGCGTCGTCGTTCCGCTCAGCACGCCGGTCCCCGAGTGAATTGCCATCACAACAGAGCGAACGCCCCCGACATTGTTGCCGAGGGAATCTTGCACCTGGACGGTGATGGGCGGCGTAATGATCGTGCCGGCAGTATCGTTCGTTGGTTGCTGCACAAAAACCAATCGTGCTGCAACATTGGGGTTCACGATGATATTCGCAGAGGTATCGGGCGTGAGCGTCGGACTGCTCGTAAAGCGAATGTTGATCGTGCCCGCAACATTGTGGCGCAAGTCGGTAAAGGTCACAATGCCTCCGACAGCAAGGCGAGAGGTAGTGCCCTGCAAAGTACCTGTCCCAAGCAGCCGCGTTGCGGTAACCGTCGTGGTGTTGTCGCTCGTTACGAGGTTGCCGTTCGCGTCTTCGATGCGAACAATCGGCTGCTGTGGAAAGGGAACGCCTGCCGTCGCCACCGCCGAGGGTTCCTGGGAAATGGTCAGGCGTGCAGCCGCGCCGGGAATCACTGTAATCTTACCCGAAGGTACCTGGATGAGAAGTCCCGATGCCGCGCGAATGTATGCCGACCCAACACTGTGCCCCGTGAACAACGCGCTCTTTCCGTCCGCGCTCGGAACAAGATCCCCCGGAACAACCCCTCCCGTCAGCGAATCAAGGCTCCATGTCGCAGCCACATTCGCAACAAACACTCCGGTGGCCGTCCGGGAAATCGCATAAACCCTGAGCGTGTCGCCTGACGCGAGGTTCTGGGCTGGAACGACTGTTCCGAGGCCGTCCGCTCTCGTTTCCACACGAACCTGTGTGGCTTGCGCAAACGCACTCCCCACACAAACGGATGAGAGCATTACCCACGCGAAGGCCCATCGTTGTAATCGCTTTACCATACGCATCCCTCTCTGACTCATACGTTCACCTGAACACTCAACGGACAAGATCTCACCGATCTGTTGGGAGAAAGACTCATGGATTTTGTTTCGTAAGGCAGATTGCTTTTGGTTTGCACCGGAGATCACAAAGCGCAAGGAGAGGTCTATCTTGAAAATCCTATCGCGACCCTCCGCGAAACCACGTATTGCACGCCTCAACATACGAAGAATTCGCGCATCAGTCAACGAATGCGAGGCTTCGTTTCGCTTCAACTTGTTTATACGCTAGGGCCACAGGACCGGATTTGTGACTCTCAGACCCATCGTCACAAACCCCCTCCGCAGCGGACGCAGGCAAGCACCAACTCGCCGACCCGCAATCAGCAGGCTAGTGTGGAAGGCCCCCATTCCCCAAATACATACGACGAAAGTGAACAGGCCGATCGAGAACCCCGACCGCTGCCCTCGAGAGGATTCGAACCTCCGACCAACGGTTTAGTCCCAAAGCGACTACAGGAAGCGTTTCTTCAGCTTCCTGTTCGTCGCTTTGCGGATCTCGCCGAAGGGGCTGTACAAAAAGAAACCATTGTCATTCTGAACCCTTCGGCTTCGCTCAGGGTAAACTCAGCGAAGCGGAGTGAAGAATCCGGTAAATGGCTCGGTTCTGGATTCTTCGCCTCTGAAAAACGAGGCTCAGAATGACGCGTTACCACTCTTTGGTCAGCCTCGAAGGCGGAGAAACCGCATCGGCCATCAAAAAAAATCATCAACTCCGTAAAACACCTCTGTGCCCTCGAGAGGATTCGAACCTCCGACCAACGGTTTAGGAAACCGCTGCTCTATCCATACTGAGCTACGAGGGCAGCAATGGCAAGATAGTCAAACGCGCATTCTTTATCAAAGAGCAGAACGATGCTCCTATCTCCGAACATGCATTCGTGCCATGCAACACGATCTCGCCACGTTCAAGATTGTATCTTGATGCCGACAACTCTTCTTTGACTGCACCGGTCAACATCCCCCACTCAACAGCGAAATCATTTTCTTCATCCCCCTTCGTTTGTCCGGCATGGTGCAGGCTCATTCAACAGCATTGTTATCGGGAGACTCACGCATGGTGTTTGCATACATTGCTTTTGCCGCGCTGTTTGCTGCCACACTCCACTCACTCTCTCTTACCGCAAAAACGTACAGGCAGTATCGCGGCCTCAAGGTGATGAGGCGACGTACAGCCGGTTCCTGATCATGTAGCTGTAGACGCGTTCCGGCACGAGATGGCGAAAGGGCTTGCCGTCGCGGACGCGCCTGCGGATATCGCTCGATGAGATTCCGATCTCAGGAACGGGGCAGATGATTGTTCGCGTGCTCAACCACTTTGGAAGGCGCGCCATGGGAACGCCGGGGCGCGTCATGACCACGACAGAGGCGAGTTCAAGAATGCGATCGGGCGATTTCCAGGTATGCAGCGCGCGCAGATTGTCCATTCCCATCAAAAGAAAAAACTCATCGCGCGGTCGCCGACGGCACAGTTCTTCCAGCGTATCAACCGTGTAGGACACGCCACCGCGCTTCACTTCAAGGTCGGACACGAGGAAGTTCGGGTTCCCAGCAACGGCACGCGCTACAAGCTTCAATCTCTGAGCGGCGGGCGTGATCGTGCGCCCTTGCTTGTGCGGCGAGCGCGATGCAGGAATGAATAAGACTCTGTCAAGCTTCAGTGCACCGCGAACCTCGTCGGCCACAATCAGATGACCGATATGGGGAGGATCGAACGTTCCGCCGAAAATGCCGATCTTCATAATCTTTCTTTCATAGAATGGATTTCCAACCGCCGAATCGTTTCACGCCGCGCAGGAACCAGTAGAAGTACCAAAGCGGCAGCACGGCGTACGCTGCCGTATCGCGCACGCGCCAGAGTTTCACTGCATCCCTCTCCTGGAATTTGTATCGAAGAACGATGTGTGCCGCGAGCGCAACGCCTGCCGCGAGCCAGACCAGAACAACATTGCCCATCAATGCAGATGTGCACGCAATCAAGCCCGAAAGCACGAAGGCGAGACAGCTGTAGTGCATCGGCCGGCCGAACGAGAGACGCCCAACCTGCTTGCGCTCGATGTGCGTACGAAAGAGCCGCGGATGCTTCCTGTACAGCAGCGGATCAAACATGTAACGCTTGACATGCGCAAACGCACTCCCGGTTGTCGGGAACTGGATCGGATGCCAGGCAACGACATCCTCGGGCTGAAGTGCCGTGTAGCCGGCTTCAACGATCCGAAATCCGAGGTCGGCATCGTCACGAAAGAAGAGCCCCGTCTGTTGGTCGAAGAACGCCGGATCAAAGCCGCCGACGTTCATGACGACGTCGCGCCGGAAGAAGATCGCCGCAGTAACGAAACCCTGCCGCGACGCGTGAAGCTGCAGCGGACGGTCGTTTCCGTCGATGAGCAGCGTTGTTTCGACGATACCCACGCGTGAGTCGGAAAAGTATGCGAGCGCCCTCTCCAGACAGTCGTTGCGAAGCACAACGTCATCATCCATGCAGGCAACGATGGGCGCACACGCCCGCGCGAGTCCTGCATTACGGGCACGCGGAGGCCCCACGCGTTCGTTTTCAATCACATGCAACACGAACGGAAATCTCGCTGCGCGAAGAAATTCCCTCGTAGTGTCGGTTGAGCCGTCATCCACAACGATCACTTCAAGGTCCGAGGCGGGAAGTGTCTGCTCACCAAGCGAGCCGAGGAGACGCCGGAGCAACTGTACGTGGTTGCGGGTAGGAATGACAACCGAGACACGACAGTTAGCCACGCGCGTACTCCTTCCCTCCAGACATCAGTACTAGCGTGCGAAGATAGCCGCGCATACTCGATGCTGCCGTCATTCGCAGCGAAGGTTTCAGCAGCGCAATCACCGCCCACACACACAGCCGAAGGCATGACCGCATGACGAGAATCAGTTTCACCATCGCACGCTGCCAGGCCGAATAATGCTTGTGGTAAAAAAGCATCAGACTCCGATGATAATGAACAAGACGGCGCTCATCGTAATGGCCAAGCTCCACGTTGGCGAAATGCGTTACGGTTGCCGCCGGGCAGACATAGACGCTGTATCCTGCGTGCACCATTCGCTTGCACCAATCAACTTCTTCAAAATACAAGAAGAAACGTTCATCCAATCCTCCGATGGTTTGTATCGCAGAAGTCCGAACGATCATGCACGCTCCCTGAACATAGTCGACGCGACGCGGTACGGATGCATCGGCGTACAGCTCCTTATGCCGTCCGAAGATTCTCGATCGGGGAAAGAGCCGATCGAGAAACATCGTCTCGAAGAAGATGTTGAGAGTATTCGGAAATCGAACTCCGGTGTACTGCGGAGTGCCGTCTTCATTGCGCAGGCCAGGGCCTGCTGCCGCAGCGTCGGGATGGGCATCCATGAACTGCACGAGCGCATCCAGCGCGCCTTTGTGCACGACGGTATCGGGATTCAGCAGCAACACGTATCGTCCGGCGGCTTGTTCGAATGCCTGATTGTTTGCCGATGCGAAGCCCCTGTTCTCCGCATTGGTAATCAACCGAATGCGGTGAGGATAGCCCCTCACAACGTCCGGTGTTCCGTCCGTCGAGGCATTGTCCACCACAATCACCTCGTACGTTATCGCCGGCGTCGAGGCGGCAAGAGACTCGAGGCAACGCTGCAGGTGCGCGCGACTGTTCCAGCTAACGATAACGATGGAGAGATCACACATGAAAGGGCAACCTCATGAGTCTTGCATACCCTCGTGCGAGACGATTGATCACGCCGGCAATGCGCGGCGAGCGAACCCCATCAAACACGTCGGCGCTCATGAGCGAAAGAATTCGGCTATCCTCGATGGTACGCGCTGCCTGCTCCTTCGTGCGTTTGCGCCTCAGCCAACCCGGATGCGTCACCAGCCACACGTACGCCTGCATCGCGCCGCGCACCGACATTGATCGACTCATTGCCGCCCGTATGAGCGTTGCTAACATGTCTGCAATCAGAAGGGGCAGAAGCTTCAGCAGCGTTCGACGTTCATAGAACAACAAAAGATTCAACAGCCTGTTCCGCACCTGATAGAAGCTGATGAGCGACGAGGGCTGTCGCTGTGTCGTCTGACTTCCCCGATGATACACCACCGAGCCTTGTGCCATGCGAACATCTTTTCCCTTCAAGCGCACGCGCCAGCTCAGGTACACATCTTCATGATACAAAAAGTAGTCGCTGAGGAACGGCTTACCGATTTCTTCCCGTCGAAACATGAGCGACGTGCCGCCGGCATAGAAGATCATCGAAAGATCGGTGAACGCCCGCATGATGTTGTAGCCAAGATAGTTGATTGTCCCGTTCATGGCGTAGAACTCCGACGGCACGCCGTCCGTCAGCACCTTCGAAGCAGCAATCGCAACATTCGGGTCGGCCAACAGTGTCAGCAGCGGCGCCAGCCAGTTCTCATCCACGGTGGCGTCATTATTCAACAGAACAACGAACTCCCCCGTCGCTTCCTGAACGCCGATGTTATTACCGCCGGCGAAGCCAGCATTACGATTCAGTGCAATCACCCGCGCATCTGCAAATTCCTTCTTCACGATCTCGACGCTGCCATCGGCCGATCCGTTATCCACCACAATCACTTCGATCGGGCGATATCGCTGGGCAAAGACACTGCGCAAACACGGTCGCAGAAGTTCAGCGCCGTTGTAGTTTACAATGACGATGCTGACAAGCCCTCTCTGCGTGTTCATCGGGCGGCTAATGCGCAGTGATGTGGCAGAAGTTGACGATACACGTCCTCGGTTTTCTTGATCATGGTATGGACGGAAAACTCCTCGGCAGCGCGACTCCTCGCGGCATCGCCCAACCGCTTTCGGAGTTCGGGATCGGCGATAAGCTCGCGCAACGCAGCAGCAAGGGCGGAGGCGTTCTGCGCTTCGACAAGGATTCCGTCCGCCCTGTCGGTCACGACCTCCTCGATACCCCCGATGCGTGTCGCGACGACACAACAGCCCGCCGCCATCGCCTCGATCAGAACGACGGGCAATCCTTCGAAGAGCGACGGCAGCACAAACACATCCAACATACCCAACAATTGCGGCGTGTCCCGACGATATCCCAGGAACAACGCAGTGGTCAGGCCCAGGCTCGAGGCCTCTGCTTGCAAATGCGGCTTCATCGTTCCTTCCCCCACGATCACAACTCGCACGTTCGGATTCTCCTTGCTCACTTCCGCAACGGCTTGAAGAAGATACGTGATGCCCTTCTGCTCTTCAAGTCTTCCTATAAAACCGATGACGATGTCATCCGAAGAGATTCCTAAGCTCCGCCTCACCTCTCCACGATTCACCGGTTGGAAACGTTCGGGATTGATGCTGTTGTGTATGACGATGATCCTCTTGAGGCGGAGAAGCGGAAAGAATTTGCGGGAAAAGTTTCGCACATGATGGGAAACGGCGATGACGCGAGAGGCCAGCAGGCAATACAGGCTGTAGGCGATTCTTTCTTTGGTTGTAAACCAGTGATACGTGTTGTGAATCGTCTCGACGCGTCGAGCACGCCCCAGCACTCCGATAATGAGTCCGTACCAGTTGAAGTGATTGTGCACAATGTCCGGCTTGAATGCGCGCACAAAGCACCGCAGGACAGCGAATCGTTGCCATCGGCTGGATGCATCATAACACACGAGTTGTACGCCCGGCAGCCGTGCCAGCTCCGACGACGCGATCCCTCCGACGCGGAAAGCAACCGCTACATCGTATCGCTCCCGGTCGAGGAACCGCGCATACATGAGAATGACTTCTTCGAGTCCGCCTTTATCGAGGTTCTGCGTCACGATGAGGACTCGTATCTTCGGTTCGAGCGAGGAGGGTGTTGAGTTCATCGAAACTCTACTTCCAGCAGATGATTCGCAGTGAGTCATTGAGGGTAAGCTGCACGGGAGTTCGGTCGCGGCGCATCCGCGAAGCAACAACGGCTTTGAGGTATGCGGGGGTAATTTTTCTGCAGTAGGGAAACGTCATCAATCGTATCGCCTGGAAGCCGGCGCGCGTGAAGAGCGCCTTCGCACTCTTCGGCCCGTAGAGACAGATGTGTGCGCGCGGCTTTATGAGATCGGCGTGTTCCCGATACACGTATCGCGCAAAGAAGCCGTCAACATTCGGCGTCTCGATGACGAGCACGCCGCCCGGCACCAGGATGCGACGGATCTCCCGAAGATACTCAAGCGGCGTTGACAGATGTTCGAGCACATCGAACATGGAAACGGCATCGAAGGAATCGGATGGGAAGCGGGCATCGAGGAGCGAGCCTTTATGAACGTTCAAGCCTGCAGCCTTCGCTTCCTGCGCAGCCCACGAGGAAATTTCAACACCTGCGGCCTCCCAGCCTTTCTGCTGTGCAACGTGCAGCACGCCTCCCGGGCCGCAACCAACATCGCAATACCTGCCCGGGCGGGTCGGAGCATACCGTTCAACGATGGCGAAGTATTCTTCGCGCAAGTCCTGCGTGCACTGAGCAAAATAGTTCTCATACCCGCTGGTCGGCTCCTTCCCCTCATTGATGAAATAGGATTTCTTGGAGTAGAAGGCGATCAGTTCCTGTTCGCTCAGGCGTGGGTTCTCGTACACCAACGAGCACACGTTGCAGCGAACGTAGTTAGCTCCCTGCTTCGTCCACAATGGACGAGCATTGTCTGCACCACACACGGGACAGGATACGAATTCCATCAGGCACAAGGTCAGGTTTTGGTTGCTGCATCTTCAGCGCGACGCTTGCGCGCCACCAGCAAATACCCCAACGTGAGATCGGGATTGTAAAAGAGTCTGTCGAAGAACTTTCCCACCACTTGAGCAGGCCCGAAGATCAGGCGTGCGGCATGTGTTCGCCACTTCCTGTCGGCATTGGGAAGATAGACCATCAGCGCGAGCATCTGGGCGATCGTTGCAAACGCTCCGTACCGCTCATGCAGCGCCACAACTTCGAGATTGTTGTTTTCGCAGAGCAGCTCCAGCGCGTAGCGCGTAAAGCGGTAGTAATCGTGCGGCTTTTCATGGAGACACCACAGTTGCGGCGCGGTGACGATCATAACGCCGCCCGTTTTCAGCACGCGGCTGGCCTCCGACACAAACAGCTCGGGATGTCGGACATGTTCGATTGCCTGATTCGAAATCACGGTATCGAACGTCTCGGAACGAAACGGCAGACGCAAGGCATCGGCGCACACATCAACCTGCTTAGTCTTGTCGGTATCCACATCCACGCCAATGTACGCCTGCGCGCGTTTGATGAACAATTTCTCGTATGGCTTCGCGCCGCAACCGATATCGAGGATCATGCCGCCCGCATAGCGCGCTGCATGCTTCATCGCCTGCGCAAGCGATTCCTGTTCAAGCTGTACGGGGTTCCTGAAGTAGTCAATGATCATCGTGGCCATAGTCTCCGTCAATCACCGCATGTGCAACGCATTACGGGTGAGAAAGTAGTACGTCCCAGGAACAAGCAATCCCACCCCAGCGCTCAAGGCATACGCCATAGCTGCGCCATCGGCACCGAAGCGCGGCACCAGCAGCAGGTTTCCCGCCACAAAGACGGGAACCGATGCGGCCGACATCAGCGGAAATACAGCAGACTTGTTCATCGCAAAAAGACTTGCATTGATTGGATATGCCGCTACCGTCAAGAGAAGTCCGACACACAGAATGCGCAGGACAGAGCTTGCTTCGACAAATTCGGCCCCGAACAGAATCCGTATGAGGGGGTCGGCCAGCAGCATCACCACCCCAACACCGGCCGCCATCATGCCGACAACCACGAAGGCATTGCGCCGTTTTCTTCCCAAGCTTTCCAATGATGACGAAGCAGACATATCCGGCAGCAGCACCGTCATGTACGAACTCGCTGCAACCGTCATCAACCCGGACACCTTCGAGGCGGCACCGTACAACCCCAACGCATTGGCATCGGAAAGTCCGCCAACAAATGCAAGATCGAGTCGCGCGCCCAACAGGGCAATAGCCTGATAGAGCGAGATCCACTTGTTGAACCCGAACATCCGTCGCTCGAGTGTCCGATCATGCATGCCGAGCGCCAACTCCTTGAACGGAGCAACGGCGTAGAGAAGCATCAGATACACGAGAATCGAGATGATCTCAATCCAGATCAAGAGGGAGATGGATGACTGAACCAAGACGAGAACGGCGCCCAGAATCAGGACAAGTTTTGTGAGGCCGCGCCCGGAGAATATCAATGCATACGAACGAAAGTGTTTGTGTGCATGATAAATGGGAACGAAGATGCCTGCAAGAATGCCAAGCGCTACCGCAACGAGCGACAGGCGAAAATACGCGGCGATGCGATCATCAACATGGTGGAAGACGTACCCTACGATCGTGTCGAGAAAGAGAATGGCAACAAGCAGCACGACAGCTCCTGCCGCCAATTTCCATCGCGTCACGATAGCGACAACGGCTTTCAGCTTCTGGCGATTGCCTTCGGCGATGCTCTCAGACCCGAATCGAATGACCGAGCTGTTGAAGCCGAAGTCCGCTACGTCGGTGAGCAGAACGATGAGCGAGATCATGAGCGAGTAGATGCCGTACTCTTCGACGCCAAGCGTGCGCGCCAGTAATGCTGCCGTGATAGCTCCCAGCATGCCGTTGAACGCAGACGATCCTGCGAGCCACAACGTGTTCTCGACGGTTTGCGACGCCGCTCCCCGCTTGAAGAAATCTATCATGCGCCTGATCATCATCGGAGCGTTCGTTCCTCCACTCCAAGAGCATTCAGAAACGAACGGGCAAGCATCTTCCAGGAGTGTGCCGCTGCAACCTCGATGCGCGCCATCTGCTTCTCGGTATCACGCTCGGCGCATGCCCGCTTCACAGCAGCACAGAACGCCGCAGCCTCATCGCCAAAGTAGACAAGCCCCTCACGTTCAAACGCCTTCAGCTCATGCAGCGATGTGGAAACCACCGGCTTGCCGAGCGCGAAGTATTCGAATAGCTTCACAGGATTGGTCGTCTCCGCAATCTCTCCCCGACGGAAAGGAATCATGCACACATCGAAGCCCTGAATGTACGCGGGAACATCATCGTACGATTTTCGTCCGAGCCAGAAGATGTTGAGCGATCGGCAAAGCTGCTGTACTTGTTGTTCGTGTTCGGCCGGGCCAACAAACACGAACGAGAAATCGGACATCGCCCGCGCCACGTCAGCAATCAGTTCGTAATCCAACCAGCCGGCAACACTGCCGACGTATCCGACGATCGGCCGTTGAATCTGCGTGAGATCGAGCGGGATGGTGCAGGCTGCAGCTTGCGTGCGGAACCACTCGACATCCACGCCGTTGGGAATGCGATGAATGGGCGTTGACGTGATGGTGCGGAGACGCGCTTCTAGTTTTTCGGCAGTCGTTACAACCACGTCCGTCTTCTGCAGCAGCATGCGTTCGTACGTGTAGAATCGAGCAAGCGACGCGCGGCCGGCGTAGATCGAAACATCATCCAAACAATCATAACATACTCGCCCGAATGCGTTCCGTTCTATCACACTCCCCCAAAAAGGATTTTCGACAATGGCGACGCCTCCTCGGGCATCCTTGCCCGCAATCTCCCGCCGCAGAAACGCGTGATAGACCAGAGCATTCAATCTCTCGAGCATCTTCGAGTTGAATCGATTGACCGGAATGGTCACAGGCAGCGAAACGATCGTGAAGTGTCGCTGCGCAGGTGTTGCCCGACGTTTCTTCGGAACGAAGCGCGCAACAAGGAAGACGAGGGCAAGAACGTGGTACCAGAGACTGACGAAGAGAAAACGAACCGGATGAGGCTCCGCACTCAAGTCGCGCACGCCCGTCGGCTGCACGAATGTTACCGGAATGCCCATGGCCAGAACCTGGTTGGCAAGCTTCTGCGGCCGTTGATGAAGATAGTCGTACCGGATCGGAGAAAACCAATAGACGTGCATTCAGTCGGGCTTTCGTGCAATCCACAGCGTACCGCTGCAGTGCAGCCAGGGTGAAATGGAACGGAGAACGCCGTCCAGAATCTTGCCGACGGCATTCAACTCCCAGCGTTTTGTCTTGTGACGCAGGAAGCGGAAGTCCGCGTGCAAGCCCATGTTCTTCGGCGGTAAGAAGTCATCGTGGACCATCTCCATGATTTCGAATCCTGCGTGCCGCAGGCGCTGCGAAAAGTCTTTTCGCCAGTAGCGGTATTCTTCGAACATCACGGGCGTTCTTGTCACCTTTCTATAAAGAGCTTGCAGGTCCTTCAGCCGATTGACACATGCAACTCTCACAACGTTCTGTGTCGGCACAGTCACCAGAAAGACCCCTCCGGGCTTCAGGAGCCGCATGACTTCGGCAAATGCAGCGTGCGGTCCCTCTTCGAAATGCTCAACAACACCCAACGAGATCACGGCGCCGAACGTTGCATCGGGAAATGACGTATGCAGAACATTGTCATACGTAATCGGGAGTGTCGGGTCAAAGCGTTTCGCATACGCAATGTCGCTGGTTGCGATGTCGATCCCGACGACATCGTAGCCGAGGCGGCGGAGATAGACAACCCAACGGCCTCGCCCCGAGCCGGCTTCAAGAATTTTGTCGGCGCGCGGCAGATACTTCCGAAAATACGGTTCGATAGTCTGAAGACGACAGAGCGCGACGTCTTCTTCAAGATCTTCGGCACCGTCGAGTTGACCGAGCGCCTCGATAGCGGCAACCCGATCTGCGCGTGCGTAACGTTTGTACGGCCTCATGAGGCAGCTTCGCTCGGCGTCGGCACCGGTTGCTCGATTCTGCGAACCTTCACCAGACGTATCCGGCGCTGACTTTTCTTGACGATGGTGAAGCAGAGGTTTTCGTATCGCAGTTCCTCGTTCAGCTCCGGAATCCGGCCCGTGAGTTTCTGAAGAAATCCGCTCACCGTGTCATACTCTTCGCCCAGAGGCAGACGGGCATTGAAACGTTCATTGAAATCATCCACCGCCATGCGCGCATTGATCAGGAAGGAACCATCGGCGGCTGACTCGACATCCTTTACCTCTTCGTCGTACTCGTCGTGAATCTCGCCGACAATCTCTTCGAGAATATCCTCCATTGTAATGATGCCGGCGGTCCCGCCGAACTCATCAATCACAACGGCCATGTGGAGCTTGCGCTGCTGCATCTCGCGCATAAGCTGACTGATCTTTTTCGTTTCCGGAACGAAGTAGACGGGACGCAGAATGTCGTGAATGATGATGAGATTCTTGTGCTCCAGCAAGCCGAGGATGTCTTTGGCGTACACGATGCCCACGATGTTGTCGATCGTATCCTTGTACACCGGCATGCGGGAATAGCCTTCCTCCAGCACCTTGCGCACCGCTTCTTCTCGTGCCATGTTGATGTTGAGTGCAACAACATCGGGACGAGGGATCATCACTTCCTTGGCGGTTGTGTCTGTGAACTCGAAGATGCTTTCGATCAACTCATGTTCGGTCTTGTCGATGACGCCTGTCTTCGTCCCCTCTTCCAGCATGAGTTTGAATTCTTCTTCGGAGATTCGCGACTCCGTGAACGTCGTTTGATCCTTGAACGGCTTCAGGAACAGATTGCTGGCACCGGTCAGGAGATGAATGGGGAACCGAAAGACCGTGGCCAGAACCTGAATGGGCCGGGCGACGCGCAGGGCAACCTGTTCGGGAAAGCGCAGCGCCAACGACTTAGGAACCAACTCCCCGAAGACCACCAGCAGGAAGGAGATGCTCGTGGCAATAATGCCCAACGCAATCCAGTTTGCTCCTTCGCTGATCCAGTGCGTTGTGCTTGCGGCAAAGGCCGGAGCCAGATGCTGGAATCCCATGATCCCGCCGATGCCGGATGCCAGCGTGATGGAGAAGATGACGCCGGCGTGAATCGTCGCGAGGAAGCGTTCGGGGTTCGACTGAAAGTTCAGGACAATGGCGGCTCGGCGGTTACCGCGCTCGGACAGCTCTTGCATTCTGCTCTTGCGCGTGGAAAGCACGGCCACTTCACTCGCTGAAAAGAATCCGACGAGGGAGACCAGCACCACCACGCCGAAGACCTCGAACCAGAATGCATCCATTGATGGGGGAATGATTCTTGTGCACGAAACTGCTACAATTAACCAAAAAACGCAGTGATTTCCAAAGAAGGGAAAACTCCACCCAAAGCTACCGAGCAGAGATCTGCTACAACAAAAAGGCGAGCCGTTCGCTCGCCTCCGAGTAATACTGCAATGAGCAACCGCTTACCGAGCAACGCTGAGCCGCCTGGTCGCTTCGCTATAGATGGCAGCCGCAGCGGTCAGCTTCAGTAGATCCCACCACGAAAATGCTAGGAACCCCGAGCCGATCGCCGTCCGAACGTCGTGCAGATAGAATGCGTAGAGATGAAACGTTCCCGACGCGAAGATCAGCAGCAAGCCTGCAAGCATCGAGACCCATACACCCACGAAACTTCTGAAGCCTTTTGTAAGAGAACCGACAAGCGCAGCGGCAAAGGGAAAGGCAAGCAAATAGCCGCCCGTCGGTCCGACGAGTGTCATCACCCCAAAACCTCCGAGTGCGAACACGGGCACACCTAAAGCTCCGATCAGAAGATACACCATCTGGCTCAAGGCACCGCCGCGCGCACCGAGGAATGCGCCGGCAAGAAGAACGAAGAATGTTTGCAGCGTGTACGGCACGGGATCATGGGGGATCTCAACGCGCGCCCCGACGGCGGTCGCTGCAGCAAACAGCGAAACCCAGAGCGTTTGCGAGAGACGCGCGTTGTCAACGAGGGGAAAACGTTTCGTCAGGGTTGCTTCGCGATGCATGAGCATGCTCCAATGATGTTGGCGTTGGGGAATGATGTGTGGAGAAAATACTCATTCGTGCCGAGAGAGTCAACGACATGTTGTGAATCGTCTATCTATTGAGTATCTTGCGTGCGTCACCAGTTCCCTTCCTTACTACACGGGGTACCTCTCATGAAACGCCTTACACTGACGCTTGCTATCATCTGTGCATTTGTAGCTCTCAGCGGTGCAGCTGTTGAGACGTACAAGCAAATCAGAATCGTTGTTCCTGACCAATCAACCCTCGAACGCATTTGGGCAACCGGCATTGACCGTGAAGGATCGTCGGGCAAAGTGGGCGGCGCGATGGAGTTTGTCGCCGGGGAGTTTGAACTGAATGCGCTTGCGCGCGCCGGCATTCCATACGAAGTCGTGATCGGAGATCTCTCCCGGCACTATGAACGGCAGCTCACGTCCTGGCCCTTCAACGCGCTCGGCTTCGGGTTGGGAAGCATGGGCGGGCACTACACGTTGCAGGAGGTCATACAGCAACTGGATTCGATGCGCTTGCTCTATCCCAACCTCATCGCCGCCCGCGATTCGATCGGACGCTCGCAGCAGGGACGCGCAATCTGGGCAGTGAAGATCGGCAGCAGCCAGAGTGCGGGCAAGCCCGAGGTGCTGTACACGGCCTTGCATCATGCACGTGAGCCGCAGGGGATGATGTCGGTGATGTACTACATGTGGTGGCTGCTGGAAAACTACGCGACCAATCCGGAGGCAGCCTACCTCGTTGATCATCGGCAGCAGTGGTTCATTCCGGTGGTGAACCCGGACGGCTATGAATACAATCGCACGACCAACCCCAACGGCGGCGGCATGTGGCGCAAGAACAGACGCGACAACGGCAGCGGTATCTACGGCGTTGACCTCAACAGAAACTACGGTCCCTACTACATGTGGAACGCCAACAACGGCGGGTCGAGCACCATTCCCAGCAGCGACACGTACCGAGGGCCGGCACACTTCTCCGAACCGGAGACCCAGGCCATTGACAATTTCATGCGCGCACACAATATCAAGTCGTGCCTCAACTATCACACGTTCGGCAACTATCTGATCTATCCGTGGGGATATCTCTCGCGCGAGAACGGCGATTCGCTCATCTACCGCGATTGGGCGTACGATATGACGGCGGTGAATCGCTTCACGAACGGAACGGACCAACAAACAGTTTCCTATTCCACACGCGGCAACTCGGATGACTACATGTTCGGCGACACGACCAAGCCCATCACCTACACAATGACGCCGGAAGTAGGAACAGGTGAAGAAGGCGGCTTCTGGCCTCCCTCAACGTTGATTCTGCCTCTCGCCGTCAAAACTCTTCCCATGAACAAACGACTTGCGTACATAGCGGGCCACTTCACCACCGTGGTGTCGTACACCATTCAGGACGCGGGCGGAAACGGCTTCCTCAACCGCGGAGAGAGTTTTGGGTTGATGGTGCGAGTGAAGAACAAGGGCCTTTCGTCGGGCAACGCCGTCTCCGTGCTGGCAACAACCAATCTTCCCACCGTGCAGATGTCCGGCGCACCGGTCGTAATCAGTCCCAGCCCGCAGCAAGAAGTTCAGGTCAATCTCAGCGGAACGGTTTCGTTCAACGCAACGGAGGGCGTCCCTCTCCACTTCTACATCTCCATCACCGACGCACAAGGTTATCAGAAGATCGACACGCTGAAGACATTCCTCGGCACGCCGTCAGTTCTGCTTGCCGACAGTGCAAACTCCGGCATGACCAACTGGACGGGCGGATGGGGACTCACGGCAAACGCACACACGCCCCCTTTTGCGTTCACCGATAGTCCAACCGGGCCCTATGCGGCCAACGCCAACAACTCAATGACAATGCTGTCTCAGATCAATCTGACGAATTATGATTACGCAGAGTTGAAATTCTGGACAAAGTGGGCGATCGAGCCGACATGGGATTTCGGGACGGTGGAGATTTCGACGAACAACGGATCGAGCTGGACGGTGCTCAGAACCGAGCTGTCGCATCCCGGTTCGGCGCGCAGCGGAAGCGTACAGCCTGCCGGCTCCTGGGGCTTTGATAGCTACACGCCCGGCGGCACGTGGCTGGAACAATCGGTCGATCTCTCATCGTATGTCAACCGCCAGATCAAGATTCGATTTCGGATGGCTTCGGACGGCAGCGACCAACGGGATGGGTTCTATGTTGATGACGTTCGCATCTACGGCTACACCTTTGCTCCGCCGCCCGATACCGGCATCCTCGTTCAGCCCGGTGCATTCCTGTTCAACGGGCCGATCGGAAGGGTGTTCGTTGATTCGATCAAGATCAAGAACATGACCGGCTCGCCCGCCACGATAACCCTTGCCGAGTCTCTCATCACTCCGGCCCTTCGACCGGGCGCCAACCGGACGAGTGGCACACTCAAGGTCCAGGAGCTGATTCAGCGCTTGCGTCCTGCGTTTCAGCGAGCCGGCATCACACGTGCATCGCTGCAGCGAACCGACGAACCGCCCAACGGCCCGAACGCGTACACGACCATCCTTACCGATGAGCGCGGAGAAATGGGTCTCGGTGCCGCGGATATCTTTCGTGTGCAGTATCAGTATCGGACCTCTCCCCTCGGCAACTTCCATGATTTCAGAATCGTCATGGGCGCGCTGGCAGATACAAATGTGGTGATTCTTCTTTCTGTTGATACGGATCAGGACTTCGGAACGGGAAGATTCCCTACACCCTTCGGCGTCGGGCCTACGTCGCGCGACATTGGATCGGAACGGGAAATCCTGATTGATGCAAGCGGCATCATTGTGGATTCACTGATTGGACTGGGACGAATTCCGGCCGGTGTTGTGCTGAGTACCGAAAACGACACACTCACCGTTGTGGGCTTGCCTTTCCTCTTAAGCATCACGCGCGATAGTGTCCTGAACATCAGCACCGAGACGATCACAGGCGGAATCAACGCCACGGCGCTGAACGACCCCGATCGAAAGATGAACCTCGGTCTCGTGGCCACACACATCAGTCAGAACGCCAATCCCTTCCCCGACTTTGCTCCGGCAATCGGACATACAAATGTTGGAGGAGAGACCGGCGTCTCGTGGCTGAGCCAGAGCCGCACGACTCTGACGCTCGCAAGTAATGACTCCGCATTCGTTCGGGTTACCGGCGTTGCCGCAACGCCTGCGGGAGTCTCCCATGCTGCCATCTCCGTTCAATCGCAGGGAAGGTTACCCGCCGCGATTCCAATCACCATGAACGTGTCGGCGGCGCCCCTTCCCTCGATCAGCATTTCACCGGCGGCGATGCGGGACACGCTGGTTGTTGGCGACAGCGTGACCAACACGTTAACGATTGCAAACCTTGGCGCGGGCCAGTTGAACTTTCTCGTCCTTGATACGGCGCGTACGTCGTGGCTCTCCGTCTCGCCGTTAGGCGGCACGCTCGATTCGGGATTGACGACGCTTGTCTCCGTTCGTGTGCGCTCTGCCGGACTTCAGGTCGACACGACATACAACGCGACGCTGTTCGTCGTGAGCAATGATCCGTCGAACGCGACAACCCCCATACCCGTTACCCTCCGCGTACGCCGGCTCACCTCGGTGACCGAGCGTGGGGAACTTCCGCGCGTGTTTGCCTTGCACCAAAACTATCCGAACCCCTTCAACCCCGAGACGAACATCAGCTTCGACCTGCCGGTGAATGCGTTCGTGACGTTGAAGGTGTTCAACCTCATCGGACAGGAGGTTGCGACGATTGTCAGCGCAGAGCTTGAGGCGGGGAGACATTCGTACAAAGTTGGGAAAGAGGTGTATGGACTCTCGAGCGGTGTGTATTTCTATCGCCTGCAGGCACGAGGCGTTCACGGGTCAAGCTACATCGCAACGCGCAAGCTCATGCTTCTCAAGTAAGGCAAGCTCGATGATCCCTCTTCGCGACACAATACCAAGCCGCAGCGTACCGGTTGTTACGTGGTCGCTCATCGCAATCAACTCTATGGTTTTCCTCTTCGAGCTTTCGCTTGCGCCCGAAGAGCTGGAAAGTTTCATCCGGCTCTTCGGCATGGTGCCGGCTCGCTACTCACATCCCGAGTGGGCAACGCGGGTGGGTTTTCCGGTAGATGACTACTGGCCGTTTCTGACCAGTATGTTCCTTCACGGCGGTTGGACTCACATCGTCGGCAACATGTGGACGCTCTGGATTTTCGGCGACAATGTCGAAGACAGAATGGGACGCGGACGTTTTCTTCTCTTTTACCTGCTCACGGGGATCGCTGCTGGGCTTACGCATTGGTTCGCCCATCCCGAATCAACCGTACCGGTGGTTGGCGCATCGGGGGCAATTGCCGGAGTGCTCGGCGCATATTTTGTACTCTTCCCCCGCTCGCGCATCATTGCCGTCTTTCCAGTGTTCTTCTACCCGTTCTTCTTCGAACTCCCGGCGGTAACCTACCTCATGTTCTGGTTTCTCAGCCAACTGATCAGCGGAACACTTGCGGGACTTGCGGACGGTAGTGTCGGCGGCATTGCATGGTGGGCACATATCGGCGGCTTCGTTGCAGGCATCATCCTTCTGCCGATCTTTGCCTCGCGTCGCAGACGAGGACGGCGCTGGGAGCGCGACGAGTACGGCATTGAAGGAGCGTGGCTTCGGTGGGAATAGGCACACGGGCGACGTCTCGGAAAGGGCTTGCAAGCTTCACGACAATCCCTTCGATACTTTTGTAAGGAGAAATGAGATGGACATTGGACAGCTCATCTGGTTCTTTTTCGCTATCAGCGCGCTGCAGCCGGTGATCAAGCAGCGTCTGCTCGAAAGTTCTCGCCTGAGGCTGATTGCGCAGATCGAGCACAAGCGTAATTCGCGCGTCATCCTCCTGGTGCACCGTCAGGAAACCATGAGCCTTCTCGGATTTCCCGTCATGCGCTACATTGACATCAACGATGCGGAAGCCGTCATGCGCGGGTGCGAGCTGACCGACCCCGACGTACCGCTGGACATTGTGCTGCATACGCCCGGGGGACTCGTTCTTGCCTCGCTGCAAATTGCGCGCGCGGTACGCAACCACAAAGGCAAAGTCACTGTCTTCGTTCCGCACTACGCGATGTCCGGCGGAACCCTTATCGCCCTTGCGGCGGATGAAATTGTTATGTCGCCGCATGCCGTCCTCGGTCCGGTCGATCCTCAACTCGGACAGTTCCCCGCTGCATCGCTGCTCAAAGTGGTTGCGCAAAAACCCATCGCCGAGGTGGACGATCAGACCCTCATTCTGGCCGACGTTGCCGAAAAGGCCGTGCGCCAGGTCCGGGCCAGCGTGAAAGACCTTCTCACGCGAACACAAACTCCAGAGCAAGCCGAGAAGTTAGCCGACCTGTTTTCCACCGGAACGTGGACGCATGACTACCCGATTACGTTCGAACAAGCCCAAGAGCTGGGCCTCAACGTTCGCTCCGATATGCCAGCCGACATTCTGCAGCTCATGAGTCTCTACCCGCAGCCTGTACGACGGCAGCCGTCGGTCGAGTTCCTGCCTATACCGCGACGAGCCGAACGGACGGTACAAAAGAATGCTGCCTCGTTCTAACTCCTCTTCGGTTCGTTGAAACAAATTCGTGGGCAGAAAGTGATTGTTGACCGTCGACCTCTCCTGACTCATCGCCTGGTTTGATCGTCGGATGCAGGATGACCATGCTTCCTCCGTCATGCTGAGCGCTGCTTTCCAAGCGCAAAG
>JBBIRR010000038.1:0-37203 GCA_037441705.1 Ignavibacteriales bacterium
AGCTACGTTCTTGCCGGATCGTTCTGCAGGTTTTTGATGGATACTTATGGCGTGCGGCCCGTCATGCTCGTGTATCGAACGAACGATTACGAAAAAGCCTTCGGCAAGTCGCTGCACGCGCTCATCGACAAGTGGCATGCATTTCTCGGGACGATCCCCGTTGCCGACAGCGATCGTGACGCAGTGGATGTGTTGTTTCGTCGCCCGCCGATTTTTCGGAAAGTGTGCGCGCGGGTGATTGCCGGACGAAACAAGGAGGCGGCCCGCGCGTTTGCTCAACGTGACTACCGTGCCGCGTCGGCATTGTACCGACAATCCTTCGAGGAAGGGCGCGGCTACGAGGCGTTGAGCGGCTTCATGGCGAGCGCGTTACGCGCCGGGGATTTCGTGGCCGTCAGGGCAATGTATGATTCCGTCATCAGCCGCAGCGAGAATCCCGTACAATACCTTCCTCTTTTTGTTCCTGCCGGACTTGCAGCGTGGGGTCTGGGTGATAGGCAAACGGCAGCCGCGTTGTTTGCGCGCGTGCGCGCAGCCGATGTGAGCGAATCATTGACCGAGACTGCCGTCGTTTCCCTCACGGCGATGCAGGATTCGGCAAACGCCGCCTTTCTGTTTCGCTATCTGACAACAACCACGGCGGACTCCGAGCGCATCGCTCTGCTGGACTCGTGCCTCAGCGATTCCGTGCATCATGTTCTTCCGATCTATCTAAAAGGAAAGACGCTCGTGAGATTGAAGAGATGGAATGAAGGGGTTTCGCTCCTGCGTCGGCTGCACACCCTGCCTCCGCCGTTAGAGGCGCATCGTCTCCGAACGATGGCTGCCGCGTCGTTTCGATTGCAGGAGTTCGAGGATGCCAGGGCGTACTTCTGGCGCTCATTGAACGTCGACGCCTCCGAGGTTGCCCGATATCGCGTGGAAGAATGGATCGAGCGTTGCGACTGGAACAAACAATACTTCGCGCGCACCGAACGATGACAGCCTTCAACACCCGCAGCAATGACACGGACCTCGACGAACGCGATGGCCGTTCGCGCTTTGCGCTCTTTGCCGCGGCAGTCGGCGTGTTGTTTGTCATCGTTGCGACGCCGTTAGAAACCGCGCTCGTTCCGTTCGAGGCACTCCTGGGTATTGTGTATGCTTCCCCGGAGATCTCGCACGCGCTTGCGGGCATCTCCGGGAAATTTGCTGCTTCGTCGCGTGAGGACATCCTTCGCCTTCTCGTTTCGTCGGCAATCATTCCCATCAAGAAACTCGGTTTTCTGTTCTCGGTGGTGACGTTATTGACCTTCGCTTTGAGAAACGTCAGACGGGCCCCGTGGCTCTGGATCGGGTGGACCGGGAGGCTGCGCACAGCTCTCATGATGTCTCTGGTTCTTGCCTGCTGTGTTCTTCCGCTGCAGCTGCGCAGTCTCGGCGATTCGTACGCGCGAATGAGCCTCTCACCGTTTGAAGAACCGTCCGGCATTCTCTATCGTCGGCTGCTTATGCCGGCGTTCGGCAATCTCCTCGGTCTGAGCGGTTATCTCTTTTATCTTCTCTTCTCGCTCCTGCTGACAGTGCTTCTCATCTATCTCGTTCTGTCCTGGTTTGAGAAGAACGGCGTACGGCTATCGCGCGTCGTGATGATCTCGATGTTCACGTCAAGTTTCGTGCTCTACGGATTTGAACTGCCGGGATATCCGGACCACCTCGCCATGGTTTTCTTCATGCTGATGATGCTCGTGCCGGACTCGCCCTATGGGCGATTGAGCTTCGCGGCGCTCTCGCTTGCGACACACGAGGCGAGCATTCTCATGATCCTGCCTGCCGCATTGCTGATGTTTCCGAAGCGCGAACGCAACGGCGTTCTGCTGCTCACTGCTGCGTACTGTCTTGCCGCGATAGCCGGACAACGATTTGATGTCGCCTCGCTTTTCTCTTCTCACCTGTATTTCGACGCAACCGGGATCAGCGCGTGGGAGTATCTGGCGGCGCAGCCCGTTCTTGCAGCACTCGGCGTGCTTGTTGCGTTCAAGCTGTTCTGGCTTGTCGGAATGCTCGCGGCCATCGGCGCTTGGCGGAACGCCGAGCGCCCGGTTGCGACGACGATTCTTGCCTTGATGCTTCTGCCGTTGATGCTCGTTCCGTTTGCCGTTGACACAAGCAGATTTGCAGGCTTCGGATTCTTCGGACTTCTCGTTGCGGTGCGGTATGCGATCGAGCATGAAGTGCTGAAGCCGAAGACGGTCATGGCGCTTTCGGTCGTGAACCTTCTCATCCCCTCTGTCTACATCGGTGTGAATAGTGGTGTGATGCTGTTTCCCGGTTTGTACCGCGTTGTGTATTGGTGGATGGCATAACGTCCTAAGGCCCCGCTATGTTCTCGCGCATTCTCCTGACCCGCATGAAGTTTATCGGCGATGTCGTGCTGACCACGCCGATTATCCGCTCGGTGCGCAACGCATTCCCCGACGCCTCCATCGCCTACATGGGCGATAGGCATGCCGTCTCGTTGCTCGAGCACAACCCGCATCTCGACGAGATCATCCCGTACGACTTCGCACGTCCAACCATCATCGAACAGCCGCGCGTGGCGTGGCAACTCCGGCGACGGAAGTTCGATCTCGCCATCGATCTGTTCAACAATCCTCGCAGCGCGCTGCTGACGTATGCAACGGGCGCGCGTGTACGCGTCGGCGCTGAACGCAGGGGTCGCGGCAGGCTCTACACGATCCAGGTGCGAGATGACGGCAAGCCGAAAACCGCCATAGAGTTTCACAACCAATTCCTGCGTGCGGTCGGTATCGAGCCGACCGCCTCGCGTCCGGAAATTTTCTTGCGGGAGGACGAACGACGCGAGGCGCGCATCTATTTGCAGTGGTTGGATTATGAGCACGCACCGCTCGACCTGCATCGCCCCATCGTCGGCATCCATCCCGGAGCGACATGGCCCGCCAAGCGTTGGCTGCCCGAACGCTTCGGTGCCCTTGCGGACATGCTCGCCGCCAAGACAAACGCACAGATCATCATCACCGCAGGACCCGACGACGATGACGCTGTTGCCGCGATGCTCAAGCACTCCTTCGTCAACGCCAAGGTGCTGCGCAATCTCCCCCTCCGCCAGCTTGCCGCGGTGATCGCACACTGTTCGGCGTACGTCGCGAACGATAACGGCACGATGCACATTGCCGCAGCCGTCGGTGTACCGACGGTCGGCATCTTCGGTCCGGGCGAGGAAAACATCTGGTTCCCCTACTCATCGGCGGAGGGGCACACGGCCTTGCGACGCGATGTGCCGTGCCATCCCTGTCATCTCAATGTTTGTAACAGAGAGGGAGAAGAGTTTATGGCGTGTATGAAGTTGTTGGATGTGGATGAAGTGTTCGCTGCGGTCGAGCGCGCTCTCGCCCATCGCCGGACACCTGCGTGAAGCGTAACGCCGTACATTGATTTTCTTTTCTCTTTTGGCGTACTTGATACGCAAAAAATTCTGCCAGCTGTCCTCTTCATGTGCACACAACAGGAGCAACGATGAATACGATAATCAGCGACATTCGGGCGCGTGAAATTCTCGACTCGCGCGGCAATCCCACAGTCGAAGTTGATGTCGAACTCGAGAACGGCACGATCGGCCGCGCAGCGGTTCCCAGCGGCGCTTCCACCGGCGAGAACGAAGCGGTGGAATTGCGCGATGGCGACAAGAGCCGCTACAACGGCAAGGGCGTCCTCAACGCCGTTGAACACGTCAACAGTACTCTTGCCGAAGAGCTGACGGGATGGGATGCGACCGACCAGGTGGGGATCGACGGGTTGATGATCAAACTCGACGGCACGAAGAACAAATCGAAGCTCGGAGCGAACGCGATCCTTGGCGTGTCGCTTGCCGTTGCCAAAGCGGCGGCAAATGCGTTGGGCGTTCCGCTCTACAAGTACATCGGCGGGGTCAACGCCAAAATCCTCCCCGTGCCGATGATGAACATCCTCAATGGCGGCAAGCACGCCGACAACAATGTGGACCTTCAAGAGTTCATGATTGTGCCGACGGAAGCGGAACGCTTCAGCGAGGCGCTGCGCATGGGCGCCGAAGTCTTTCATGCGCTCAAGGGCGTGTTGCACGCCAGGGGCTACAACACTGCGGTAGGCGATGAGGGCGGCTTCGCGCCCAGTCTGAAGAGCAACGAAGAAGCGATCGAAGTGATCCTCGAAGCCATCACGAAAGCCGGCTACGCACCGGGCAAGGACATCTTCCTCGCGCTCGATCCTGCTTCGAGCGAAATGTGGGAAGATGGGCGATACTTCTTCTACAAATCTACCAAAGAGAAAATCACGCGCGAAGCGATGGTGAAGTTCTATGAACAGTGGGTCAACCAATATCCTATCATCTCGATCGAAGATGGGATGGCGGAGAACGATTGGGAAGGATGGAAGATGCTGACCGATGCACTCGGCAAGAAGATCCAGCTCGTCGGCGACGATCTGTTCGTCACCAACACCGAGTTTCTCAGCAAGGGGATCGACAGGGGCGTCGCCAATTCGATTCTCATCAAGGTCAATCAAATCGGCACGCTCACCGAAACGTTGGACTGCATCGAAATGGCGAAGCGGGCGGGATACACCGCCGTGATCAGTCATCGCAGCGGCGAGACGGAAGATGCGACGATCGCCGACATTGCCGTTGCCACGAACGCGGGACAAATCAAGACCGGCTCCGCCAGCCGCACCGACCGCATCGCGAAGTACAATCAGCTGCTGCGGATCGAAGAACAGCTTGGTGACGAAGCCATCTATCCCGCCCGGGCCGCATTTCGGAGGTAGCGCCCCTCGGGCACTGCACACCCGGCATCGTCGAGCAATGAAAGCGAACTTTCAATTCCCGATGGCGATAAAATCCAAGATAAACAAAGAAGCCGCTGGGAGCGACCCAAGCGGCTTCAAAAATCAACCACCAGCTACAGCCCATTCGGGCTTTGACTGGTTCACCAATAGTATAAGAACCTAAAACAGTAAAAGCAAATCTAAGCAAATCTAATGTGAGGATTTACCGCAGCAATCCAAGAGATAATGTCAGTTGTCTCCAACCAGGTTGGGCTTCTTCTCGCTAGCCAAGGCGCCGTAGAGGAAATGAGATTCGGTGATGAGAAAAGAATGTGTAATGCAGTTCTTTGTCCGAGAAGGAAAAGCTCGTTTGGCGGAGATGCTTAAGAGAACAAATGCTGAATCAAGTTTTGTAACAAGGAACTCACAAGCTCAAATTAGATACAGCAGCACATCAACAATATTCACGAAGCATATGCCCACACCCATTACCTTCGGCACGGACGGCTGGCGCGGGAAGATTGCGGAGGACTATACATTCGATAACCTCCGCCGCTGCGCGCAAGGGTTTGCCGACTATTTGAAGTCCAAATATCCTTCAGACCAACTCAGGCGTGGCGTCGTCATCGGCGGCGATCGGCGATTCAACTCCGAGCATTTCGCTGCGGCCGCGGCGGAAGTGCTGGCCGCCAACGGCATTCCGGTGCATTTCTGCGGCGGAGGCGTGCCTACGCCGGTCATTTCGTTCAGCGTCAAAGCGCGCAACGCCATCGGAGCCATCAACATCACCGCAAGCCACAATCCGCCGACCGATAACGGCTTCAAGGTGCGTGATGAGAACGGAGGGGCGATTGACCCCGAGGGACTCAAGAAGATCGAGCAACTCATCCCGCCCGACGCTGCCGGAGTCAAGCGCATCAAATTCGACGACGGCGTTTCATCCGGAATGATCCGGACATTCAGTGCCGATGAGCAGTACATCGAGCAGATCAAGAAGCTTGTTGATCTGGAGCCGATCAAGCAGGCGGGTTTCAAAGTGCTGGTCGATCCGATGTGGGGCAACGGCGCGGGATGGTTCACGCGTCTTCTCTCAGGCGGCAAGACGCAGATCATCGAGATTCACAGCGAGCGCAATCCCATCTTTCCGGAAATGCATCGGCCGGAGCCGATCCCACCCAATGTTGATGCCGGACTGAAGAAGGGCAAGGAGATAGGAGCCGACGTCGTCCTGATTACCGACGGCGATGCCGACCGCTGCGGTCTGGGGGATGAGAACGGCCAGTTCATCGATCAACTGCGCGTGTATGCTTTGCTTGCGTTGTATCTGTTAGAAGTGCGCGGCGAGCGGGGAGCCATCGTCAAGACGCTTTCGACCACCTCGATGCTCGAAGCGCTGGGCAAGCTCTACAACGTGCCGGTGTACGAGACGGGCGTCGGTTTCAAGTATGTTGCGCCGAAGATGCTGGAAACCAATGCGATGATCGGCGGCGAGGAGAGCGGCGGCTACGCGTTTCGCGGTCATGTGCCCGAGCGCGACGGGATTCTTGCCAATCTCTACTTTCTCGATTTTATGGTCAGAACGAAAATGAAACCATCGCAGCTCTTGCGCATGTTGTTCGAGAAGGTGGGCGAGCATCATTACGGTCGCATTGACAAAGTGGTGGAACCGCATGAGAAGGACGGGATGCTTGCGAAACTGAAATCCGACGCGCCGAAACAGCTTGCGGGAATAGACGTCGTGCAGACGATTACGACGGATGGGTACAAGTTTATGCTCAGAGACGGAAGCTGGGTGCTTATTCGTTTCTCAGGAACCGAGCCGCTGATTCGGTTCTATGCCGAGGCGGCAAGCGCACAGCACGTCCAGGCTCTGCTGAACGCAGCGGTCAAGCACTAACGGGAAGGTATGACGACCATGAGAGAAATGCCTGCAACAATGTACTACACCATCATGCCCGACGGCACGGTGAAGCAGGTGAACCCCTTCACGGGCACGGAGGTGTGGGCGGTCGCCGGCCGGCGCAGCAAGCCGATTCTCAACGAAACGGTTGCAGAGCCGCAGCGCCTGCAGAAGCGTGTACCGGAGGATTACTGCAGCTTCTGCGAAGCGCGCTACCTCGAGACGGCGCCGGAGAAGGCGCGTCTGGTTCGCCATCCCGACGGACGATGGGAGCAAATCATGAAGCCGCCGCCCGACACCTATTTTCACACCACGGCGGAATTCCGACGCGTCGGGAATTTGTTTGAGATTGTCACACTCGACTACTGGCGAAAGAATTATGCGTATAAGATGACGGCCGCGCAGCAGCGCTGGAAGGAAGAGTATCTTGCCAATCCGACGGGGCTGAAGCACCTGACGGACATCATCAATTACAAGCTGCAGCGCGAGGGAAAAACCGAGGAGCAGATGGAAAAGATGACGATGGCCGAGCGTCTTGCGCTTGCCGACGCGTTCTTCGGCGGCTGTCACGAGATGATCATCGCACGCAGGCACTATCGTGAAGATGCCCAGTATGATTCGGACCTGTTTTCCTCCGGAGAAATGACGTTGGAGGAGCACTTCCAGTACTTCCGCTTTACCATTGATGCGATGCGAGACATCACGGCCTCCAATCGGTATGTCCGCTACATCAGCGTGTTTCAGAACTGGCTGCGGCCGGCGGGCGCATCGTTCGATCATCTGCACAAGCAGCTCGTTGCAATTGACGAATGGGGTTCGTCCATCGAGCAGCAGACCAAGATGATCCGTGATGACCCGAACGTGTACAACCAGTTCGGCGCAAACTTCGCCGCGCACCACAACCTCGTGTTTGCGGAGAACGACTTCGCTCTTGCGTACGCCGGCATCGGTCACCGCTATCCCACCATCGAAATCTACTCGAAGTCACACGCGGGCCGGCCCTACGAACACTCCGATGAGGAGATTCGAGGCGTGAGCAATCTTGTGCATGCCATTCATGCCGCGATGGGAAGTCAGATCTCCTGCAACGAGGAGTGGTACTACACGCCGATCGACGCCGTGTACAAGATGCCCTGGCATGTGCTCATCAAATGGCGTGTCACCGTTCCGGCAGGGTTCGAAGGCGGGACCGGCATCTTCATCAATCCGATGACGCCGATCGAGGTGCGTGATCGGATGGTGCCGCGTCTGTACAAACTGCGCGACGAAGGAAAGATTGATCGGATCCGTATCGCCGAGGAATGCCGCGTCGACCCGAATCCCCTCAGGTACTACATGCGTTGAGGCATGTCCAGGAACGCGGAACCGAGAGGGCGCTGCCGCTTTACTTCCTGCCGGCGGCCTTTCCTTCCTTTTTTCCATTGCTGATATTTGTGGTGAATGATTTCTGCGATTAACATCTCCCTGCACTTCGGGGAAAGGGCCGTGCTCAAGGAGGTCTCCTTCCGCATTGGCGCGCGCGATCGCATCGGACTTGTCGGCTCCAACGGCGCCGGCAAAACGACGCTGCTGAAGGTGCTACTGGGTGAGATACAGCCGGACGCCGGCGAGATTGCCAAAGCAAAGTACGTCACGGTGGGCTACCTGCCGCAAGAAGGACAGCACGTGGAAGGACGCACTCTTTACCACGAAGTCGAGACGGCTTTCGGTGATGTGCTCGAAACGCAGCAGCGACTTGACGATGTTCATCGCCGAATGTCCGAACTGGCCGACCACGAGAGTGAGGAGTTCCGGGAGCTGCTCGACCTCTACGGCGAGTTGCAGCATAAGCTGGAGGACAGCGATGCCTTCCGCATGCAGATGAAAATCGAGAAAGTTCTTCTGGGTCTCGGCTTCACGGTGGGCGACCTGCAGCGACCGACCGCCGAGTTCAGCGGCGGCTGGCAGATGCGCATTGCATTGGCAAAGCTGCTTCTCCTTCAACCCTCACTCCTTCTGCTGGACGAGCCGACGAATCACCTCGACCTTGACTCGCTCCAGTGGCTTGAAGGCTATCTGCAGTCGTACGAGGGCGCCGTCATGATCGTCTCCCACGATCGCCGCTTTCTCGACAACATGACAACGAAGACCTACGAACTAAGCCTCGGCACGCTTACGGAGTACGCGGGGAACTTCAGTTTCTACATCAAACAGAAGGACGAGCGCAAGCAACAGACGCTTGCCGCGTACAAAAATCAGCAAGAGTACATCAAACAAACCGAGCGGTTCATCGAGCGCTTCCGCTACAAGGCCACGAAAGCACGGCAGGTACAGAGCCGCATCAAGATGTTGGAGAAGATGGAACGCGTGGAACTTGAGGAAGAAGAAAGCGGCATTCATTTTACGTTCCCGCCGGCGCCCCCGAGCGGCAGAAGTGTGATGGAGCTGCGCGGGATTTCCAAACGGTATGGCCCGAAGAGCCTCTTCGACCATCTCGACTTCGACATTGATCGCGGCGATCGGATTGCGTTTGTCGGTGTAAACGGTGCGGGCAAATCCACGCTCTCGCGCATCATTGCAGGCGTCGAGCCGTTCGATGGCGGCGAGCGGAAAGTCGGGCACAACGTCATCATCTCCTACTACGCCCAGCATCAGGCGGATGAGCTGAATCCCTCGCATGACGTGTTGACGACCGTGGATGAGGTCGCCGTGGGAGACATCCGGAAGCGCCTGCGCACGCTCCTCGGTTGCTTTCTCTTCAGCGGTGATGATGTGTTCAAGCGTGTCGGCGTGCTCTCCGGCGGCGAGAAGAGCAGGCTGGCGTTAGCCAAGATGCTGCTTCAACCCGCCAACCTGTTGGTGCTGGACGAACCCACGAACCATCTTGACATGCGTTCGAAGGCAGTGCTGCAGGAGGCGTTGAAAACCTTCGAGGGGAGTTACGTTGTTGTCTCGCACGACCGTGATTTTCTTGATCCGATCGTCAACAAGGTTGTCGAGTTCCGCCGAAACGATGCGTCCGACGGTACGGCAACGATTCGCGTCTACCCGGGCAATCTGAGCGATTATCTTTACGCGAAACAGAAAGAGCTCGCGGCGATCGAGGAGGCGGCGCCGGAGCAGCGCCGTGCGAGCGCGCACCGACTTTCGGAGAAACAGCGCAAACGCCTCGAAGCAGAAGAGCGGCAGCAGCGCTATCGGCTTCTCAGACCGATCCAGGAGAAGATCGAGCAAACCGAACGCGAAATCGAAACACACGAGAAGCGGAAAGCCGAACTTCAAGAGCTGATGAGTCGCCCCGATGTTTACAAAGACGGTGAGACGATGAAGCAGGTGACGGCAGAGTACAAAACCATCGAGCGGGCGTTGGAAGATGCGTACTTCAGATGGGGCACGCTGACGAAGGAGCTGGAACAGGTAACGAGAAAGGAAAACTTTCCGCGCGCGAAGCACGCATGACCCGCGGTGACGAACTCACACTCACGCTCGAGTCCTTTGCCTTCGAAGGGAAGTCGGTTGCCCGCCACAACGGACAGGTTGTGTTTGTGCACGGCGGCGTACCGGGCGACGTGGCGAGAGTACGGCTCACCAGAGTGAAGAAGCGGTTTGTTGAGGCGGAGCTTGTCGAGCTTCTCACTCCTTCGCCGCTGCGTACCGAGCCGCGATGCAAACACTTCGGCATTTGCGGTGGCTGCAAGTGGCAGCATGTGGACTACCAGGCGCAGCTCGAGTTCAAGCGACAGCACGTTGTTGACGCGCTGGAGCGCATCGGCGGATTTACAGGCATAGCCGTTAACCCTACGCTCGGCTCGGAGAACATCTACCACTATCGCAACAAGATGGAGTTTTCCTTCGGCGAGGCATGGCTTCCCCGCCACGAACATGAATCCCGAATCCAGAATCGGCCATCGTCTCCCGTGGGTTTTGGTCTCGGTCTCCACCCTGCCGGTTTGTACCAGAAGGTTCTCGACCTCGAAGAGTGTCATCTCCCACCCGAAGAGGCGATGCGCATTGTCGACGCGGTTCGTACGTTTGCGCGTGAGCTGCAACTTTCGATTTATTCCACAAAAACACACGAAGGGTATCTGCGCAATCTCGTTCTCCGACACAGCACCTCGACCGGCGAGCTGATGGTGAATCTCGTGACCTCCGATGACCGGCCCGATGTTCTCTCGGCTCTCAGCTCGCGGTTGATCGCGGCAATCCCTTCGATCTCCACAATCGTCAACAACATCACGCAGCGTAAGAACCTCGTTGCAAGAGGCGATTACGAGAAGGTGTATTATGGTTCGGGTTTCATAACCGAAACCATTGGCAAGCGCGCGTACCGAATCTCCGCAAACTCATTCTTTCAGACGAACACACGGCAGGCGGAGCGTCTGTACGATGTTGTGAAGGAGATGGCCGATCTTCGACCAACGGATGTGGTGTTTGATCTGTACTCGGGAACGGGCACGATTGCGCTGCATCTTGCCGACGAAGTGCAGGAGGTGGTGGGCGTGGAAAGCGTCCAGGCCGCGGTGGAGGACGCCGAGATGAATGCGCGGGCCAACGGCGTTGCCAACTGCACGTTTGTGTTGGGCGACTTGAAGGACCGCCTCACGAAAGATACGTCGTGGTTAGAGAACCATCCCGCACCGGCGATCGTGATTCTTGATCCGCCGCGGGCAGGGATGCACGAGAAGGTTGTGACGGAAGTCTTACGCCTTCGGCCGGAGCGCATCGTGTATGTAAGCTGCAACCCGACGACGCAAGCGCGCGACCTGAAGCTGATGGCTGGGGCATACCGGATCGTCGCTGTGCAACCGGTGGATATGTTCCCGCACACATACCACGTGGAAACCGTTGTCAGTCTGCGCCGTGCGTGACCGGACGCGGTCCCAACGTTGGCGCAGGCTCAGCCTCAGCTTGCGATAAAGGCTCCCGCCCCGGTTGGAACAGATGTGCGTTTCTCCATTGATTTTCTGCGAAGCGAAGTCTATCTTGACGAAGCACCTTTGCCCCTTTCCATCTCCAAGACCACAGGTTCATGCGACAGTTGATCGGGGGAGTTTTGTTCCTATCCATTTTCGCGGCGCTGACGGCGCTCGGCGGAAATTCCCCCAAGACAATCCATGCCGCTCGTACGGAGGGTGCAATCATTCTCGATGGTCTGCTGCATGATTGGCGCTGGCAGGCCGCAACGCCTGTTGAAGACTTCACGCAGTTCTATCCCAACGAAGGCGATACGGCGACCGAGCGTACATCCGTGCGTGTCCTCTATGACGATCGCGCGCTCTACATCGGCGTCATCTGTTATGATAGCGACCCGCATGGAATTGTTTCTCAACTCACGCGTCGCGATAGAACCTCCGAAGCGGATCGCTTCACCGTGCAGATTGATTCCTACCACGATCACCAGACCGCATTTGTCTTTTCGGTGAATGTTGCGGGCGTGCAAAGCGACGGCTTTCTTTCTCAGGACGGCAACGTGTACGATCTCAGCTACGACGCAGTCTGGAGAGTGCAGACCGCACGGCATCGCGAAGGGTGGTCGGCGGAGTTCGAGATTCCCTACAATGCCTTTCGCTTCTCGCCGCAGCCGACGAACCGCTACGAATGGGGAATCAACTTCCGACGGTACATCAGCCGGAAGCGCGAGACCGACGAATGGGTGATGGTACCCAGCACCGAGCGGCTTCTGATCTCGAAATGGGGACACCTGACGGGCGTCGCAAACATTTCGCCGCCGCTGAACTTGAGTCTGATTCCTTTTGTTTCCGGGACAACGTCGTTCGAGTCCGAAGCTCCCGGGCGTCCGTTCAAGTCCGATCAGTCCGGCAGTGCGGGTCTTGATCTGAAATACGGCCTGAGCCGCGACTTCACACTCGACGTAGCAATCAATCCCGACTTCGGCCAGGTCGAGGTGGATCAGGCAATTCTCAACCTGACGGTCTTCGAAACCTTCTATCCCGAGAAGCGCCCGTTCTTCATCGAGGGGGCACAGGTGTTCGAGTTCGGTTCGTCGGTGGACAACACGCCGCTGTCGCTGTTTTATTCTCGTCGGATCGGTCAGCGGCCGTTCGGCAGTTACTTCATCGCCGCGCCGCCGGGGGGCGAGGTGAAGTCCAATCCGCTGGTCACGACGATTCTGGGCGCGGCAAAGGTGACCGGACACAGCGCGTCGGGTTTTTCGCTCGGCGTGCTCACCACCGCCACCGCGGAAGAGAACGCCGTGGTGCGAGACAGCGCAGGCAACGAACAGACGATTCGTACTGAACCGCGAGCAACCTACAACGTCGTGCGCGTCAAACAGGAACTTGGCTCCTCGTGGCTCGGCGGCATCGCCACACTTGCTGCGCGCGAGAACGTGCTGCCCGCATTCAGCGGCGGGCTGGATTGGAACCTGCGGTTCGATGAGGGGCGCTACACGGTGGACGGCTATCTCGCGGGAGCGCACTCGTCCAGCACACGCACCAATCCCGACGGCGCGGCCGGGCGATTGCTCTTCTCCAAGATCGCCGCCGATCATTGGTTCTACACGATCTCGTACAACTTCGCGACGCCGCGTTTCAACAGCAACGACCTCGGTATTTTCAACCGGCCGCGCTATCACGGCGGCTATGTGCAGCTTCTGTATCGAGAGGTGAAGGCGGAAGTGCTGTTTCGCCGCTACGCCTTCTCGGTCATTCCGGAGGCGCGATGGAATTGGGACGGAGTGCGCACGCTCGCGCAGGTGGATTTCTCGTTCACCGCGGACTGGCGGAACTTCTGGCGCTCGACGCTGAAGTATGTGGTGAATGACCGAGCGTACGACGACGGCGAGCGCGGCATCATCGGATTATACTTGCGTCCCGTGAGCCACTGGCTTCAGGCCTCGATTCAGACCGACGAACGCCAGAATGTTTCGGTTTCCCTCACAACCGACTACCGCATGGATCTGAAACGGAAGACGAGCTTCAGCACGCTGCTCGGGGTGACCCTTCGTCCCGCGGCAAACGTGGAACTCACGCCGCTGTTCTACTTCGAGCGCACGCGCGATGAAGAGACCGGCGTGCTGCGTGGCGGGCGCATCGTGTCGCAGGGCGGGCTGAGCTTATTCGCCGATCGTGATGTTGATGAGATTGATCTCGCGCTGCGGGGCATTGTTACCTTCACCCGTGCCCTTTCTCTCCAATTCTATACACAAATCCTGCTTGCCCGCGGTCGCTACGAGAGCTACCGCGTGCTTGTCGAAAGCGAGACGTTCGTCGGCGTGGCGCAGCCCCCGCAGTACGACTTCAACTACGCCATCTTCGACGCGAACGTTCTGCTGCGCTGGGAATTCCTCCCGGGCAGCACCATCTATCTTGTGTGGACGCAAAGCCGGTTCGGAGATTCGGGACGCTACGCAACCGACTTCGGTCCGCGCTTGCGCGAAACTTTCAAGCTGCCGCACGACGACGCCGTCCTGCTGAAGGTAAGCTACTGGATACCGCTCTGATGCTCAAGAAAACTCTTTACGGTCTGGGCTCGTTCCTGCTTGCTGTGTGTGTGCTTGAGGTAGCATCACGTGCAGCGGCGACGTTCTTCGGTGATGACGAGGAATCCCCTCATCAAGAGTGGGAATGGTTCGCGGCTTCCCGTGAGCTTGGCTGGGAGAGGAAGCCGAACTTCAGCGGGTTAGTTACCGGAGTCGGCCGCGCGTTCGACGGCGAAGGTTTCTTGGCGGGCGATAGCGTGAAGCTTTCCGACACCCTTCACAAGAAAATTCTGTTTGTGGGCGATTCCAACACGTTTGGCAACGACCAGCCGGCGACGCACATCTTCGTGTCGCTTGTTGATAGTCTGATGCCGGAAGCGGTAACAATCAACGCGGGCTTCATGGGGTACACGTCGTATCAGGGTTTGATCGTGCTGCGCCGGATGCTGGCAAGATTCCGTCCTGATGCGGTTGTCGTGTCGTTCAACTACAATGATCGCCGATATGTCCTCGACAGGAACGACAGGGACAGTCCCGAATACTTCCGGCGCGCGTTCGATGCGATGCAAGCGGCCGAACGTGAACGGATCTTGGCACGTTTCTACATCTACCGCGCGGTGCGCTTTGTGCTTCGCACAGTCGGCTTCGTGAAAGTTCCTCAGCCGCCCCTCTTTGCCCGCGCAGACACGCTGACTGCACGCGTTCCGCCGGAGGCGTTTCACTCGAACCTCTCGGCCATAGCACGTGAAGCGCGTCGGCACGGGATCCCTCTTCTCTTTCTTCTCTTGAAAGATAACCCCGTGCAGACCCAGCGGTTGAATAGCGGGCTGGACCTTCTTGCCCGCGGCAACAGGCCTGCGGCAAAGGAGCAACTCCTCATCGCTTCGCGTGAACCAACCGTCTTCCGCATGTTGGCCGCGCTTCACCTTGCACAGATCCTCCGCGAAGAAGGAGACAGCCTCCGGGCAAACGACGTGCTGACATTCCGCCATCCGCCGTACTCTCTGCAAGGTGGGTACGTTCTGCATCGGGACAGCGACTACAATGAGATTGTTCGAAAAGTGGCATCCCGGTTCGGGGCAGAAGTGGTAGACGCTGCCGCCGCGCTGGACGCTCGACCGTGGGTGTATTACGATTTCTGCCACTTTGATACGACGGGCCACCGGCTTGTCGCAGAAGCGCTCGTGCCCGCGCTCAGGAACGTTCTCGCTCGCGCAGAACAGGATCGAACACCGTAGCACCCTGCAGCCGGTGTTTGATTCGTCCCGACGCTGTGATTCAATCCCTGCGCCCACCGCCCCGTTGAAAAAACGGGGTTGTTGTTGTAGATTAGCAGTGAAGCGTGGATGGAGCGACGCTGAGAAAAGAGGCTATGGTACTGCTCGGTGCACATAGCTCGATGCCCGTTGGGGACGTGAAGAGTCCTCACGGACGAAAACAATCACATCCCAAGTACGGCCAGCGTGCTTGGGATTTTTTGTTTGAAGAAAGAGAGGAATGAGAAGATGAAAGCATTTGCGGCGGTGGTCGTCTTTGCCGTCGCAGGAGCGAATCTTTTGACGAATGGTGATTTTGAACGATTCGCCGGCGGCGAACCTGTGGGGTGGACGACGAATAACATTCCTTCAATGCTCGTTGTTGTGAGCCCGTCGTCGGTGAGCTCTTCGGGCAAGAGAGCCGTCCGATGTGACGTGAAAACCTTCTACGGAACCCCCATAGCAGGAACGCTCAGCCAACGTGGGATAAGCGTCGCACGCGGCACACTTCACCTGAAGGGAATGTATCTCCTGAAGCCTACGGGTAATGATGTCGGCTTCATAAGCATTGATGTGAAGACGTTGGGCGGCAGCACCGTGGCTGCCTGCGAGCATTATCTGACGCAGGCGACGACGGAGTTTGCGCCCTTTGGCTTCACTGCGCAGATACCGAATGAAGCGCGTACAGTTGACCTGCTGCTGACGCTGATACCCGGCCGCGAGGGAGGGTCATTACATGAAGGGTCGTACATTCTCTTCGACGGGCTGGAGCTTACGATCGAGACGGGGCGAGAACAACCGCAGTAGGTGATGATTTCGAAGAACAACTTCCAAGAAAGGAGAGCGTGATATGATTCTCAAACGACTCATGGAATTCCTGGATCAGAACGGAGTTCGCTACGTTGTGATTCACCATTCGCAGGCATTTACCGCGCGCGAGGTTGCGGTTTCGGCACACATCCCCGGGAAGGAAGTGGCGAAGACGGTGATTGTGAAAGTGAACGGCAAACCAATGATGGCGGTCTTGCCCGCTTCGCAGATGATTGACCTCGGACAACTGCGCAACGCGCTCGGCGCCGAGTCGGTCATCTTGGCGACGGAGAACGAGTTCAACACGCTGTTTCCGGATTGCGAGATCGGGGCAATGCCGCCGTTCGGGAACCTGTTCAACATGGACGTGGTCGTCGCTGATTCCCTGACACACGACGAGCAGATTGCTTTCAACGGCGGAACGCACCGAGAGCTTGTGCGGATGGCCTACAGCGACTTCGAGCGACTCGTGAAACCGAGAATCCTGAAGTTTACGGTTGAACGAAAGATCCGAGCCGATCTGTACGATCAGGGGATAAGTTAGTTGCTGCTCACGATCCGCGCAGCACGCGTGCCGGAAGCAGGAACAGCGCGCGGATCAACTGGAATGCTGCGTCAACCGTAATGCCGACGAGTCGGAACGGCAGCATCAGCAGCCAGACGACGGGATAAAGCACAAGAGCAGCCAGTGCCAGCGGCCAGCAGATGACGAGCAGGATGAGCCAGAGAAGGTATTTCATGTGAGCATCTTCCACGTTTACGGCTGACTGTACGCAGGTGGCATTCCAAAGTTACGCCGAGCCGCGTCCGTGCAGCGAGCGCACGAGTACGGTTTTTCGAGGAATCTTCTTACATTGCTTCCGCTCGATGAATAATCCTTCTTGCTTGACCGACATAGGAATACGGCATGGTTTCCACCGTCTGCATCTTTGAAGACCCCCGATACGCGAATCTCTTGCCTCTCACATACACTCGTCCTGTGTACGACGTTCGGTGCGGCGCACTGACGCTGCGGGAGAAAATTCAGAGAGCCTATCCCCGAACGGAGATCGTCCTTCTTTGCAGGCCCTACCTTGCCGATGTCGTCCGACAACAGAATCCGGGCATTCCGGTCAACGAGCTGCGTTCCTCCGGAACCTTGTTCGTCAACGGACGAGTTGTGGCCGATGAACGCTTTGCACACAGGATTCCCCTCAAAGGGGATGATGCGCTGTATCTCTCAGGCAACACGGTGGTGGCGGTGCGCGTCGGGACCGGAAAGAAGGCTTCCGTAACGCACGATTTCTCGGAGGCGATCGATGCAGAACATTTCGGCGAGCTTCCGCGGATCGAAGTAGACGTTCCTCTGATCGAGTTTCCCTGGCAGCTTGTGAACCGCAACGGTGAGGAAATCACGCGGGATGTGCACAGAACGCTGAGCAAGGCCCGCCGCAAGCGCGGCGGCAAGATTCATGCGGGCGTTCATCTCATAAACAAAAACGATATCATCATTGCCAACGGCGCCGTTGTCAAGCCCGGCGTTGTCCTGGATGCAGAAAGCGGTCCGATCTGGATTGCCAACGGCGCCGTGATTATGCCGAACGCCGTGATTGAAGGTCCGGCCTTCATTGGCGCGGGAACCCTGATCAAAGTTGGGGCGAAGATCTATGGGAACACCAGCATCGGCGAGCGATGCAAGGTGGGTGGCGAGGTGGAGGCGAGCATTCTTCATGCACTGTCGAACAAACAGCACGATGGCTTCCTCGGTCATTCGTACATCGGCATGTGGTGTAATCTCGGCGCCGATACGAACACGAGCGACTTGAAGAATAACTACAGTACCGTGCGCGTGTTCATCAACGGGAAGGAGGTGGACAGCGGCTCGCAGTTTGTCGGGCTGACGATGGGAGACCACTCCAAGAGCGGCATCAACACGATGTTCACCAGCGGAACCGTCGTCGGCGTTTCGGCAAATGTGTTCGGCGCCGGGTTTCCGCCGAAGTTCATTCCGTCGTTTGCCTGGGGTGGAGCCGAGGGGTTGGAGACGTACGATCTGGAGAAAAGTCTCGAAGTCGCCCGGCGCGTCATGGCGCGACGGAACGTCACGATGACCGAAGCGGATGAGCATCTGTTGCGCAAGGTGTTCGACCTGACGCGCAAAGACCGTGCACGCATGCGAAGCGAGCAGGAAACGATTCTTCTCCCCCCACCCTCCGTCGGAAAGAAAGGATGAGTGATGACCATTCTCGCCCTTTCCGACATTCACGGCGCGTACGAAAGAATGATGGACGTCGTGCATGCCAACCCTGACACCGACATCATCATCGTCGCCGGAGATCTCACGACACACGGCACAGCTCAAGAAGCAGAAGCAGCAATCGGGTTGCTGCAGAAAACGGCGAAGCCCGTCTTCGTTGTAGCGGGAAACATGGATCCCCCTGAGCTGGACGATGTGTTCACGCGGCTGGGTGTCTCCATTAACGGGCGAGGTTTGATCGTTGACGGAGTGGGATTCTTCGGCGTTTCAGGGGCTCCGGTTTCACCTCTCATGACGCCGAACGAGATTTCGGAAGACGAGATTGCGCGTCGGGCGGAAGCGGGATGGCAGAATGTTGCAGAGGCACGATGGAAGGTTTTTGTTCCGCACGCCCCGCCCCACAACACGCGTGTCGACATCGTTCGTTCGGGAAAGCATGTCGGCAGCACGGCGGTCCGGGCGTTCATCGAGCGGTTTCGCCCGGATGCCGTTCTCTGCGGCCACATTCACGAAGCGCGCGGCGTGGACTCAGTCGGTTCAACCCACGTAATCAACTGCGGGCCGGCGGGTCAGGGCATGTACGGAATAGTTCGAATTGATGAACGAATCCACGTGGCTGCGCGACCATGAGCCTGACCTGCATACAAAACACAACGCCCTCCCACTCGTACGAAGGGGAGGGCGTTAATGGACTGTCCCAGTCTTGTTGGATCAGCTATCTGTCTTCAAGTAAAAAGGTAACTGCTGACGCATACGCTCGCGCTTAGCGCGGTATGCCATCTCCTTTTTCTTGCAGCTTGGGCAACGATAGGCACCAACCTGGCCCCTAAACTCGTTCCCGCAGTCCCGACAAATAGTGGAACCACGTTTCTTCATTCTTGCATCGCCTTTGTAGTTCATAAGCTTTTTCTCCTCGGTTAATATAACGATTTCCTAGAAAAGTTGGTTCAGAAATTTTTTCCTCTTCATCTAACCTCCCCAAAAACGGCTCGTTTTGGGCAATTTTCTGTATTAAATTTTTTTAGAAAATTGCCATGAAGAGCCATAAGAGTAAAGGGGCGAACAAGTTACAACGTCGCTTGCTGGCGTATGCCAACAAGGCAAAGGCAAATGCCTATGCGCCATACTCCGGCTTTCGAGTCGGGGCGGCGCTGCTGACTGTTGATGGTTCAATCTTCACAGGCTGTAACGTGGAAAACAGCTCCTATTCCTTAACGATTTGTACCGAGCGCAATGCGGTCTTCAAAGCGGTGTGCGAAGGTCACGCCCGATTCAAGGCAATTGCGATCTCGACGGACAGGAATGAATTCGTGCCGCCGTGCGGCGCGTGCCGACAGGTGCTGTCGGAATTCTGCCCCGATCTGAAGGTAATCCTGGCCAATGCGGCCGGCGAAACGCGAACAGTAGCTCTTGCCAGGCTGTTGCCAATGCCGGCCGACCTGAAACACTTGCGCAAGCGATGACATCCAGAGGACGAGCGCGTGTGAACACGATCTCGAAGATTAACGCACCGTACCTTCGGATCTGGAAAACAGTAGCCCGCATACCACCGGGGAAGGTTGCAACGTACGGGCAGGTTGCAAAGCTCTGCGGGCTTGCCGGTCAGGCGAGATTGGTGGGCTATGCCTTGCACAGTTTGCCGTCGGGTATGGATATTCCCTGGCAGCGCGTTGTGAACGCACACGGCCGTATCTCGTTCCCCGCGGGATCGAACGCGTACTTCAGGCAGAAAGAACTGTTAGAAATCGAGGGGATTGTTTTTGAGAAAGACAGAATTGATCTCAAGACCTACGGATGGAGACCCAAACGACAATGATGGCTAACGACGAACGCCCACGATGCCCCTGGTGCACAGGTGACGCGCTGTACATGGACTACCACGACAACGAATGGGGGAGGCCCGTTCATGACGACAGGAAGTTGTTTGAGATGCTCATTCTTGAGGGCGCGCAGGCGGGACTGAGCTGGATTACCATACTGCGGAAGCGAATGAACTATCGCAAGGCGTTCGATAACTTCGACCCGCGTATAGTTGCTCGTTACGATCGCAAGAAAATCCGCGCCTTGATGCAGGACGCAGGAATCGTGCGGAACAGATTGAAGGTTGAAGCGGCAATCGCGAACGCAAAAGCATTTCTTGGAGTGCAGAAGGAGTTCGGCAGTTTTGATCGTTACATCTGGCAGTTTGTGGGTGGGAATCAAAAACGCAACGCGTGGAGATCGTTGAAGGAGATTCCGGCGCGCACCGCCGAGTCCGACGCCATGAGCAAAGACCTGAAGAGCCGGGGGTTCACGTTCGTCGGCTCAACAATCTGCTATGCCTTCATGCAGGCAGTCGGGATGGTGAACGATCACATCGTTGATTGCTGGTGGTACGATCGCTGAATCTCCGAGGCTTGGAGCGTCGGGTCTCTCGCGTTTGGAATCAGCCAACTAAACACGTATTTTGATTAACAAATCAACAACCGGTCGGAGAGCTAGCATCGCCCCCACCCGGCATTCTCCATTATCAAAAGGATCATTCCAGATGAAATACATCACGATTCTGGCATTGAGTGTTGTTCTGCTGGCATGCGAAAGCAACACGCAAAACAAAGCCGATCTAAAAACCACGCAGGATAGCGTCAGCTACATTATCGGGACAAGCATCGGCAAGAATCTGAAGGCGCAGAAAGTAGAAGTGAGCGTGAGCCAGCTTGCACGAGGAATCCAGGATGTTATGGACAGCAGCACGCTGCTCATCACCGATGTCCAGGCGGAGACGATCATGAACGCGTTCCAGCAGCGCATGATCGCGCGACAGGAGGAAGAGGCGCATGCAGCGGGCGAAATGCACCGCAAGGAGGGCGAGGCCTTTCTGGCAGAGAACAAAACCAAGCCGGGCATCAACGTAACGGCGAGCGGGCTGCAATACAAAGTCATCAAGATGGGAACCGGGCCCAAGCCCAAAGCCGATCAGACGGTCACCGTTCACTACAGCGGCAGGACGATTGATGGCAAGGAGTTCGACAGTTCGTACAAACGCGGCGAGCCGACAACCTTCGGTGTCAGTCAGGTCATCAAGGGATGGACCGAAGCGCTGCAGTTGATGCCTGTTGGGTCGAAGTGGGAGCTGTACATCCCGGCCGACCTCGCATATGGAGATCGGGGTGCCGGTCAGGCCATTCCGCCGGGCGCGACGCTGATTTTTGAAGTCGAACTTCTCGGTGTGAAGTAGCAAAAACACGTGTGCCGTTGTGAAGCCGCAGCACGTGCAAGAGGGCTGCGGCTTCGTGGTCTCGCAACATCTCGCAGATGCTTTCATCGTGAGGACCCGCGCGGAATGAACACAATAGCTGAGCAATACGTCAAGCTCGTGCTTGCTGTCGGGCAGCACGATCCCGATTACGTCGATGCGTATCATGGTCCGGAGCAGTGGCTGAATGAAGTAACGGCAAGCAAGCCGCCGCTGCAGGATATTCTTGAATCCACGCGCGGGACATTGGAGGACTTGCGTTCGCTCGCCCCGAACGGCACGGACGAGCTGACGGCGCTACGCCGTTCGTACCTCGAGCGCCAGCTCGAATCGGTTGCTGCGCGCGTCGATATGCTCTGCGGAAAGCGCATGACCTTCGATGAGGAATCGCAAGCCCTCTACGATGCCGTGGCGCCGACTTATCCCGAAACTCATTTCCAGAGAATCCTGAACGAACTTGATGCACTGCTGCCCGGTGCCGGCACGATCCAGCAGCGGTATGCCGCGTTCAAGGATCGCTTTGTCATTCCGAAAGAACGGCTTGATGTTGTATTCAGAGCGGCGATTGAAGAATGCCGCAGACGAACGAAGCTGCACATTCCGCTTCCCGCTGACGAGCGCTTCGTTCTCGAGTATGTCACCAACAAGTCGTGGAGCGGCTACAATTGGTATAAAGGAAAGAGCATCAGCCTGATTCAGATCAACACCGATCTTCCGATCTACATCGATCGGGCGGTGGACCTCGGCGCGCACGAAGGGTATCCGGGGCACCATGTGTACAACGCGCTGCTGGAGCAGAATCTCCTGAAGAAGAAGGGCTGGATGGAATTCAGCATTTACGCACTGTTCAGCCCACAATCGCTCATTGCTGAAGGGACGGCGAACTTCGGCATCGAGGTGGTGTTCGCGCCTGAGGAGCGATTGGCGTTCGAGCGAGAGGTTCTCTTTCCGCTGGCCGGGCTTGACACCTCGGCTGTGGAGTTATACTACGAAATCCACACTCAGTTCTTGAAGCTTGCGTACGCCGGGAACGAAGCGGCGCGCGGCTATCTGGACGGCAGCATGACGAAGGACCAGGCCGTCGAGTGGTTAATGCAGTACGCCCTCTTCTCCCGCGAGCGCGCAGTGCAGCGTCTTACTTTTTTCGAAACCTACCGCAGCTATGTTATCAACTACAATCTGGGGCAGGATATGGTGAGGAGGTACGTCGAGGCGCGAGGCGGCACGCCGGACTCTCCCGAGCGCCGATGGAAAGAGTTTGCGCAACTCCTCTCCTCGCCGCGCGTACCATCCAGCCTTGCCGTCGAGGTGTGAAGGGAAAGAGTGTGGCTGCGCGTACTAATCTCCTGCCCCCGTATCGCACTCGCAAATCACCTTGCCGCATTCAGGGCAGGGTTCCAGTTTCTTGGCGGCGCACTCTTCACAGAATTCCTCCTCCGGCTCGATTTCCTTGCCGCATTCCGCACAATGGTTGACGACGTCAGGCATGATCACGTCCCATGTTGGGTAGCCGTTCGCTCCAATCTACGGCAGATTGTGCTGAAAGGCAACGGCTCTTGACACTACCGCATTTTCAGTTTACTATTGAGAAGAGACCAAGGAGGAAGGTGATGGCACTGCAAGAAACACCTGCCCCGCAAACGTTGCATGATCTGCTTGCCGGTCATGTGAAGGAAGGCGAGCTGTACGAGAAGATGCCCAACAATTGGGTTCGCTGTTTTGCGTGCGGGCACCGGTGCAAGATTGCGCCCGATCGCGATGGGATTTGCAAAGTTCGTTTCAACAAAGGTGGGGTGCTGTATGTGCCGCACGGGTACGTTGCGGGTTTGCAGATCGACCCGATCGAAAAGAAGCCCTTCTTCCACGCGCTGCCGGGCGCGCAGGCCCTCAGTTTCGGCATGCTGGGGTGCGACTATCATTGCGCGTACTGCCAGAACTGGATCACCTCGCAGGCGATCCGGGATCCCATTGCCGGCACGCCGCCGAACTACGTCACTGCCGAGCGTATCGTCGGCATTGCACTCGAACACAACATTCCGGTTCTCACCAGCACATACAACGAGCCGCTCATCACCAGTGAATGGGCGGTGGAGATTTTCAAGCTGGCACGCACGTACAACATCTACTGTTCGTATGTCTCCAACGGAAACGGCACGCCCGAGGTGCTGGACTACATCAAGCCGTATGTACAACTCTACAAAATCGATCTGAAAAGTTTCCGGCAAAAAAACTACCAGCAGCTCGGCGGCAAACTCGACACCGTTCTCGACACAATTCGACGCCTGAAGGAGATCGGCATCTGGGTGGAGATTGTCACGCTCGTCGTGCCCGGGTTCAACGACTCCGACGAGGAACTCACGGACATTGCCGATTTCCTCGTTTCCGTGTCGCCCGATATTCCCTGGCACGTTACGGCGTTTCATCAGGATTACAAGATGACCGAGCCGGACAACACGCCGGTGGAAACACTGATCCGCGCAGCCGAGATTGGCTACGCGCGCGGTTTGCACTTTGTGTACGCAGGCAACATCCCCGGCCGAGTGGGCAGATACGAAAACACGTATTGCCCGTCGTGCAACGAGCTGCTCATCGAACGCTACGGCTTCATGGTGCGGAAGAACAGGTTGGTTGACGGCTGCTGCCCGCGCTGCAAGCAACAGATCCCCGGTGTGTGGTCCTGATCCACGAACGAGCCGTGTCCGCCCCACCTCCACAACTTTCTCTCGTCATTGCGGTCTACAACAAAGCGGACGTACTTCGGCTTGTGCTTGCGGCGTGTGAGCGTCAGTCCTTCCGCAACTTCGAGGTGATCATTGCCGACGACGGCTCAGGCCCTGAGATCGGCAGCGTGGTGACCGAGGCGCAGCGTCGGTACGGTTTTCCCATCATTCATCTCTGGCATGAAGATGCGGGCTGGCGCAAGAATGCGATGCTGAACAACGCCATCCGCGCCTCCACCACCGACTATCTTGTGTTCATCGATGGCGATTGCCTTCCCTCACGCCATTTCCTGCTCGATCACTGGAACGAACGCGAAGAAAACAAAGTCCTGCTCGGCCGGCGTGTTGAAACGAGCGAACGATGGTCGAAGGCGTTGACGCTGGAAAAAATCCACAGCGGCGAGTTCGAGCGCTACGGTTGGAAGGAATGGATGGATGGATTGCGGGGGGATTCGCTTCGCGTCGAGGACGGCATCAGAATTCCCAGCGCGTGGCTGCGGACGCTGCTGCTGCGAAGCGTCACCGGCATGTTGGGCAGCAACTTCTCTGTGGCGAAGAAGCATCTTGTTGCCATCAACGGATTCGATGAACTGTACGACGGCCCCGGCTGCGGCGAGGATTCGGATGTGCAGTATCGTCTGTCGCTCATCGGTGTTACAGGAAAATCGCTGCGCAACCTTGCCGTGCAGTATCACGTGTGGCATCCCCGCACACCCACATCACAGGCATGCTGGGATCGCTTCGAACGCGTCAGGCAAACGCGTGAACCGCGATGCGCGGTCGGCCTCGAGAAGTTGGACTCCGTACCCGCACTGCAATAGCACAGACGAAGTGGCGGCGAGGCAACGGCTGTGTTACCTCGCCTCCGACAAAACCTATTCTTCCTCCATCTCCTGCATGGCATCCTCCAGGTGACTCTTCACCTTCTTGTAGCCGGAGGGGATTTCGAACTCGCTGGCGGGCGTTGCGCGACGTTCCAGCTTTGTCACCGTCGTAACAACACCGCCGACCTCACTCTGAATCGGGAAACCGTCGATCCTCAGGCTTGCCTCCGAGAGTTGCTTCGCGAAGCGTTGTGCCAGAGCGGCCATCCGTCGTGAGAATGCTTTCCAATCTTCGGCAAGTTCGGCAAAGCCCTTCACATCCTTGGTCACCCAGAGCGTGGAGAGGACCTGATCGCCTTGCCGCACGACATACTTCGTGCAGCCGAACCCTGCGATGGTCTTTTTTTCGCCGGTGTTGTCAACCTGAACCGGTGCATCGCTCTCCGCCGACATGCCGGGCATTTTGCCACCCATCATCTTCTCGACCATCTTCCGTTGTTCCTCTGGCATGTTGCGCATCTGTTCACGCATCCTGGCCATGGCCGCGTCCATCTTTCCGCCGGCCTTCTTTGCCATATCTTCCATCTGCGCGAAGGTCATCTCCGAATACTCTTTCTTTGCGGGATTCATCGTCCATATCACCTCCCGATCGAGACGCACGATGATGATGGAGCCATCGCCGCCGTGGTGCACAATCTTCATTTTCTTAGGAATGGCGAACGTCTCCGAGGAAAACTCGCCTACGGTGCCCGTCGTTTTGCTCTGCCAGTACAACCCTTGAGCGAAGGCCGTGACGGCAAAACATCCGGCCAGAAATGCCAACGATAATCGTTTCATAGAAGCTCCTGTGGTGTAAGTGGATCGGTGGATTATGTGAACGGTTCGAGCGGTCGCGCAATCATGATACCTGTGCGTGACGGCTCCTGCGCAAGGTAATCAACAAGCGATCGTTTGCTGATGCGAATCGTACCGTTCGAGAGCGGCGCGTGCAGAAAGCGAAGCAAGCCCATGAACCGGTACGCGAATCCGGTATGACTGACGTCCAGGCCTTCGAGCGATGTTGTGATGCCGACGATGTCTCCATCCTGAATCAAGTCCCGTAAGGGTTGAATCCGATCTTTGGGGAGATAGATATGCCTTCGCGCGTTCAGCTCCTTCTCCACTCGGACGATCGCGTTGTACACACGATCGTTCTTCAACTGTCGGTATGCCGGGCGATGGCGGGACATGTAGTTGATAGTTTTCTCGAGCGGGACGCCGCCGAGCGTCGGAGCGACGTTTCGAACGACGCGCTTGGTTTCGTTGTCCTGAATCCAATCGGAAAAGTAGTGCAGCCGGCTCGCGTATCCGTTGATGACGCCGTTGCGGTAGCGAATGCGTCGCAGCTCGGCGGTGAATGCTGCGTAGGTTGTGGTTCCCCGTTTCACACATCGGGCGATAGCGAGGACGCTCTCCACGAACGTCACGCAGTCGAACTCTTTGAGATTGACGACAAGGCGTTCCTCTCCGGGGACTTCGAGGGTATGTGCCTTGTACGGAGCTTCAAGGAATGATACGCCGATTGCAGCTACGACATCGCCGATGGGTTTGGTATGCAGGCCTTCCGACGCTGCCCGAGCAAACGTCGCATCGAGAATCTCACGATGCGTGGCGTCGTCTTCGTCTGCGACAAGTTGGAGCCCCGGCATCATGCTCGCCCCTGCCGCAAGCATGGTGTATTTGAGAAACTTCCTACGAGATGCCCGCATCATTCTCACCCTCTAAAACGGTGTATCGTCGTCGGCCGTCGGCGGCATGACGGCTTCGACACTTTCGGGAGCGGGATTCTCGAAGCGTGCGTAGCGGTGAACGAACGTCAGCTTCACATCGCCGACCGGACCATTGCGATGCTTGCCCACGATGATTTCCGAACGCCCGACCACCTCGGCATAGTCGGCCGAGTCGGGGTCGGCATACATCTCGGGGCGGTGCACGAAGCAGACAAGATCGGCATCCTGCTCGATGGCGCCGGATTCACGCAAGTCCGAGAGAATCGGCCGTTTGTCCGTGCGGCTCTCGACGGCGCGGCTCAGTTGCGAGAGGGCAATGACCGGGATGCTCAGCTCCTTCGCAAGGGATTTGAGCGAGCGCGAAATGGCGGAAATTTCCTTTTCGCGGTTCTCGGCGTTTTTCGGTCCCTGCATCAGCTGCAGGTAGTCGATGACGATGAGGCCGATGTTGCGTTCGGCTTTGAGGCGGCGCGCTTTGGCGCGCAGCTCCAGAATGCCCAGGGCAGGCGTATCGTCAATGAAGATGTTGGCTTTCGCCAGACGTCCGGCCGCGAAGCCCACGCGCTTCCAGTCGTGCTCGGGCAGGCGGCCTGTGCGCACCAGATGCGCGTCGACTTTAGCCTCCGCGCACAGCAGGCGCATCACCATCTGCTGTGTAGACATTTCCAGCGAGAAGATGCCGACCCCGGTGGGCTTTTCGCTGTGCAGTGCTGCGTTGCGTGCCAGCGACAGCGCAAACGCCGTCTTGCCGGAACTGGGCCTGCCGGCAATGATAATCAGGTCAGAGTTCTGCAGGCCGCCGGTCAGCGAGTCGAGATCGCGGAAGCCGGTCGGCACGCCTGTGATGCCGCTGTGTTTTCCGTGCAATGCCTGCAGGGCCTCGAGCGTGTCGTGCACGGCTTTGTGCATCTGCGTGAACGTCTTCTTCAGCCGCTTCTCGGAGATGTGGAAAATCATCTGCTCGGCTTCATCGAGCAGTTCGAATGCGTCCTCCGAAGGATTGTAGCCGCGCGCAGCAATCATCGAAGCGGCACTGATCAGGCTGCGCTGAAGGTATTTTTCGAGAATGATTTTGGCGTGATACTCTGCATTGGCGGGCGAGGAGACCTTCATCGTCAGCTCGGCGAGATAGGCTTCCCCGCCGACGAGCTCAAGCTCGCCGCGGCGGCGCAACTCCTCCGCAAGCGTGATGATGTCCACCGGCTCACTGCGGTCGAACATGGCGAGAATCGCCTTGAAGATTTTGCGATGATACTCGGCGTGGAATGCATCCTCGTCCAGCACCTCGATCACGCGCGGGATTGCTTCCCGTTCCAACAACATCGCTCCGAGCACTTGCGCCTCGATCTCCACTGCCTGAGGCGGCACGCGACCCTCAGGCGGGGGAATCGCAACAACACTTCGAAGAGGCTCAGCCATACGCTTCCTTCAGTTTATATCGTCGTCCGTCAACAGAATCCGTGATAACCTTTGACGGAAAGCTACGGAGAAAGGCTATCGATAACAAGAGGGAGAAAGCGAATGTGCGAAGGTTGTGGACAGTCCCTTCGGGTTCAACGCATACTTCAGAAGCACCCGCGGAACTTCATGAACGGACGAGAGAGGATTCGGAAGGGCAGCGCGCGTTATCCACACGCAGAGCAGTTCAGCGATCAACAGCCTGTGGAAAACTTCCGACGGGCGCGTATGCCGGTCGGAGGACGTCAACGTTTGAGAAGATCGTCGTGAAGCTTTCTCACCGCTTGCACATCCTCCCAGGTTGGGCGCTTCCAGTTTGGATTTCTCAGCAGCGCCGCAGGATGATATGTGACCATCACCGGAATGCCCTCGTAACGCAACACGCGACCGCGCAAGCGGCTCATGGACTCGCGTGTGCCGAGGAGATTTTCCGCGGCAGTCAATCCCAAACAGAGAATTACGGCGGGCTTCACCAGGTCGATTTGCTTTTTCAGATAGGGCTTGCACGTTTCGGATTCTTCCGGCGTGGGTTTGCGGTTGTTGGGCGGCCGGCATTTCAGGATGTTGCAGATGTACACATCCGATCGTTTGAAGTTGATGGCCTCGAGAATCTTGGTGAGAAGCTGGCCCGCTCTTCCGACAAACGGCTCGCCCTGTGCATCTTCGTCGGCCCCCGGGGCTTCACCGATGAGCATCAGCGTTGCGTGAGGATTCCCCACACCAAAAACGAATTTCGTTCGGGTAAAACCGAGGGGGCATTTCGTGCACGTGCAGATCATGGCGTTGAGCTCGTCCAGTGTCTGTGCGTTTCCCCACGCCTCAGTGGTCAACGGCGCCGCCGGTGCCGGAAGGTCGAACAGCAGCGGCTCCTCAACGGCGAGAGGCTTGGGACTTCGTGGCGCCGCTGGCGGTAGGTCGTGAGTTTGCCTCGGTGGTTCGACGTTCACGGGCGAGCGTTCCGAACGTTCAGAGATCAACGTCTCGCCGAAGAACTGGCGTTCACGCTCGAGGATGCTTTTGAGATGGTCGAGAAGGCGAACGGCGTTCTGTGAGAAATCCTGTTCCATCACATCAACGTTCATGAGGGCGTACGCGATTCAGGCGATCCAGAAGGTGAAGCGCCACGTCGAACTTCGGCATCAGCGGAAGGGTCTCCGCCGTCCCGTCGGCACGGATGATGGTCACCCGGTTCGTCTCGGTACTGAAACCCGCGCCCGCCTCCGTCGGATTATTCAGCACGATCATGTCGAGATTTTTCGTCTTCAATTTTGTGCGGGCGTTGTCCACTCCGTTCTCCGTTTCCAGAGCAAAACCGACGAGCAGTTGATGTGTCTTCTTCTGGCCGAGCGATAGCAGAATGTCGGGGTTCTTTGTGAGGGTCAGGGTGAGCACATCGTCCGTCTGCCGCTCGCGCTTGATTTTTTGCTCGGCGGGATGTTCGACGGCGAAATCGGCAACGGCCGCCGCCATGATGACGATATCGCTCGTCTCAAACTCCTGATGCACAGCCGCGTACATCTCACGCGCCGTACGCACGTCGATGCGGCGCACGTTGCGCGGCGTGCGAAGCTGCACGGGTCCCGCAATCAAGGTAACATCCGCTCCTCGAAGAGCAGCGGCGTTGGCGATGGCGAAACCCATCTTTCCCGAGGAGTAGTTGCCGATGAACCGCACCGGATCGATCGGCTCGTACGTGGGTCCGGCAGTCACGAGAATACGTGTGCCACGCAAATCCTGATGGACTCGCTCGAGGATGTCGTCAACGGCCTTCACCAGTGCGGCGATCTCCGGTAGGCGTCCGGCGCCGGAGAGACCGCTGGCGAGTTCTCCTTCCTCCGGGTCGATGATGAAACATCCGGACTCGCGGAGGAGAGCAATGTTCTCCTGCGTCGTTGTGTTGAAATACATGTCGACATCCATCGTGGGAGCGACTGCGAGCGGACAGCGAAGGGCCAGAACAAGTGTGGTCAGAAAGTCGTCGGCAAATCCGTGAGCGATCTTTGCAATGGTGTGGGCCGTAGCAGGCGCGATGAGCATCAGGTCGGCCCAGCGTGCCAGGTCGATGTGCTGCGTCCAGGAACGCGCGGTGATGTCCGTGCGGTCGGAGAACATGTCGGTGATGACCTCGCGCCGCGAAACGGTTGCAAGGGTCAGCGGCGTGACAAACTGGTGGGCCGCGCGGGTCATCACCACTTGCGTTTCTGCCCCTGCCTTGATGAGTTCGCGCACCAGGAGCGGGGCTTTGTATGCCGCGATGCCGCCGGTAACCCCGAGGATGATCTTCTTGCCGTCAAGCATGTGCATGCCCGACGAGCGCTACTCCTCGTCGGTCTCCTTGTCCTCTTGCTTCTGTGCCTTCAGGACTTCCTCCGGCTCCTTGTAGCGCCATTCTAATTTTCCTGCCAGCAGTTCCTCGAGCGCAACGTCGGTCGGCTTCGGGCGCTTTTCGAACTCTATGCTCACGCGCAGTTGGTCGGGGTTTACGTCGTTCTCCTCGCTTTCGGACTCCGTCTTCTGCACGAACATGGAAATCCGCTGGTTGAATTCGATCTTGGTTTCCTCGTTGATCTGACGCGCGCGTTTGGACATCGCCACGATTGCCTCGTAGGCATTCTTCGCTTTCGACGTCAGTTCTTCAATATCAACCGGCTTGATAGGCATAGCCCTTCTCCTCATGATTGTAAATGATGTTCCACAATTCTCTGGACTTCGTCAACGGCAGTGCTCAGCACGTCGTTGATTACCTGATGGTCAAATTGTTGACCCAGTTCCAATTCCATCGGCACGCGGTGCAGGCGCTGGGCGATCGTCTCCGGGTCTTCGGTCTTGCGTCCGGCAAGACGCTGGGCGAGGACCTCGATGCTGGGCGGCCGCACAAAGATCAGGCACGCTTCCGGGTATTGCTTCTTGATGGCAAGACCGCCTTTGACATCGACATCGAACAGAACGTGCCGCCCGAGGCCGAGCAGCCGATCGACTTCGGCTTTCAGCGTTCCGTACAATTTCCCGGGATAGACCTCCTCCCACTCGACGAACTCGCCGGCCTCGATGCGCCGACGAAATTCCTGCTCCGTCAAAAAGTAATAATCTTTTCCCTCAATCTCACCGTTGCGTTTCGGGCGGGTGGTTGCCGAAACGGAAAACCCCAGCGAAGGATTCCGCTTCATGATCTCACGGGCGATCGTCGTTTTGCCCGCGCCGCTCGGTGCGGAAATGACGATGAGTTTACCGCGTGGCATAAGGCGCCCGTCAACTCACTCAATATTTTGCAACTGCTCACGGATGCGTTCCAGCTCCTCCTTGATGGCGACCACAAGGTGAGCGATCTCGGCGGAGGTGCTCTTCGAGCCGATGGTGTTCGCTTCACGGTTCATCTCTTGAATCAGAAAATTCAGCTTGCGGCCCGCCGCCTCGTCATCCTCCAGTGCTTCGAGGAAAAATTTGTTGTGGCTGCGGAAGCGGACACATTCTTCGGTCACGTCCAGGCGATCCGCCATCAGCGCGAGCTCCATCTCCAATCGCCCTTCATCAATCGTCTCCTGTTCCAAAAGCTGCTTGATGCGCTCGCGCAGCCGCATGCGCTCGGCCGGAATCTGTTCTGCCGAGAGCTTCTCGATCTGCGCGATCCGCTCTGCCAGCAAGCCGATGCGGTAGCGGAAATCCTTTTCCAGTTCCTTGCCCTCGTTCCGTTTCATCGTCAGGAGGTTCTCGATGGCCTCATCGAGCGCGCGCAGCAGCAACCCCCATTCCTGTTCGTCGGTATTCTCCAGCTCCACCGGCTCCAGCACCTCGGAGAACTGGAGAAGATGTTCCAACTTCACCGTCTGCTTCAGCTTCACGCTCTTGCGAAGCTCGTTCAAGAGCTTGTAGTAGCCTTTCGCAGCGGAGGCATTGATGCGTACCGGGATCGCGCCGTCGTTCGCATGTTCAACAAGAGCAAGCATATTGATCTTGCCCCGTGAAATCTTTTTTCGAATAATCTCCTTGATCTCGTTTTCGCGAGCCGAGAGCGACCGCGGGAGCCGGGTGGTCACTTCAAGGAACCGGCTGTTGACGCTCCGCAGTTCTACCGCTACGGTGATCTCCCGGGCACGCGCCTCCCCTCTGCCGTAGCCGGTCATGCTGGCTACCATTTCAACCTCGTATTTGGATGTTTCGGGACTACAAAGGTAAGCAAAAGCGGCTTTGCCTGCAACGCTCGGCGTCAGGCTTTGCGCGCCTCATACTTCCAGTTGCGTGACTTTCCTTCAGCCAGCCACGCGACCGTCGTCGCGATACGTTTTTCACGCGTCTCGGGCTTCTTTGCATCGGTGACCCATTCGATGTACTCCCGCTTGTGCGAGGGCGGGAAGCGTTCGAATGTGGCCAGAGCCTTGCTGTTTTTCTTCAGTGCAGCAGCAAGGTCGGCGGGTACGCGTACAGGTTTTTTTGCAGCAGGTTTCGAGCGTTTCACTTTTACGCCGGCCTCGTTCAATGCCGCCGCTTCTTTGATGTACGCGATCATCACCCTATCCGAGGGCAGGTCGTTCAGGCTGGTGATCTTGCCAAGGTGTCCCATCGCTTCATCCGAAGAGAGGATTTTGTGCCGGTCTTTCATCAGCGAAGCTTTCCAGAAGCCGAATGCACAGTGGTGCTTGAACGACGCCATGCTGCAGACGATTCCCTTGTAGTCGAAGTGGGGAAAACTCCACTTCATCGTCTCCTGCACATCGGGACAGGCTTTGTGGACGAGCGCGCGGAGGTGTTCGAGAATCGGGCGCGCAAATTCCGCAGCCTTTGCAATGTAGGCATCAACGCGAGGATCGTTCGTTCCCATAAACAAACACGAAATGGTTGAACATGCAAAACGATATGCGTGATGTTCCGAGCCGAAGCGTGTGCGTTACTTCTTATTCTCTCGTGCTGCTGCCTCCTGCTGTGCTGCAGTCCACGGCGGCACGATGCCGTTCATGCGAGCGTAGGCGATGGACTGCCCGAGATGTTCGTGGTTATGGGCGAACGCAATCAGCAACATGCCGCGCACGGTGGTTTTCAGGCCGAAGAAGGTCGCGGGTTTTTCCAACTCCTTGTCGCTCATGTTGCTGATGGCTCCCTTCAGGAAATCGAACGACTTGTGCAGCTTGTCCGCGATCTCTTTCTTGTTTGTTGTGGATGCTTCGGCCTTCCCCATGTCGCTCAACTTGGGCAGCACGACGTCGTCGGGAAGTTTGATGCCCGCAAACGTTGCCAGCAGGTAATTTCCCCACGCGATATGCATGTACACTTCGCTGATCGAGCGGACTCCCTCTGCGGGGCGCCACGTCATCTTTTCATCGGGGATGGCGTTTTCCAGATCCAGGATTTGTTTTTCCACGTAAGCGATCTGTGCGAGCAAGTCGCCTCGGAATCCGCTCGGCTCATCGGCATGCGACGACGCAGCAAGGAACAACAGCGAGCAACACAAGAGGCGTTTCATAACGCATCTCCTTCGGGGATTGGTGAATGAACGGTGAATGGCTGTCAAGTCTAAGCATTCTCAACACAAAACTCAACTGGACGCTCACATAGCCGAGGCAGCATCGGTGATCAAAGCTCGCAGCACGTTCATATTCTCTACATCCTCGTGCATGTCATCGCTTTTCGGGGTTTCGAGGATCTTGGGGATGTCGGCACAACGCGGATCGTTCATCAGCATCCTGAACGCCGTCAGGCCGATCGTTCCTTTGCCGATATGTTCGTGGCGGTCGACGCGCGCGCCGCATTCGCGCCGGGAGTCGTTGACGTGCACGGCTACAAGCCGCTCAAGCCCCAGAATCTCGTTAAACTCATGCAGCATGCTTTCCCATCCTTCCTCGGTGCTGATGTCGTACCCGGCAGCAAACAGATGGCACGTATCGAGACAGACGGCCATACGGTTGCTCTCTTCGACGCGATCGATGATCCGACGCAGATGCTCGAACCGATATCCGACGGCGGTTCCTTGTCCGGCGGTGCACTCGAGCGTGGTCAGCACACGAACGTCCGGCGTTCGTTCGTGTACGAATGCAAGCGACTCGGCGATTCGTTTGATGCCCTCCTCCTCACCCGCGCCGAGGTGGGCGCCGGGATGCAAGATGAGCGCCGTGATGCCCAACGCGTCGCACCGCTGCAGCTCGTCGATGAGCGCATGGCGTGAGCGCTTCAGCGTAACCGGATCGCGGGCGCACAGATTGATGAGATACGCGGCGTGGGCAACGACGGGGTTGATGGCCGTTCGCTCTTGTTCTGTCCTGAAGAGACGAACGTCTTCCGGCGTGAGCGGTGGGCCCGTCCATTGCGTATTGTTCTTCACGAACACCTGCATGGTCGTGCAGCCAACCTGCGCACCGCGTCGAAACGCCGTGTGCATGCCGTTCGCGATGGACATGTGGGCGCCAAGAAGGATCCTCCGTTGTGGCGATTGGTTGGCAGGCACCATGGTTCAAAGATAAGCAAACGCGAAGAAACTGTTCGTGCCATTTCCGTCGGAACGTCCGGCATTCCCGCATGCGCGCTGCCATCTCCCGCAGAACATGCCGGGTTTTTCCTTCAACCATGGCTCAGTTTCGGCTGGCATGTAACGTGAGACAGTATCGAGCAGCGAAGGGAGTGGATGCAACTTTCTCAAGTTTTTTGTAAGCTGGTTGCGCTCAGTACGCAACTCCATCAATTCATCCCAATCACAATTCACAAGGAGATTGTTATGAAACACGTGCTGCGTTTGTTCGGTGTCTGGACGCTCTGCCTGCTGTTGGTGCCGCGTCTCAGCGCTCAGTCGGATGCAGAGGCCGATTCCACCGGCTTGCCCGGCGACAACTTCAGTCTGGAGGGAGCGCTTGAGATGTTCAAGAAAGCCGGTTCGCCCGAAGAGTTCGAGAAACTCATCAACACAACCGACAACCACGTTAACAATCTCGACCTCAACGGCGATGGCGAGGTGGATTATGTTCGTGTTGTGGGGAAGATGGAGAAAGACGCGCACGCGTTTGTGCTGCAGGTTCCCGTCTCCGAGACAGAGAGCCAGGACATTGCCGTCATCGAGCTGGAGAAGACAGGAGATGAATCGGCGGTGATCCAGATTATTGGTGATGAGGACATCTACGGCGAGCAGAAGATCGTCGAGCCGAAAGGTGAAGGCGAAGAAGATTCGGAGGATGATGGCGGCAACGGAGGCGGGCCCTCCGCGGGAAGCTGGACTGAAGCCTACGCGCCGATGCCCATTGTTGTTGTAAATGTGTGGGGATGGCCGTGCGTGCGCTATGTGTACGCGCCGACCTACCGCGTGTGGGTCTCGCCGTGGCGATGGGCGGTGTATCCGGTGTGGTGGCGTCCGTGGCGACCTTTTGCCTGGCGTGTGTGGCATCCGTTCCGCGTGCGGCATCATGTGGGCTTTGCCGTCGTGCGCACGCATCGCGTTGTGCATGCGCACCGCATCTACGCGCCGCACAGGACAGTCTCTCTCACGGTGCACAAGCGCCACGGCGGCGCGGTGACGCATTACCGAACGACACGCACGGTCACCAAAACTAAAGGCGGGGCCGTGAAGGTCAAAACCACCCGCACGAAAACAACGGTCCGGAAGAAACGCTGAGCGCGGCGCGATTTCAACGTAGGGACGTTCCGACGAACGTCCCTACAGGTTTTCTTGCTTCATTGCTTGAAGCCACGAGACACCGCCACACACTCCTTGCCTCCCGACCACGATTCACTCGATTCTCTTGATTACCACGATTACAAACCAATCATGGTAATCCTATAATCCCACAAATCACGGTCGAGACGGTTTGTATTTCTTGTTGTGCAGTCGATTGAATTCGAGGCTTCAGGCGCCGAAGTTTATCAAGAGGCCGACTTCAAGATTATATGCCTCGAGATAATTCAACGCCTGCGCGAGATGCACATCCTCCAGTACCGTGAGCGCTTTGAGTTCAATCATGATCTTATCTTCTACAAGAAAATCAGCTCTTCGGGTGCCGACCTGTTGCTCCCGATAGAGAATCGGCATCTGTACTTTTCTGCACAAGTTCATACACTGCCCAATAGACTTCCGACCACGATTCACATGATTTGCTTGATTACCACAATGACAGGTTAATCTCGATAATCCCTAAATCCCAAACATCGTGGTCAGGCTTCGGTGAGACCGAGCGCATCGAAGACGACATCATCCAACGCCTTCCGGTCCGGCAGCGGATTGGGATGCTGGGATAATGTCTGAACCACGATTCGCTCGATTCACTTGATTACCCAGATTACAAAAAATCAAGGTAATCCTAATAAACCCAAAAATCATGGTTCAGACGGTTTATACTTCTTATTATGCAATCTCTTGAACTCCAAACTCCTTGCACCGAAGTTGATCAGCAAACCAATTTCCAGATTGTACGCTTCGAGATAGTTCATGGCTTGTGCAAGGTGGACGTCTTCGAGTTTGGTGAGAGCTTTAAGCTCGACACTGATTGTTTCTTCAACAAGAAAATCCACGCGTCGTGTTCCAACTTCGATGCCGTCATAATGGATCGGCATTTCAAATTCACGTGCAAACGTAAGCCCCTGCTTGCCCATTTCGATTTCCATGCAGCGCTGATAAATCACTTCTTGGAATCCATTCCCCAGCGTCGAGTGCACCTTCATCGCACAGCCGATGATTTTTTGTGTAATATCTTCGTACTTCATACCACGATTCACTTGATTATTACGATAAAATAATCATGGTAATCCCATAATCCTAAAAATCACGGTTCAGACACTCTTCGCCTTCTTCAACCTATTCTGCAC
>JBBIRR010000039.1:0-37052 GCA_037441705.1 Ignavibacteriales bacterium
CCCCTTCGTCGTAAACGCGTCGATGAATGTTGCCTGCTGCAGCAGAGGAAGAATTTTCGGTGCAATACCGCCTGCAACATAGACGCCCCCTGCCGCAAGAAGCTTGAGCGCAAGGTTCCCCGCTTCGGCGCCGTAGAGGGAGACAAACAACTCCATCGCTCGCACGCACGCCTCATCCTTGCCGGCGAGTGCCGCATGCGAGATTGCCGCCGCCGGGTCGCCCGTCATCATTTCATCGGTCAGCCATTTCGGTTCGGGAGAGGCCATCCTCGCACGGAAAAAGTGGTAGAGATTCACGATGCCCATGCCTGAAACCACCCGCTCATAGCTGACGCGTTTGTACTTCGTGAGCAGGTACCGAAGCAGATCGATTTCCAGATCGTTGCGCGGAGCAAAGTCGGTGTGCCCGCCTTCCGAAGCAAGCGCCTGGTAGCGCCGGCCGTTCCAGATCAACCCCGCCTCTCCCAGTCCGGTGCCCGCCGCGATCACTGCGATGGTGCCGTGCGAACGTGCGGAACCGGCGTTGAGTATCAGCGTGTCGCTCTCGCTCAAGCGTAAAATGCCGTAGGCCGTCGCTTCGAGATCGTTGATGAGTCCGACCGACGGCAATCCAACACACGCAGCAAGCTCGCGGGCATCCACCACCCACGGGATGTTCGTTGTCTCGCACCGTCCGTTGATGACGGGACCGGCAATGCCAAACGCCGCGCGCTCGATCCTGTCGCCGTTTTCCTTTTGGTATTCCTGAAGAATCGCCCCGAGGGATCGGTACTCGCTGTTGCGATACGTGCTGAAGCGACCGCGGACAAGTTGGCCGCCTTCAACAGTGAACGATGCAAGGTTGGTCTTGGTGCCTCCGACGTCTCCCGCAAGAATCATGATGTATGCGTTGCGTGTTGATGAATTGTATCGGGTGAAAGGAATGCCGCGGCATCAGCGTCAACGAGCCACTGCAGTGTGCCGCCGGTCGGCTGCACACGCTGGGCCGGATACTGACCGATCGGGCCTTCCAGCACTTCATAAAGAATCTTCGCCTTGCTTGCTCCGGCAACGAGAAACATAACCGCCCGCGCGTTGTTGATCGTTGGCAGCGTCATACTGATTCGGTGCGCGTTGAGCTTCGGCACGAACCCCTCCGCAACGAGACGCACAGTTTCACCGAGGATGGATGTCCCCGGAAACAGAGACGCCGTGTGACCATCATCTCCCAATCCTAAGAGAACAAGATCGAACCGTGGAAACTGGTTTTTCTCCAACATGAAGAACTGTCGAATCTCGTTCTCGTATCGCTCGGCTGCCTCTTTGGGCGACCGCTCCGCTTCAATGCGGTGGATGTTTGTCCGGGGAATGTTGGTGCGGCGCAGAAGCGCTTCATTCACCATCCGGAAGTTGCTTTCCGCATGATCCGGTGGAACACAGCGTTCATCTCCCCAAAACAGATGAATGGACTCCCACGCAACAGGCGTATGCGTCATCTCAGCAGCAAGCCGTTCATACACCGCCTTCGGAGTCGAGCCGCCGCTGAGAACCAGCGAGAACGTACGGCGTTCGGCCAAGGCCCTCTCCGCCTCGCCAACGATCGCTCGGGCTGCCTCGCGCTGCAGTTCTTCGGCGGACGAGAAGACGCGAACCATCCGGCTCATGATACAAACATTGCCAGCAGTTTCTTCACCGCCGCCTCATAACCCAAGTCGCGGGATACGACTTCAAGTTCCTGGGCCACAAGCATTGCTTCGGTTCTATCGCTCATCACGGTCAGCATCTCTTCCGACACACCGTGTTCCGAGCGGCGGGTCAGTGCAACGCAATGGGGATGTTTGGTTGCGGAGACGTTCAAACTTGCTGCACCAGACATGTCGAGAGTGAGCGATTCGATTCCCCCGGGGAATCCTTCCCGCGCCGCCACAGGAACCAGCCGAACGTTGACAATTCGTCCGTTCTGCTGGAAGGAAGTAGTGTAGCTTCCATGCGCGGCTGTGTCCATCCCCTTTCCAACGACCCACTGCAGTCTGTCCGCCAGCCAGCCCACGAACAGGAAGGCCTGACTCAGACCCGAATGCTGCGGGCGGACGGTGGAGGAGTACTCGACGGTCACAGCTTCAATTTGCTTCAGGAGCGGCCGCATAGACGGTGGATTGAACGCATTCGCCACGACCGACCGCCATGGGGTGAGATGTGTCCAGGACAGATCGCCGAACGTGACATGCGAGCCGGTCGTCTTCATGACCATCCCCCACGCGCGCAGCATCTGCTCCGGTGCAGGAGTGTCGGACGAATCTATCAGTACCCGGTTCACAACCTCCGTCAGGCTGCGAAGCAAGGGATCCTTCTCGTTCACATCTGCCTTCCATAACAGCACACTCGGCACATCGGGAACCAGAAGGGACGTCACCAGGCTGGGGATTTTCGCTGCTTCGTCTCCACGCGCTATGAGGGTGATTTGTTCACAACAAACTTGCTTGCCGCCCGGTACCGGAAGCGAGCAGCGCGCTGAAATCCATGCATCAAGATGGGCGCTGCTGCTGCGCCGATCGGCCAGGGCCAGAAAGATGCGGGCGGGATGCTCGATGGTGACATCGCCAACCATCCCGGCAAGCGTGTCGACGTCCTCCTCGCGCTCGGTGACAACAATCAGGTTCAGCGCACAGGCGCGCACCACCGGCACCGAAAGCGAATCGGGGGCTCGCTCCGTGGCATCCTTCCACAGACGCGTCAGCTCGCGTTCGATCGCAACGACATCGACCTCCTTCGGCTCGGCGAGCAGTTGTGTTTGCTGTTCGGGCGTCATACGTGAATGGAATATACTGAACTCTCGCTACATTTGCTTAGCGAGGTGTTACCTTTCTACAAACTGCCCGCATCACCCCACTTCTCGGTTCGCTTCGCTTAGCGGAATCCGTTGGTGTTCCTTGCCGGGAGTGTTGAATTTTTTTGGCTCGACTTTTATACTATACACAGGAAACGATTTGTTGAAATCTTTACCGCTGTGGCGAAGCGATGATGAAACTTTCGCTTGACACGTTCCTTACCGGCACGGGCGACATCGAGGCAACGCAGTATCGTGTGCTGGAAGGCTTGAAAACGTACTACGGAGAGTTCTCTCACAACAGACTTTATCCCTCGCTCTCGGAGTTGGTGGAGTTGCATCGGGCGTTGGTGGAGATCATCACCAGCATGAGCGACATCCAGGGACATCTTCCCCACGAACTCAAGGAGGTGGATCTGAGCGAAGGAAAGCTCGTGTATCAGACGAGCGGATTGACCGACGACGATCTCGCTCGGGCCGCAGAGCTGATTGTCTGGGCCCTCCCAAAAATCCAGCAGGCAATTGACGAAGGCGTTAACATCTACAATTTTGTAGATGAGCACATCCAGATCGAACACGTGGGGATTCTTCCGATGTACCGCGAAGAAGGATACTGGTTTGTCCCGGAGCATCGGCTCGCGCTGCTGCATCTGCTGCGGTATGAACTGTCTCTCTTCACCTCCGCCAACGAGCGTTATCGTCTCCTGAAGACGGTGAACATCGGTGAGATCGAGCAGAAGTACATCCATCGCTCGCCCGAGGCGATCAAACTCCAGCTCATCGAGCAATATCGTGATCTGCCCAATCCGGCCACCTATGTGTGCGAGACGGATCTGGACTTCCCCTACAACGAAACGATCCTTCCCATTGCCAAGCGCAAGCTGATGGCTCAGGTTTACTGTTGAGTAGGTTGCCATGCCCTCCCCGAAATGCCCGTTGTGCAAGCAATACGTTGAGCGTCTGATCCATATTTTTACCGGCGACGCCGAGCAAGCCGTCATCGCAAGGATTCGGGCGCGGTACCCTTCATGGTCTATCTATCAGGGACTGTGCGAACGGTGCTTCTATCTCAATGAATTTGAAACGGCGGACGATCACTTCCTTCCCGATCCGGGGTTGGGGGACGGAACAACGGCCCTGCGCAGCTCGCTGTTTCGTGCTCGGGTGAAGAACGAATTCGCTCTGCTGCCCATTCCGCTTCGTCTCAACGCCGATCCGCGCTTTCGCGGGAAAGGAATAACCCTCGCCTTCATCGACTCCGGGTTTTACCCCCATCCGGATCTTGTCAGACCAACCAATCGCATCAAGGAGATCGTGGATGTAACGGACCAGAAACTGCCGCGGCGATACTTCCGCACAGCGCACGCAGAAAGCTGGCACGGAACCATGACCGCCGTGACCGCTGCAGGCAACGGAACGCTTTCGGACGGATTGTACCGAGGCATCGCCTCGGAAGCAGATGTTGTGTTGCTGAAGGCGATGAATACGGACAAACGCGGCATCTCGCGGCAGGACATTGTCCGGGCGATGCGCTGGGCGATTGACCATGCGGAGCAGTACAACATTCGCATCATCAGCGTCTCGGTCTATGACGATGAACCCGGCTCGGCGGCGGACAATCCGGTGAACGCGGCGGTGGAGGAAGCGGTGAACAAAGGCATCATTGTCGTTGCGGCTGCAGGAAACACGCCGAACAGCACGCTCTTTCCGCCGGCGAACGCGCCCGCGGCAATCACCGTCGGCGGGGTTGACGACCGGAATGATATGCGGAAGGAGCTGCGGCGGATGTTTCGCTCAACGTATGGAAGGACGACCGATGGCCCGTCCAAACCCGACCTGATTGCTCCCGCGATCTGGGTGGCGGGACCGATTCTTCCGCACACCGATCAATTCCGCGAGGCGCCGGTGTTGTTCAGACTTCTCACCGCCACGCCGAAGATGGCCGAACGCATTCTGCAACGCCATCGTGATGCGCTGCCGAACTTCCCGAGACGACTTCGGAACGGTGCATACAAGGAGTGGGCGCGCAAACGGATCGAGGAGATGAAGTACGTCGCACCGTACTACAAGCACGTCGATGGGACGTCGTTCGCCGCGCCGATTGTGAGCGCGGTAATCGCTCAAATGCTCGAAGCCTATCCCGCCCTCACGCCGGCCGACGTCAAGCGCCTGCTCATGGAAACCGCTGAGCCGTTGAGGCATATCGGACAGGAACAGCAGGGACACGGCGTGTTGAACCCGCGTGCGGCTGTGCTTGCCGCCATCACGAAACAGTACAACGACCTGGGGGCCGGCGTTCACACCGTTGATGGACGAGTGGTGTTCGTGTACCACAATCGCGTCCCTCGTTCGGTTGCCGTTGCCGGCAGCTTCAACAACTGGAATGCCCAGCAACTTTCCCTCCACGAATCGCACGACGGCTGGTGGAGCGCCTGGATGCCGAAGCCACAGCCCGGCACACATCAATACAAATATGTCATTGATGGAAGCGTCTGGCTGGAGGATCCCGCGAACAAAGAGAAGACTCCGGATGGTTTTGGTGGATGGAATAGCCTGATCGTTGTGTCAGGAAAGGACTAGGCCTTTCACACGAGTGTGGTTTTCTTTCATTACCACCAAGCTTGCGCAACTACGACATTTGAGCTATATTGGCTATGCGGATGCGTATCTTTCCCTTCTTCCTATTTGCTGAAGATTCAGCGTAACCAATGGCCAGCTCAAGGCACTTACGAAACGCCCCGATAGTTGAAGCCATGATTGTCATCAAGGTCAAGCTCCCCAGCGGATTTGATATCATGAAGTTCAAGGAGGCAAGCAACATCGTTCGCAGCAGCTACCCAGAACAGTTTAACATCCTGGAAGTAAGCGGTCAGTTTCAAGCCGGCGAGGGTTCAAGCGTAGCACAGACGGCGAGCAACGTTATTGGTTTTGGCTTCAAGTCGGACGACAAGCGGAATGTTGTCCAATTTCGAAGGGAAGGGTTCACATACAATCGGTTGAAGCCCTATACTTCGTGGACCGAAGTTCGCACCGAGGCCCTACGAGTGTGGGACATCTACAAAAAAATTGCCTCACCGGGCTTGGTAACACGAATCGCAGCCCGATACATTAATCACCTAAATGTTCCTTTAGCCGAAAACCTATTAGACTACATCTATTCACCAACATTACCGAACGAAACACAAGCAGAGCTAAACGGTTTTCTGACCCGTTTTGCTGCCAGCGACAGAGTCTCGAGTTTGCAGGCCAACATCACGCAAGCACTGGAGCGTGCGCTTGACCAGAAATCGCTAAATGTGATCCTGGATATCGAGGTTTACAAACAAGGACAGTATGACCCTGAGACTGATGCGGAAAAGATTGTTACAGATTTTGAACGGATCAGGGAGTTCAAGAATCGAATTTTCTTTGCCTATATCACGGAAAAAACCGCGAGGCTTTTTGAATGAGCACGTTGGCAATTCATCATGACCCTTTCGTGTTGCGGGACGATGCGGGCTTAAGTGAAGATGCAAGACAGCTGAAGGATCGGCTCGAATCGATCAGCAACGACATGAGAAAGACCGTATCCTTTGGAGAACCACTGAGGAACGTGTATCTCGCCATACAGGAGATATTAGAAGAGGGTTCAACCGATAACTGGGATTCCTATGGTGCAAAGGCGGTCACTCAGCAGACGTATGATCAAGCGCTGAGATTCTTGAGAGCCCTTTCGCCGGCGGTCCCGATGCCGGAAATTTCCTTGGAACCGGATGGCGAATTCGCTTTCGATTGGTTTAGAGCGCCAGGCTGGGTCTTTTCCGTAAGCATCGGAGGGACGGGAGATCTGACGTACGCAGGTGTCTTTGGCAAAAACAAAACTCATGGCACTGAGGTTTTTCAAGATGAAATCCCTAAGGTCATTATGGACAACCTTTCGCGGCTTTATGCGGAAAGGTAAACCTACCCACTTCTCCTCATTCGACCCACTTGATCCTTTTTCCAGGTTCATTTGCAGTCGCAGTCACTTTGCTTCCGAAAAGAACATCGTAAAGCCTGCTGCCTTCCTTCCCAACGAAACGAACATGCAAGTTTCCGTCTTTCACACCAAACTTCTTTCAAGCAGCGACATATGGGAAATCGGTAGACGCTTCGTCGCAAGGCCGAGCAACAGGACCGTCTACGCTCGTGCTGATTTCAAGGCCAATGACGTCAGCACCGTACATCTCACGCTACGACTGGATAACGATCCACCTCGCCATGCTAATATCATCGGATGGCCAGCCGAGAAATCGGAACGGAAGCTCCTTGCAATTCAATTGGCCGGTATGGCTTCACTCTCGACACCGGCAGCTCCCATCATCCCAAAAGCATGAGATTGTCGCTCTATTCCGGAACGGATGAAGCAAGCCCCGAAAGCAATCGTCGCATTCGCCGTTATGCTCCTGCTCGTCGCGATTGCGGTCTATCTCCTTCTCGTCCGAACGCCGGCCGACGTTGCGCGCAATCTTGCCGACGGCATTGCCCGCACGTTCAACTTTACACCGCAAGTCAAGATTGAAGAAACCGTCGTCATCGAGCAGAACACGCCGATTGCCGAGCTTGCAACGGTTGCGCGCGATCTGATGGTCGAATACTCGTGGTCGCACCAGTGGCTCGGCAGTACCAAGACCATCAGACTGCGAGGCACGTATACTGCAAAGGCGGGCTTCGATTTGAAGCAGCCATTCAGCCTCACGATTCGCACGTCGCCGCTGCGCGTGCAAGCGCGGATGCCCGCGCCCAAACTGCTCTCGCTGCAGATGAATTCCTACTCCATCCTCGAGGACGAAAGCGGCTGGTGGAACAGAATCTCCGACGCCGACCGTGAACAGGCGGTTCAAGAGTTGCAACGCGTGGCGTTCGAGAAAGCAACACGCTCCGGCATGCTCGCCGAGGCCGCGTCGACGGTCGAGCAGCGAATACGAGAGCTTGCCGAGCACAACGGCGCACTCATTGAGTTTCTCTCACGGTGGCAGGAACGATGAGCAGTCCACTCTCTCAGCTACTTGATCGGCGATCTCTTCTTCTCCTTGATGGAGCGATGGGAACGGAGTTGGAGCGCCGTGGAGTTGACATCGGTCTGCCGTTCTGGTCGGCAAATGCACTGGTGCATCGGCCCGACGTGGTGTTGCAGATCCACAAGGACTACATCGAAGCCGGCGCAGATATCATCACCACCAATACTTTCAGAACAAATCGTCGCGTGTTCAAGAACGCTGGCACTCCCGATCGTTCTCGTGAACTTACCGCCACGGCAGTAGAGCTTGCGCAGCGAGCGCGCGACGCGTACCCACACCGCACAATTCTCATCGCGGGCAGCGTCGCCCCCGTGGAGGATTGCTACCGGCCCGATCGTGTTCCATCGGAAGGCGAGTTGCAGGATGAGCATGGCGAACTCTGCGAGAGATTGGCCAGGCTCGGCGTGGATTGTATTCTGATTGAAACCATGACGACGATACGCGAAGCATACGCAGCATGCGCCGCCGCCAAAGCGACGTCGAAGGAAGTGATTGTGAGTTTCACGTGCACGCGGGACGGAGCACTTCTGGGCGGTGAACCTCTCGCCGATGCTGTTGCGGCCCTCGCAGAGCTGCAGCCCACAATGTTCTCGCTGAACTGCATCTCGCCGCGGCACCTTACGCCGCTCGTTCACAGATTAGGCTCCCTGCTTGCGCAAAGCGCTCCCGGAACCCCGTTCGGCGTGTACGCCAACGTCGGTAAGCCCGACGTGCGCGAAGGCGCGATGACGCAGGACGTTGATGAGGAAGAGTACGCAGTGTTCGCTGCAGAGTGGAAGCAGCTCGGCGCGTCGATGGTCGGGGGATGCTGCGGCACAACGCCAGAGTACATCCGACGTCTCGCCGAAACACTTGCCGTTGCCCCATAAGCCCTTCGTATCGTATATTCTGCTACACGCGTCGCCGACGTCAAGGAAACGTGAGGGCTGACGCGCAAATCAAGACGAAACGGAAACAATCATTGTCTCAGGTAGCTATGGCCAGTACACTTTCTACCATGTTGCCTCTCGGCACCGCGGCACCGGCCTTCAGTTTGCCGGATGTCCTGAGCGGCAAAACAATTTCGCTCGACACATTCAAGGACAAGAAAGCATTGCTGGTAATGTTCATCTGCCGACATTGTCCTTACGTAAAGCACATCCAGCATGAGATCGCGCGCCTCGGCAAGGACTATGCAGACAAGAACGTCGGGATTGTGGCCATCACATCGAACGATCCGCAGCAGTACCCGGAGGACGCACCCGAACGTTCTGCCGAGATGGCGAAGGAACTGGGGTTCACTTTTCCTTTTTGCTACGATGCGACGCAGGACGTCGCCAAAGCGTTCCGCGCTGCATGCACACCGGAGTTTTACATTTTCGACGATGCGCGGCGGCTTGTCTATCGTGGGCAATTCGATGACAGCAGGCCGACGAATGCCATTCCGGTAACGGGGAAGGATGTGCGCGCTGCCCTCGATGCCGTCCTTGCCGGCACACCGGTCGAGCAGCGCCAGATTCCGAGCATAGGCTGCAACATCAAATGGAAGCCGGGGAACGAGCCGGCATATCTCAGCATGCGGTAAGATTGCACACAGGTCTGAACCGTTCACCTTCGGTGCGTTTGAAATTCAATTCATTCATTTCCCTCAACTGTCGCGATCACACATCATGAAGCACAACCGCCTTATTGTTCCGCCCGGCACAACGATCTCTCTTGCGGAGTACGACCCCGGCTACACCGGTGAGTTCACATCGAAAAGCGAAGCGCAGGAGAAGCTCGAACGAGATATCGCGCGCCTTGCCGAATTGCAGGAAGTGTTGTACGCCCACAATCGTTACGCGCTGTTGCTGATTTTTCAGGCGATGGATGCGGCCGGCAAGGACAGCGTCATCAAACACGTCATGAGCGGCGTCAATCCGCAGGGGTGTCAGGTGTTCAGCTTCAAAGCGCCGTCGCAGGAAGAGCTGGATCACGACTTCATGTGGCGGACGACCAAGGCGCTGCCCGAACGGGGGCGCATCGGTATTTTCAATCGCTCTTACTACGAGGAAGTGTTGATTGTCCGTGTCCATCCGGAGATTCTCAACTCGCAAAACATCCCCGATGAAGAGAAGAATGAGAACATCTGGCAGCACCGGTTTGACGACATCAACAACTTTGAGCGCTATCTCACACGCAACGGCACGGTGATTTTGAAATTCTTCCTTCACGTTTCAAAGAAGGAACAACAAGAACGTTTCCTCGAGCGCATCGAACGGCCGCAAAAGAATTGGAAGTTTTCCTTCGCCGATGTGAAGGAACGAGAGCGCTGGGACGAGTACATGCACGCATACCAGGAGATGCTGAACCACACGAGCACGTCGTGGGCCCCGTGGTACGTTATCCCGGCAGACCGCAAGTGGTTCACGCGGGCTGCCGTCGCCGACATCATTGTGGCGAAACTCGAGTCGCTCGACTTGCGATTCCCCGAGGTGAGCGAGCAGCACAGGCAGGAACTGCGATTGGCGAAAGAGATGCTGGAGCGACAGTAACCGAAGCTCATCCACCAGATGCTCTGCGCTCAGTATCGTCTTCTTCTTGTCGTGCCACCCATCAAGCTGCCGAGGACCCCGCGCACAAGCTGGCGACCGATCTGGCTTCCGACGGCGCGCAGCGTGCTTTTCGCAACGGCTTCGAACATCGTGTCCGAGCGGCGCGCCGGGGCGCGAGCCGCCGTCTTCTCCTGTTGTTCGAGCGCCTCAAGTTTTGTTTCCTCCGCAAAGCGCTTCGTCAGCACTTCGTACGCCGATTCTCGATCGACAAGCTTTTCGTAGTAGCCGGCAACAAGAGAGCTTGCAATGAGCGCACGCCTCTGCTCGGGAGTAATCGGGCCGATCTGGCTGTGCGGCGGAAGGATGAACGCGCGTTCAACAATACCCGGCGTGCCTTTGGCGTCGAGAAACGACACGAGCGCCTCGCCAACACCGAGTTCTGCAATCACTTTCTCCGCATCAAAGCGGGGATTCTGACGGAAGGTTTCGGCGGCGGCTTTCACGGCTTTCTGATCGCGGGGCGTGTAGGCGCGCAGTGCATGCTGCACGCGGTTGCCGAGCTGGCCCAGCACGATGTCCGGAATATCCAGCGGGTTCTGACTGATGAAATACACGCCGACACCCTTCGACCGAACGAGCCGCACCACCTGCTCGATTTTCTGAAGCAGGTTCGTCGGCGCATCGGCAAACAGCAGATGAGCTTCGTCGAAGAAGAACACCAGCTTCGGCTTTTCAAGGTCGCCCACTTCAGGAAGCTGTTCGAACAATTCCGACAGCAGCCACAGCAGAAACGTCGAGTAGATCATCGGCGCGTGCAGAAGCTTCTCCGCAGCGAGGATATTGACCACGCCGCGCCCGTTGCTGTCGGTTTGCATCAGATCATCGAGATTCAATGCCGGCTCGCCGAAGAACTTTTCCCCTCCCTGTTGCTCGAGCTGCAGCAAGCCGCGCTGGATCGCTCCGATGCTTGCCGCAGAAACGTTGCCGTACTGCGTCCGGAACGCGGCGGCATTGTCGCCGACAAACTGCAGCATGGCGCGCAAGTCTTTGAGATCGAGCAGCAACAGCCCGTTATCGTCGGCAATCTTGAAGACCATGCTCAACACACCGGCCTGCGTGTCGTTCAAGTTTAACAGGCGGCTGAACAAGAGCGGCCCCATCTCCGACACAGTAGCGCGCACGGGATGCCCCAACTCGCCGAACACATCCCACACGGTCGTCGGACACCCCTCGAACGGGTAGTCTCGCAAGCCTAATTGTTTGATGCGATCGAGAACCTTCGGGTTGTTGCCGCCCGGCAGGCTTATGCCTGCAAGGTCGCCTTTCACGTCCGCCATGAACACGGGGACGCCGATAGCGCTGAATCGTTCGGCAAGAACCTGCAGCGTGACGGTCTTGCCTGTGCCGGTCGCGCCCGCAATCAGTCCGTGACGGTTTGCCATGTGGGGAAGGAGGTACAACTCTTTCTCACCTTTTGCGACAAGGAGTGCTTCTGCCATGGTGGACCTTCAATTATGAGAGACAAACGTGTATTGGGAAGATAGAGACAGAAATGGTCAGTTCAAAGTCCGTGCACGCAGCCGCAACGATTACTTCGTTCGGAAGAATTCGATGCGTCGGTTCCGGGCGCGACCATCCGGAGACGGGGCGATGTCGCGGGCTGAGCCTCTCCAAGCCGGGGGATGAGCCCAAGCAGGATCAAGCACAGAGGCAAGCGAGTCATGACGTTCCCCCATCATAACGCGTGCAGTTGCAGATGAGGCCGAAGATTGTAGATTGATGCAGGGGCAATATATCGCATTCGAGTGGTGAGTGTCAATCGAACACGGCACGACATGAAAGGAACCGACGTTTCCGCCCGAATTTCGTACGCTCTGGTCACCGCACAGTTCGCGCTCTTAGCAGCCATTGCAGCAACAGGCCGGATCATCGCGGCGAGCTTCCCCTTGCTGCTTCTTGAAGCATCGGGCGGCGTGTTGGGGTTGTGGGCTATAGCGGTAATGCGCCCGGGACGATTCAATATCCGCCCCGAGCCGCGCGCAGACGCAGCGCTTGTGCGCAGCGGGCCGTACCGATGGCTTCGTCATCCGATGTATACGTCCGTCCTTGCAATCTCTCTTGCTGTCGTTCTCGACGCGTTCACGCTCACAAGACTTCTGCTGTGGAGTACGTTGGCAGCGGTGATGATTGCAAAGCTGTTGCGAGAAGAGCGCCTGCTGACCGAACGCTTTCCACAGTACCGACAGTACGCACGCGAGACGTGGCGGCTCGTCCCTTACGTCTGGTAAGAATCTACGGCGTTTTCTTTTTGAGTTTCTCGTACACTGCGCGCTCGCCGAGCACGACGGGCAGTTGCTGCCGCTCGGCGGCTTCACGATCACGCGCGGCCAACTCCACAAACTCCTTTGCCCCGCGGTGGGTGTACACTTCTGCAACCGGCCGGTAGATGCAGTCAACAATTTTTTCGGCAATCGTTTCGGGCGGCAGCACTCCTTCCATCGGCGGAAGGGCGATGCCGCGCTCGGCCGCAATCTTCTTGATGAGGGGGCCTGATTCGGAAAACATGGGCAGCATAGGGCCTCCTTCCGTCACGCTTGCCCACTCGGTGTTCACGCCGGCCGGACAGACAACCGTTGCATGAACGCCGGTCTCCATCAACTCCTGCCGCAGCGCCATCGTGAACCCAACAACGGCATGCTTGGCGGCGACGTACGCGCTGTTGTACGGATAGCCTAACTTCCCCGCCATGCTGGCAACGTTGATGATATGACCGCTGCCCCGGCGCTTCATATAACTCAACGCAGGCCGCACGGTGTACCACAAGGCAAACACATTCACCTTGAACATGCCGTGAATCATCTCGTCGGTGGTATCTTCCACGCTTGCAAAATGCCCGCGCCCGGCGTTGTTGATGAGAATGTCGAGACGCTTCTGGTCTTCGATCGTTTGATGGATGAGATGTTCCGCTTCGGCCTTCACGGTGATATCTGCAGGATGGACAACGGCATGGCCTCCGGCCGCCCTGATCTGCTCGGCAAGCGCGTGGAGTCTCTCGATGCGGCGCGCCGCAAGCACCACAACAGCGCCTTCAGACGCAAGTCGCTTTGCAAGCGCCGCCCCGATGCCGGAAGACGCGCCCGTGATGACGGCAACCTTTCCGCTCAGCATAGTTTCAGTTCTCCAGGTGTTCTGAACTGCGCGGCGCCGCAGGGTGTTCCGCTATCGCGGGAAGAGTCCACGTCTGGCCGATTGCGCGCAGGGCAATGCGTTCGGTCGGGGCTGCACGCAGCAGGCGCTCCATCGGCTCGGGCGTGGGCTCCTCACTCTGAATAAACGTATTCCAATGTATCGGCAGAATGTACCGCGCATTCATCTGGTTGCTCATCTCCAGCGCCTGTTCTGGCGTGCAGTGATTGCGGATCCAGGGATCGTACGCACCGATCGGCATCAGCGCGACGTCGATGGAAAGCTCCCGCTCGCCGAGCTTCTTGAAAAACTCTTGATACGCCGTGTCGCCGCCAAAGACAAAGTGTTTTCCGTTGGCCGAGATCAGATACGCATTGTAGCTTCGCCCGTCCCAATACCCCCGCGAGCGATCCCTCTCCCACGGATAGCGCCAGCCAAAATGCTTCACCTCCAGCGCCTCGACCCGAAGATCACCGATCAACGCGAACTCTCCCCAATCCAATTCGTACACTTCCTGAAACCCTAAGTCCTCAATCACATCGAACGTATTCTTCGCGATGACAACGGGGGTGCGGCGATCGAATTTCCGCAGCGTCGGCACATCGAGGTGATCCATGTGTGCGTGCGAAAGAAGGATCAGGTCGATCTTCGGAAGCTCATCGAAGGAGAGAGCGGGAGACACCAGCCGCCTCGGCCCGATTGTGAACAGGTTCGCCACGTTGATGCCGATCCGCTCTGAAAGCACAGGGTCGGTGATAATCCAGCGGCCAAAAAAATTAATCAAGACGGTGGCGTGACCAATCCAGGCCGCAGTGAATTCGGAGTCACTCCACGTCTCCGGCTGAGGCTTGAAGGGCGGCCTCGACGGAGGCTCGTCGTTCATCATCATTTCCAGCCGCGTGCGGCGACGACGGACCTCCTGCCCGAACATTGACGGAAGGGACAGGAGACTCAGAGCACACATCAACAGAAAGCGGCGGCGATCAGGCATGGTTGGTACGACAGGCAGTTGAACGACATTCAACGGCGCGGTTTCACCGTCAGCACGTGGCATGGCGCGGAACGAACGATCTTTTCCGCGACGCTGCCGACGAGCGTGCGCGCAAAACCGTTGCGCCCGTGCGTCCCCATCACGATCAGGTCCACCTTCCTCTCTTTCACCACACGAAGGATTTCCTGCTCTGCCTTGCCCGTGCGGACAATCAGGTCGGCGTTCTTCACACGCAATTGCTTCCCCGCGGCGCGCATTGCTTCGGCGGTGTGCTCGACGATGCGGCCGAGTAATTCCTTCCGAGACACTCCGAGGTGATGCGCATACACCGGAACTTCTTCCACCACATGCAGAAGAAGAACGTGTGCACGAAATTTCTTCGCAAGCTCCATCGCCGGCTTGAACGCGGCGTAGGAAGCTTTGGAGAAGTCCGTAGGCACAAGGATGCGCGTGTACATGCTGAGTGTCTTCCTTCAGTCGGTGGCAACAGATGTGGGGCGGTGTGTAATCGGCTCGCGCTACGGGGTAAGGTTCAGGCACGCAAGCAGCGTCTCCTCGTCGAGCCGAGCCACCGCGGAGCAGAGCGTGCTATCCTTTCTCCACAACACAATGGTGTACCCGTCCGGCTGAGAGAGAACGTATCGGCCTGCGGTGCCCAGTTCGCGCTGCACGTCGGGCGCAAGTTGTAGCGGCTCGCCGCTCTCCACGGTTTGCCAGCATGCCTCATAGATATAGACCAGCTCCGAGCCGTGGTGCGCGTACACCACGTGAGCAAGCGTCTTACCCGAAAAATTGTTCAGCACCGCGCCGATGAGTTTACAGCCCTGAATGTCCGGAAAGAGTACGGGAAAGTCCGTTTTGCCCGCAAAGAACTGCTGGACATGTTCGACCTTGTCGGAAACAAGCTGCGGTTTGATGTCGCCTCGCACAACGGCCATGTAGTTTGTGAGTGATTGTTTGATCACGTCGTTGGCAGGCAGAAGCGACGCTTCGATCGTGCGGGGGATGTTCGGAGACCGATCGGTCGTGAAGAGAAGAACGACGGCAAGACCCGCCGCCGCAAACGCTATCGCCGGCCGAAAGGAGAACGAGGAAACGAATCGTCGCCAGAGCGGAACGGACTCTCCCGGATTCGCTGTCACGCTCTCGATCTGTTGTGTAATAGCGTGAAGGACGTGGGCGGGGGCTTGCACTCGTTTGCATCGCGCCTGCACGAAATGCCGCATCGTTCTCTCGATTTCAAACTCGCTCTTGCATTGCGGACATTGCGCCAGATGCGCCTCAAGACTCTCGCGTTCGCCCGGCGCCAACGCGTTATCAACGGCAGCAGTAATATGCTCCTGATACTTCCTACACTCCACGGTAGCCTAACTCAAGCTGATAGCAAGATGTGCAATGACTATTCTTTCGACTTTTCTTCAACATATCCGCGCTTGCGCGCATAATCCAACAGTTTCGCCCTCAACAGCTTCCGTCCCCGATGCAGCCGCGACCGGACCGTCCCGATAGGACAATCGACGAATTCCGCGACTTCTTCATACGTCAAACCTTCGATGTCGCAGAGAATCACCACCGTACGGAAATCCTCCGGCAGTTCGGCAATTGCCGTCGCAACATCGTCCTCGAGAAGGTTGTTGTAGAGAGTCTCCTGCAGGTCGCTGGATTCGGATGCGGTTTCGCGAACACTGTTGTAGAAGTTCTCTACTTCCTCGTACTCAACCGTCTCGGGTTCCTTTTTTTCCTTCCGATAGCGGTTGATGTACGCATTCTTCATGATTCTGAACAACCACGCGCGGATATTCGTTCCCTTTTCATACGACTCCCAGAAGCGAAATGCCTTGAGGAACGTTTCCTGAACCAGGTCCTCCGCGTCTGCCCTGTTGTAGGTCATGCGCAGCGCGTAGTTGTAGAGGAAGTCCATGTGGGGAAGGGCCTCGTTCTGAAACTCTTGTTGTTTTTGGGTAGTGCGAACTTGTACCATGCGCCGGCTCATTGCTCTTCGGAAAGAACGGGAAACCCTTCGCAAGGTACAACATTAGACCGCCACATTCAAGCCGCCTTACGCGCGGTGAAACAACTGCAGACGATCGAGCAGCTGCGACAGGGGAATCTTTTCCTCCAGAGCGAACGCGTCACTCGCAATGTGCCTCTTGTGTCCTTGAATGTTCTCCAGCGCAGCATAGGTACTCAGGTCACCGACATCGGCAATCGTAACGATAACCGGAGTCGGATTGGTGTTGGTGGGAATCGTCAGACCGATATCGACGGGATGCGACCAGCCGGAAGGATGATCGAGAATCACATCCCGGATGATGATGTCATAGATTGCATTTCCGTTGCGCGGCAGATCCTTGTAGAGGTCGAGCTCCGCATCCTGATAGGATCCGTTGCCGATGCACCGAAGCGCCGTCAGGATGGCGACGTAATTCAGCTTGCGAATGAACTTCTTCTCGCGGTCGGCGGGCCAGTGGCCTGATTCGATGAGGACGGTGCTCGTTCCCCAGATCTGCATGTTGTCGCCGAAGGCACGCGGCTCAAAGGCGTCGTCGTAGGTAGCAATGTTGCGGGGAATGAACTGGCTGAGCACTCGCGTCATCAGCGCCGCGACGCGCATCGCACGCACACGCACCATGGGCGTGGACTTCTTCCGGTCCAGCGAGGGGGCAAGGAAGGCAATCGCCGTCACCTCCTTCGTGTCGCCGACGGTGGAAAGATCCTGGTCGTGAAGGTTGAACCCGAACGTGGGTCGCAACGTTTGCTGCAGGCGACGGAGCAGTTTCGCCTCGGGCGTCATCAGGGCGCGTGCATCACGATTCATATCAATGTTCTGCGCGGTACGGCGCTGACGGCGTTCAGCACCGTCGGGGTTCAGCATCGGCACGAAATAGAGCGTCGTCTCCTCCAACATCTCCTGGATCCAGCGCTGCTCCGCGGCTGTTCGAACCAAACAGTGAAAGAGGTCCATGAGCGCCAGCGTTGCGGTGTATTCGTCGCCGTGCATCTGCGACCACAGAAGGATTCGCTTCGGGCCGCGGCCGGCAGTAACGAGAGAAATCTCCCTTCCTTCTAACGACCGGCCTGCTTCCTCGCAACGCAGCAGTCCCGCGCTTTGTGCCACGAGCGAACGAAGCTCCTTCTGAACCTCCGCGTGATTGCAGTTATGCGGACCCAAATGATCAAGCCGATGCTGTTCGTACGTAGCAAAGAGATGGCGGGCGAGAGTATTGGGCGTTCTCGCAACATCCGGCTTGCGTTTCGACAAAGAGAGAAGCTTCATGTACATCAGCCACGAGTGGGACAGACCAAAAATGGGTGACGGAATCTACGCAATGGGAGAAGGAGAAACAATGCCGTCAAGGAGTGACCTCATGACCATTGTCATCACGGCGCGATGAGTTTCAAGGAAACTTGCCACAACCTTTAGGTCGTAGAAATGAACTCGCAACAAGAAACTTCGCGGACTTTGTCCCATGTTGTTGTGGGCTAAAGCCCCGAGTGTTTTTCTATGTTGGAAGTCCACGAGCTAAAGCTCGTAGCCAAGCGAGGTTGGCTCGTGCCCGTTGCGTCATTCTGAAAAATCCAAAAACGCGAACGACCCTGAAACTCGAACCCTGAGCCCCAGACGAGCGGTCACGTAGTGACCTCACGACGATAGCCCGACCTTTCAAGGTCGGGATAGGAGTATTCGCATCATCATGACCGTCGCGTAGCGACGGAATGAAAAACTTTGTGATCAGGAAAGAAACGCCGAACGGAGTGTCACGGCGGCAAGACAAAATAGGTCGCCCCTACGGGGCTTATCTTCTTGGGGGATTGTCAATACTACAAACAGGTCGTCCCTCCGGGACTCACGGCGCGCTTCGTAAGAGTCCGTCCCTACAAACTCACGTATGCAACGCCCGCTCCGTAAGAGCAGCGCTGTTTATAGAACTCACATCCAACACACCTCTTAAGCCCCATCGGAGCGACCTGATGATGTTCCGATCCGTGAATCCTGGATCTTGCATCCTGCATCCGACGCCGAACCTCGAACCGAACCGACCTATGCCGCGGTAGGCTCACGTTCCCCCCTTCCGTCACGGCACAATGTTGTGCGCAGAAGCCGTAACGGACAAGGCATCGCAAACTGAATCTTGAATCCCGAATTTTGATTCGAAACCTCAGAGAAAAGGGAACGCCGCTCCGGAAAGTCCGGAACGGCGTTAAGCGGAGAATGACCTGTCTGAGACTTTAGAGCGTGAGCAAGAAGTACTGAACGAGTTTCACCAAACGCGAAGAGTTTCGGATATCCTGGTTGTGGTAGTCGGTCCATAAGTACTTGCCCGTGCCGTTGTAGTTTTCGATAATCACGCCGACGGCGGGAGAAGTGTTCTTGATAACACCGTAGATTTTCGAATTCGTGGGAGGGTTGGAGAATTTCTCGTAACCGGATAGCCGCCGGGAATCAATCGAAGAGTCCCATGCTGCGACTGTAAATCCTACGAAGTTCGACAACCCCTGGTCAATAATCTGCAGGGTGTCGGTTGAAGGACTTCCCTGATAGTCGCGTGTCGTGTAGAACGGAGGCCAAATGCGTTGGAGGTGATAGTAATTGTAGTGGCCGCCGTACATCTTTCCGCCGCCCTGAACGTACCGGCCGTAGACGCGGGACAGAAGTGCGTAGGACGATCCCCCTTCCGATCCTCCATGACAGTTAGAAAAGACGAGCGAGTACTGCCTCAGGAAGTTCAACAGCCCGGTGGAATCGGCGTTGGCAGAATCGCGCATGGCGGTAATGGTTGTAGAGTCGAACGTGGTGAAGCCAACGATGCGAAGAATGGTTTCGAGTTGTTCGGCACTCGCTTTGACAACAAGAACCCGTACCGATGTGTTCTGCTGCAATGTAATGGTGCCTGCATTCGTTCCGGAAGGACTGGCGGCAACGTTCACGGGGATCTCTGCCCGAAACGCGGTTCCAATAGTTGCCACAAGAATCTGCGGCCCGGCTGGGGACTGGATTGTTGCTTGACCATTGGCATCCGTATAGGCCGAGAATTTCGGATCGGACGAAGGCGGATTCTTGAGCGTGAGCAAGGCACCACCCTGTGGTTGCCCCTGAGGATTGAGAACCGTCGCGGTGACCGGATACGTAACCTCCGTGCTTGTCGGATTCTCATCCTTCTTGCAGCCAACGACTGCTACAGCCAACACGCCCGCGACAACAGCGCAAAGAAGCAAGTACTTCATTGTATCTCCCTTTGATTAATTGTTGTGGATTGGTGAGAACTCACCGTGAGATTGGTCGAAGCCCTACGCACAAAGGTACTACGTTGGTATGATTTTCGTGTGAGGGCGCGCACCATTTTGGTTGCGACCCATTTTCTCTGCCTTGGCAATTTGCTAAGTCTTCTCGGCACCTGAGCGCAGTCCCGCCGTTTCTCAGGCGGGACGGAGTCGAAGGGTGTTCCGCGCCTACAGACCGGCTCCGCCGTGTCCTGATGTGAGGAACGCTGAATGCTTGCGTTGACGATGCGCGGTGTTTGCACGCGTCAAGCTACGGCACCGGTTCCTTGGTTCTTGCAGCAATCGTGCAGTCACGGAGTGACCTCATGACCATAGCCCGACCTTTCAAGGTCGGGACACGAATTATACGCATCATCACACCCGTCGCGTAGCGACGGACTGAGACTCTGTGTGAGGGGCAGAAAATCGGCGAACCGAGGTCGTCGCTACTGCCTTGAACCTCACACCTCCAACCCCAAACCGCTTCGCGCATCTGCGATTGAACATCGTGACTGCCGAACAAACAACAAAAGGGCGAGCCGGTGAGACTCGCCCTTCTGGCTTCGGCAAAGGACGCGTGTCCTTACTTCACCAGCATCATTTTCTTCAGGCTCGTGAACGTTTCGCCCGTCACCAACCCTTTCGCTTCGAAGCGATAGAAGTACACGCCCGTGCCGACGTTGCTTCCAGCGTTGTTCGTGCCATCCCACGTCGCAATGAAGTATCCGGCAGGCCGCACTTCATCCGCAAGACTTGCCACTTCCTGACCGAGGATGTTGTAGATCTTCAGCCGGATGATGCTCTCCTGCGGCAGCCCGAAGCGGATTTGTGTACTCGGGTTGAACGGGTTGGGGTAGTTCTGCGTGAGCATGTACTGCTCCGGTATCCCCGATCCGCTTTCGGCTACGTCCGTCAGCACATCAAGTCGAACGGGCACTCGTACCCGCGGGGCGAGCGGGTCATTGTTGTTGATGAGCAGTGCGGCATTCGCCGTCCCGCCGGGTAGAAGCGCGGTCGTTACTTTGAAGCCCATCGTGGTGCTGTCGCCGGGAGCCACCGTGCCGCTGCCCGCCGTCGTTACGGTCAGCCAGCGTCCGCTGGCCGTCACGAACTGCGTGTAGTACAGGCTGGTGAGCGCGCCCTGCGTGATCGTCGCCGGTGGAGGATAGATTGTCTGCGCCAGCCCGCCGGTCAACGTGCCGAAGGAGATGGGCACGGGTACCGGCGCCGAGGCCTGCCAGTAGTACGTGAGTCCAGAAAGTGCGGGCCAGTTCACACCGATGGCGTAGCGCTTGCCCGCTTCGAGCAAAATGTTGACGGGACCAGAGGAATACCACTGCGTCCCGGTGCCGGAGTTCGGAATGACTTGCTCGAAAATTTTTGTGAAGCTCGTTCCCGTCGTGTTCTCGTACACCACAAAGCGTAACTCGCGGGAGGTGGTGATGATGAGATACGAACGAATCTCCAACAACTGCACGGGGGTGGTCACCTGCACCACGCCGCCGCGCATCAGGCCGCTGGAGGTTGCCAGACTCAGTGAACTGTTGCCGCAGTTGTCTTCGGTGTAGCCGGCAAAGCCTCCCTCAATGGCGGAGCTGTACTCCAACGGCCCCGCACCGTTGTTGCGAATCACCACGCTCGCCGTCGTGCTGTCGCCGCGATTAATCGTGAACTGGAACGAATCGGGCCGCACGACGATTGCCGGCGCCGGATTGACGAGGAAGCGCACCTGAACCGTGTCGCTGCTGTTGGCCGGATCGTTGCCCGCAACAATCAAGCTGGTGGTGTACACGCCCGGCGCTGCGCCGATGAAGTTCACATGCGCACGAACGAGATGCGTACTGCTGCCCGGCACAGAGCCGCTCGCAGGAGTGGCACTCAACCATGTGACGGCAGGCGACTCCGTTATGGTATAGTTGAGTGATGTACCGAACGGGTTGTTGTTTCGTACGCTGAAGACGTAGCTTGTCGAATCGTTCGTGTTCACAAGCACGGTGTCCGCGATGCTTTGCGGAGAAACGACCATCTCGGGAACGCCCGTCGGCACGCCGAAGAACACGTCGTCAATGAACCAATCGTCCTGCCGCGTGCTGGTCACCGTCGTTGCCCGACTGCGGAACCGGAACTGGAATCCGTTATAGAAGAACGTGCCTGCACCGGCGCTCACGCTGTCCATGTTGAAACGGGCGAACTGGAAGTCACGCACCGCCGAGCCGGGAAGTTTCAACAGCGGCAGCCACTGACCGAGACTGTTGCGCGCCTCGCACACAAGGCTGTCCGCCGCTTCGGGTGGGTCACCGGCGCCTTGCGGTTGATGGAAGAAGCCGAGCGTCACGCCCATCCCCGCGAGCGTACTCATGTCGATGCCTCTCGACGTAATCGTATCGAGTCCCAGACCGGACGCATTGCCGGCGAGGTTGAGCGCAAAGGACGGACTGGGTGGATTGACCGCGTCGGCGTTCACGACGGTATTCTGATTGATCCAGACCAGAGAATCAGGTGCGCCCGCGGTCGGGAACGTTTGCATGATCGGAATCTCGAGCGGCGTCAGTCCGGTGTTGCTCGGCGCGCTTTCGTTGATCGGCACTTCATTATCAATCGCCGTCACGTAATACGAATGCAGTCCCGGCGGCGGAGAGTTCGTTGTGCTGTCGGCTCGCGCGGTATCCGTCGTGGCGCGCGTCAGCGTGGCAATCAGCGACCCGTTGCGATAGAGCCGGATGCCTGCAAAGTCGTTCAGGATGGTTCCGTCCACCTGTTGCGAGGGATTCGTCCATCTGATCTTGTAGCCTGTCGCTGCCGTACCTGTTACGCTCAGGTTCGTGGGCGCTTTCGGCGTCAGCGCACCGCCTGCAATCCACGGGGCGGTCTGGGCTTCAGGACTGAGACTGTCGTTTGCCGTAAGCCGTGTTTGCAGGATATAGGTGTAGGTCTGCCCGCGAATAAGCCCGGTATCCGTAAAGCTTGTGTCGGTGCTGGGCCGCTCGGTAATCTGCACGCCGTTGCGCTTGATGCGGATGACAAACGGACCGATCGGATCACCGCTGACCAGCGTGGTCGGATTGCGCCAGCGCAGCAGCATCGAGGTAGGCGTGCGGTAGTCACTGAATGCACTTACGTTGGTCGGGGGATTCGGGTCGCTTGGATCGGCATAAACAACAAGTTCAACGTACGCCTTGTTGATGCCCGTTCTTCTGTCCGTCCAGCAGGGCCATGCTCTGCCGCCCCACGCTGCGGTTTCATAGTAGTCGCCGTTGTAGGTCGAGTTCGTGTTGGGTGTACCTTGAGGCCGCAGCGGAGTTCGTACGTCGCTGACTATAAAATTCTCCCACGTATTCCCTCCATCATTTGAAAATGCAGCATACCGATTGAAGAGGGAGTCGGCGTACACCGAACCGGTGGTATCCTTGCTGTGATAGCCGACGGTGATGCCGCCCGTAATCTGATCCACGGCGATTGAAGCCATCCACTGCCACTTGTTGGCTGCAGCGTCCGGCCCGTTGACGCGAATGGCGCTGCTCCATGTTGCACCGCCATCCGTCGAGCGACGGAGGTAAACGTCCGCCTGACCGGTGGAGGGTACATCAAGCTCCGGTGTCACGACGTAAATCCAGCCCCGTCGCGGACCGTTGGAGCGGTCAACATCGAAGTACGGAAAGCTTGCCGCGCGCGTGTTATTGAGAATCGCAATGCCGGCGTTGGAGATGCGTATGCCATTGATCGGAAAGGCGATGGCGGGCGTCGAAAACGTTGCGCCGCCGTCGGTGGATTTCGCGAACCCGATCCCAACTTCTGCCGTCCCCGTCGTGTAGTGTGCCCACATCACGTACACTTCGCCGTTGGGACCGGTGGAGATGTGAACACCCTGCCCGCGGTTGGAGCCGATCTGCAGCACCTGGCCTGCCCCCCAGGTCTGCCCCTGATCGGTCGAACGGCTGAACACCACAGGCGAACCCGTCCTGCCGAAATCCGTCCACGCAGCATACACATTGTTCGGGTACACGCCGGAGTGATCGGCGCAGGCATGTTGCTTGTCATCGTTCGTGCTGTTGAGCACGTCTGCGTTGGAGCGTGCACTCCATGTCGCACCCAGAGTCGTTGTCGATACGAAGTAGATGCCGCCCGGCGAGCCAAGCGTGCAGAAGTATGCCCGTCCGCTCACGTCAAAGAAGGCAACCGGATCGCCGAAGCTGTCGATGATGTTGGGCGGAAGGTCTTCGCTCTGGAACGGCCACGTCGCACCCGCATCCGTGCTGAATGCCCACGTCTGATGCACGACCGGGTTCGCGCCGGGAATGCGACCGTTGGTCGAGACCATGAGCTGGTTAGGATTGGCGGGATTGACACCGATCGAGTTTTCGCTTTGCGCATTGGGGGAAGGATTGAAGATGGGAATATCCGGCCTGTTGGGCGGATTGTCGCCTGGAACAGGCAGAACCGATTCGGGCGCGGGCCGCGCAGGGGCATCAAGACCTAACTTCCAACGCTTGGCGGCGTTCCACATCGCCGACAGATCTTGCGCGTACGACGTCGCTGCAAACATCAGAGCTATCGCCCCACACAACAACGGGAAAAGTTTTCGAAGCATAGCAGCTCCTTGGAGTATGGTGTTAGAAAGATTGTAAGCGAGATTTCGACGCGAACTTCACACGGCAGAAAAAGGAAGGACACTTCACGATGAATGCCGCTTCGCCACGTTCCCCTGAAACGATTCCTGAAGTCCCCGGAAGAAAAGCTGGGTGAAGAACTTTCGATAGATCCCTCAGGAAAATACAAAGAGGGTTCAGCACATGCAAGCAGCCCGGCTTGTTTTCGGCAGCGGACCGGGTCAGGCACCATCACGCCCACATGGTCAGGGCGCGGCATTACTTCTGCTAGAGCTGTACCGCAGCGCCAGGCTGATTGCTTCTGCTGGCTTCCCACTCCTTGAACCGCTGCACATCTTTCATGATGGAACGGACGAGAAAGCCGAGCATGGCCGCGTCGTCAATCACCCCAACGCCCGGAATGAAATCGGGAATGATATCAAACGGATTGACGGCATAGATGCCGACGAGGAGAAGCACGAAGAGCGTCCCCCACGGCATGACACGGTAGGAGCCGTTGAGCCACGATCGTATGAGGCGGGCGAAGTCGCGCATAACAAACCATCATCGTTGAGAAAAAGTATGAAACCTCTCATCCACATGCAACGCCTACACCATGCCGTTCCTCTTCCGCACAAACCACTCTGCAGCAAACAGCAGCACAACCCCCGCAAGCATGTAGGGCCAGTTCCACAACTCACGCTCGCGCACAGTTCTGATCTCGCGGGGCGCAAATGATGCTCGCTCGCGTAATCGGGAGGGAAGCTGCGACAGCTCCGAGGGAAGCAGAAACTCTCCGCCCGAACGCGCGGCAAGCTGTCGGAGAAGCTGCACATTCATGCGCGTGTCCTGATACTCGAGGTTCAGCTCACCGATGGAGAACCTGCCGCGGTCCTCGCCGAGAGGCTGCCCCTCCACGGTCGCCGTTGCTTTGAACGTGTAATCACCTTTCGGTAAACCTTCCAGCGTTCCTTCGTAGCGCCCGTTGCCGATGGGACGCAGGACAGCTTCAAACTCATTTCCGTTCTGAACCGCCGAGACGCGCAGCGTTGCATTCTCGACGGGGTGGGCACTTGCATCGTACACCTGTCCGACAAACTCGATCGGCTCGCCCTGAGCAAATGCCGGCTTCGCAGGTGTAGCCTTCACGGGGCGGGACTCATCACGCGTCGTCAACCAGCGGACGCTGTTGGAGAGAAACGTTGCCAGAAGTTGTTCCGTCTGCGGGGTGCCTTGCGCCATCAACCGCCAGCGCCAGATGCCGTAGCCGAGCACGGCCAGTGTTTTCTGCCGGTTCACATTCCGGATGGCAACCAGCGGCTCGTTCAGCACAATCGTATTGATGCGTGTGTTGGCAAGAACAGTCGCTTCGGGTTTGATCCGGTACGTCGCCTGCCTCCTGAACACGGGCGGAAGTCGCTTCCAGCTTTCGGTGCCTTCCTCGGTATTCGTGGCAAGAATCGGATGATGCTTCTGCGTCGGGAGAGGATCGGCAAACACAAGCTGTTCATTCGACGACATTGCCGATGAGGTAAAGGGGAGAATAGAACTCAACGTCGCGAGTTTCCGCTCGTCCACCGCCCTGCCGTTGATGAACATCAGCGGGATCGTTCGGCGGGCAAAGGCGGCCTGCACAAGGGCAAGCGTCGCATCGGACGTTGCGGCAGTCGGAAAACCGATCAGCACCAGACAATCGGCGGAATCGAGCAGCGCGCCCGGATTCTGCGTCTCATAGAACGATGTCGGGGATTTCTGCGTGAGCGACTGCACCTGGAGATTCTTGTCTTCCCGCATCGTTTGCTTCACCACGGCAAGATCCGGGGAGGGCGCACCCGCGATGATCAGCACGCGCAGCTTACTCTTCAACACACGAGCGAGAAACGTGCGCTGGTTGTTGGCCGTCGTAAGTTCACCGGGCAGGTGAGAAATCCTGACTGTGTACTTCTTCACGCCTTCGCCTTCGGGCACGTACGAAAGCCGCACGGCATACTCTCGCGTACCTTCCTGCACGACGAGCTGCTTGCGGCTCAGCTCGCGTGCGCCTTCGGCAAGCACGACCTCAAGCTTCTCCTTGTCGTAGCCGGAGCTTTTGATCGTAACATCCACCGGCACTTCCGTCTCATTGTACACGACTTCGTTCGTTATGAGTTTGGTGATGAGCAGATCTTTCTGTTCCGTCGAATCGCCGATGCCGACGGTGAAGATGGGCATCCCCAGCCGTTCCGCATCATACACCGGATTCTGGCCGATGTTGTAGTTGCCGTCGCTCACGAGCAGGATGGCGCCGACGTTCGAACGCTCTCGTTCATCGGCAACGGCACGCAGCGCCGCGCTGATGTTCGTCGCATCGTCGTTGAGCGTGAGGGAGTCGAACACGCCCGCGGCAAGCTCGCGGAACCTGCTGCCGAACGCATAGAAGTGCACATCGCCGTTCGGAGCGAGCGCGGCGATCTTGTTTGCAGTCAACACCTCCTTCACCTGCTCTGCCCGACTGCCCTGCCCATCCTTGATCGTCATGCTCTTGGAGTTATCGAGCAGAACGGCCAGAACAGGCTTCTGGATTGAGCCGGAGACAAGTCGCAGCAGCGGCTCGAACAGGATCATCAGCAGCAGAAAAAGAGCCGCGCCCCGCAGCGCGATGAGGAGGACTCTCGTCCGACGAGGAACGGGCGGAATCGTGTGTCGGTAGAAAAACCACGCCGCGCCGACCGCGCACGCGCCGGCGAGGATCACCACGATGGTGGCAACGGAAAAACTGAGGCTGATGTTGGGCATGGTTCGGTTGGGGATTGCAGAATCCCGATCGGACGTGAAGCGGCCCGATCGCAATTCGCTCTGCCTCAGGTCGTCTCGTTCACGAGCCGCTGCACGATGTCGAGCGCCGTCACGCCGTCGGCTTCGGCGTTAAAGTTGGGAACGATCCGGTGACGCAGCACGGGAATCGCCATGGAGCGCACATCGTCAATATCGGGTGTATGCCTGCCGGTGAGCAGCGCGCGGGTCTTTGCACCGAGAATAAGGTACTGCGACGCTCTCGGACCGGCGCCCCAGCTCAGCCAGTCCCTGATGAACTGCGGTGCGTGGTCGGTCTTCGGCCGTGTCTTCGTGGCCAGACGCACGGCAAACTCAATCACATTATCCGCTACCGGCACTCGTCGCACGAGATTTTGATAGAAGACGATCTCCTCGCCGGAAAGAACGTGGTTCAATGTCGGCGTCATCGGACTGGTGGTGGTCTTGACGATGAGAAGCTCCTCCTCCTTCGAAGGATAGTCGAGCCACAGGTTGAACATGAAGCGGTCGAGCTGCGCTTCGGGCAGCGGATACGTTCCTTCCTGCTCGATGGGGTTTTGTGTGGCAAGAACGAAGAACGGCTCCTGCAGCGTGTAGGTTTTGCCCGCGGCAGTCACACGATGCTCCTGCATGGCCTCAAGCAATGCCGCCTGCGTCTTGGGAGGCGTGCGGTTGATTTCATCGGCAAGGACGATGTTGGCGAAGACCGGCCCGTGGATGAACTTGAAGGACTTCGCACCGGTCGCCGTGTTCTCTTCGATGATCTCCGTGCCGGTGATGTCGCTGGGCATCAGGTCCGGTGTAAACTGAATGCGGTTGAACGTCAGATCCAGAACCTGCGCCAGCGTACGGATGAGCAGCGTTTTGGCAAGGCCCGGCACGCCGACAAGCAAACAGTGCCCGCGGGCAAGCAGCGAGATCAGCAGTTGCTCGACAATCTTGTCCTGCCCGACGATGACCTTGGCGATTTCCTTCCGCAGCGCGTCGTACGCCTCTTTCAGTTGACGTGCAGCGTCAACATCGTTTGCCCGTTCCACAGCCGTAAGTCGTGCCAACGTGATTTCTCCTCTCTCTTCAAATGAAACCGCTTGTGTTGTTGATAACAATTTTAATGTAAGAAAGTTCGGGGTGGAAGGCTATACGGGCAAGAAAAGAGGTTGATTGCCGGGTGCTTTTCCCGTAGGTTGCGGGCAACAGAATTTCATCATCCAGATCACAAACGGAGATATAGTGAAACAACGATGCCCATAACCTCTCTCTGCATCTTTTGCGGCTCGAGTCCCGGAGCGAACGGTGCGTATGCTCATGCCGCACGCGCATTGGGCACGCTGCTGGCACAGCAGAATATCACGCTTGTCTTTGGCGGTGGCAAAGTAGGGTTGATGGGACATCTTGCCGACGCGGTTCTACAGCACGGCGGCAAAGCCATCGGCGTCATTCCCGAGGCGCTCGTCCGAAAGGAGCTGGCTCATGATTCGCTGACAGCGCTGCATGTTGTGCGGGACATGCACGAACGGAAAGCGATGATGTACGCCTTGGCCGACGCCTTCGTTGCCCTGCCCGGCGGCGCCGGCACGCTTGACGAGTTCTTTGAGGTGTTCACCCGGACACAGCTCGGCTTGCTTCCGAAACCGCTCGGTCTGTTGAACGTCGAGGGATATTTCACTCGCCTTGCGGCGTTCCTCGATCATGCCGTTACCGAGCGGTTCGTCTCCCGTCAGCATCTCGATATGCTGATTGTGGACGAGCAGCCTGACGCGTTGCTTCAACGCCTGCAACGCGCATCAGTGCATCCCGCGGACAAATGGATTGACCCCTATGAACACGCACCAACATCTTGACCGACGTCGAGAGCTGAGAAAGTCTCTCACAACAATCGTGAGCACAATCGGCGCAATTGCTCCACCATCTTCCGCCGCTCGACTATCTCAGTCCCGAACCGATCGGCAGGATCAAGTTGCGCGGCAAACAGGAAGAAGTGGAACTCTACAGCATCCTCGAAGCAGCGTAACGACGCGAGCCGTTACGTCCTCAGCCGGATTCGGAACGTCGTTCCGGCTCCCACGGCGCTGTGCTTGACGAACAACTTTCCTCGGTGATAGTCCTCGATAATCCGCTTGGAGAGCGAAAGGCCGAGACCCCATCCTCGCTTTTTGGTGCTGTAGCCGGGGCGGAACACATCCTTATGATGTTTCGGATCGATGCCTTTGCCCGTGTCGCTCACGTCAATCGTGGTGGTCTTGCCGCTCTGTTCGATGCGGAACGAGATGCGCCCCGTCGGTTCTTCGATAGCGTCGAGCGCATTCTTCATCAAATTTTCCAACACCCATTCGAACAGCTCGCGATTGATGCGAGCGCGAAACACCCCTGGCGTTACAATGGCCAGCTCGATCGTCTTCCCCGTCTTCGGAAGCCTGCGTGAAATGTAGGTGATGACTCCCTGGATCACCTCGGCGAGGTCCTCTTCCTTCAGATCGGGCCGCGAGCCGATCTTGGAAAACCGCGCGGCCACTTTGTTGAGGCGTTCCACGTCGTTGGTCATCTCGGCAATCGTTTCGTGCAGCGACGGATTGCCGGCGGCATGTTCCCGCGCAAGTTCGAGCCAGCCCATCAGACTGGAGAGCGGCGTTCCAAGCTGGTGCGCCGTTTCCTTCGCCATCCCCACCCAGATGTTGCTCTGCTCGCTGCGCTTGATGTAACTGAAGCCGACATACGCAACAAGAATGAACAGTCCGGCGAGACCAAACTGAATGTACGGAAACCAGCGCAATCTGCGGATCAACTCCGATTCGCCGTAGTGAACGACGCTGAGGACGGTCGAATCGTTGAGCATCGCACGAATGGGTTCATGCTGCTCGTCCAGTTCGGCGATGATGCGCTTCAGGTACGCTTCCTGCTGCTGCGGCGTGAGCGTGCTGTCCAGCTCGATGTTGCGCGCACTCGTGCGCAGCGGCTGGATGGGATTGTTGTCGGCGTCTGTCAGCACCATCGGAAAGTCGATGGCGCGGATGATTTCATCGAACACGAAACTGATATCGCCCGCAGCGGATTGTTCGCTTGCGACATACTCAATGGACTTCACATAGAGATCAACGATCTCTCTCTCTTTCTTGAGCAGTTGCTCGATCAAGTTCTGCGAGTAGAAAAGCATGCCCACCACAATGCCGAGGGCAATGACGAGCAGGACGATTTTGAAGTTAGCGGTTTTCATGGCGGGAGTGTGTTGGCGATGCAGCTGCTCCCCGAAGGTGAGGAGGAGTCATGAGCGGACGCAGAGTGTTTGATCCCGGCGCGGCCCTACCGACACCATCCAGATGTTGGTGCCGGTCAGCTCGCCCAGCGCGCGCAGATAGGCGCGCGCGTTCGGGGGCAGGTCACCAAACTCTCGTACCGAGGAAAGCGACGTCTTCCACCCGGGGAAAGTCTCGTACACGGGCGTAACCGCCTCGAGCGTCTTGACGTCCGTCGGGAACGACTTCAGGCGTTTGCCGTTCAGCTCGTACCCAACGCACACGCGAATAACATCGAACTGATCGAGCACGTCAAGCTTGGTTACGACGACATCCGTGATGCCGTTGACTTCGGCGGAGTACTTGAGGGCAAAAGCATCGAACCAGCCGCAGCGGCGCGGGCGGCCGGTGGTTGCGCCGTATTCATGACCGAGAGCGCGAAGGCGTTCGCCCGTTTCATCGTGTACTTCCGTGGGGAACGGACCGTTGCCCACGCGTGTCGAATACGCCTTCACGATGCCGACAATGCTTTCCACGGCCGTGGGGGGGATGCCCAGTCCCGTGCACGCGCCGCCCGAGGTCGGATTGGAGGAGGTCACAAACGGATACGTGCCGTGATCAACGTCCAGCAGCGCTCCCTGCGCACCCTCGGCAATGATGCGCTTGTTCTGCCGCAGCGCGCTGTTAAGATAGAGTGCCGTATCGGTAACGTACTCGTCAATGTGCGTGTCGAACTCCTGATATTCCGCGATGATGGCGTCGATGTCCAGCGTCGTCTCACCGTACACGTTCGCGAGAATGCGGTTCTTTTCTTCGATATTCGCCTTCAACTTCTTCGCAAGCACATCCCGATCCAGCAGATCCACAATGCGGATCCCGCAGCGCATGAACTTGTCGATGTATGCCGGACCGATGCCGCGGCCGGTGGTACCGATTCTGTCGGCAGACTTCTCGCGGATGGTATCGAGCATCTTGTGGTAGGGCATGATGAGATGCGCGTTGTGGCTGACCAACAATCGCCCGGAGATGTTGATGCCGGCCTGCCGCAGCTGTGCGATTTCGCTCAGCAGCGCGCCGGGATCAATCACAACCCCGTTGCCGATGACGCAGGTGATGTGCGGATGAAAGATGCCGGAGGGAATCTGGTGCAGGACGTACGTCTGTTCGCCAATGCAGACGGTATGCCCGGCGTTGGCACCGCCCTGATAGCGTGCGACGATGTCCGCGCGCTCCGAAAGAAGATCAACCACCTTCCCCTTTCCCTCATCGCCCCATTGGGCGCCCACAATGATTTGAACAGCCATCGTGCGATTCGACTGAACGAAAAAAAACCGACCTCCCGTGAAGAAAGGTCGGAGATTCGTGGGTGATAAGCAATTATTTTCTGAAGCTTGCCATCGCCTCGGCAACGTCCGCGAACGTCTGAAGCACGCCGGTGAGTTTGGTGATCCTGATCAGTTCCAAAATCTTATCGGACGCGCCTGCGAGGGTGAGCGCGCCGCCTGCTTCTTTCAGCGTCGAGGCGCCTTTGATCAACATGCCCAGGCCGGAGCTGTTGATGATGGAAACGCCGCGCAGATCGAGTACGACGCGCGTTCTGTTCGTGTCGATCAGCTCGACGAGTTTGTCGTGCAGCGTCGTGGCATCGGGGCCGCCCATGAGATTGCCTTCGATGGCAATCACCGTGACGCCGCCGTGTTCGGTAATCGAGAATTTCATGGCATCCTCGCCGCGCCGTGTTCTACTTCGTGAACTGTGCTCGAGCCTGAAGGCGGTTGGACCATTCGAGAACAACCGCACTGGCAATGTAAATCGAAGAATACGTTCCGGTCACAATGCCGATGGTAAGTGCGAAGGCAAACCCGCGGTTCACTTCACCGCCAAAAACCAGCAACACCATCAGGACGATGAAAATGGTGCCGGAGGTGATGATCGTGCGGCTCAACGTTTCATTCAGGCTCTTGTTGATCAGATCAAACGTTCCCATCGACTTGAAAATCTTGCTGTTTTCCCTGATGCGATCGAAGATCACCACTGTGTCGTTCACGGAAAGACCGACAAGCGTCAGGAACGCGGCAATCATGTTCTGGTTGATTTCCAGATGAAAGTTCGGCGTGATGCCGTCCACGATGGAGATGATGCCGAGCGTAACCAGAACATCGTGGAACAGGGCAACCACTGCACCCACGCCGTAAATCCACTTGAAGCGGAACGCGACGTAGAGCAGTATGGCAATGAGTGACGCGATCACGGCATAGAATGCGTCACGCCGCAGTTCCGCGCCGATGCGCGGGCCGATCTTGTCTTCCTTCGTAACAATGTGAGGATTGTCCGCGAAGCGCTGGTCCAATCCTGCGCGGATGCGATCTCCGATGGTTGTCCCCACCCCCTGCTCCGTCGTGCGGATCAGGATGTCGCGGTCGCTGCCGAAGGTCTTGATTTCGGTCTTCAAAAGGCCGGTTCGGCTCATCGCATCGCGCACATCGGCGATATCAACGGACCGCTCGAAGCGCACGACCAATTCCGTCCCGCCCAGAAAGTCAATGCCGTAGTCCAACCCTTTGACCGAAAGTGAAACAAGACCGCTGAGAATGACGAAACCGGAGATCAGATACCAGAATCTCCGCTTCCCCATAAAATCGATATTGGTTTTTCCAAAAAGCCGCATGAACGAATTCTCCCGAAGAAAACCTTAGCCGAAGCTCACAGCTGTAGTCGATTTTTCTGTAAGGACATTAAAGATGACGCGCGTGATGAAGATGGCACTGAACATACTGGAAACAATGCCGATCATCAGCGTGAGGGCAAAGCCCTGAACGGGACCGGTGCCGAACTGGAAGAGGATCACACCGGTAATAAAGGTGGTCAGGTTCGAGTCGAAGATCGCCGTGAACGCTTTTTCGTACCCGGCTTCGATGGCCGCGCGCAGCGTTTTGCCCGTCGCCTGCTCCTCGCGAATGCGCTCATAGATCAGCACGTTGGCATCCACGGCAATAGCGAGCGTGAGAATGATGCCGGCGATGCCCGGCAGGGTCAGCGTTCCGTGGAAGGCCGCGAGCACGCCCAGCAAAAACAGCAAGCAGAACAGCACGGCAACGTCCGCAACCACTCCGCCCGTCCGGTAGTACAGGATCATAAACAGGATCGTCAGTGCTGTTGCAAGGGCCGACGAAAGCAATCCTGCGCGGATGGAATCTTCTCCGAGGGAAGGCCCCACAGAACGCTGCTCGACAATCTCGACGGGCGCAGGCAGGGCGCCGGCTTTGAGCACAATTTCCAACAGGCGGGCTTCATCTAAGTTCTCCATCCCTTCGATCTGGGAGTTGCCGCCGATAATCTTGTTCCGCACGACAGGCGCGGAGAACACGGCGTTATCCAGCACAATGGCAATGCGCTTGTTGATGTTCGCACCGGTGATGCGCGCCCAATCTTTCGCTCCCTGCGAGTTCATCTCCATCGTCACAATCGGCGCGTTGGTATTGGGATCGAGCGTTGCGCGTGCATTGGTGATGACACCGCCCGTCAACTCGGGTACCGTCTTGACGGCGTAGAGCGTGAAGAACTTTTTCCCCTCGCTGACAAAGCGGGGCTTTGCGCTGAACAGGAACTGCATCTCGGAGGGGATCAACTTTCGGATATCGGGACGCTCGAGTATGCGGCGAACCTTCTCTTTGTTCTCTTCTTCGACAAAGGCTTCGTCCGGCGAGCGATTATCAACCAGCGCAATGCTGAACCACGGATGCTTGCGCTTGAACTCCTCGGGCGTCAGGTCGCCTTCCTCCGTTTTGATTCTGCTGGTATCGGATTGCAGCAGATTGCTGGAGGTCGTATCCTGCGCGGCGAGCGTCGTATCGGCTGCAAGCGCTGCATCAATTGCTTTCATGACGCTGACGACCTGGTCGGCCTCGCGCAGGAGTTTGAACTCCAGCAGCGCCGTTCCCTGCAACAACTGACGGACTTCGCTTTCTCTGGTCACCCCGGGCAGTTCAACGATGATGCGTGAGGCACCAAGCTTCTGGATGGACGGTTCCGACACGCCGTACTGATCGACGCGATTTCTCACAATCTCCATCGCACGATCGATGGCTTTCTTCGCTTCGTCCTCAAGATAGGCTGCAATCTCATCGTTGGACTCGCGCAGACTGCGGTAGTACTTGCTCATGCGAATTTGCCGCTGCTCGAACTTCTTGCGGAAAATAAGCACGGGCGATTCCTCCGAGCGGCTCGCTTCCTCCTGGGTCTCTTTCAGGATTTGCGCAAACACATCATCTTTGTTCTTGGCAAGATCCTCGATCAGCTTGAGGATATTGACTTCGAGAACGACCCGCATACCACCCTGCAAATCAAGTCCTAACTTGATGCGGCGTGCCCGCGCGTCTCTGATGTCCGCCTCATGCTGTTCGACAAAGGCCAAACTGTCCGGCCCCCTCAAGCGGCTCAACTCGCTGTGCAGGCTGTAATCCACATACGTCGGCCACAAGTAGTAGGCGCTGAGCGCAACCGCCAGGACAATGAGAATGATTCTAAACCGATACTTTCGCACAACAAACCTCCGGGATTCAAAGTCGGGAATTGCGTGTGGAAGGGTATACTGTTGCAAACAAAAGCCACCAAATGTAACCCAATATGCGGAGAAAGTCAATAATTCCGAGAAGTCTGCATGGCTATGCGCGCACGGCGCTGCGGGTCCAACATCCTGCGCTTTCTTGACTTCGTTTCGCGATTTGGTTTACTTGCCACCAAAGAAGGAGGGATTCCCGACCGATAGATTGATTAAGGGAGATGGCAATGAGCGACTTCGAGTTTACCAATTTCGACGATGAATACGACCCAGCCGACGATGAGCGTCAGGAAGATGAGCTGAAGAAACTGAAGGACATGCTGAAGGATGATTCCGCGAAGCTGTCGAACATAGAAGCGCTGGAAGAGATCGTCAACTATTATTGGGAGAATGAAAAATACGAAGACGCTCTCCATTTCATCAATCAACTGCTCACCTACATCCCGTACAGCGCCGAGATGTGGCAGCGCAAGGGACAAATCCTGACGAATCTCTTCCGCTATGAAGAAGCAATCGACGCGTACAACAAGGCGCTCTCGCTCAACCCGGTCGATCCGGAACTTCTCGTCAACAAAGGCATCACGCTGGACGACCTGAGCAAACCCGAAGAGGCGCTTGCGTGTTTCGAGAAGGCCCTCGAGATCGACCCTTCCAACGAAGACGCACTCTTTAATAAGGCGATCACGCTGGAGAAGACGGGCCGATATCAGGAAGCCGTGCAAATCTTCAAGTTCATCACCGAAACCAACCCCACCCACAAGGATGCGTGGTACGAGCTGGGGTTCTGCTACGATTATCTCGATCAGCCTGCCGACTCGCTGCGCGCATACGACGAGCATATCAACCTCGATCCGTACAATTACAACGCGTGGTACAACCGCGGCATCGTGCTCAATCGCATGTACCAGTACCACCGCGCGATCGAAAGCTACGACACCGCCCTTGCCATCCACGAGAACTTCCCGGCGGCGTGGTACAACAAAGGCAACGCGTACGCCAACATGGGAAAGCTCGAAGAGGCAATCCACTGCTATCGCGAGACGCTGAAGTTCGAGGAGAAGGATGTGCCGGCATGGCACAATCTCGGCAACGCCTATGAAGAGTTGGGCGAATACGAGCTTGCCATCCGCGCGTTTTCCCAGGCGCTCAAATACGATCCGAAACACTACGAGTCCTATTTCGGGAGAGGAAGTTGCTACGATTCGCTCGGCCATTTCCGTCGTGCCCTCAGCGACTACAACAAGGCGCTTTCGCTGTGCAACGACTACGCGGATATCTGGTACGCCAAAGCCGACCTGCTGTATAACATGGGCAGAATCGAGGACTCGGTGCTCGCGTACAAGATGGTGACCAAGCTCGAACCGACCAACTGCGATGCATGGCTCGACTACGGCGAGACACTGCTCGAGTTGGGATACGTGAAGCAGGCACTCAAGGCATTCGACAAAGCCCGAGAAGCCAATCCCGTTTCCTCCGAGCCGCATTACTACCGCGCCAAAGCGCTCATTCTGCTGCGCCGCACCACCGAAGCCATCGATTCCCTCAAGCAGTGCTTCCAGCTCAACCCCGCCATGCAGCAGATGTTCGAGGAGGAGTTTCCGGACGCGAAAACGCTGAAGGCATTCAAGAAGTTGTTGGAGAAATAGCACCCGTCGGATCGCTCGGGGTTCGACCCTGCCGCCCGGTAGGCGGAAGCGCCGCCGCGCTTGACAGTCCCCTCACACCGCCACACACTACCACTGCAAGACTTGAACGGCTCTCACAATCGCCTGATGCCGAAGCGATAGGATGGGCGAGCCGTTGTGGTTTTTCTGATAACGAGAAGTTTCGTTATATTCATGCCATGTTGGTGATGACCTTTTCCTTGAGGAGATGCCGATGATATCGGACAATGTTCTTCAGAAATACGCTGCGCTGCAACAGATCCTGCGCGATATGCAAAGCGTCGCGATCGGTTACTCGGGCGGCGTGGATAGCACACTGCTGCTGAAGGTTGCCGTTGATGTGTTGGGTGATAAAGCGGTGGCGATGATCGGCCGCTCGGAGACGTATCCGACTCGTGAGTTTGAAGAAGCGGTGAAGATT
>JBBIRR010000040.1:0-35634 GCA_037441705.1 Ignavibacteriales bacterium
AGGAATTCACGCCGAAGACTGCACGCCGAACCGGAGTGGAATTGACCGCCACGGACGACGTGGCGAGATCTTCGCTTGTCTGCCACGGGCGGACTTCGAAAACTATTGCTGCTGAGAGCCTTATCGAAGAAAACTTTCTTCCTCATCAAGTATCGAAGGAGCGGGGTCATGGAAACCCAACACTCATCGGATGCTCTCCAGCATCGCAGGTCTTTCCGAACTGTTTTGGTCACCGTGAGCGTGTTGGTGGTGCCTGCAACGCTGACGCTGATGACGATCCGACAACCGGGCGTCCTTGTTCTTTCATCGGACAATCCCACGCCGCTGGGCTACACGGCGAGCTTGCTGCTGTTTGTGGTGCCGCTTGCGTGCATCGGCTGGTGGTTCCTGCGCCGACCGGATCTCGAGTTCCCGCGCAAGGCGTTCTGGTGGACGGTAGCTGTGCTGGTACCCGCCGGCATCACGCTTGACGTTCTGTTTGGTACGAGTTTCTTCACGTTCCAGAACACGCACGCGGTTGTGGGCATCTTCGTGCCCGCCGTCGGCGGTGAAGTTCCGATAGAGGAGTTCGTCTTTTATATCAGCGGCTTCATGCTCATTCTGTTGACGTACATCTGGTGCGACGAGTATTGGCTAAGTGCGTACAACGTGCCGTCCTACCACGACGCGGTGAAAGGCATTCCGCGCATCGTTCGGTTTCATGCGGGGTCGGTTGCGGTGGGCTGCGTGCTGCTTGCCGCGGCAATTCTGTACAGGAAGTTGGTGGCGTCCTCGCCGGATGGTTTTCCATTCTACTTTACGTATCTCGTGCTTGTCGCCATCATTCCTTCGGTGGGATTTTTCGAAGCGACCAAACGCTTCATCAACTGGCAAGCATTTGGGTTTACGTTCTTTCCTATTTTGCTGATCAGCCTCCTGTGGGAAGCGACGCTGGCGATACCGTATCAGTGGTGGGGATATCGGGAGGAGGCGATGATGGGCATCAGCATCGGCGCGTGGTCGGGACTGCCACTGGAGGCCGTCTGTGTGTGGCTTGCGGTGACGTTCGCGACGGTGATCACGTATGAGGTCATGAAAGTCTGGCACGCCACGGGAAAGAAGGCGCGCGAAGCGTTCTTTGGCGTCTCGCTGCCCGCGGCAGGGTCGCCGCGTCAAGAGCGTTGATAGGTTTACACGATTGCGCGCCGGAGCGTGCGCTTCAGATCGTGGATGCGGCGGAGCGCCTTCTTGTACTCGTCGTAGTTTTTTTGTTGGAGTGCCTCGTCGCGCTTGGCTTTCATCTGGCGGATCTCCGCCTTGATTGCCCCCTTGTTTGCGAGTTTCGCTACGTGGTGTTCGTGCGCTTCGATGCCGAGCGCAATGCACAAGGCGGGCAGCAGTTTCTCTTTGTGCATCGTGCTGAAGCCTTTGACAGCGTCGTGCTGAACACCTTCGGCAATCTTCCGCAACTCTGCCACCGTCATGTTGCTCAGCTGTTCGTAGGTGTAGGCCATGATCGAACCTCCGTGATGTTGGTGTGCGTTCAGAAAGAAAGTACAAGATCGGGCGGGGAATTTCAAGAACGGAGGAGCCTTTCCATCCCCCAACAATCCTCAAAAATCCCCGCGTCTCAACTCACTCAGGAACACTGCAATCTCATCCTGCACGCGGCGGTACACACGCGCTTCGGTTGGGTAGTTCATCATCATAATAGAGAAGGCGAGCCACTCGCCGTCCAGCGTCAGTACGTAGCCGGAGAGCGAGCTGACGCCGCTGAGTGTTCCGGTCTTGGCGCGGACATTGCCGTGCGCGCTCGTGTATCTCATCCTCTTGCGGATCGTCCCGTCAATGCCGGCGAGTGGCAGCGAGTTATTGAACGACGAGAAGTGCGGCGAGGCGTACATATCCTCGAGGACACGAACCAGGATGGCGGGCGATATCAGGTTGTGGCGCGAAAGTCCGGATCCGTCGGCGATGCGCAGCCAGAGCGTGTCGATGCCGAGTCCGGCGAGATACTCTTTGATGATCGTCGCGCCTGCCCGCGTGCTGCCTGGCGGCCCGTATCGTTCGGCTGCAAGCGTCTTGATCAACGCTTCCCCCGAAAGGTTGTCGCTCTCCTTGTTCAGGTATGCGACAACGGAATCAAGTGGATGGGCAAGGGAGGCGATCTCGATGGCGGAGGCAGGGACAGTATCGATGCCGGTCTCGCTCACCATCGTGCCGGCCGTTTGCAGTCGTTCGGCAAACACGTGTGTCGCGTAGCGTTCCGGCTGCCAGAGGCTGAGTGCCGTGCTGTCGACGCGCTGGCGCCGCATCATCTCTCCTTCAACGGTGAGGATGTTTGACCGCTCGCGATACTTGCGCGAGAGCTTCACGCGCGTGGTGACGCCGCGGGCGGTTGTCCGTCCGGTGTTTTCGATCGTTACAAAACTTGTCGGGGGATCCGTCCAGACGATGAGCGGTTCGCCGACGCGGCGTCCGGGTCGCGCAAACAGCTTGATCGCATTGCCGTTGAGAATCAGCGGCGTGATGAACATCTGATATGCTTCCGGTTCGTCATTCCAATTCCACCCATAACCCCAGTACTCATCGTCAAAGTAGGAAACATCTCCCACTATACGCCATTGTTGTGCGGGCGAAACGATGCGTCGCACGAGCCTTGCCAGTGAGTCCGCGTCCTTCGTTTGGAAGAGTGCGTCGCCAAAGCCCTTGAGATAGAGCGTGTTGGATGATGCATCGAGGTACACGGAAGTTTTGAACGGAAACGAGCCGCCCAGGCGCGTCAGAGCGGCTGCTGCTGTGATGAGCTTCTGCCCCGAGCCGGGATTGAACAGTGCGTGTGCATTCAGCTCGTATAGGGTTTCGTTTCTCGTCAACGAAATTACTTTCACACCGATATGAGCCGGTGGGAAGAGGTCATCGGGGATGAGTGAGTCGATGCGCGCCTTAAGTGTCGGATACGGCGATACGCTCAACGAGGTAATCGGGCTCGGTTTGACGAAGACCGGCACGACATCGGGTTTCGGCGTTTCATCTGGTGTCGGTGTGGGGGAGGTGAGTGTGGGCGATGGAAGTGTCTTCGGTGGCTGCTGTTGCTTCTGCTGCGGACGCGGTGTTGCGCAGGAACTGATCAGGAGGGAAACCATACAGATGGAGCAGTAAGCGCGTCGCAAATGCACGTTCATTTACTTCCTTTCAATGCATCAGATGCAGAATGCTGAGATCAGGTTCGATCAGAGTTTCGCCGTTCACGTGAACGATCGGCGGAAAAGTATTTCGGCGGGGACATTCGCGGCGATCGTTCCTCGGGATTGGACGCGGATTGCGTGCCTTGTATGTCCCTGAAATTCTGTCTATATTAAGTCGAATTTTTGAAACATTCACAACTGTGATGGGTGATGCTTGGTATTTTGAAGAAGGTGTTCGGCAGCAAGCACGAACGGGACGTCAAAGCCCTGCTGCCTCTTGTCGAGCAGATCAACCGCATCTATGAGGAATATCAGAAGCTCTCGGATGATGAGTTGCGCGCGAAGACACAGGAATTTCGCGCTCGCCTGCATGAGGCGCTGAAGGATGTCGAAAGCGAAATCGAGTCCGTGAAGAACAAGCTCCGTGATGCCGAAGGCGAAGAACACGCGGCGCTTGCAACACATCTGGAAGAGTTGGAGAAGGAGCGAGATGAGATCACGGCGGAGACCCTCGATGAGCTTCTTCCCGAAGCGTTTGCCGCTGTGAAAGATGCCTGCCGACGCCTGGTCGGGACAAAGTTCGACCTGATGGGCAACACGGTGGTGTGGGATATGATCCCGTTCGACGTGCAGCTTATCGGCGGCATTGTGCTGCACCAGGGCAAGATTGCCGAAATGGCAACGGGTGAAGGCAAGACGCTTGTCGCAACCATGCCTGCCTATCTCAACGCGCTGCCCGGTCGCGGCGTGCACATCGTTACCGTGAACGACTATCTGGCCAAGCGCGACAGCATCTGGATGGGCAAGGTGTACGAGTTCCTCGGGCTTACCGTCGGGTGCATCCAGAACTCGATGGATTCGTTCCAGCGGCGGAAAGAATACGCTTGCGACATCACCTACGGGACGAACAACGAGTTCGGCTTCGACTACCTGCGCGACAACATGGTGGTGGACAAAGCCGATCTGGTGCATCGCGAGTACTACTATGCCATTGTTGACGAAGTCGATTCGGTCTTGATTGACGAAGCGCGCACGCCGTTGATCATCAGCGGGCCAACTGCCAGCGAGGATCATAAGTTCAATGAGATGAAGCCAAAGGTGGAGCGGTTGGTGAACGCGCAGCACAGCTTCATTTCCAAGATTGTTGCCGAGGCGGAAAAACTCCTCGCCGAAGGAAAGGAGAAAGAAGCGGGCGTGCTGCTGCTTCGGGCCAGTCGCGGGCTTCCGAAGCATCCCCGCCTGATGAAAGTGCTGTCCGATCCGTCCAACAAGAAGCTCGTCCAGGAAACGGAGATCGAGTACCTGCGCGATCAATCGGCCCGGATGCACGAAATTGACGACGAATTGTACTACGCCATCGACGAAAAGAATCATCAAATCAATCTCACCGAAAAAGGCCGCGAGCTGCTGACGCCGTTGGTGGGTGATAAGGACTTCTTCGTCCTGCCTGATCTCGGGACGGAATTCAGCATCCTCGAGAACGACCCGTCGCTCACGCCGGAACAGGTGCAGCAAAAGAAAGATGAGTTGAACCGTTTGTATGCGGAGCGAAGCGAACGCATTCATACGGCAACACAGTTGCTGCGCGCCTACTCGCTGTACGCGCGCGATGACGAGTACGTCGTGACGGATGACGGCAAGGTGATGATTGTGGATGAGTTCACCGGACGTCTGCTGCCGGGCCGCCGTTACTCGGACGGCTTGCATCAGGCCATTGAGGCAAAAGAAGGCGTGAAGGTGGAGCGCGACATGCAGACGCTTGCCACGATCACGCTGCAAAACTATTTCCGTCTCTACAAGAAACTCGCCGGCATGACCGGCACGGCGGAAACGGAAGCCGCCGAGTTCTACGACATCTACAAGTTGGATGTTGTTGTCATCCCCACGAACAAGCCGATGATTCGCATCGACTACGACGACGTCATCTACAAGACGAAACGTGAGAAGTATAATGCGGTGATTGAAGAGATTGAAGAGATGCGTGCGAAGAATCGTCCTGTGCTTGTAGGCACAACCAGCGTGGAAGTGTCCGAGACGATCAGTCGCATGCTCAAGCGGAAGGGGATACCGCACAACGTCCTGAACGCAAAGCAGCACCAGCGTGAAGCCGAGATCGTCTCGCATGCAGGCAACCCCGGCGTGGTAACGATTGCGACGAACATGGCAGGCCGGGGAACGGACATCAAGCTCGGCCCGGGCGTGCGGGAAGCGGGAGGTCTGCACATCATCGGCACCGAGCGCCACGAGGCCCGGCGTATTGACCGTCAGCTGCGCGGGCGTGCGGGCCGGCAGGGCGATCCGGGTTCGTCTCGTTTCTTCCTTTCTCTCGAAGACGATCTGATGCGGCTCTTCGGCAGTGAGCGCATCGCGGGTATCATGGAACGGATGGGATTGAAAGAAGGTGAGGTGATCACCCATCCACTCATCACGCGATCGGTCGAACGAGCACAGCGGAAGGTGGAGGAGAACAACTTCGGCATCCGCAAGCGACTGTTGGAATATGACAACGTGATGAACCAGCAGCGCGAGGTGGTGTACAGCCGCCGCCGCCGCGCGCTTATCAGCGAGCGCATCAAGGACGATATTCTGGATCTGGTTGATGAGTTTGCGCAGAAGCTCGTGGACAAGTACTACGATGAGGGCGACCTCGAAGGATTGACGAACGAGTTGCGCGCGCAGTTGCTCGTGGACTTACAGCTCACGCCGCAGGAGTTCCAGTCGCTGGGCAAGGACGGCGTCAAGGCCGCGATGGTCAAAGCGGCGAAGGAATTCTACAAACGGAAAGAAGAGAAGCTCGGCTCCGAGATGATGGCGCAAATCGAAAAGATGGTGGTGCTGCGCGTCATTGATGAGAGATGGAAGGATCACCTCCGCGAGATGGACGACCTCAAGGAGGGCATCCACCTGCGTGCCTACGGGCAGAAGGACCCGATCGTCGAGTACAAGACCGAGGCGTTCAACATGTTCATGGAGTTTCTCGACCTGGTGAACACCGAGACGGTCACCACCGTCTTCAAACTGTTTCCGGTGGAAGCGCAGCCGCTGCCCCTGCGCGGTCCGCGACGCCCGCAGCAAATTCGGACAACGCACGAGGCTGCAACGGGCATGGGGTTTCAGGCAAACCGCGAACCGGTTCCCGGTGGTGGGCCCCAGGCGCCTCCGGAGGCACGACCCGGAAAGCCGCAGCCCATTCACGTCGGAGAAAAGATCGGCCGCAACGATCCGTGTCCGTGCGGAAGCGGCAAGAAGTACAAGCAGTGCCATGGACGGTAGCTCTCTCGAATGGAACGCTCCACGCGCAAGCTTCAGCCGCCGGTTCCTCAAGTCTCGCGCCGATGGCGCTCTCCACTGCGACCGGGATTCTCTCTGAAGTAGGAAACCCATAGAAAGGGCATCCATGAAAAAAATCGAAGCCATCATCCGACCGTTCCGCATTGACGATGTGCGCGAGGCGCTGGCAGAAATCGGGGTGAAGGGCATGACGCTGACCGAGGTGAAAGGCTACGGACGCCAGAAGGGACACACCGAACTGTATCGCGGCTCGGAATATCAGATTGATTTTCTTCCTAAAATAAAAATTGAAGTTATCGTCACCGACTCCAATGCCGACAAGGTGATCGACACGATTATCAACGCCGCGAGAACGGGACAGGTGGGTGATGGAAAAATCTTCGTCTATCCGGTGGAAGACGTGATCCGCGTGAGGACGGGAGAGTCGGGAGAGGAGGCGCTCTGAGTGTGCCTCTCGGAATGTGGATGCCGGCGTGAATGCCCCGTACCGTTGACGGGGCTTTTGTTTGATCGAGAATCAGGATGAGCGAACACCCCCAGGACTTTCGCTGCGGTTACGTGACGATCATCGGCGAGCCGAACGTCGGCAAATCCACGCTGATGAACAATCTGCTGCAGCAGAAAATCTCCATTGTGACGCCCAAGCCACAGACCACGCGGCATAAAGTTCTCGGCATTCTCTCGACGGACGCCTACCAGATTATCTTTCTTGATACACCGGGCATCATCAAGCCCAAGTACAAGTTGCAAGAAGTGATGATGGAGTTCGCGTCGCTGGCAATCCAGGACGCCGACGTACTGCTGTTTATGATCGACGCGACGAGGCCGCGCACCGAGAAAGCGCTCGCACAGACCGAGGCGTTTGAGAAAGTCCAGGGCTTGAGCAAGCCGGTGTTTCTCGTCATCAACAAGGTGGATCTCGTGAACAAGGCTGAGGTTCTTCCCGTCATCGAGTTCTATTCTCAGCGGTATCCGTTCAAGGAAATTTTTCCCATCTCGGCGCTGCAGCTCATCGGGACGCAGGATCTTCTCGCTGCCATCGTGCCGCTGCTTCCCGTGCATCCGCCCCTGTATCCGACCGACATCGTGAGCGAGCAGAGCGAGCGGTTCTTCGTCAGCGAGATAATCCGCGAGAAGATTTTCCTGTGCACGAAGGAGGAAGTTCCGTATTCAACGACGGTGGAGATTATTGATTTCAAAGAGCGTGACGCGGGCAAGACGCTGATCCGGGCCGAGATTTACGTCGAGCGCGACTCGCAGAAAGGCATCATTATCGGTTCACAGGGCGGACGATTGAAGGAAATCGGCGAGAAGGCGCGGAAGGAAATCGAGGCATTCCTTCAAAGGCCGGTGTATCTCGATCTGCATGTGAAGGTTCAAAAGGATTGGCGCGACAACCCTGCGGCGCTGGCGCGGCTGGGGTACAAAGCGTCGTAAATGCACATGTGAGCTTCTTGCCCGAATCCTTCAGCGCTTCCCCTGTGCCGCCTGTGTCGGCAACTTCCTATCGTAGAAAGATCAGATAGTACACCACATACAGCCACGAGAAGAACCCGTGGATGATCGCCCAGAGGACGGACTTGTTCAGCGACCACGAGATGCAGATTGCCAGCGCCGTGCCGAAGCTGACCCCGCTGCGAATGACTTCTTTTCTGAATTCCATGTTAGTGTTCTCCGATGTCTTCGTTCCAGATGTCCGAATGGTGTGTGATGTAGTGAGCAAGCATCTCGATACACTCTTGTGCATGAAGGTCGACCACCTCGACGCCATGTTCGCGCAGCCACTGCACGCCGCCCGAGAAATTCACCGACTCGCCGACAATCACCTTCCCGATCTTGAACTGCCGGATCAATCCGCTGCAATACCAGCACGGCGCGAGCGTGGTGACCATGATTTTGTCGCGGTAGGTTTTCTGGCGTCCGGCTTTGCGGAAGGCGTCGGTCTCGGCGTGGAGTGAAGGATCGCCGTCCTGCACACGGCGGTTATGTCCCCGGCTGAGCAGGGTACCCCGGGCGTCGAACAGCGCAGCGCCAATAGGAATTCCTCCTTCGTCTAAACCTTTGCGCGCTTCCTCGATTGCGATGCGAAGCATGTCGAATTCAGTCTGCATTTCTCAATCCTTTCTTCACTCCAATTCGAGCTATTGCTCGACGAGAAACTTATCGTAGAAGAGTTTCAGAATCATGACGGCGACGACAGCAACGAACACAGGTCTGATGACACCGGCACCGCGACGGATAACGACGCCGGAACCGAGCCGCGAGCCGAGAATTTGTCCGGCAGCCATGGTAATGCCCGACGCGATCAAGATGTGACCCCCAACGGCGAACGTGAGCAGCGAGGCGACGTTGCTTGTGAAGTTCATCAGTCGTGTGTATCCGGTTGCACGCTGCAGGTTGAAGCCGAGCAAGGTGATGAAGGCAATGGCCCAGAACGATCCGATGCCGGGACCGAAGAAGCCGTCATAGAATCCGAACAGCGTACCAACGAAAGGGTAGAATAGTGATGGCGTCACCCGCGCCTGAGTCTCGGTCTCGCCGAATCTCGGAGTGATGATGGTGTAGATGAGAATGCCGGCAAGCATGAAGGGAATGATTCTGCCGAGTGCCTGTGCATCTACTTGCTGGACCGACCACGCGCCGAGCATTGCTCCGCCGAAGGTGAAGAACACGCCGCGTCCGGCGCCGCGTAGCACGACGTTCTTTTTTCGGATGTGATAGAGACTTGCCGTCAAGCTTCCAAAACTCGATTGAAACTTGTTTGTCCCGAGCGCGTCCTGAGGGGGAAGGCCGACACTCAGCAGCACCGGCAGGGTTATCAGTCCGCCGCCGCCAGCGATAGAATCAATGAACCCGGCAACGGTGCCTGCGGTAAAGAGGAACAATAAGGTCCAGGTCAACTCAGTCAAGACGGCATCACCATCGTTGAGGAATATCTTCAGGCTCATGCTGCCTGCGGGCGAGTGCCGATGCAAACTCCCGCGCATGCAACGAGCATGTGCGAGAACCCGCAAACAGAATATCCATGAACGGGAGAACGCCGAAGCACGAAGGCAGGAAGCCGAAACAGCAACGGCCGCAGAAGTGTTACATCGAGAGCTTCAGTTCGTCGGCCGGCTTGGGAAACCCAGCGCGGCCATGGCGTTGAGCACCATCAGGGCCGCGTGCTTGAAATACAGATCGGGGCGTTCGGACTTCGACGGTGGAATAATATACGGCACTCGATGCTTCTGGACAACTGCCTGCATCTTGCTGAGGCGCGAAGGCTCGAATCCCACCATCATCACAAGGAGAGGCCAACCCTCCAGCTTGCAAAGGCGAATGATTTCGTCAACAAGAATGTAGGTGATCTGATCGAACTTCGCGCGTTCAGTTTCATCTTCCGGAATCTTCGGCACGCGTGCTGTTGCCCAATACGCTTCGCGGATGAATCCCAAAAGGTACGAATACGAAAGGCCGGGGAGGGCTTCGACCAAACTTTGTCCAAAGCGCAAACCTCCCTGAGGACCGGGCTGCTGTTCGAGCAACGTGCCATCGTCCGACATCACGAACAGGCGTTCTTGCAAGTTCTCGTGAAAGTCATTGTCCATGAGCTGCAAAACGATAAGCTGCGGATTGTAGCGTTTGCCTTCGCGTCGGAGGAACTTGAGCCAGCGTCCGCTTCCCGCATTACCAATCCCCGCGTTGATGACAGGAACGAAATCGGGTCCGTAGCGCTGGTTCAACGCGCTCCGCACAAGCGCGGGAAATTCCTCGCCGTCACTCACGCCGAGGCCTTCGGTGAAGGAATCGCCGAGGAAGAGAATGCCTCGTTCAGGAAACGTCGGCGGCTCGGGGCCGCGGTGTCCGAGGGAGTTTGTCGACAACTGCATGCGAAACTCAGGACAGATGCGTTCGCATGAGAAATTTTTCTTGAGAGATTTTCCATACACGGGATCGTATTCGGTAAAGGAGGGTCCGACATTACGGACGGGGACGAAAAGCCGAACGATGACTTCGTCGATCACAAGCGCGGCTGCCACACCAACGAGGAAGAGTTTGAGCGTTCGAGGAACCATCAATGCCCCCGAATGTGCAATGCGGTGTCAACGCCGGCAGTGGGGGCGTAGGTATCCACCTGCCCACTCCCTGCTTGCCTTTGATGATCTGCTGCGGTATCCAGCCACACCGGACTCTCCTCCGTGACGTTTCTATGGGAGAGTGACAAACGCTGTTGGGAAAGAACGGCAACCGGCGTTAATGTACGAGGGATTCCGTTTCCGTGCAAACTCTCTTTGGAGAGTGTCGCGCGCGACACCTGGCACAAGCAGTACCGGTTTTGCGTCCGCAGGCACACCCCCGGCTTTGCCTCGTTATCGCATTCTTTGTACCTTGTTTCACGGCAAAGCGGATCCTGTCAATATTCTTGTGCAGAGAGTGAATTGAATTCGGAGCGCACACGCGTCTGGCTTTCCTACATCACGGCTTGCCTTGTCTGGGGTTCCACGTGGCTTGCGATCAAGATCGGTTTGGAAGGGGTACCGCCGCTTCTGGGGGCGGGATTACGTTTCCTTGTTGCTTCGATCATCCTGTACGCGATTGTTAAGGCGGCACACATCGAGATTCCTCGAACGCCGGAGGCGAAGCGCATCTATGCCGTCCTCGCTATTCTATCTTACACCATTCCCTTTGCATTTGTGTATTGGAGTGAGCAGCACATCCCGACCGGCCTTGCAAGTATTCTGTTCGCTGCCTTTCCCTTCTGGGTCGGAATTTTCTCTCACATCATGCTCGAACACGAACGGCTGAATGCGTTCAAGGTGGCGGGCATCACCATCGGCTTCGCCGGCATCGTCGTCATCTTTGCCGAAGATTTGCGAGTGGAAGATGCGAATGCTTTCATCGCCATGCTCATGATGCTGGCAAGCCCGATCATGCAGGCATATTGTCTGGTTCTTGTCAAGAAAATCGGACAGCCGATCAGCCCGATCGCTTTCACCTGTGTCGGGATGTTCTTCAGTAGCATCGCGCTCCTGCTTCTGAGTTTGGGTCTTGAAGCCTACGACGAGGTTGTGTGGAGCACGGAAACCGTCGGCTCCATTCTTTACCTTGCCACCATCGGATCGGTTGTCGTGTTCGTTGCGTACTACTGGCTCCTCAAGCGCATGGAGGCGGTGTATCTTTCGCTCATCAGTTTCATCACGCCGATCATCGCCGTTGCACTCGGCGCTATCGTTCTGGATGAACAACTGGACCCGAACGTGATGCTCGGATCAGCCCTGGTTCTTGTGGGACTTGTCGTTGCAAACGGCAGATATTTCTATGGGAGAGTAAGTGAAGTCTTTGAGTAGATTGCTGATGGGAGTGCTGCTCATCGGTTCATACGATGAAGTCGCTGCGCAGCACGCAATGCAAGAGAAGGGCGAACGATGCCTCGCTCGTGTCGTTGCTCCGCCGGTGATGGATGCGTACGAAGGCCCCCAGCCTTTCGATATGCTGCATTACAACCTTGCGCTCAAGCTTGCTATGACAACCGATGCGCTGGAAGGTCGGTGCGAGATGACGATGCGGCTCAAGCGTAATGTTGACTCGCTCGTCCTCCATGCCGTCGGACTTGCCCTGGACACGATTCGAGTGGATGGAGTTGTCCGATCAGCAGTACTCGATACGACGCAGGAAACATTCACGATCCTCCTTAACGGCACGCGCACCGCCGGAGAAACGCTGCGCGTGGTTGTTGATTACAGACGTCTGCAAGGATATCGCCGGCCCAGTTCACGCCAGGGATATTACTTTTTCAGAGATACGATCGGGCTTCCGGCAAATCTCGGCTACACCTTCTCGGAGCCGTCCGATGCGCGCTTCTGGCTGCCCTGCTACGATGAGCCGTGGGAAAAAGCGACCGCCGAGATGCATCTGACCGTCCCGACGGGCTACGTGGCCGCTTCCAACGGCAAGCTGCTCGGCACGACCGACAACGGCAACGGAACGATCACCTGGCATTGGCGCCAGAATCAACCCATCGCCTCTTATCTTATGTGCATAACCGCGTCGCGCTTCAGCGTTGCCAGTCTCCCTTACGTCACGTCAACAGGCGATACGATTCCTCTCCAGTACTACGCGTGGAACGCTCCGCCGTTCGTGGACTCGGCGTGGACGGCAAGCTTCCTGCCCACCGTCCGACAGATGATGACAGCATTCGCATCGCGCTTCGGCGAGTATCCGTTCGACAAGTACGGCATGACGGCGATCGTCCCGTTCGGATATCTCGGCATGGAACATCAAACGCTCACGACGATGAATCGCTACTTTGCCGCGAGCCATCGCGTCGTATCGCACGAACTTGCCCATCAGTGGTGGGGTGATGACGTGACCTGCGGGACGTGGAGGGACATCTGGCTCAACGAGGGCTTCGCGACCTACGGCGAGGCACTGTGGCGAGAGTTTACGGGCGGCCCGGACTCACTCAAGAAGTACATGCGTGATACGCTTGCAACATTTCAGTTTGTGTCGTGGCAAGGGGCCGTCTTTGATCCCGTAGGGCAAGGATTCAATCTGTTCGATCAGGTGGTGTACACGAAAGCGGCGTGGGTGCTGCATACCCTGCGCGGCGTTGTGGGTGATTCGATCTTCTTTCGCATTCTGCGCGCCTACCGCCAGAAGTACACGGGCCAGAGCGCTATCACGTTGGAGCTGGCAGGCGTTGCCGATTCCGTTGTCGGCAGCGACATGCGGTGGTTTTTTGATCAATGGATTTTCGGGCGCGGCTGGCCGAAGTACGCGTCGCGCTTCGTCTGGGCGAGCGATACGCTCACGCTCACCATTCAGCAGCAGCAGGAGGCAACGTGGCCCACGTTCAAAATGCCGATGTGCGTGCGCGCTTATCACGGGCTTCAGTTCACCGACTTCGTCGTGTGGGATAGCATGCGTGTCCAGTCGTTCCGCTTCCCGCTCACGTTCCAGCCCGATAGCGTTGTGCTCGATCCCGACGGCTGGATTCTGAAGCAGATTGTCGCATTCACGGATGTTGCCGAGGAGCGCAAGCAACCGGAAGAGTTCCGGTTGGATCAGAACTATCCCAATCCCTTTAACCCTGCTACAACGATCGGATTCAGGATTCAGGGTTCAGGATTCACGTCGCTGAAGGTCTTCGATATTCTCGGTCAGGAAGTCGCAACGTTGGTGAGTGAGGAATTGACACCGGGACGTTATGAGGTGAGGTGGGATGCGGGAGCGCTTGCAGGCGGCGTTTACCTGTACCGATTGCAGTCCGGTCATTTCACGCAGACACGCAAACTTGTTTTGCTTCGATAGGAGTCGTAATGCACAAACGCCTTACGCATGTCGGCATTGCCGTCAAAGATCTCGATCAGTCAGCGACGCTGTTTGCCAGACTTTTTGGCCAACAGCCGGATCACACCGAAGCAGTTGCCGACCAGAAGGTAAAGGTCGCCTTCTTCCGCATCGGTGAAGGAGGCATCGAGTTGCTCGAGGCCACTTCTCCCGACTCGCCGATTGCCCGCTTCATCGAAAGGCGAGGCGAGGGCGTCCATCATCTTTCCTTTGAAGTGGACGACATCGAGGCCGAGATTGCGCGGCTGACCGCCGAAGGCTTTCAGATGGTGGACGAGAAACCGAGAATCGGCGCTGATGGATACCGCGTCGCATTTCTGCATCCAAAATCCACCAACGGCGTGCTGATTGAAATCAGCGAGAAGGATTGAGCGGTTGCAAGTCGGAATGGCTTTGGCTATCTTTTCCTCAGAGATCGGAAGAAGACGGAGAGCAGCGCCGGGATGAAGAAGGAGACAGAAGGCATGCATCCAACACTTGACAACAAGAAGCTTACGTACGACGATCTGCTGCAGTATGGGGAGACACACCAGCGCGTCGAACTAATTGACGGAGAACTCATCATAACCGCTGCGATGCCCCATTATGAACACCAGTATGCCGTCGGTGAAATTTTTGCGATGCTCCGCGACTACGTGAAGCGGCATGCGATGGGAACCGTCGTCGGCAGCCCGATGGACATAGTTCTGGAAGACGGCACGGTCGCACAACCCGACCTTTTCTTCATCTCCAACAAACGTGCTCATATCAATGCAGGGTCAAAGCTGACCGCCGTTCCCGATCTGGTTGTTGAGGTTCTCTCGCCGGCAACGGAGAAGATCGATCGCGGCGCCAAGTTCAACGCGTATGCCCGCGGCGGAGCGGCAGAATACTGGATCGTCTCAACGAAGCAAAAAGAGATCGAGGTGTATGTGAATCAAGGCTCGGCGTTCCGACTGATGAAGATCTTCCGGGCAGGTGAGTCATTGAACTCGACGTTGTTTCCCGATATTGATTTGAATGTGCGGGAAGTCTTTGTATAGAGAAAGGGTGTCGCCGGAGCAAGACGCATGATAATGATCCGAAAGCACATCCGGCGTCTCTGCATGATAAAAGCATCGCGCAAACAAGTGCCAGCCCTTTAGAGGTTGGCTTTTCCTTTTTCGAACCACGTGGAACATCAAGCCCTCACCATAAGCATCAGCGGCGAAGCTGCAACGCTCGAAGAAAAGCTCGAGGCGCTGCCGGTAGGTCCGGGCGTGTATCAGCACAAGGATGCTGAGGGAAAAGTCCTCTACGTGGGCAAGGCGAAGAACTTGCGCAGCCGGGTCCGACAGTACTTCCAGAAATCCCGCGGCGTTGATCCACGCATCGAGCGCATGCTCAGCAAAGCGACGGATGTCGAGGTGATCGTCACCGACTCGGAAGTCGAAGCATTGATCCTCGAAGCCAACCTGATCAAGAAACTCAAGCCTCGCTACAACGTCAATCTCAAGGACGACAAGAGTTATCCATACATCGTGATCACGAATGAGCCGTATCCTCGGGTGTTTGTAACGCGGCAGATTCGCCGAGACGGTTCACGCTACTTCGGACCGTACACCGACGTGAAGAACGTCCGCGCTGCGCTGAAGACGGTACGCGACATCTTTCGCATTCGCAGTTGCAATTACTTTATTGATGATGAGGTGATCAAGAAGCGGAAGATCAGAGTCTGCCTCGACTACCACATCAAGAAATGCGACGGGCCCTGTGAGGGACTGATCTCGGAGGCGCAATATCGGGCGATGATTGACCAGGTGGCAGCGCTGCTGCAGGGAAAGACGGAAACGCTCATCCAGATGCTGCGTGAAGAAATGGAACGACTTGCCGCCGCGATGAAATTCGAGGAGGCGGCGGTGCTGCGCGACCGCATCAAGGGGCTGGAGGCCTATTCCGAAAAGCAGAAAGCGGTTGCGCTCGATCCCATCGATAGGGACATCGTCGCCAGTGTGGCCGCGGGAGACGATGCGTGCGGCGTTGTGTTCAAAATCCGGGACGGGAAGATGATCGGGCGGCAGCATTATTACATGAGCAACGTGGAAGGAAAGTCCGACGGCGAAATCCTTGAAACTCTCCTCCAGCAATATTATCTTGAGGCTGATTTCATTCCGAAAGAAATCTTTCTCTCTTCACCCATTGAGAACACAGAGGCGATGCAGCGCTGGCTGACGGATAAGCGCGGCGACGCCGTTACCCTTACGTGTCCGACCGAAGGAGAAGAAGCAAAACTCGTCCGTCTCTCGCAGAGCAACGCGAAGTTTCTTCTCGATGAGTTGAAGATTCAAAAGATGAAGCGTGCGGATTATGTGCCGCACGCCGTGAAAGCCCTGCAGCGCGACCTGCGGCTGCCGCGCTTGCCCCGGCGCATCGAGTGCTTCGACAACTCCAACATTCAGGGGACTGATCCCGTTGCGTCCATGGTGGTATTCGTGGACGGCAAGCCGAAGAAGAGTGAGTACCGCAAATTCAAGATCAAGTCCGTTGTCGGGCCGGATGATTTTGCCAGCATGCGCGAGGTCATCGAGCGGCGGTACACGCGCGTGGTGAACGAGGGCCTTGAGCGCCCCGATCTCATCATGGTCGATGGGGGAAAGGGGCAACTCTCCAGCGCTCTGGATGTGCTGGCCAAACTCGGCATGCACGATCAGCCGATTATCGGGCTTGCGAAGCGTCTCGAAGAAGTGTTCGTGCCCGGCAAGAGTGAACCCGAAGCGATTCCGAAAACGTCCTCGGGGCTGCGTCTGTTGCAGCAGATTCGCGATGAAGCGCATCGGTTTGCGGTGACCTTCCATCGCTCGCTGCGCACGAAGCGAACGCTGCAGACCGAACTTGATCTGATTGCAGGTGTTGGCAAGAAGCGAGCGCAGGAGTTGCTCGAAGCGTTCGGTTCCGTGCAGGGAGTGAAGTTTGCGACGCCCGAACAGATCGCCGAAGTTGTCGGCGAAAAGGTCGCAGCCAAAATTGTTGAATACTTTGCCGCATCCGATCAGGAGCAGATCGACACCAACGCATCCTCGGTGAACTGATCCGCTTCTGACCGAGATAGCTTTCTTATCCGTTCCTTTCCATAGAGGTGTCCCATGAAAACCGCGTCCGTGTTTGTGTGGTTGGTGTGTGCGGTGCAGTTTGCTGTTGCACAAGGTTTCTATCGCGTTCATTCCCCCAACGGCAGCGATGTGTGGGCCGTCGGCAAACAGGGGGCGATCTGGCATTCGCTGGACGGCGGCCTCACGTGGTCGGCGGTGCAGCAGGGCACGCAAAGTTTCCGGGGCGTCACGACGCGCGGCACGCTCGTCTGGATTGTGGGAGACGGCGGCACGGCCTACCGCAGCACCAACGCGGGCGGCTCATGGTCGGCCATGCCCACAGGTTCTGTGCAGGGATTTCGCGCGGTGGCGTTTCCCACCGGCACGCACGGGTGGATCGCCGGAGAGTTCGGTACGATTCTCAAGACAAGCGACGGCGGACTTTCGTGGGTCGCGCTTCAATCCGGGACACTCGAGCATGTGAACGCGCTTGCCTTCGCCGATTCGATGCAGGGCTTCGCGGCTTGCGAGAGCGGAACCCTGCTCAAGACGACGGATGGCGGTGCGACATGGAACCCTACGGGCGGAGCAGGATGGCAGGCGCGTCTCACGGCAGTTGCCGTTCGTGGACAGACCGTGATGGTCACAGGACTCGATGCCTTTTGTGCAAAGAGCACCAACGGGGGAGCGTCGTGGACGTTGCTCAATTTCAACACGGACTCCAGGTCCGACGTCAACGGCGTCTTCATGCTCGATGAGCAGCGTGCCTTCTTCATCGGCGGCGGCGGCTACATCCGACGCAGTACCAACGCGGGAGCGACCTTCACCTGGGCGATGCATCCGCTACACGCGCCGGTGAGCGACGTGTTCTTCTACGATTCGCTGCGCGGATGGGTGTGCTCGGAGAAATTCAACGTGGTGATCAGAACAACCGACGGCGGAACGACCTGGCTTCTGCCGCAAGGAACTACCGTCAATGTTACCTGGCAGCAAAAGCTCTCCGCCGGGGGCGCCATCGGGATGGGGATGGCGATCAATCCATGGGACAAGAACAAGATTTATGTCGCGCTCGGCCGGTTCATCTACATGAGCGCCGATCGCGGCGAAACGTGGGTGCAAACCTCAACCATCGCTCCGACGAGCGGCTCGACTCATTCCTTCTACATCTCTCCCAAAGATACAAACGTGTATGTCGCGGCATTCACCGGTGGAGGTGATCATATTCGCCAGAGTAAAGATCGCGGACGGACGTGGATTACGACTATCAGTCGCGCTTTCAGCGCCTTTGGAATGCCGTTGGAGATGGACGGCTCGCATCCCGACACGCTCTACTTCGCGCCGGAGGATGGTCACGTGTACCGCTCGACGGATTTCGGCAGCAACTGGACGGACCTTGGGCCGAAGGGCTTCACCAGTCCATGCGACATTGCCGTGGTGCGCGATAGTGCCAATATCGTGTACGTTGGCGACAGCGGGCCTTCGCGCATTTCTCGCTCGACCGACGGCGGTCAAACGTGGTCGTTGATCTACAACGGCTCCAGCTCCGAAATCCCCACGATTGCAGTCAGCAGCCTGTACAACCATGTCGGCTATGCAACTTCCTGGGGTTCCGGCGGCGTTCAAAAAACGGTGAACTACGGTGCAGGATGGTCGCAAGCCACCAGCACCGGCTCGGCGTGGGGGGTGGATATTGCCAAGGATGATCCGAACGTTGTCATGTTTGGTGTGTACGGCGGCGGGCAATCGTATCTCTCCACCAATGCAGGCGCAACGTTCACGTCGGCAGCGCTGTCGGGATCGAACTACGGGATTCTTGCATACGACCGCGCCACCTTCATCGCCGAACAGAGCGGCGGCATGTATAAGCTTGCGATCACGTACATCGTGCCGACAAACAACCAGCAAACCGTTGGCTTGATTGCTCCGAACGGCGGCGAAAGCTGGAACTATGGCTCTGTTCGGAACATCACGTGGGTGGCAAGCAACTTCACCGACGTCAGGATTGAGTACAGGACTTCTCCAACATCGGCCTGGCAAACGATTGCAGCGAGCGTCCCGGCTGCGACGGGTTTCTATGCCTGGACAATCCCCAACGATCCCACAACTCAAGCACGTGTTCGTATCAGCGACGCGTCTGATGGAACGCCGAGCGATACCAGCGACGGCCCCTTCTCCATCACGGTTCCGTCCATCGCCCTCACGCCGACGTCACTTGCCTTTGGCGATGTGCGTGTGAATCAAACGCGGCGTGATACGGTGCGGATCTCCAACAGCGGCACGGCCCCGCTGGTCGTTTCGAGCGCAACAACACAGACTTCGTACTTCGCCGCAGGAAGAACTTCGTTCACGATTGCTCCGGGAACCTCCGATACGCTCGGCGTGACGTTCATGCCGACGGCGGTGCAGAACTATGCGGATACGCTTCGCCTTGCCACCAATACGCCGAGCGGCGTGGTCAGCATCCCCCTCTCCGGCACGGGAATCCCCCCAACCAGCGTTGGGCAACCGTTTGCGTTACCCACATCGTACGTTCTCGAGCAGAACTTCCCCAATCCGTTCAATCCATCAACACAAATACGCTACGGACTTCCAAAGGAAAGCGTCGTCCGGCTGAGCATCTACAATACACTCGGCCAGGAAATCGCTCAGCTCGTCGACGATGTGCAGGAAGCAGGCTGGCATGTGGTGGAATTTTCGTCTTCGCGGATTGGAAAGGAAGTAGCATCGGGTGTGTACTACTACCGGCTGTCCGCCGCGCCAACGGACCGAGGAGACCTCGTTCAGAAGAATGGGCACGCGCGTGATTTTGTGAAGACGATGAAGTTAGTGTTGATAAAGTAACGCCGTTCTTTCGAACTTCACAGCGCCGTGACTCGCTCGTCAGAGTAGTCCCGGCGTTGTGATGTGTCGGCGTTCGAAGCGTGGGTGGCTTTCGTTTGCTGCAAAAATTCTTGCATCTCGCTGCAATCCTTCTTACTTTCTCAAGGGGCTAAAGATTCGAGACGCGCAGAAACGCCCGTCTGCGGTACAATCTTCCCGTGTCGCGCGCAGCAAGACTCTCCCTCAAACTCTCCTGCGTGCACGCCCTGCTTCAACCACATATCAACCAACGAAAGGAGCCATGCGATGAACCATCTCGTGCGATGCCTTCACGTTTCTGCGGTGCTCGTCGTTCTTTCCTGTACGGCTGTTGCACAATTGTCCGGCATCAAAACCATCGACAACACCCAGCCGACCGGAGGCAACAACTATGCGTCGTTCATTGACGCCATTACGGCGTTGAATGCCGGAGGGGTGGGTGCAGGAGGCGTAACGTTCAACGTTGTAGCAGGTCAGACGTTTATCGGCAACCCGCCGGAAATCACGGCTACCGGAACCTCTGCCGACCCCATTCTTTTCCAGAAAAGCGGTTCGGGCGCGAATCCGTTGATCATTCCTTCCACACCGGGCACGGTGGCTTCGTCAACGACGTTGGGCAGCCACGGCGACGGCATCGTGGTCATCAACGGGGGGGACTATATTACATTCGACGGGATTGATCTGCAGACCGACACAACGTTCACCGGTGTTGGCATGATGGAATATGGGTACTATCTCAAGAAAGCGTCGGGCGATGATGCCTGCAAGAATGTGACGATCAGGAACTGCTCGATTACGCTCAACAAGGCCGCTATTTATTCGTTCGGGATTTTTGTGTCGAACATTTCGGGCACATCAAGCGTTACCGTGACCTCGATCGGCGGGCGGAGTGAGAATATCAAGCTGTACAATGTTTCGACGACCAATAGCTACGGCGGCATTCAGCTTCGCGGCTATGCGGCTACCAGCCCGTATGATTTCTATGACCAGAACATCCAGGTCGGCGTTGACGGTCCCAACACCATCACGAACTACGGCGGGGCCGGAACGACCGCGTACGGCATTTACGCCATCTACCAAAACGACCTGAAGCTGGCAAACAACACGGTCATCAGCGGTCCGGGGACGACAACGACGCTCTACGGCATCTTCACCTCCACCGGAACAAACTCGAACGTTGATATCTACGGCAACACGGTGACCATTACGGGAGGGGGAACGACCAGTACGATCTACGCCATCAACAATGCTATGGGAAGCTCCGGCACGACCAACGTCGTGAACATGTACAACAACACGGTGACCGGATGCAGCTATCCCACGGCGACCAGTGGTGTCATGTATCTGCTGTACACGACGGCGACCTCCAACAAGGTGAACTTGTATGGGAACGTCGTGTCGAACAACACGGCTCCCGGCACCGGTTCTATGTATTGCCTGTACGAGTCAGGGGACGTTGTTGACTCGGTACGGATTTACAACAACACCATCGGTGGGAATAGCAAGACCGGTACAGGAACAATCTACTGTCTGTACAGCTCGCCTGCGGCGACGGCGAACGTCGAGATCTTTGGGAACACCATCCGGGACAATACAACCGCAGGCGGATGGGTCTACTCGCTCTACAGCGGGGCCGGGTCGACGGTGAACATCTACCGTAACTCGATTTTCAATCAGAGCTCGACGGCGGGAACTTCACCCATCGTTTATGGCGTCTATATTACCTCTGGAACATCCACGCGAGTGTTCAATAATTTCATTTCCGATCTTCGTGCAACCGTCTCGACGAGTTCAAACGCCGTCTCGGGCATTTACATCAGCGGCGGCACATTTACGGGGGCGTACTACAACACGGTGTTCCTGAACGCGACGAGCACGTCGACGACGACGTTCGGTACATCCGGCATTTACGCTTCGACGACGCCTACGGTGGATCTGCGCAACAATGTGGTCGTGAATCTCTCCGAGCCGGGACCCACCGGCGGTGGAACTGTTGCCTACCGCCGTTCCAGTTCCACGCTCACGACCTACGCAGCCGAATCCAACAACAACGATTTCTATGTGAACACGGCCGCCGGTGTTCGTCGCTATTTCTACGGGGAGTTGACGGGGGCGAGTGTTGCCAATGCAGACTCGACGCTCGCCGCCTACAAGGCACGCGTCGCTCCGCGGGATGCTAATTCTATCGCTGAGAATCCGCCGTTCATCAATGCATCAACGCCACCGTACGATCTTCATATCAACACCACTTCGCCAACGCAATTGGAAAGCGGCGGAACGCCCGTCACCGCTCCCATCGCGATCACGGAAGACTACGACGGTAATACGCGCAATGCAACAACCCCCGACATTGGCGCAGATGAGTTTGCGGGCCTTGGCGCAGATCTTACTCCACCCTCCATTGTATATACTCCTGTCGGCAATACCACAGCGGGCACGGTGCAGACTCTGACGGCAACCATCGCCGATCCGTCCGGTGTCCCGACCGCAGGCATTGGACTGCCCGTCTTGTACTGGAGACGACACACCGACACAGCTTACGTCGGTGCAACCGGGAGTTATATCGGGAATGATCAGTACACCTTCTCGTTCGGAGCGGGAACGCTTGCGGGCGATACCGTGTACTACTTCGTTGCCGCGCAGGATAGCTTCGAGAACGTTGGCGTGTTTCCTTCTATCGGGGCCGGTGGATTCAGTCCCAATCCGCCGCGGGCTTCGATTCCACCGACAAATCCCAGCAGCTATCGGGTTCTTCCGCTGTTCGCGGCAGGAACGTACACGGTAGGCTCAACGCTCGGCCAGTTTACATCTCTGCGCGCAGCGTTCGATTCGTTGAACAATTCGATCGTTGCCGGCAACGTGACCTTATCGGTTCTGAATGAAGGAACAACCGAGCCGGACATGGCGCAGCTCGCCGAGGTGAATTATGGGCCGGGCGGGCCTTTCACGATTACGATAAAACCGGCAGCGGGCGCAAATCCCACGATCGCAGGCTCCAACGGCAGATTCTTGATCAAGCTCATCGGTGCCGACAATGTTGTAATTGACGGGTCCAACACACCGGGTGGAACGACGCGCAACCTTACTCTGCGCAACAACATTCAGAGCACGAACCAGGGCGCCATCTGGGTGGGAAGTCTTGGTGCCGGACAGGGGGCGAACAACGTGACGATCAAGAACTGCATCCTGCTTGCCGGACGCAACGACACAACCAACACCTTCGGCGTGTATGCGGCGCAGGCCGACACGGTGACCAGCAGCGGCACGGGCGACAATGACAACCTGGTGATCGAGAACAACGAGATCAAGCGCGCGCGGTTCGGCGTGTATGCGCGCGGCATCGCGGCGACCGGCATCATCACGGGGCTTGCGATTCGCAACAACTTGATGGGCAGCGATAGCGCCGGATTCGAAATCAGCTATCGAGGCGTGGATATCGGCAATGCCGACAGCGCCGTGGTAACCGGCAACGAGATCTTCAACATGGTACAGCCGATGACTTTCACCATGGCGGCAATTCATCTGGACCTCAACGTTGCCAATGCCGTCATCAGCAAGAACAAGATCTACCGCATGCGCCAGACGAACACAGGCACCTACGGCGCAATCGGAATCGAGATCGGTTCCTCGACGGGTTCCAGCAACGTGACGATTGCCAACAACATGATCTCCGATCTCACGTGTGATGGAGGAGGAACCAGTACGGCTTCCAATCCATACGGTATCCGCATTGTCGGCGGAACAAACCACAAGGTCTATTACAACAGCGTGAGCATGACCGGTTCGTTCCTGAACACGACAACGTCGGATATCAGTGCTGCATTCATCGTCACCGTGAGCACGGCAACGGGGCTGGATGTTCGGAACAATATCTTCTCCAATACAATGACCGGGGGAACCGGGACAAAATGCTACGGTATCTATGCCGTTAGCGCGAGCCTCGTGTTTGGAACGATCAATCACAACAACTACTTTGCATCCGGGCCCAACGGCGTTCTCGGCCGTCAAGGCTCGACGGATGTGCCCGACCTTGCCGGATGGAGAGCCTTCACAGGTCAGGACAGCAACAGCGTGAGCGGCGATCCGTTCTTCCTGAATCCTGCAACGAATCTTCATATTGATTCAACGCAAACGCCACTTGTGGTCAGCAATGCGGGAACGCCCATCGCCGGCATCACCACGGATATCGACGGACAGACGCGCAGTGCGACGACTCCCGATATCGGCGCCGATGAATTTGCCGTGTTCGTGCCGCCGCCGCCCGCCGAGGCGATTGCCGATCATCTGACCTCGACAATGCGCGTGACGGTGAGTAACGAAGGCAACATCGGGTACATCAACGCCTTTCCTCCGACGGGGCAGGGGAACGGTTTCATGTTCAACCCCGTCAGCGCGGCAGGGCAGCGATTGTTCGAAGGCTCGTTGATCATTGCTCTGGATTCCGTTCGGGTGTCGGATGCTGCGCGCAACAACCAATCGCCCGAACAATTCGATGCGGACTTCCGCTTCCGGGCCAATCTGGATTCATCCCAGTCCTCGGGCAACCGAAAGGTCATCGTCACATCCTATGACGACTCGCTCGCCGAGCAGCCCTTCGGCGTTTTGGTCACGCAGCGAACGGTCTCCTTCGACACCGCAGGCTTGAGCAGCATTCTGTTGGTTGAGTTGGATCTGACCAACAACAGCGCAAGCACATACACCGACCTTGTCGTGGGTGCGTACTTTGACTGGGATGTTACGTCGGCTGCCACCGATCGCGGGACGGTGATTGTTGATTCGACCAACACCATTCCCGGCATCAACAACGGCAATCCGTTCCCCATAGATATGATGGAGATGCATGCAGGCACCTCGCCCAACGCGTGGGTCGGTGTCGTTCCTTTGAGCCGGAACAGATTCCTGGCTCGCCGCATTGCCATCCAGTCGTCGGAAATCTATCCCCCGCACATGACGGACGCGGACAAGTGGCGGTATGTCAATCAGAATCGTGCGACCAATCCGAATGGAGATGCCGGTTCTGCCGTCGATCACGGCCAGATCTTTGGTCTTGGACCGTACACGATTCCGCCCTCCGGTAGCAGGCGTGTGGGCTTTGCGCTTGTGGCAGGCGCGTCGCTGCAGGAATTCATCAACAACGCTCGAGCGGCACAGCGGGCCTGGGTACAGCGCTTAGGAAACACGATGGACACCATTATTGTGGTGGGTGTGAATGAGCGTGCCGAACTTCCACAGACGTTCGACCTGCAGCAGAACTACCCCAACCCGTTCAATCCGACGACGACCATTCGGTACGCCTTGCCGCGCGAGGCACGCGTGAGTCTGCAGGTATTTAATATCCTCGGACAGCAGGTTGCCGAACTCGTGAAGGATGTGCAAGGCGCCGGCTATTATGACGTTGTCTGGAACGGACGGAACCGCGACGGTTTGCAGGTCGCGACCGGCGTGTACTTCTATCGGCTGGAAGCTCATCCCTCAGACGGGGGCGCGCCCTTCGTGAGCGTCAAGAGGATGATCCTCATGAAATAACCGTCTCGACGCTGAAGCGTACGACGACCCTTCGGAACGCAGAGTGGCCACGTGCTTCTCTGCGTTCCTTTTTTTGTCCCTCCAGTTCACGACCCTCTCATTGATTCTCAATTCAGTCATGTGTAGATTGAAGAAGACTCGACAATCATTCACATGCTCTGACTCAAACCCGGTGGACTCTCACCAATGAAAAAGTACGTGTTTCTCTTCGTCGCTCTCGTTCAATTTTCTTTTCGTCTCGACGCGCAGAACCACTGGAGGGTGCTGCCGCCGCCGACCGACAAAACACTGTACCGGCTCTTCTTTCTTGACAGTCTTCGTGGCTGGGTGGCAGGATTCGACGGCACCATCCTGCGAACAACGAACGGCGGACTGACGTGGCAAACGCAAAACTCCGGCGTCACCAATGACCTTCACGAAATCTTCATGCTGAACGACCGGTTCGGTTGGGCACTGACATTCGAGCATTTTGTTGATACGGCTACGTGGTACGGAACGAGAATTCTCAAGACAACGAACGGGGGCGAGACATGGGCGAACGAAGAGTATCACAAGTCCGGCGAGTTTTTCAACGCAGTCTTTTTCATGGATTCCTTACGCGGATGGATGGCAGGCGAGTTTGGCCACCTGGTGCGCACCTCGAATGGCGGCGCAACATGGGTTCCCGTCGAGGTTGATCCCTCGCCCTACACGCAGTGGAGCCTGGTGAACGTGAAGTTCTTTACGCCGTGGTACGGTTTCGCAATGGGCGGAAGGATCGACATCATCGGCGTGGTGTGGCGAACAACCGATGGCGGGTTGCGGTGGAAAGCAAGCCAGGTCAGTCCCGAACCGGCGCATGACATGCACATGCTCGACTCGCTGCACCTCGTCGCCATTGTGGGAGATGTGGACTACGGCGCGAGCATGATACGTACGCGCAACGGCGGAGAGACGTGGGACTACACGTTTCTTAACATCTTCGGCCTTCCGCAGGCAATTTCTTTTCGGACACCGAGTGAAGCATGGGCGCCGCTCGGTTTCGAGGGCAGATTGATGTACACGCTGGATACCGCCAACACCTGGACGACCCTTGACACGCCGTTCCGGCGGCCGGTGTACGATCTCGTCTTTACCGACTCACTTACCGGCTACGCGGTGGGCGATTCGGGGATGGTTCTCAAATTCAAACTGCCGACCGTCAATGTCGAAGAGCAGACGTTATTCCCACCCGCACGATTCGTTCTCCATCAAAACTATCCCAACCCTTTCAATCCGACAACAACCATCTCGTTCGATGTGCCGGAAGAGAGTGTCGTCACGATCGCAGTGTTTGACGTTCTTGGACGAGAAGTGCGGACGCTTCTCCATCAGCACAAAGAGCCGGGACGGCACTACGTGAACTTTGACGGCAGGGGATTGGCAAGCGGCGTCTATTTCTACAGCCTCAAGGCGGGGCGATTCGCCGCTGTCAGGAAGATGGTGCTGATGGAGTAGAGGCCGGCAGCGTCATTCTTTCTCACAACAATTTCTCCTTCAGCGCCTTTGCCACTGCTTCGCTGCGGGAGTGCACCTGAAGCTTTGAGTAAATGTTCTTCGAGTGGGTCTCGATGGTGGCAGGGGCGAGAAAGAGCTTCTCGGCAATCTGTTTTTTCGTCAGCCCTTCGGTCAACAGTTTGAGGATTGTGCGTTCACGCGCGCTGAGACCATAGTCGCTTTCGGGCGTGACGAATTTGGAGAACATCGTCAGCACCTTGCGGGCGATCTGCGCATTCATCGGCGCGCCGCCGCGGAGCACTTCGTTCACCGCCTGAATGATCTCTTCTTGGGTCAGACTCTTCAGCAGGTAGCCGTCTGCGCCGGCGCAAATTGCGTTGAACACTTCCTGATCTCCTTCCTTGATCGTCAGGATGATCACATCTGTTGCAGGCGAGATGGATTTGACCTGCCTCGTGGCTTCGATGCCGTCCATGCCCGGCAGGCCGATGTCCATGAGAACAACCTCGGGGATGTCCCCGTTTCGCAGGATGCGTACCGCTTCCTCTGCCGTGCCAAAGACTCCTGTGCAGGAAAATCCGGGCGTCTCGTTCAGCATCGTTGCAAGCGTGCTTCGAAAGAAATTGTCGTCGTCCACGACCCACAGGGTAATCGTCTCAGTCATGTTCTTCGTGTTTCTCGTTTCGACTGGTGGTTCATTCCTCACCGCATTCATCCAATCCAAACTGGACAATGATCTCATCGCCCCCTTCGGTCATGCGCAGCAGTTCGACCCATCGAATGGGCGGTGTGCCCTCGACGCCTGGCGGGCAGCCGCGGTTCTCCGGTGTTCCGGGGACTTCCATACACCAATCCTCACAATCCGGAACGCCATCGCCGTCCATGTCTCCGGCCGAAGCCGGGGCGGTTGCTCGCTGCGCCGGCGGAGCTGCCGTGTCACTCCGTGAGGAAACCACCGCCCACCTGAATTTCTTCAATCCCTCCGGCGGCTCCACGGTGATCTCTCCGTCGCGGGAGCTGACCGTGAACGTCCCGATGCCCTTGATGGTGGTTTGAGCGGTTGTGTCACGCCAGACTTTGCCCGAAGCAATCGGCAAACTCACTGACGTTCGGCCCGGACTCTCCGTGCGCTGCTTGCGCGCGCATCCGGCAACAAAGACAGTGAGCATGCATATTCCGAGCAGCGCAAATACCGACGAACGGACGTTCATATTATTCTCCGGAAATGATTTGTGCTCTGCCGAGAGTATACGAAGAGGAAACGAGAAGCGCATGCCGCGTTCAGGGTATTTTTACAAGGAGTTCGACCGAAGTTCCTTTCCCGGGGCTACTGGTGATCGCCAGCGATCCGCCGATTTTTGCCGCGCGGGTGTGCAGGTTGTTCAACCCATTTCCGCGCGTGACGGTGGCTTCATCAAACCCTCTTCCATTATCCTGAACGCACAACTGGAACTGTCCGTCGGACGTTCTGACGCGAATCTGCACGTTCGTTGCCTGCGCATGTTTGGTGATGTTGTTCAGGATTTCTTTGTAGATGAGGATGATGTTCCGGCGAAGGTCCATGTCGAGTGTGCCGGCAAGGTTCTGCTCGTCGGCATCGAATGTGTGATGGATGTTGGCAAGGAGTTTGGCCGCGGCATCCTTCATCCGCAGCAGCAGATCTTCGAGCTTTTCATGCTCGGGGTTGATCAGCCAGACGATGTCCTTCAACGCATCAGCCGCTGAGCGCGTTACGGCAGTTGCCGACGCAAGCCGATCCCGCTCGGGCGAGTCGGGCGGAAGCTTGCGGCCTACCATGTCGGTCATCAGCGCAATCGCACTGAGACTGCTGCCTATATCGTCGTGCAGGTCGCTCGCAATCCGGACACGGAGACGTTCGATCCGCAGGAGGTGAGCCACACGAACGTTGTAGATGATGGCCAGGATAGCCACCAGCACGGCAATCATCAGGGCAATAAACCACCATGTTCGCCAGAACGGCGGCTTGATGGTGATACGAAGCCGAACTCCCTCCGTATTCCACACGCCGTTGTTGTTGGCGCCCGACGCGGTGAAGACGTACGTTCCATCGTCGAGGTTCGTAAAATTGGCGAAAGGCTCCGTCCCTGAAGAAACCCACCGGGGATCGCCCTCCTTGGTCATCCGATAGGCGTACTGATTTCTGTCGGGATTGGTGAAGTCGAGGACAGCGAACGCGATGGAAAAGAAGTTCTGGTTCCAGGCCAGCGACGGAATCTCATGCGTGAATGCCATGGCTTGCGGTAGGGAATAGGGCGTATTGTACACCGTGAACTCTGTCAGGACAATCGCTGGAGCCGTCGTGTTCTCAACGAGACTGTCGGGATGGAACAGATCAACTCCCTCCGAGCCTCCAACGAGGATATGACCCGTCAAAGAAACAACGCAGGCATCGGTGAAGCCGTAGTTGATGAAGCCATCGTGATAATCAAAGTTGACGATCCCGGTGCGGTCGGCCGAGAGGCGCGAGATGCCTCGTGCGGTGATGAGCCACAGGTTGCCTTTTCCATCTTCAAGTATTCCCTTGATGTAGTCCGAAGCGAGTCCATCACGGACGAAGTAGCGCTTGAACACGCCGGTTGCCGGATCGTATCGGTTCAATCCATTGGCCGTTCCCACCCACACGAAACCATGCCGATCTTCGTGGACGGCGTACACCAGATCGTCGCTCAGACTGGTTGTGTCGAGGGCCCGCGCGCGAAAGTGCGTGAAAGTTCGCGTGCCGGGGTCAAACTTGTTCAAGCCTCCTCCTTCGGTACCAACCCAGAGTGACCCATCCCGGCTCTGACGTACGACGGTAACCCGGTTGTGACTCAGCGATTGGGGGACAGCGGGATTTGGAAGATAACGAACAAGCACATCCGTTCGCGGGTCGTACATGTTCAGTCCCCGCCCCATTGTTCCAATCCAGATCAGTCCGTTGCGATCTTCGATCAGCTCATCAATCGCGACACCCAACAGACGGCGCTGGTTGGAGGGGATGGCGGAGAATGGAACGAAGCGCTTTGTCCGCGCATCGAACTTCAGCAGACCGTCACCACTTGTTCCTACCCAGAGCACGCCAAACCTGTCAGTGATGAGTGCGGAGATATCGCTGCTTGCCAGACCGTGTTCTGTCGCCCGATCGTACTGCTGGAAGAGACCGCGTTGTGCTTCGTAGCTGCACAGCCCGCCCGTATATGTTCCGATCCAGAACGTGCCGGCGGAATCCTGCGCGAGGGAGTACACGCCGCCTCTCGGGAGGCTGTTCGGATTGCCGGGGGAGTGCCTCCAGTGGCGAACGTTCTTCCGTTCGGTATCAATTCTGTTCGCTCCGCCCTGCAGCGTCCCGATCCATAATGTGCCGGATCGGTCGGTGAACATGCAGGTAATGTTGTTGTCGCTGATGCTTGCAGCGTCAAGCGGCGCATTGATGAATGTCGTGAATGACTGTCGCGCTTCGTCGTAGCGATTGAGGCCGCCGCCGTCGGTCCCGATCCAGAGCGAGGTGTCCGTCCGAGTGTAATGCGCGCCGATTGCATAGATGACGGTGTTGCTGAGAGCCGTGCCGAAGCGCGTGAAGTTGCCGGAGGAGCGATCGAGAACGTTCAATCCATTCTTGGTCCCCACCCAAAGCCGGCCGCGGTGATCTTCAAGAACCGTGACGACGATGTTGTTGCTCAGCGAACGAGGATTCTTCGGGTCGTGAGCATAGCGGGTAAACGTCTGCCGCGATGGTTCGTACGCGCACAAGCCCGAAGCAGTGCCGACCCACATCGTTCCCGCGTGATCCCGAAGGATGCAGAAGATGACATTATCGGCGATGCTTCCGGGGTCTAATGAGTCGTGCGTGAAATGGTGGAAGGCATTCGTCGAAAGATCGAGCATCCCCAGGCCTGCGCCGAATGTGCCGATCCAGAGTGTGGTGCCGTCAACGAAGAGTGCCTTGATCGGCACGTCGTTCAACGCGGCAGGAATCGCCGCGGCATGCACCATGCGTGTGATTCTCTCCGTCTTCAAATCGAGCTTGTTCAGCCCGCCGCTGTACGTTCCGATCCAGAGGTTTGCCTCGCCGTCTTCGAAGAGCGACCAGATGGAGTTGCTGGCAAGACTTGTCGTGTCGGCAGGAATGTTCTTGAAGAGCTTGAACGAACGCCCGTCGTAGCGGCACAGGCCGGCGTCCGTTCCGAACCACATGAAGCCCTTTGAATCTTGAAGGATCGTGGTGATGTAGTGACTTGGAAGCCCGTGCTCTACGGTCAGGCGACGGAAGAGGGTGGATTGAGCATGAAGGGTGCTGCCGAGCAATGCAAGCGCGATGAAACAGAACGCCGGAGCGGCGGGCCTCAGGGTGTTGCACGCGAAGGAGTTCCGGCGGGCATTCGCACGGGATACGCGATCAGTTATCCCTGATGAAGCAAATTGCATGGGAGTGGAACGATGGAGGTGAGTGCCGCAGATATGCTAATCATTCACGCATCGAAAATCAAGGCGAGGCGTAGCGCGTAATCCTCTGATACGCGCAACAACCGTGGGAAGTCTGCACACACGTCGGAAGGGCTCGATGTTGCAGCCGAACCCTTCCGATTGGGGACACTCACACGCAGCGCGCTATGAACTCGCTGCTTTCGGTTCTGACTTATAAATCATTCCTGTTACGACTCCCATCACGGCGCAAATGACGAAGGTTGCAATTCCCCAGGCGAGAATGACCTTCCCTTGATACGGGAAGAAAACATGATCCAGGAACATCTTGGGGAATCCAACGATCGCTCCCATGAGCATGCCGTACCGAAAGCCTTCGATGAATCCGCCCTTTCCCTCTATCCCCTTGGTATAGATGTATGCGAAGAGTCCCGAGAAGAGAAGATACCCCACATACAGCCAGTGAATCCTCGTGTTCATGTCGGCTTCGGATCGCCAGTAGTTCGGGAACTCCTGGTACCATCCTGTCAAGAGCACGCCGTGCACGATGAGGTTGAGCGCGGTCATGACGACGAAGGACGCGACCGTTGCCATGATCCACTGTTTGACGTTGAGCTTGGTGCCCATGGTTCCTCCTATGAGTTGTTGTTGTGGATGACCCTTCTACGCGTACTCATCACACCGCAAAGTCTGATTGATGTCTCTGTGAAATCCGAGTGAGGCGAGAAGCGGTGCAAGCGGGCTCGCTGCGGCAGGCATGCCGTTGCACTGAACGACGGTCACATTCCTGAACGGTCTCATCGTCTCCGAAAGACCAAGCATGCCAACGAATTGGCGGAGACATGCTGCCACGTCGCTGCGCTCGGACTCATTTGCCGTCGTGAGGCGCGAGCCGTTGCCTTCGATGATCAGGATCGGTGTGCCGCGGGAGAAGCCGATCCAGTTTGTTTGAAGACGCGCGGGCGGCGATATGCTTGCAGAACGAAGGCTTCCGCTGAACGGATTCGCCGGGTCGCACGCGTTGACCAACATCGGTTCGTCGCTATGAAGGGGCTCGCTTCGAGTTGCATGCAGCATCTCAACAGCGGCGGGCAACGCGAACTGCATGCCCGAGAGTCCTTCCACGAAGTAGCCGCGACGGATTTCGGCGCGCATCTCCATCCGCTGCAGCTCTGCTGCAATAAGCGTCCAGGGCAAAAGACTCTCTCTCCGATAAAACTCTCGCGCAACAATTCCATATCTACTCAACAAAAGAAGCGCCTGCGCCTCCGCCTGCTGTTCCGGCGAGAGCGCATGGCCGAGCACTGCGGGCGTTGCCACAAGCGACCAGCGTCCGCTCCAGCCGGGAATTTGTTTCAGCGCTCGTCGTACGGTTTGCATGGCCCTGAAGCGGTACGGGTTGCGTCGGCCGGTGACGAGTTGGATAGGCTCTAACGGCTGACTGTCGGCAGAAGGTGCGGCGCGCTTGACGGCCAGGAGTTCGCCAAAGGCGTCGTTTGTGACCCGTCCGTTCCAGAATAACTCAGCGAGGCCGTTGTTCAACGCGGCGAGAGAGAGGCGCGTGCCGGTGCGAATATCGCTCAGGAACGACGCTCCGTTCGCCGTCAGGTAATGAATGATGCGCCGCCCCGCTTCCGAGAGCGCGTCCTGCGCGTCGCTGTCGGGGGCAAGCAGGAAGGCGTTTCCCTCGCCGCGTAAAAGACACTGGAGCTTGCCGGGACCCGCGCCGACCCACACAACCGTTCCGGCCGCGGTTAACGACGCCACCTGCTCGCGCGCATAGTCGTGCATCCGACGGTGAAGAATCTCTCGCTCCCACATCTCGACCGGCAGGGGCAAGGCTTGCATCTGCTCGATGATCTGTTCCAATCCCATCGCTCCGCGCACGCGGGTGGATGGATGGAGCTTCTGCCAGCGGAAGAGAAACTCGGTGAACTCCGCAAGCGACGAGGGCGTGATCTCTTTTCGGAGGATGGCAATCGTCTGACGGTGGACCCGTTCGAGGTTTGGGCGGAAGATGAACTGTTCGTCCGCAGCAGCCGTGGGCCTGAACTTTCCCCGAACGACATCTTTAGACACCGCCAGTTCTCGCAGCACCTCTTCCACCGCCTCCGGCGCGAGGCCGTAGCGCGCGGCAAGCTCCTGCGTCGTCACGGGTCCGTGGCTCCGCATGTAGCGGCGAACGATCCGCGAGATGGTTGAGCGCGATTCGATCCGGCTGTAGAGCGGCTGTTCCTCGCCCGCGATCCATCGTGGTCCTGAGGGGAACGTCATGCGCACAGCGCGACCGTCCCGTTCGAGGGCCTCCAGCAGCGAGCGATCACCACCTTCAACCCGAGACGTAATCTCTTGCTCGGAGAGATCGCCCACCCGAAGCAGAATCTCGTACAACTCTTCGGGCGATCGTGCCTTGTATCCCTCTGCCGAGTGCTGCAACTGTTGCTCGATGAGTTCGATGGCTTCGGGTCGGAGCATGGGGCCGAGCGTCTCGAGATCGACGACTTCGGCAAGTAGTTCGCGGTTGACTTCCAAGTAGCGGCTGAGTTTGTCCGTCTTCGGTTCATCCCATTCGTACATGTACACCTGGATGAAATCGAAGAGCAGACTCGCAGCGAACGGCGAGGGGACTTCCGTCTGGACGGTGCTGATGTGGATCGTCCCCTCGACAATACGGGTGATGATCTCCTTGAAATGCTCGAAGTCGAGAACATCGTTGAGCACGTCGCGCAGGGTCTCGATGACGATCGGGAAATCGCTGAAGCGACGGGCGATGTCCAGCAGGTCCTTGGCGCGCAGACGCTGCAGCCAGAGCGGCGTGCGTTTGCCCGGGGCGATTTTGGGCAGCAGCAATGCCCGCGCCGCGTTGATGCGGAACTGCCCGCCGAAGAGAGGGGAGGCAAGGAGATCGTTCAGCACCACCTCCTCTGCTTCTGCGAGCGTCACGTCGTCGAACAGACGCAGCGGCAGTTCATCAACATCCGGGCAGCGGAGGAGGATGCCGTCGTCGTTGTAGAGCATCTGCGGCTCGGCGCCGACGAGAGCGGCGAGGCGATGAGAACAGAGAACCCCAAGCAACCCGTTGATTCTTCGTCCGAAGGAAGAGTGCACAACGATGCGCGGGTCGCCCAGCTCGTCTCGAAATCCCTCCACAACAATGAGGTCGTTATGGGGGATGACGCCCGCCGTTTGTTTCTGTTTGATGAAGTACTGCTGGATGTTCCACGCGCTGCGCGCGTCAATGGGGAACTCACGCTGGAGCCACGTCAAGCAATCGCGCGTATCGATGCGGCGGCTCATTTCTTTTCTAAAATTGCCCACGCGTACGGAGAGTTCATAGCTGCGACCGATACCCTCGCCGCGCCAGAAGGGCATGCGTGCCGGCATGCCGGGCGCGGGCGTTACCCTCAGGCTGTTCGCATCAATCTCGACGATGCGCCAGACGTTCGTGCCGAGAATGAACGTGTCGCCCGCGCGGCTTTCATGGACAAACTCTTCATCCACCTCGCCGACTCTCGTCTTGCCGTCTTCGAGGTAGACGGCGTAGTAGCCGCGGTCGGCGATGGTTCCGCCGTTGGTGATTGCAAGGTGTGCGCTGCCCGGAAGCGCTCGAAGCGTGTTGTTCACCTTGTCCCACGAAATCCGCGCACGAAGCTCGCGGAACGCATCATATCGTCCGGAAAGCATGTGCAGCACGGCGTGGTAGAGATTTTCCGGCAGGTCGCGGTAGCACCACGAGCGGCGAACAAGGGCGAACAACGCATCAACGTCCCATTCGTCCACGCTGACCATGGCAACAATCTGCTGGGCCAGAACGTCAAGACAGTTTTCGGGAACGGCGGTCGGTTCGACATCGTGTTCCATCATTGCTTTTGCAACCACGGCCGATTCGACCAAATCCTCGCGGAAAGTGGGAATGATACGTCCCTTGCTTGTTGCTGCAACAGCATGCCCCGAACGCCCGACACGCTGCAATCCGCGAGCAACGCCCTTGGGTGATTGGAGTTGAATCACAAGATCAATGCTGCCGATATCAATCCCCAATTCGAGAGAAGAAGTGGCGACAAGACAGCGGAGCTTGCCAGCTTTCAGGTCCGCCTCCATCCGTTCGCGCGCCGTTCTCGACATCGAACCATGATAGGCCAGCACGACATCCTCGGACCGCTGCGGCTTCGCCGTTTCGACGTGCGACGTAGGATGTTCCGCCCCGATCACCGTCGGCACAGCATACATGTTGAACGATCGCCCCTGGCCGGAGCCGTTGTTGTTCTCTCCCATCAACATTTCGTTCAGCTTTGCGGCAACACGCTCGGCCAATCGGCGGTTGTTCACAAAGATGAGCGTCGTGGTATGTTTGCGAATCTGCTCCAACAGCTCGGCGAACACCAGCGGCCAGACACTTTCGGCAGGAAGGTCGGCGAAATCCGGCGGGGGACATTCCACGAGGAGGTTCATGTGTTTTTTTCTTCCCGCATCAACAATCACCACGTCACGTGGTTTCAGGTGTCCGTTTTCCC
>JBBIRR010000041.1:0-33400 GCA_037441705.1 Ignavibacteriales bacterium
TGCGTGGACGAGGTGGCTGAAGTTCAAGAAGCCGCTTCGGGATTTGCAGCCGCAGCTCCAGCCCAGTTTTGATGCAGAATGAATCATCAAGGTGCTGTGCCTTACCGGTGAACAGCCGAAAGGCAAGGGTAAGCGGGATATGACGGCAAAGGCAGCCATTCTTCTTTCCGGTGTGCTCAAGACCTCATCGTAATTCTGGATGAACCTTCAGGTCTCCCATCCAACAGCGAGCAATCAAGGGCAGGCTGCATCGCCTGCCGCTTGGTTGTTCTATTCAGCATTGTTACTTTTGCGTCATCTCCTTCGGCTGCACGGAGAGATCGGGACGAATCCTTCCGTTGTGTGTGTCGAACTTGCGGATAACTTTCCACGTTTTTGCCCAGAGAGCTTTTCCTTCCTCGCCCGCTTTCTTCATCCATGCTTCCTGTCGCGTAGCAAAATCCACCGCGTCCTTGGCGGACTGCGAAACGACGAACACGGGCGTATCGCTGCCGAACGAGCCTGAGTAGAGTCGGTAGCCATCGGGCAGGCCAAGCTTCTTGTTCAGCGCCACCCATTCCTTCGCGATGTTCTCGGCTTCCTCTTCCATGCCGGGGTGGATGTAGTAGAACTCCCACGTCCTGTACAGCATCCCATCGGCAGGCGCGCTGCCGTGGCCGGGATTGTAGGAAAGCTCCGGTCGCATACGGACAAGATAGTTCTTGTGGGACGTATAGCATCCGTCGAATTGATTCATCGCCGCGTCGAACGCCTGCTTGCCGACTTTCTTCTCCACTTCACTCCAGCCTTCTCCCATCTTGTCAACCGCTGCAAGATTTTCTACCGGAGTGAAGTAGATGTACGTGAAATTGTCCATACTTGCCGCCGTGTAAGAGACGGTTGCTACGCCGCTCTTGCCGATGGTCGCGGCAAGGTTCGACGCTGCATTCTCGTACTTCTCGAGCATCGAAGGGATCACGAGGTCTTCGTGAATGGAAAACAGTTGACCCTTCGGCGCGTCGCCCTGTGCAAGAACAGGGGATGCTGCAAAGCAGCACAACGCCACGCGTAGAGCAAAGAACAGTTTGGAGTGCATGATGCACCTCCCGAGGTTGGTGGTTGGATGAATGAGTTAGTGAAGCCACAGCCGGACTCTTGCTGCATCGGCGGGAAGTGTGCGATGAGGCCGACGAGAGGCGAGCAAAGGCTCGCCCATATAACGGATTTCCGTAGTCTAAGGCAAGTAAGCGTCGGTGAAATTTTCGTTCTGCAGTAGGGAAGGCCCGTTGCGTTTCCAAACTTCGGTGGCGGGAAGGAAGGAGTAAGCTTCTTTAGGGATGAAGGCGAGGTTTGTCGCGTACAGTTGCGCAGCGATTGCGCCGCGTGAAATTACACTTTCTCAGCTATTGCCGCTGTGGCATCCTTGTGTCCGCTAAACGAGCGTGCGTTTCCGACTCCGTTTTTCAAGCAGTGCAGGAACGCCTCCAGAGCGAACGGCTTCTGGAGCACCGCGTACACGCCGATGCGTGCCAGACTCTCACACGTCCGTTCGCCCACCGGTCCGGAGCCAAGAACAAAACGAACTCCCGGCCTCATGCTCTTTGCCTTCAAGAACACATCCAGTCCGCTCCGCCTCGGCAAATCCACATCGGCATACACGATATCAACCTCCCCCGCGCTCCGATCTAGAAGCAAAATTGCCTCCTCGCCGTTCTGCACACTGATCACGTGATAGCCGTGAGCCGTCAGCGCTGCTGCAAGTTTCTCGCGCAGCACCGCATCGGCTTCCGCCAGCAACACCGTCTCCCTCTCGCTCATCGCATGAACACCGGGCATTCGTTCCTCTCTGTCGGCACAACAATCGGGAGTGTACCGCAGGAGCCGTCCCTTTGCCCAATGCGTACTCCGTTGGTACATCTCCCGCCCCTTCAGCACGTTTCCTTCGCTCCAACAACCTGCATCAAGATAACACGTCACGCCCCACGAATACCATCCCACCTTACATGCTTTTCGTGTCAGCGTCCCAACGGCATTCCGTCATCGTTTGTCCTACGCGACAATCCATCATAGCCGCATGATCTCTCATTCACGGTTGGATTTTTTGGGCGTTCCCGCCGCTTTGAACAGCAAGCGGCGGTCGGGCTGCTTCGGGCTTCGCCGCCGGCGGCGGCTTCGGTGCCGCAGCCCACAACGCTGCGGCACTGCCTCGCCTCGCCCCGCATGCCGACCCTTCGGCGGGCACCCTCCGCATCCCTAACGCAAAAGCAACCAGACTCAACGCTTCGTCATAGATCGCGCATCATGCGAACGCCGAAACGTACGACGGGGTTCTGAGCAAAACCTACAGGAGCTTGTGTTCGACCGCGTACTGAACAATCTCCGCGTTGTTGTGCAGCCGCATCTTCTCGAGGATGTGCGTGCGGTGCGTGCTGATGGTCTTCACGCTTCGATCGAGAATGCGCGCAATCTCTCCAACCGTCCTGCCGGAAGCGATGAGCTTGAACACCTCGAACTCGCGCGTCGAAAGAAGTTCGTGGGGAGCCTCTGCCATCGTGCCGCTCAGCGTGTCCGCGAGATGCTCGGCAAGCGTGGGACTGACGTACTTGCCTCCTCCAGCAATCGTGCTGATGGCCGTCAACAGATCGCTCGCCGCCGCCGCTTTGGACATGTAGCCTGCTGCTCCTGCCTTCATCACGCGAACGGCGAACAACTCTTCGGGGTACATACTCAGAATCAGCACGGGAAGCGCGGGATACAGATGCTTCACCTCCTTCAACGTGTCCAGCCCGCTTCGACCCGGCAAGTTGAGGTCAAGAATCAGCATGTCCCATCGCTCACGATGAAGAGCGTCGAGCACCTCATCCGCGTTGCGAGCGTCGCCTACGTGCTCGACGTCGGGAACATCGCTCAGCAGCTTCTTGATGCCCTCCCGTACAAGCTCATGATCATCACCGACCAAAATGCGCATCAGTCCTTCGCTACAAGAGTCCGGTGTCGTTGTACCACCGATACGCCCGACGGATGGCTTCGTCGAACGGGGTGATCGTATAGCCGAGTTCTCGTTCGGCTTTCGCCGATGAGTACCAGTTGTACTTTCCCGCACCCGAAACCAGATCGGGCGTGAGAAGAGGATCAACACCAAGGAGATTGCTGAGCCACTCCACGCCAGCGGCCACGGTGCGCAGCGCCGGCAGAGGCAGCTTCATCAGCGGCGGCAATCCCCCGACGATGCGCGCCGTGCGACGAAACACCTCCTTGTGCGTTAGGTTTTCGCCGCCCAGAATGTAGCGCTCGCCGCGTCCGCCTCGCTGCGCCGCTGCAATCATTCCGCTCACAACATCTCCTACATACACAATGTTCATCCCACCGTCAATGTACAACGGTACCTGCCACTTCTTGACTCTTCGAATGATGTCGCCGCCGTGAAAGTGAATGTCACGCTCGCCCACAACCACTGAGGGGTTGACAATCACGGCATGCAGTCCTTGCTCCGCCGCCTGCCGCACAACTTGTTCGGACTCATGCTTCGAATACTTGTAGCCGACGGTTCGTCCCCAGTTGAACGGCGTCTCCTCGGTTGCCAGCGTGCCCTCGGGCGGATAGCCGATGGCCGCAACAGAGCTGGTGTGCACAAGGCACCGGATGCCGGTCGCGCGACACGCCTCGATCACGTTGCGCGTGCCGCCGATGTTGACGGCAAGCTGTTCTTCGGCCTTCTTCTTTTCGAATGTGACCATCGCGGCGCAGTGGAACACCGTATCGCATCCCCGCATCGCAACCATCAGCGACTGGAGGTCTCTCACATCTCCGATATGGTGTTCGACATCTGCATCGGCGATGGCTCGGAGATCGGAGTGCGCACGTCGGAGGATGCGCACGCTGATGCCTGCTGCGCGCAGCCGCACGGCCAGGTTAGCCCCGATGAATCCCGTGCCGCCGGTGATCAACACGGTGTTCATCACGAAGCGACGCGCCGCAGGAACGCAAGCAGGTGTCGGTTGAACTCGTCGGGGTTCTCCAGGTTGCTCATGTGTGCAGCGTCCGGAATGATGTGCAGCTCCGAGCCTGGGATCTTCTCGTGCATGGCGCGCGATGCGGCAGGCGGCGTGGTGACATCCTTCTCGCCGACGAGGATGAGCGTCGGAATCCGCATCTGAGGAAGAAAGGCGGTTGTGTCCGTCCTGGCAGCGAGCGCTAACAGCGTGCCGGCAATGCTCAACGGCGGCGTTGCCGCGATGATCTTCGCAATGCGTTGAACGACATCGGGTCGGCGGACGAACGTGTCGGCGGCAAAAACGTTGCGAACGAACGTCTCGGCAAACGCTTCCGAGCCTTGCTCACGCACCATCTTCATGTTCTCGAAACGTTTGAGCTTTCCCTCGTTGGTATCGGCCTCGCTTTTCGTATCGCACAAGACGGCGGCACGAAATCGCTGCTGGTCGCGCTCCAACGCCCGCAGCGCAATGTATCCGCCCATCGAAAGTCCGACGATGACCGGCTTTTCCAATTTCCATTCGTCTATCAGGGCGATCAGGTCATCCACGTGATGTTCAATCGTAAACTGCCCATCGCCCACATAACTCTTGCCGTGCCCGCGCACGTCGTACGCTATCGCCCGGAACTCCTGAGCTACCAGGCCAATCTGTTCGCTCCACATTTCATGACTGAACGGGAAACCGTGAATGAAAATGACCGGCATGGCGTTCCGGTTTCCCTCATCCACATACCAGAAGGGAACGTCCTTAACGTAGATAAACATTGGGGGTTGAACAGTAGTGAAACATGCCGCTGTAGGGTATCCAATTCATAGTACTTTGTCAAGGGCATCTCTCCTGAACGTGGCATGTTTTGTTTAGAACGCTCGAACGCAACGCTCGAGGCTGTACAAAAAGAAACCATTGTCATTCTGAACCCTTCGGCTTCGCTCACGGTAAACTCAGCGTAGCCGATTGAAGAATCCAGTAAATGGCTTGGCTCTGGATTCTTCGCCTATGAGAAACGAGGCTCAGAATGACGTTACTACGTTTTGGTCTGCCTCTTACGTTGAACCTTCACGAGAGCTTTGGTATATTGAATTGCAATCACCAACCTTTCCTCATCATGGAGATATACCATGGAACAGGTCCTCACATACCTCGACCAAAATAAAGAGCGCTATCTCGCCGAGCTGAAAGACCTCCTGGCCATTCCGAGTGTCAGCACAAATCCCGACAACAAGGCCGATGTTGAACGGTGCGCCCACTCGATCGCCGACCACATGCGAAGCATCGGATTGCAGAACGTGCAGGTGATGCCCACGCCGGGTCACCCGGTGGTGTACGGCGACTGGCTGAACGCGCCGGGCAAACCGACCGTGCTGCTCTACGGTCACTACGATGTGCAGCCCCCGGAGCCGTTGGAGTTGTGGACGTCGCCCCCGTTCGAAGCGACCATTCGCGGTGACAACCTCTATGCACGAGGCTCTGCCGATGACAAAGGGCAGGTGTTCATTCATTTCAAGAGTATCGAAGCCTACCTGAAGAACACCGGTGCCCTTCCCATCAACATCAAGCTCTTGATTGAGGGAGAAGAGGAGATCGGAAGCGAGCATCTCGTGCCGTTTGTAACCGAGCATAAGCAGATGCTGAAAGCCGATCTCGTGCTGATCTCGGATTCATCGATGTTTGCCAAAGGAGTTCCTTCGATCTGCTATGCGCTGCGCGGCCTGGCGTACATGCAGGTGGATCTTGTCGGTCCGAACAAGGACCTGCACTCCGGTTCGTTCGGCGGCACGGTCCATAACCCGATTCAGGCGCTTGCGGAAATTATCGCGAAGCTACACGACAAGAATGGTCGGGTGACGATTCCCGGTTTCTACAAGGATGTCCGCCCGCTGAGTGCCGAAGAGCGGAGATCGTTCAAGAAGCTGCCCTGGAACGATAAGAAGTACGCGGCCGAACTCGGCGTGAAGCAGTTATACGGCGAGAAAGGCTTCACGACGCTTGAGCGTGTGTGGGCTCGTCCGACGCTCGAATGCAACGGCATCTGGGGCGGTTTCACGGGTGAGGGCGCGAAAACGGTTTTGCCCTCGAAAGCCTCCGCGAAAATTTCCATGCGCCTGGTGCCCGACCAGAAAGCAGAAAAGATTGCGAAGCTGTTCGAGCGACACATCAAGAAGATTGCGCCGAAGACGGTGAGCGTGAGTGTACGCTACCTGCACGGCGGCGAGGCGGCCATCACGCCGATTGATTCACCGGGCGTGCAGGCGGCAGTTGCTGCGCTCGAGAAGGGATTTGGCAAGAAACCATTGTACCAGCGTGAGGGAGGATCTATTCCGATCGTCGTGCAGTTCAAGGAGGTGCTCGGGCTTGATACGGTGCTACTGGGCTTCGGCCTGCCGGATGAGAATGCGCACGCGCCGGACGAGTTCATCAACCTCGACAACTTTTTCGGCGGCATGCGCACAAGCGCGCATTTCTTCAACGAGCTGCCGCGCTTCATGAGCGATAAGAAACGGTAGGTTCATCCAACCACTCGAGATGTGTTGCTCAACGCAACAACCTCCTCGTGAAGTTCGCGATGTCGTCGTGAGATTGAATTCCATTCCACGCCTTCGTATATTGGAACGGCATTGCACGAGGGATTCCTCGAGGCCGGGGTCTCGTCCCAAACTCAGTTTGGGACGGATTGGTTAGAGCACCAGATGATGAGCCTGGGGCATTAGCTTGATATCGTTCATCGCCGACGTAGCTCAGCTGGTTAGAGCATCAGATTGTGGATCTGAGGGTCGTAGGTTCGAGTCCTACCGTCGGTACACGATACTGCGTCACTCCACCCGAATGGATTCAGGGGAGTGCATGATGTTCGCCCGCGTGGTGCGCGTCCACGCGGGCGATTGCATTTTTCTTCTGCCACAAATGACCAGGAGAGTTAGGAGCTCCAGTAGGGCCGACTTCGGCGATTGCTCCTGACACACTTTTGACGTATATTGTGTACGGCATCTGTATGTCGCAGAAGATGGCGGGATAGCTCAGCTGGTTAGAGCGTCGGAATCATAATCCGTAGGTCGGGGGTTCGAATCCCTCTCCCGCTACCACACCCTTTGGGTCGCCGGCTCACCTGAAGAATATTTTTCGAAAGACTGCTTTCCGTTAGGTTTTTCCTACTGCCTTTACTATATTGAGCAGCGAGCTTTCCGTCGCGCTGTTCTTTAACGTATCCTGTGAAACGTGCCTTTCCAACGGGTTTTTCCCATGCTTCTTGAAACGAAAGTGCCTCTCCCGTCATGTCCCATCCACACAGGATATAGAACGAACATCAGGTATGCCCTCCTTGATTTGATACATCCCTCCTTATCGCCGGAACGGCGGGCCGAACGTACGACCATCTCACCATCCGAGCTTCGTGTCCGATCAGCGCATGCTCGGTGAACCATCTCACAAGAACAGAATGAACATCGCAGATTTGCACATCCCTCAATACACGAGACAGGAGGATCGAAAGTGAAACAGCGACGGCACGCACATAATCTTGTGGTGGTCGGAACAACATTCGCGCAGATGATTGCAGGCTACGTCTGGGGCCAGGCAAAGCTCATGAGTACATACGAGTTGACGAACCGCGCTTCTGTCATCGCGGTGGCAAAAGTGGCGACCGTGCAATCGGAGTGGAGTTCGGATCGTTCGCGGATACTGACGCGCGTCGGGCTTTCGGTTGAACAGTACCTGAAGGGTGAGCGGGCCGAACGCGCACTCACGATTGTCGTCCCCGGTGGCGAGATTGATGGCGTGGGTGAGTTGTACAGTCACGCCGCGCGATTCAAACCTCACGAGGAGGTTGTTCTCTTCGCCGAGCGAGACACTCGTGGCAACCTGCGTGTTGTAGGGGGCGAACAGGGGAAGTTTACTGTTGTCGAAGACAAAGCAAGCGGCAGAAGATTCGTGGGTGAGGATCAGGCATTCGAGATATTTACAGAGAGAATCAAGCAGGTAGTGAAGGCGAATCCAAGGTAGTCGGACTGAATCAGTTTCCCCGGATGCCGCCGCATGGCAGCACCGATCCATCACGATGCAAGGAGCTTCAATGTCAACTACGCGCGGTCGCCTCCTCCTGCCGAACTTTGTATTCCGGCGCCTCCTCCTTTGGTTCGTACTCTTCTTCACCGCGCTGCCGTCCCGCGCACAACTTGACTCGGTGCTGGTTCCCTTCGGGGGGGCGAACTACAAATATCTGATCACCAAGGCGCAGACGATTCCGCGCAACTACGAACACCCGACCTTTGACGACTCGCGCTGGGCCGCCGCCAGAGCGGCATTCGGCACGCTCTCCATCCCCAACACGCCTCCTTGCCCGCTGAACGACACGGCCTTCGTCAAGACGTTCTGGGATCAGTCGCGGGAAATTCTCCTCAGGAAGCGGTTCAATCTGCCGGCCGGAGCACAGAACGTCCGCGTTACGGTTGCCATTGACAATGCGGTTCAGGTGTATTTCAACGGGACGGACATCTCGGGCGGCATCCGCTACCACGATGATTGCGCCTCGGCCACCGGCGATTTCACGTTCAGCGTGCCCGCTTCGCTTCTGAGAGTCGGCGAAAACGTGATCGCTGTGCGCGGATTCTGGCAGAGCGGGAAGAGCTATCTCGACATCAAGGTTCTGGGCGACATCGTCTTTACGATTACAGCGACTGCCGGACCGAACGGCTCGATTGCACCAAGCGGGGCGGTGAGTGTCAACTACGGCGCAAATCAAACCTTCACCATTACTCCTAACGCACAATACCGCGTCGCCGATGTTGTGGTTGACGGCAACTCCCAAGGATCGATCACAAGCTACACGTTCACGAACGTTACTGCCAACCATACGATCAGCGCAACGTTTGTGCCCGAAAGCCACACGATCACCGCATCAGCCGGGGCGAACGGCACCATCACGCCGAGCGGGGCGGTGGTCGTCAGCAGCGGCACGAACCAGCTCTTCACTTTCACACCCGATCCGCATTACCATGTTGACAGCGTGTTTGTTGATGGGGTGCATGTGGGCGCGCCGGCGAGCTACGAATTCACGAACGTGATCGCCGACCATTCCATCCTTGTGAAGTTTGCCATTGATACCTACGTCATCACCGCAACAGCGCAAGCTAACGGTGCAATCTCTCCTTCGGGATCGGTGATTGTGGCGCACGGTTCGTCCCCAACCTTCGCTGGGCAAGAAGGATGTCGAGAATGTTGCCGTGCACGAAGTGGGACACTTCAGCGGGCTTGGTGATATCTACAATCCGGGATTCCCGCAGTATCTTCCGTTCATGGGAACGGATAACGACACGGTGACGATGTACGGCTTCATCAGAAACGGCGAGGTAGTGAAGCGTGACTTGGATGTTCCGGATACGTCCGGCATCGGGTATATCTACCGGAACATTCCGCGGACGCGCATGGATGTCGTTCTCATCTTTGACGGCGCTGGCAATTTCGCTTCGCCATCGGCGTACAATGGATTTGTGCCCGCAAAGAACAATGCCGCCGCGCTGATTCAAAAGATGCGTACGGGCGATCGAGTTGGCGTCATCAGACTTCCGAACACGATTATTTCTCCTCTCACCACAATACAGGATAGCGCCTCACGCAGCGGCGTGTTTTTCTACCGCTTGCAGGCCGGTGACTTCGTTGCTCATCGCAAGATGATGATGTTGAAGTAACGACTAGGCCGAGACGATGGACTCCGCTTGCTTCCAGATTTATGGCAAGCGGAGCCTATCCTCGTTGGCCTGGCATTTTATGATTCATTGATTGAGTTGCAGGGGTGCCAGAGTTCATCTCTCAAAACGCAAGGAACTTCTTGAAGTAGATGTGTGCACGGTCGTTTAGCGGTTTCCTTCTTCTTGTCGTAACGATTTGTTCGTTAGGAGTTTCCCAACCAAAGATCAGGTTCTCCCACCTCTCCGTCCAGCAGGGGCTTTCGCAAAGCGCGGTCAACTGTATCTTTCAGGATCGCCAGGGGTTTATGTGGTTCGGAACGCAGGACGGTTTGAACCGCTACGACGGCTATTCGTTCAAAGTATTCAAACACAATCCTGCCGACACAGGCAGTATTAGTGACAACTTTATTGTCTCGATCAGCGAGGACAACGAAGGGGTGTTGTGGATTGAGACACTGAACACTCCCGCGGTGCTGAACCGCTTCGACGGATTGACAGAAACATTCGCCCGGCGCGTGAAGGACAGCGTTGACCTGAAAAACGCGCGGCGAAGTTCTGTCTTCTCGTCCCATGAGGATCAGCACGGCGTCCGGTGGGAAGGATCAGTTGGTGGAGGAGTGACGAGGCTCGACATGCGCACAGGAGCGAAGAAGGAGTACAAGCACGATGCGAAAGACCCCGGCAGCCTCAGCGACAATCGCGTGTACTCTGTGTACGGCGACCGCGCCGGCACAATTTGGGTGGGCACGCGTGAAGGTCTCGATCGCTACGACCCTTCGACCGACTCGTTCGTCCACTACAGGCATGATGATCGCGATCCGCATTCGTTGAGCGACAACTGGGTGTGGCCGATCGTTGAAGATCGCACGGGCGTCCTTTGGGTCGGTACGGCGCGCGGCGGCTTGAATCGGTTCGATCGGACGACGGGGCGGTTCACCACGTTCAAGCGTGACCCTTCCGACACGAGAAGCTTGAGCGACGATTTCGTCCTTTCCATTTATCAAGATCGCTCGGGGCTGATGTGGGTGGGAACGAGCGGGGACGGTCTCAACACCTTCCATCCCGAACTGAATGCCTTCCACACCTTTGCAAACGATCCCCGCAACCCAAACAGTTTAGCAGACAACACGATCCGCGCGATGTACGTTGATCGGGCCGGCATCGCATGGATTGGCACGCCTGCGGGACTCGATCGCTTCGACCGCGAGCAAGGAACCTTCATTCATTACAAAATCAATCCGAAGAATCCAAAAAGTCTTGGAGACATCCCGAACGTTCTGTTTGAAGATCGCGCAGGCGGGTTCTGGGTAGGGACGTTCAGCAACGGGCTTGACCGTCTCGACCGGGCGACAGGCACGTTTACGCATTTTCGTCGCGATCCCGCTCGGCCCAACAGCTTGAGCGACAACCGCATCTACGCGCTTGCTGAAGACCGCGTCGGGGCGTTGTGGGTGGGAACCTACGGTGGAGGCCTGAATCGCTTGGACCCCGCCACAGGAACGTTCAAAGTCTTCGCGTACGACCCTACCGGCAGAACAGGCCCAACGGCAAAAGGAGTCTGGTCGCTCTGCGTTGACCACGAGGGCGTTCTGTGGGTGGGGACGTACGGCGGCGGGCTGAATCGGTTCGACCTTCATACGGAATCGTTCACGTCTTTCAAGCACAACAAAGACGATACAACAAGTATCAGCGACGATACGATCATCTCCATCTACGAGGATCGCTCGCACAGGTTGTGGGTGGGAACGACGGCCGGGCTGAATCGTTTCGATCGGGCAACGCGAACCTTTACGCGTTATCGCGAGAAGGACGGGCTGCCCAACGATTTCATCTTCGGTATACTCGAAGATGGTAACGGACGATTGTGGTTAAGCACGAATAAAGGTCTCTCACGCTTCGACCCAGCCACATCAACGTTCCGTAACTACGACGTCAACGATGGCTTGCAGGGAAATGAGTTCAACCAGAATGCGTATGCCCGAAGCGGGCGAACAGGGGAGATGTACTTCGGGGGAGGCAACGGCTTCAACGTGTTCCACCCCGAGAGTGTGAAAGAGAACGCGTTTCTTCCGCCTGTGGTCATCAGCGGCTTCCGTCGCTACAATACCGATGATGCCGAGGGCAAGCCCATCGAAGAACGGGGAGTGCCATTGCGAGAGGGGATCGAACTGAGTTACAAGGACAACATTGCGACGTTCGACTTTTCCGCTCTGAGTTTCTACAACGCGTTCAAGAATCGCTACGCGTACAGGTTGGAAGGATTCAGCGAGAACTGGATTCAGCTCGGCACGACGCGCACCGCGACGTTCACCAATCTCGATGCAGGCGAGTATGTGCTTCACGTGCGAGGCTCGAACAATGACGGTTTGTGGAACGAGGACGGAGCTTCGCTACGCCTCGTCGTAACGCCGCCGTGGTGGAAAACGCGATGGGCATACGCTGCGTATGTCTTGATCTTCTTCGGCATTCTGTACGAGTTACGGCGATTCGAAATCAACAGACGCGAGCAGAAGGCGCGCTTGCGCGAATCGGAGCTGCGTGCAAAAGCCGCCGAAGCCGAGAAGCGCGTGTTAGAAGTCGAAAACGAGCGGAAGACGAAAGAGCTGGAGGAGGCCCGAGAACTGCAGCTTTCGATGCTGCCGCGCGAGATTCCGAAGCTGCCGAACCTCGAGATCGCCGTCTTCATGAAAACCGCGACAGAAGTCGGCGGCGACTACTACGACTTCCATCTTACACCCGACGGAGTTCTCAGCGTCGCCTGCGGCGATGCGACGGGGCACGGCATGCAGGCAGGCACGGTGGTCACGTTGATGAAAGGCCTCTTCACCTCTGACGCGTCGCGGCTCGACATCAAGTCGTTCTTCAATCACAGCAGCCTCGCCATCAAAAACATCAAAATGGGCCGGCTGATGATGGCTTTCACAATGCTGAAAATCCACAACCGACATGTGGCGTTTGCCTCTGCGGGCATGCCGCCCCTTTTTGTCTGGCGAGAGAAACAGGGCACGGTGGAGGAAATCCTGTTGAAGGGGATGCCGTTAGGTGCCATGAAGAATTTTCCGTATGTTGTGCATGAAGAAGAACTCCAGGCTGGCGACCTGCTCCTTGTTCTTTCCGACGGACTGCCGGAGCAAAAGAATGCAACGGGTGAGATGTTTGATTATCTTCGTGTGCAGGAGACCCTGAAATCGGTTGCGAGGGAGACGCCCGGAAAAATTATCGAACGCCTCTGGAACGCAGCACAGATGTGGATGAACGGCGCAACGCAAGAAGACGACATGACGATGATAGCGATACGGATGAAAGGGTGATAACGCGTGAGGGGGGAGGAGAGGGGCTTGTGCAGATACACCAGAGACTTGTCTCTCCAAGTCTGGGGTTGCTGCAAACAGACAAATCTGTCATGCATACGATCAATCATGAATAACGAACTCACACTCAAGATCGAACTGCCGAACGTGCCGGACATAGAACTCGTGGCGCTGGAAGGACTGGAGCGCCTCGGGCGGCACATGGGCATCGCCGACGGCAAGATCGCCGAAGGGCGCGTCCTTGTAACGGAGGCCATTATCAACGCGCTGGACCATACCGGCAAGGATCATCCCGTCGTGCAGGTAGAGTTCACGATGTCGAAAGAAGAACTGACGATCTTCGTTCGCGACTATGGAAAGGGCTTCGCGCCGGATGCAATCCCGCGGCCCGACATTCGAACGAAGATCGGCGATCCGAATAAGCGCGGCTGGGGCTTGCATCTCATGAAGACGATGTCCGACGATTTTCGCATCGAGTCGCAGCCCACCGGAACCAAGATTACGCTCATCAAGAAACTTACATAGAGGATGATGGATGGAACAGGAGTTCTCACTCACGCCCGTACTTCAGAACGATTGCCTTGTGATTGCAACGTCGGGATATGTCAATAACAAAGGGGGCGAGGCGATCGCGCGCGAGTTCAACAAACATTTTGAGCACGGCGTCAAGCGTGTCGTCATCAACCTTGCACAATCGAAGGTGGTCAACTCCATCGGCATGTCATTTCTGATCGAGATTATCGAGAAGTTGGAAGAAGCCGGAGGGCGCCTGGTGTTCACCAATCTCGATCCCGGAGTCGAGAAGATGCTTTCGATCATGGGACTGTTGAATTTTGCGGGGAAGGAAAAGACCGTTGACGACGCGTTGAAGTCTCTTTCTACCCAATAACAAAGGCTGCTTCGTGGCGCTGCCCCTGTTGGTAGAACGCTTGTCCGTTCAAATCGCTTCGCTGCAGGAGGGATTCGAGCTGCTTACGCGCGCTTCCAGCCAGAAGGAACTCGCGCGTCGGTTCTTTCACATTCTGCGCGGCAACTTCGTCACCACGGATATCACGATCTATTACAAAACCACCGCAAGCGATCCCTGGCAGAAGCTCTACGGAAAGGCGACATGCGAAGGCGAGGAATATCTCGGCGGAACGCCTCCGGAATTTGTGTTGAAGAGTTATGGTGGAAAGAACCCAAAACTTGCCGTAGCGCAGCCGCTTATGGATGGGTCGTGTGTCGGCGTGATTCTGGGACATAAGTTGGGCGGCGCCGCGCACTCCGCTCTTGACAAAATCTCCCTCCAAATCTTCCTGCAGGTATTTGCAACTGCGTATCAGGCCCTGTCACAATATCGCAAGGAAAAGGAACTCATCTTTTCGCTGAACCATCGTCTCCTCCAGTTGAATAGCTTGATTGATACGGGAATAGAGTTGACGCGGCGGAAGAAGAATCTCGCGCCCGAAGCGTTTGCTTTACAGCGTGCCGCAGCGCTCACGAACGCATCCTGGGGAATGTTCCGGAAGAGAGTGGAGAAGGAAAACGTGGAGACGCTTGTGTTCCCCGAGGGCACACAGCCTCGCAGGTCGCGCAGCAAGCTGCATCATATTCGCTCCGGCTTTACGCTCCACGGAATCACCTACATTTTTGATTTGTATGAAAAGGAAAGTCGTGAGGGGACAATTCCGTTTGAAGAGACCGATCGTCTTCTGCTCGACGCAGTCGTCCAGCAAGTGTATGCCGTGGTCGAGAATGAATTTCGCCAGAAGCAGGAGTTGGAGAGACAGAAAATCGAGCAGGACATTGCGGTTGCGGCCTCGATTCAGCAGCGCATCCTTCCTGCTGAGCTTCCGCGCATTCAGGGATACGACATCTTCGGCATCAATATTCCCACGCGGGCAATTGGGGGCGATTACTACAACTGCATCCCGCTGAACGGCAGGGGGTACGGATTGTTGATGGCCGATGTTGCCGGGAAAGGCGTTCCGGCCGCGCTGCTGGTCAGCAGTTTTCATGCATATCTTCACGCGTACCTGGACAACGTCGGCTCGCTGGTCGAGCTTGCACAGCGCCTCAATCAAGCCATATTCAGTGCATCGACGGCCGAGCGATACATTACTGCTGTGGTTGGCATCCTGCAGCCCGATCGCGGCGAGCTGCAGATGATCAATGCCGGACACAATCCCGTGTACGTACTGCGGGCAGATGGCACGGTCGAGGCGCTCAGCAAGGGAGGCATTGCGTTTGGAATGATAGATATGGATTTCCCTTACGAAGTTGATTCGGTGACGCTTGCGCCGGGCGACCGTGTGCTGCTTTACACCGATGGAATTACGGAGGCGATGAATGCGCACGGAGAGCAGTACGACGCGCACGACGCCTTGCAGAGTTTCTTGCTTGCTCACCGACCGTCGTCGTCCGAAGCGTTTGTGCGCGGCCTGCTTGCTGATGTCGCTTCCTTTACCGGCGCCGCTCCGCAGAGCGACGATATGACGGCGATGTATCTGATGCGCGGATGAGATGACTCCTTTCGCAGCCTTTCCCTTCCGTTTTTGCAATAGCATAAGACCCTCAAAATCCGTATCATAGTCACTGAGGGAGGGGACGTGGGCATTCCCCTCGCAATTTCGGTCGAAGCATGGATTGATTGATGCGCTTCTCCAGAGCGTTTTTCACGCGGTTTCATGAGTTCAGTCGTAAACGGCGGCTCATGGAGCAGGGCGATAAGATCATCGCGGCGGTAAGCGGTGGCGTGGACTCGATGGTGTTGCTGGACTTGCTTGCCAGAGAACAAGAAGCCCTGGGGCTTTCGGTGATTGTCGCACACTTCAACTTCATGCTGCGCGGGGCAGAATCGGACGGCGACGAGCAGTTCGTTGTCCAGCGCGCCCGTCATTACGGATTCGAAGTGTATCTCGATCGTGCCGATTGTGCCGCGTATGCACGAGAGCACAAGATGGGCATTCAGGAAGCAGCGCGCCAGCTTCGCTACGAATTCTTTGACAATCTGCTGCTCTCGAGCGGGTTCGACAAGATTGCAACCGCCCACAACGCCAACGATAACGCGGAGACCATCTTACTCAATATGTTCCGCGGTGCGGGCGTTGCCGGGCTTTCGGGCATCCCCGTCTATCGCGAGGATAGACGCATCATTCGCCCGTTGGTGTTTGCCGAGCGCAAGGAAATTGAAGACTATGCCTCCGTCGAGAGAATCCCGTTTCGCACAGATTCGTCGAACGCGGAGGAGTATTACACAAGAAATTATCTCCGGCTCAACGTTCTTCCGTTGATTCAAAAAGAGATCAACCCCAACGTCGTTGCAACGTTGAACCGCACCGGAGAGCTTTTTCGCGAGTTAGAATCGTACCTGATCGCTGCGGCACGCGAACAGTACGATGCTGTGGTGACGCGCGATAGCACCACCGAGGTGCAGGTTGCGGTGTCGCGCCTCAGGGCAATCCCGCGACTTTTGCAGCAATACGTGGTCATGTTCGTGGCCGAGAGCTTTGCCGCGTGCAGGCCGGAATACGATCATGTCCAACGCATTCTGGAGCTGATGGATGGCCTGAGCGGCTCGTGGGTGGCGATTGACAGAAACCATGTTGTTTTTCGCGATCGAGACCATCTGGTGTTTCGCAAGACCGAAGAGGTGCCGGAGTTTCGGTTTGCGGTTCTGCCAAACCGGCGATACCAATTCGACCGCTTCTGTTTCTCTTCCGAGATTATGGAGGCGAAGAACCTGGTGCTCAATGGGAGCGAAGCAGAATACGTTGATGGAGACAAACTTGCGGGCAAGAGCCTCGTGCTGCGTTCCTGGAGTGACGGCGATTGGTTTATCCCGTTGGGGATGACCAGCAGAAAAAAGATCAGCGATTATTTTGTTGATGCGAAGATTCCGATCTACCGGAAGCCGCTGATTCCGATCCTGGAAACCACCGATGGCGAAGTGGTGTGGGTCTGCGGTCAACGCATTGATGAGCGGTTCAAAGTAACGCCTGCAACGCGACAGGTGATGAAACTCCAGTTCTCTACAAAAGAAACGGCGGATGACGCTTAACAAGAAGAAGATCTTCGTCAACGGCGATGCGTTCGTGGTGATGCTCAGCGAGCGGCGCATCCGAACGAGAGTGAAACAGCTCGCGCAGCAGATCAGCAAGCAATACAAGGGTACGATCCCCGTCTTTATCGGCGTGCTCAACGGGTCGTTCGTGTTCTTTGCCGATCTCATCCGCGAAGTCACGATCGATTGTGAAGTGGATTTTCTCAAGCTTTCGAGCTACGGCGATGCAAAGATCAGCTCGGGCAATGTCAAGCTGTTGAAAGACTTGAACTGTCAGGTGGAAGGACGCGACATCATCATCGTGGAGGATGTCATTGATTCGGGGCTCTCGATGGAGTATATCCGCAGCCTCATCATGCAGCAGAACCCAAAGTCCTTCCGCGTTGTTACTCTGTTGTACAAGAAAGATGCGGTGAAATGGCCTGTGAGGATTGACTATATCGGGTTCACGATCCCGAAGGATTTTGTCATCGGGTACGGTTTGGACTACGCGCAGCGATTACGGCACCTCAAAGCGATTTACCGCCTGCAAAAGCGCAATGAACGATGAATGAGGGTTCGATGGACGAGCAGAAAAAAACGGAGAACGGCGCGCGCCGTTCGGGCGAAACGGATCGGCGAAGGAGCTTCCCGCGACCGGGAAGGAAGCGCCCGAGTCCGCCCATGAGGCCGGATGACGACTTCAACTGGAACCGCGTTCTCAAGGTGGTTCTCAGTTGGTCCGCGATCATCCTGATGGTCTTTTTGGTGATGACGCTGTTCAAGGGAACGGAAGGCGGCGAGGTGGAGATCACCTACACCGAATACCGCGCGTTCCTGGAAGGCAACGAGATTGCCAAGGCAACGATCAAGAAATCGGAGTTGGCCAACTATGATTTCCACGGCGAGCTGCGCGAGCAGAAGTATCTCGTACGTGACGGTCGTAATGTTCCCGTGAAGAAGTTCTGGCTCACCCTGCCCATTCTCGACAGCGGCGTGATCAAGGACTGGACGGAACGCAATCTCAAGTTTACCGTTGTTCGCGAAGACAACACCTGGATCAACGGGCTGTTCGGCTTGCTGCCGTGGGTCCTGCTGGTTGCCGTGTGGCTCATCATCATGCGGCGCATGCAGGGTGCCGGACCGAAAGGAATTTTCTCGTTCGGAAAAAGTCGGGCAAAGATGTTGAGCGAGGGTGCCCCGAAGGTCACCTTCCTCGATGTTGCCGGTGCCGATGAAGCGAAACTCGAGCTGCAGGAGATCATTGAGTTTCTCAAGGAGCCGACGAAGTTTCAGAAGCTGGGCGGAAAGATTCCGCGTGGAGTGATCTTGCTCGGCCCTCCGGGCACAGGCAAAACGCTGCTGGCCCGCGCAGTTGCCGGTGAAGCCGGCGTGCCGTTCTTTTCCATCTCGGGCGCGGACTTTGTCGAGATGTTCGTCGGTGTCGGTGCAAGCCGTGTGCGCGATCTGTTTGAGCAGGGAAAGAAAAACGCCCCGTGCATCATCTTCATCGATGAGATCGACGCCGTGGGTCGCCATCGCGGAGCGGGCCTTGGCGGCGGACACGACGAGCGCGAGCAAACGCTCAATCAGCTGCTGGTGGAAATGGATGGCTTCGAGCAGAATAGCGGCGTGATCATCATCGCCGCGACAAACAGACCCGATGTCCTTGATCCTGCACTCATGCGTCCCGGACGGTTCGATCGGCAGGTTGTTGTAGATCGGCCCGACGTCAAAGGCCGTGAAGGGATTTTGCGCGTTCATACCAAAAACATCCCTCTGGCAGAAGATGTCAATCTCGAGACGCTGGCAAAAGGCACGCCCGGCCTCGCGGGTGCAGAGCTTGCCAATCTCGTCAATGAGGCGGCACTGCTTGCAGCCCGACAGAACGCGCGCGCGGTAACCATGCGTCACTTCGAAGAAGCAAAGGACAAGGTGATGATGGGGATGGAGCGCAAGAGCCTTATCATCTCCGAGCGCGAGAAAAAAATCACATCCTATCACGAGATCGGACACGTGCTTGTGGCAAAAAAGATTCCCGAAGCCGATCCGGTCCATAAGGTCACCATCATTCCGCGCGGCCGGGCATTGGGCCTGACCACCTATCTGCCGATCGACGAAAAGCATACGTACTCGAAGGCCTATCTCGAGGCTATGATTTGCTATGCGCTGGGCGGTCGCGCTGCCGAAAAGATCGTCTTCGGCGAACTCACCACTGGCGCAGGCAATGACATCGAGCGGGCGACCGAGATTGCTCGGAAAATGGTGTGTGAGTGGGGGATGAGTGAGCGCCTGGGCCCGCTGACCTACGGCCAGAAGGACGAGGAAATCTTCCTCGGCCGCCAGATTACGCGCCACAAGAATTACAGCGAGGAAACGGCCATTCTCATTGATGAAGAAGTGCGCCGCATTGTTGAGACCGCGATGGCGCGTGCCGAAAAAATCCTGACCGATAATATCGACCTCCTGCACAAGATGGCAAAAGCGTTGCTGGAGCGGGAAATCTTGGATGCCAATGAGATTGACACGATCATGCGCGGCGAGGAGCTTCCTCCTGTGGAGCGACGCGGCAACGGCCAGGCGCAGGCAACGGTTGAGCCCTCCGACAAAAAGAAATGAGCATTCTTCCGAATGTTGAGCAGAGCTATGCCGTGGAGCTCGTGCGCAAGAGCATCCACCTCTGCTCACTTTCGATTCCGATCATCTACTCTTTCATCAGCAAGGCCACGGCGCTGAGCATCCTCATCCCGCTAACGCTCCTGTTCGGGCTCTCGGACCTTGCGCGTGTGTACCATCCGCCGACGCGCAGGCTTTATCATCGGCTGTTCGGATGGCTGCTGCGCAGGCATGAGTTGGACGACGCTGCGCGCAATCTCAACGGCGCGACGTACGTTTTGCTGTCGGCGTGTGTGTTCATCTGGCTGCTGCCGAAGGTCATCTTCATCACGGCCTTTGCGATTCTCATCGTTTCCGATACGCTGGCGGCATTAGTAGGCCGACGCTTCGGGGCGCGAGCGTTCTTGAAGAAGACCCTCGAAGGAACGACTGCATTTTTCCTGAGCGCGCTGGTCGTGGTTGCTCTTGCGCCGAAAGTCGGCACCGGACCCGGCGAATACCTTGCGGGCGCAGGCGCCGCGTTGATCGGTGCGCTGGTCGAAGCCTCCGGCCTGCCGCTCGATGATAATCTTCTTGTCCCGCTGAGTGTGGGACTGTCGTTGTGGGCGTTCTATATTCTCTTCCTTCCATCGCTCGATGTGTACGCCCTCGACGCGCTCCGGTAGTTTATTGCACACGTGCAGGTTCGAGTCAGCCCATGCATAACCCCCGACGAGTGTATCTTTCCGGCGGCATGGAGTATGCCCCCAATGAAGGGCGCGCATGGCGCACCGAATTGCAGCAATGGCTGCAGGACGAGCTTCGCTGCGAAGTCTTCAACCCGAACGCGGAGAGCGACAGGTTTCTCCGTACCCACTACCCTCATGTGGATATTCGTGCCTTGAAGGCGGTTGATGTCGTTTCGTTTGCCGCGATCGTGGCGCAACTGGTAGAACTGGATTGCAAGGAAATCGCGGAGCGCTCGGACCTGGTCATCTGCTACTGGGACGAAGCGGCGATGCGAGGCGCGGGAACGAAAGGAGAGCTGACCATCGCAAAACATTTCGGCAAACCCGTCTATATGGTCACGTCCCTGCCGTATTCGGAAATCCCCGGCTGGGTCCTCGGCTGTACAACGATGATCTTCAACTCGTTCGACGAGCTGAAATCCTTCCTGCTGTTGTAGCGATACGACGCCCGATTTCTGTACACTGATTGCCGAGGCGTTGGGATTTGGATATATTGAGGTACACGAGAACTCTCACTCATGACTCATCCTGAACGCATCGTTATTCTCGACTTCGGTTCGCAGTACAGCCAGCTGATTGCTCGTCGCGTCCGCGAGCTGGGAGTCTATTCGGAGCTGCATCCATTCAACATCTCGATCGAGCAGATCAACGCGCTGCGTCCCAAGGGCATCATCCTTTCGGGAAGTCCGTACAGCACATACGAGCCGGGCGCGCCGATCCCTTCGCCCGAAATCTTCGAGCTGGGCATTCCCATTCTCGGCATCTGTTATGGATTACAACTGATCGCGCATCAACTCGGAGGGGAAGTTGACAGAGCCGCGCGGCGAGAGTACGGTCACGCCGAACTGGTGATTGACGACACCTCCGACCTATTTGATGGGTTCCCTTCGCAAGGTTCCGCCGTCGTGAGCGTCTGGATGAGTCACGGCGACCATCTAACGAAAATCCCCAACGGCTTCAGCCCGATCGCACACACAAGCAACTCACCCATTTGTGCAATCAGAAATCGTGAGAAGAGAATCTTCGGCATTCAGTTCCATCCCGAAGTTGTACACACACCGCAAGGAGGACAGGTCCTCCACAACTTTATCTACAAGATTTGTGGGTGTGAGGGAGGGTGGAGCCCATCATCGTTTATTGCCAATGCCGTGAGCGAAATCCGCTCGATCGTTGGAAATGAAAAAGTGATATGTGCCCTCAGCGGAGGTGTGGATTCCTCCGTCGCTGCGGTGCTTCTTCATAAGGCTCTCGGTGATCGGCTCACCTGCATCCATATCAATAACGGATTGATGCGCAAGGGGGAGTCGGAACTTGTCGTGCAAACGTTTCGCGAAACGTTCCATATCAATCTCGACTACGTTGATGCAAGCGAGCGTTTCCTTGCTGCGTTGACCGGTGTGTCCGACCCTGAGAAGAAACGCAAGATCATCGGAAATCTTTTTATTATGGTTTTTGAAGAAGAGGCAAGAAAGATGGAGAGGGTGGGCTTCCTTGCCCAGGGCACGCTCTATCCGGACGTGATCGAGTCAACTTCGTTCAAAGGTCCATCCGTCACGATCAAGACGCATCACAACGTCGGCGGCTTACCGGAAAAGATGAACCTCAAGCTGATTGAGCCGTTCCGGGAGTTGTTTAAGGATGAAGTCCGTGCCGTTGGTGCAGAGCTCGGACTGCCTGACGAGCTTATGTGGCGACATCCGTTTCCGGGACCCGGACTTGCTGTTCGCGTCCTCGGCGAGGTCACGAAGGAGCGACTCGACCTGTTGCGTGAAGCGGACGCAATTTTTGTTGAAGAAATCAAAAAAGCGGGAATCTACCGGGATATCTGGCAGGGATTTGTTGTGCTCCTGCCCGTCAGAAGTGTTGGCGTGATGGGCGACGGACGGACGTACGAATACACATGCGCCCTTCGCTGCGTGACGAGCGTTGATGGGATGACGGCCGACTGGTACCGAATGCCGCATGACGTGATGGCGAGAATCTCGTCGCGCATTACCAACGAAGTTCGGGGCATCAATCGCGTCGTGTACGACATCAGTTCAAAGCCTCCTGCCACCATCGAGTGGGAATAAGCGAGGCCCCGGTCTTCGCGAGCAGACGCTGCGGCTGCGTTTGTGTGACAACAAAAAAGGCGCGGACACCAATCCGCGCCTTTTGCTTGAACGCCACTCGGGCTTACCTCAAGTACACCATCTTCTTTGTCTGCGATTGATTGCCTACCCTGAGCGTGTAGTAATACACACCTCCAGCCAGATTTTCCGGTGAGAATTCTACAGTGTACTCGCCCGGTGTGCGGTAGTCGTTCAGCGGCGTTGCAACGACCTGCCCAAGGACGTTCGTCACCGTCAAGCTTACGTACGCCTCCTTCGGAATCGAGAATCGAATACGCGTTGATGGATTGAACGGATTGGGATAGTTCTGCTCAAGCTTGAACGATGACGGTTCCAAACCGCCTTCATCTACGCCTGTTGTTGTGAAGGTGTACGCAGCCACATAGACGTTCGTTTGCATGATGTTGTCAGGCGGCCAGGTATTGATGCCGGCCTGGTAACATCGGAACAGGAAGAGAGTGTAGCTGTTGCCCCCGTTCCATTTCACCGTCGGTGCAGCATGAAGCAGCATCTCCGCAAAATCCGGTGTTTGAGAGATGTTGATGGGTGTTGACCATGACGGATCAGTAATCCTTCTGTACGAGAACCAAATTTCGGGCAGCGTATCGTTTGGTGAAAGCGAGGCTGCTTCAAGCCAGACAAACGTCATCAGTTGACCATCGGAACTGATGGAGGCCTGAATGGAGTGATTGGTTTGACTCAGATTTCCTTGGGTTGGACTGGGATAGTACAAAACGGTTTGGCGCGCGAGGTTACGCTTGATGAACTTCGCTTCCCAGCCGGTGGGCGTCTGGTAGACTTCAAGGAGGTGTCTCTGCTGCTGGTCGGTAGCAGGTGTGTCGGCCACCGGATAGAAGAAGTGCGCCATACCGTTCGCGTCGATCACCATGTCCGCATTGTAATCCACCGTGCCGCCCGGTGGTTGTGCGAAGTCGTACAGATCGTATGCAGCACCCAGGCCTGTTGCGATTCCCCAATCGGGTTGGGGTCGTATCCATGGCCCCCACGTCGCGCCATTATCGGTCGTGCGGCTGTAGCCAACGTTAAATGCGTTCGCAAGCGAGTCGGGATAGAACAACCCGTTGACCGCGAAGTAGCCGCCCTGATTGGTTGCCTTGCCAACGACAAAGCCGAGTGAGTTGATAAAATACGGAATGGTATCGCGCCAGTGAGGAGGCGTTTGCCGTATCACCGTGAGATAGTCGTTCGTTCGCCATGTCAGATGGTCGTTCGGAATTCCGGACGCCAATCGACTCGATGCCCAGTTGACCCAATCGGAGTTTGGATAGCTCCAGATCGAGAGTGCAGCTGTGAGGTCGTTCGTTGCCGGATCCACCGTCGCAATTCCGGCCCCGGCACCGAGCGGAAAATCGACACCATACGTAATTTGCCCGAACGCACCGCCGTTGATAAGATTGGGCGCCGCCCATACAAAAAGTAGCTGCGACGTGTCGGCTGTACCCGCGGGGTTGGAAATCGTGCAACTCGGATAACGCAGGCTTTGCGGCGTTCCTCCGGAGAGTTCGCCTGCACGGTACCAGCTCACCCCGTTATTTCGTGAGACGTTGTACCATAGCTGACCGCTCGTTCCATACGGTGGAGCACCCCGGTGGATCAGCACCAGCGTGTTGCTCGCCTGATCGTATGCGAGTGGTTTGACTTGATCATTCGCGGGACCGAAGGCGTTGGCCATCGAGTCCACAAGAACCCAGTTCAGGACAAGCGGGTTGTCGAGTCCAGGGATGTACTGCCCGTTTCCCGTTGATGCGCGCGCGATGCCATCATCAATTGCGAGCGGTGCAGGTCGTGCATTGCGTAGGTCGAATCTCTTTCCGGCGAAAGAGAGTGACGTCGCAAGAGAGATACAGCAGGCAATGAGTAACGCCTTCCTCATGGCGAACCTCCAGTTGTTGATTGATGTGATGAGTTCGAAGTGATGGTGAAAAACCACGGACTAAGATAGGAAGAGCAAGAGGCAAAAGCAACCATGACGTGCAAGCACGAGAGGGAGATCGTTCCGTTCGCGCGAAAACCTATTCTCCAATTACCTTGATAACAACTCTCTTGCGCCGTTGCCCGTCGAACTCTGCGTAGTAGATTTGCTGCCAGGGACCAAAGTCGAGCGCGCCGTTGGTGATGGGAACGATCACTTCGTGGTGGATGAGAAGACTTTTCAAATGTGCATCGCCGTTGGTTTCACCCGTGCGATGGTGGCGATAGTTTGGATTGAACGGGGCGAGTTTTTCCAACCACTCATCGATGTCTTGAATCAACCCTGCTTCGGCATCGTTGACATATACACCGGCAGTGATGTGCATAGCCGAGACAAGAACGAATCCTTCGGTGATGCCACTTTTCCGTACGGCTTCCTGCACGGTGTCGGTGATGTTGATGTACTCGCGATGCTTCTTGGTGTTGAACCAGAGATACTCGGTATGAGATTTCATGATGCTACTCTGAGGCAAGGAGTCGTCGTGCTGTTGTTACCAGTTCGGCCGTTACATAGGGCTTGGGCAGAAACTCATCTGCGCCTGCGCGCATGACTTCCTCGCGAACGTTGTTGCGTCCGAAGCCGCTGGCGCCGATGATCTTGACTGAAGGCTTCATCTTGCGCACCCGCTCGATCAACTCAACTCCTCCTAACTTAGGCAATCCCAGGTCTGTCACCACAAGGTCAATCTCATCCGCGTGCGCGGCGAATGTTTCGAGGGCCGACTGGCCGTCGAACGCTTGCAGCACGGAGAAGTTCTCGGCTTGCAAGATAACGGTAAGGAGATTGTTGATGTCGACCTCGTCTTCCGAGATCAGCACAAGGGGTTTCTTGATCGCCATGGCCTTGGTTGGCGTTTCAGAGGAATACGCTGGAAACCGTGTGCCAATATAAAAATACCCCGCCTGAACATCAATGCTATGACTGAAGCAAATGAGGCTGCAATTACGTATACTGCACCCTGTACGGTGGCGTGAGATCTCTATGAAACTGCTCTTATCCTATTTAGAACACTATTGGAAGCTCGTGGTGGTGGCGCTGCTGCTTGCAGCCATCAACCAGACGTTTTCCCTTCTCGATCCGCTCATCTTTCGCTATATCATCGACGAGTACGTCACGCGCTTCAAAGAATACACGCGTGCCGATTTCCTCCGCGGCGTCGGGCTGCTGCTGCTCGCGGCGATGGGGGTTGCCTTCGTCTCGCGTGTGGCAAAGAACTTCCAGGACTACGTCATCAACGTCATCACGCAGCGCCTGGGAGCCCGCATCTACTCCGACGGCTTGCGGCATTCATTGGAGATGCCCTATCAAATGTTCGAGGATCAGCGCAGCGGCGAAACGCTGGGGAAGCTCCAGAAAGTCCGAACCGACGTCGAAAAGCTGATTGCCGCGCTCATCAACATCCTGTTCCAATCGCTGGTCGGCATTATCTTCGTCATGGTCTATGCGTTCAGTGTTCATTGGCTGATCGCGATCGTATACTTTACTACGGTGCCGGCGCTTGGCCTGATCAGCTCCATCCTCAGCAGGAAGCTTAAGTCCATGCAGAAAGTGATCGTACGGGAAACCACGGCGCTCGCAGGGTCAACTACCGAGTCGTTGCGGAATATTGAGCTGGTCAAGAGTCTCGGCCTTGCACAACAGGAGATTGAACGACTCAACAGCACGACGGACAAGATTCTCAGACTCGAGCTAAAGAAGGTGCGCTATCTGCGCAGCCTGAGTTTCATTCAGGGAACATCCGTAAACTTCCTCCGCACCACGATTCTGGGCCTCATGCTCTACATGATTTTTGATCAACAGATTACGTTCGGTCAATTCTTCTCGCTCTGGATCTACTCGTTCTTCATCTTTGGGCCCCTGCAGGAACTCGGCAACGTCATCAACACCTATCGCGAAACGGAAGTATCGCTGAAAAACTTTGAAGAGATTCTCACCGCACAAAAGGAGGCAAAACCCGCGAAGCCCGTGAAGCTTGACACGATAGAATCGCTGGCATTTCAAAATGTTCGGTTCAAACACCTCTCCTCGACGAAGCATGCGCTCGCCGACATCTCGTTCGAGGTTCGGCGCGGAGAGACGATTGCATTTGTGGGTCCGTCAGGCTCCGGGAAGACCACACTCGTGAAGCTGCTCATCGGCTTGTATACTCCACACTCGGGAACGATTCTGTACAACGGCTATCCGAGGGAGGTGATCGATCTCGAAGGCTTGCGCGAACGCATCGGGGTGGTTACTCAGGATACACAGTTGTTTTCGGGAACGATTCGTGAGAACCTCCTCTTTGTGAATCCATCGGCGACGGATGCGGAGTGTCTCGAGGTATTGGAGAAAGCGGCATGCCAGAGCCTCCTTGCACGGGCCGATAAGGGACTGGACACCCTGATTGGGGAGGGGGGCGTGAAGGTCTCAGGTGGAGAGAAACAGCGCCTCTCGATCGCACGAGCACTCCTGCGGCATCCGCATCTCCTTGTGTTCGATGAAGCAACCTCGTCGCTCGATTCGCTGACCGAAGAGGAAATCAGTGAGACGATTCGTGATGTGTCCATGCAGAAAGACTTGATCACCATTCTGATAGCGCATCGACTGTCGACGGTGATGCACGCCGATCGCATTCTTGTGCTGGAACGCGGAAGGATCGTTGAGGTCGGCCAGCATCAATCCCTGTTGGACCAGAAAGGCCTGTATTACGCCATGTGGCGTCAACAAATTGGTGAAAGGGAGGAAGAAAGACGTGACGGTGAAGGGCTGATGACGACTAACGTTCTGGCGAAGAACTAAGGAATGAATCGGCAAGGATCTGTTGTGTGAACGGATGCTTTGGGGATGATGCCAGTTCACGTGATGCGGCATGTTCGACGATCACGCCGCCGTGCAGCACGGCAATGCGGTCGCACACACGCAATGCAGTATCGAGATCATGAGTGATGAGGAGGAGAGAAAGATGAAAACGATCTCGAATTTGAAGTAGGAGCGACAGAATCTGCCGTTGGGTGAGAAGGTCAAGGGCCGATGTCGGCTCATCGAGAATCAGAAGGGATGGCTGCGCAGCCAAAGCACGGGCAATGGCGATGCGTTGGCGCTGGCCTCCGCTGAGCTGACCGGGCAACAAGGGCAGGAGATCGCTCTCTAGACCCATCGCTTCAAGAAGCTCGACCATCGCTTCTTCAAGGTCCGGTGCACCGGCGTGTGGGCGTGCTTCGAGTCCCTCACGCAAACAGTCTCTGACTGACATCATAGGATTAAGCGAAGCACTGCTTGCCTGAAAGACCATCTGCATCTCGGTGCGAAATCGTCTGCGGTTGTTCTCCTCGGGAAAGATGTTTACGGACTTGAAAAGGATCGAGCCGCGATCGGGCCTCTGAAGGCCCACAATGCATCGGGCGAGTGTTGACTTGCCGCTCCCGCTCGGTCCGACCAATCCCAGAATTTTTCCTTCCTCAAGAGAAAGCGAAACGTCGCTGAGTACAACGGCTCGCCTCGTAAGAAACCCTCGCCGGTGCGAAGGAACCATCGAGCATTGGAGATTCAGGATCAGCAGAAGCGGTACCTCAGGCATGAGCAGTAAGATGAGTGTTAGAACGGCTGACTCTGTCGTTCAAGGCCTTGAGCAGAAGTTGTGAATACGGATGCTGCGGCGTACGAAAGAACTCTTCGACGGATGCGTTTTCGATCAATGCACCGTCATGCATAACGGCAACTTCGTCTGCGAAGTGGCGAGCAAAGGCAAGATCGTGTGTCACAAGAATCATCGTCATGCGCTGCTTGGTTTGTATGGATCGAAGAAGCTTCAGGAGTTGCTTGCGCAGCGAAGCGTCGACGGCACTTGTTGGTTCGTCCGCAATCAATAGCCCTGGTTGCGGCAGCAGGGCCATGGCGATCATAACGCGCTGGGCCATTCCAACACTCAACTCGTGCGGATATCGTGACAGCACGTCTTCCGGTCGCTCCAAGCCGACCTCAGCCAGCACCTGCGTGATCTCAGCTTTTGTCGTTTCTCGCCTTCCGCAGGCAAGCAGCATTTGCTTTCCAATAGTGGAAACGGGATTCAACGCCGCGTACGGCTCTTGAAAAACATAGCGGATAGCATTCTGTCGCAGGTCAGCTAACTCCGAATCGCTACATGCCAGGATGTCCCTCGAATCGAATTGCACGCTTCCGGCTATGTCTACGGCAGCGCGGGAGGGAAACAGCCGCGTCAGCGCGCGGCATAGCGTCGTCTTGCCACATCCACTTTCACCCACAAGCGCGAGAGCTTGACCCTTCAACAGCGAGAAATTGACGTCTCTAACGGCCGGTGACGGTGAGCTGCCTGAGAGATACTTCACCGTAAGTCCACGCACTTCTATCAGGTTCTGTTGCATTTCAAAATTTGTTGGAAACTTGCCGGTATAATACTGATTTCTTGGGGCGGGAGTGTGACCTGGAACGAACTGGCTTAATCTACGCAATATTACGTATTTTTGGCGGTTATCATCGTAAAAAATTGCTAAATGCTATGAAAATCCACTTGCTAATGATTAGTGATTGTTCTATGATTTTCGGCGAAAGGGGGAAGATGATTGCTAAAGTCTTTCCTTGTTGCACCAACCTAATTCACTCATGTTTCAAAAGTGAAGGAAGTCCCCCATGGCAAAAACCAAATTCCTTTTGGTGATCTCGGCAATTCTGCTTTTCGCCGGGATTGCCGTCTGCCAGGAGAGCGTGGAGCAGGCCGTTCGCGTTAGACTGGCAGAAGCTTCACCGCCATTGGTTAATTTAGGGGCTGTGAGTGTAAATGATGAACTCATTACCCCGTTCGTCCAACAAATCAACATGAGGTCCGCCTCTCAAGTAGAAGCTCTCGGCAGCCAGTACGGCTTCGGGCGTTCCGCTTCGCAGGTGGAAGCTCTCGGCAGTCAGTATGGCTTCGGGCGTTCTGCTTCGCAGGTGGAAGCTCTCGGCAGTCAGTATGGCTTCGGGCGTTAGTCAGTCCGAACAACTTTAGCTTTCATCCTTCCTTTCAAGGGGGAGCCCAAGTTCGACTCTACGTTCGTTCACATGGGGAACCCACAAGCCTTCAATGTGAGAAATATTGAAGGCTTTTTTTTATCGTATACAAGTCTTGCAACCTTCTTGAGAGTTTCTTGAGATTCATTTCGCTGGTGATCTGCCTCCTGGCCGCGGACCACAACGCGTTTCCTGCCGAACAGTTGACAACGCAGTGGTACGAATCGGAGAGTCCGCATTTCCGGATTGTGTACAAGCCCGGCCACGCTCATCTTGTTCATCATATTCTTGGCTCGGCGGAAAGAGCGCTAGACAGGCTGACCGAGCTGTTTCACTACACACCCTCAGAGAAAATCGTCATCAACACGTACGATGTCAATGATTACGGCGCCGGGAGTGCTACGACTGTCCCCCGCAACTACCTCTGGCTGGATCTTGCACCTCTCGAACCCGGCTATGAAAACATCCCGTATAACGAGCGCATTCAATGGCTGATCAACCATGAACTTGTTCACGTCGTGGTAAATGATCTTGCGACCAACGTCGAAGCTTTCAGTCGTTCCATCTTTTCAAAAGTTGCTCCTGAACAAGTGCAGCCACTCACGATTCTCTACAGCGTGCTCACCAACTATGGCCGCTACACACCCCGCTGGCACCAGGAAGGTATTGCTGTGTTTCTGGAAACCTGGTTGAGCGGCGGATTCGGTCGAACGCTCGGCAGTTTTGATGAAATGTATTTCCGCTCTCTGGTTGCCGAAGGCAGACCTTTCCCGTCCGACATTCTCCTCGAAACGCAGGTTTCTCATAATTCCTTCCTCGTGGAGACTACATATTATCTGTTTGGCGAACGGTTTGTCGCTCACCTTGCCCTACGATACGGGCCGGACAAAATCTTACGATGGTACACAGCTTCTGCTGCCGATCTATACAAGACGTTCAAAGAGAAGTTCAAAGAGGTTTTCGGATCGGATTTCGATACCGCATGGCAGGAATTCGTTCAAGCGGAGAAGCAGTTTCAGGAACTCAACCTCACCCGACTTCGCTCCGCGCCCGTTACGCCTGTTGTGCGGCTTACAGCTCAGCCGATTGGGGCAATCTCGCAACCACATGCAACCTTTGAGGGCGACACGTTGTATTGGGGTGAGCATCGTCCGCATCATCTCGCCGCCATAGGGCGATTCGTTCGCGCGTCGGCGATATGCGGGGACGTGTCCACACTGCCGACACCGAGTATGCACCAGGTTGCCTCGACCGCTTTCGACCCAAGTACGGGAAAGTTCTTTTACACTACGAAAAATAACCAACTCTACAGAGACCTCTGGATGCTCGATGTCCATTCGAACGAGCGCAAACTCCTGTTCGAAAATGCTCGGGTGGGTCATCTTACAGTTGCCGCGTCCACTCATGAGTTGTGGGGAATACGACACAGCGGGGGCGCTGCGTGGCTTGTGTACTCACCTTTTCCGTATGATTCACTCGTTCAGCTTCGCTATTTCGACATCGGCGATGAAGTGCATGGGCTGGCCGTTGATCCGTCGGGCCGCACGCTTGCTGTTGTGGTGCACAAAGCCAACGGCGATCAAGGGATTCTAACGGTCTCCACAGATGTCCTCAAAACAGGTGGCTCGCCGGCATATAACGTGATCACTGACAAGGGGTCTCCGGAAAACCCCAGCTGGAGTCGCGATGGTAGGACGCTTTACTGGAATGCCTACACGAATGGTGTATCGAATATCTATAAGATGAGCGGTGAGGACATGAAAGTCGTCCCCGTCTCGCATACGCTCGTTGGGTTATTCAAGCCGATAGAAATTCATCGCGACACGCTCTTCGCCTTTGAGTTTTCCACGGAGGGTTTTATCCCCGTTCTTATTGCGAACGCGCATGCCGAGCGCCTTCCCGCAATCCAATATCTTGGTCAGCAAATTTATGAGGCATATCCTACTGTCGGGAGTTGGACCTTGCAGCAGGGGGTGAACAACGACAGTCTCGGCCCCGTCATGCGTACTGAGTACAATGGCTTCCGCCATCTCAGTATCGTGGCTTTCATGCCGGTGATTACAGGCTTCCAATCGAAGAAAGTGTTAGGACTTTTTGCCCGCATTTCTGATCCAATTCTCAACCACGACGTGACGCTTGAGACCGGCTTTTCCCCATTTGGTGAGAGGCATCAGCCGACGGACTTCCATCTAAAATTGAAATACGAATACAAGAAAGAATGGGAAGTGGGGTGGGAGTTCAACGGGCCGGACTTTTACGACCTGTTCAACAGCCGAAAGCGCGGGATGCTCGGAAGTAAGTTCCGCTTCGGGAACACAACCTACTGGATTTACGACAATCCCCATAAGCTCAAACAACAGACTGAGATCACTTTTTATACGGGAGTGCAGTTTATCAACGACAACCTTGTGCGCGTCTCCACGCCTGATTTTGTTGTCGCGCAGACTGCTCTTACCTCACAGAGTCTCCGCAGAACGATCGGCAGCAGCGACTATGAGAGCGGAAACGAGTATGCTATCACAGCAATGTTCTTCGGCTCTGACCCTCGTAATCCCCAAACGGGGTTTCAGCTCTACGGAGAATGGGACAGGTTCACGCCGTATATTGTGCCGCATAATGTCTTGCATTTCAAGATTGCAGCAGGGTATCATGAGGCGCATTCGCGGCTTCGGCAATCGCGGTTTTTCTTCGGCGGCTTTGGCAATCGTGAACTCGAAAATGTGGACGCGAAGCAATTCCGGAAGGTGTTTCGCTTTCCCGGCATTCCTATCTATTCGTTTGGTGTGGATCGGTTTGTAAAGCTGATGGTCGAAAACAATTTTCCTCCCCTCAGGTTTGGCGATGTCTCGCTCGGTCAGCACTTCATGAACCATCTCGATGCGTCCGTGTACGCCAACGTCTTGCTTACCAACACAAGCCGATGGCTTGGCGCAAGTGTGGGTGCGCAGGCAAATATTGTCTTCAAGCATTGGTCCAACCTCGAATCCACTCTGTCCGTCGGCGCAGCGAGGGCCTGGCAGCGCAGTTCTCCGTCGAGCGACTGGTTCATTTCATTCAAGCTGCTGCGTAACAATTGACACGCGAGCCTCAGCCATACCGACCGTTAACGTGACAAGGAATACACATGGTTGACAAAGCTGTGCGCTCTGACTATATTTAGTCGAAATTCGTTTGTTTTCAGGGGATGAAGACCATTTGTCTGGCAAAGCGATGGCTTGCCTTTGGAGCTGTTGCTTGCACACTTCTCGGGGGATGTCAGGGGAAACAGCACGATGACAGGACGGCGGTCACCATCGCGGTTGAAGGAGATATCGACACTTTCAATCCGATATTCACCGAAGAACTTGTCTCTGCCCAAATCACTGAGCTCCTCTTTCCGCGCCTTGTAGAGCCCGAGTTCGACACCACTCGCGGCGCGCTCACGTTTTCTCCGCTCTTCGCTTCCGCTTGGGACTTCTCCGACGATCGACGGGAGGTGACATTCCATCTTCGCAGTGACGCATTCTGGAGCGACGGCGTCCGTGTCACTGCCCGTGATGTCCAATTCTCCTTCGAGCTTTATGCAGACACCGTTGTTGCAAGCGTGCGGCAAGATGCCGTTCACAACCTGCGCAGGACGAATGGGCGAGTAGATATTGCGACGAGTGTTGTCCCGCTGAATGACTCCACCGTGGTCTTTCGATTCGAGAAAGCTTCACCGAGCCAGTTGTTTGATGTCGGCGTTCCGATCGTTCCCAGCCACATTCTCAGCAGCGTTCCTCGCAACCGGCTGCGTGAACATTCATTCAACAAATCGCCTGTTACATCGGGACCCTTTGTGCTGGAACGGCACGTTCCGCTTCAGGAAATCGTCCTGGCTGCGAACAAGTCTGGTTGGTGCGGCATCAAACCGAATCTCTCCCACCTCGTGTTCAAAGTCCTCCCCGATTACAGATCACGCGTCGCACAACTTGAATCAGGGGAAGTGGACATCGTC
>JBBIRR010000042.1:0-31899 GCA_037441705.1 Ignavibacteriales bacterium
AGCACAGCTCGGGTGAGTATCGCTTCGTTCTGAAGGATACCTCCTCCAACTGGACACAGTATCAGGTCATCATCACTGTGCCCGATAACGCCGTCCGCGCTGTCTCCGTTCGGCCTCGTGCCTTCCCCCTCTGGACGGGCATCTCCTACTACGACGACTTCGCAGTCAATGCGATAGACGTCGTGACCTCGGTCTCCGATCCGGGACCCACACCCGTCGGCACACACCTGCCGAAGGCGTATGCCCTCGAGCAGAACTATCCGAACCCGTTCAATCCAACAACCACCATTACCTACGACGTTGCCACGATGGGTGAGATACGACTGAACATCTACAACATCATCGGGCAAAAGGTTCGCACGCTGGTCAATCAGGTACAGCCTGCGGGCCGATGGTCGGTAGTGTGGGATGGCCGGGATGACTTTGGTAGTGCCGTTACGAGCGGCGTGTACTTCTATCGGTTGGAGACATCGGGCGTGGCACTGACGCGCAAGATGGTACTTCTCAAGTAATACGTTCCGTCTGTGGGCGCCGCGGCGTGCGGCGTACGCGAACCGCGCGCGCCCACATTGACTCTCTCATCACTGAAGGTGAGCTATGGTCATGCGATTTTGCTTCGTCACATCCCTCTGCCTGCTCGCCACATGCCTTGCCCGCGGCGGTACAACCGGCAAGATTGCCGGCAAGGTTGTGGATGCCGCAACACAGGAACCGCTGGTGGGCGTGAACATCCTCGTTGAAGGAACAAAGCTCGGAGCGTCAACCGACGCAGACGGTCTCTACGCCGTCATCAACATTCCGCCCGGCACATACACTGTTGTTGCATCAGCCATCGGATATCATCCGTCGCGCATCACCAAAGTCCACGTTTCAGTTGATCTCACCACCACGCTGAATTTTACGTTGAACGAATCCTCGGTTGCGCTTGGCGAGGAGATCACCGTGGTTGCCGAACGTCCGATGGTACAGAAGGATTTGACCTCCAGCTCTGCAAAAGTCACTGCGGAACAGATCAAGGCATATCCCGTTGAAAACGTGTCGGCACTGATCAATCTTCAGGCGGGAGTTGTTGAAGGCCACTTCCGCGGAGGACGCAGCGGCGAAGTCCTCTACCTCATTGACGGCATCCCGGTCACCGATGCATACTCGGGCGCATCGGGGGTTACGGCGGAGACCAACGCAATCCAGGAATTGGAAATCATCAGCGGCACGTTCAACGCCGAATACGGGCAGGCACTTTCGGGCGTCGTGAATCAGATTACAAAAGAAGGCAGCGGGCAGCTGCAGGCAGATATTTCTGCGTACACGGGCGACTACGTCAGCGCACACACAGACCTGCTTCCGAACATCCGTCGTGTCCGTCCGCAGGACGTGTATAATGTCGAGGGCAATATCAGCGGGCCGTTGTTTCCCGGCGCCACGTTCTTTTTCTCAGGGCGGCTGTATTACAACGATGGATGGTTGTATGGAAGGCGGATCTTCCTGCCGACCGATTCCTCCAATTTCAGTTCGAACGACCCGTCGCAGTGGTATGTACAGCGATCCGGCGATAGCGCGTATGTGCCCATGAACCCCGATCGGCGCTGGACAACTCAAGCAAAAATCACCTTCAATCTTTTTGGTGATGATAAGCTCCGACTCAATGTCTTGCATCAGGAAAACAGCTATCGCCGATACGATCATCGATACAAATACAATCCCGACGGCACGTATCGAAACTTCGGGAAGGGGACACTGGGAAGTCTGACGTACACCAAAGTGTTGAGCACATCGAGCTACATCGAGGCGAGCGCAGCATGGTTCAGCAATCGGGAAGATTCCTATGTGTATGAAGACCCGCTCGATCCTCGGTTTCCTCCGTACACGCGGCGACTGGCGACAGGAGGGTCGGCGTTTCTGACCGGAGGCGCGGAGGATCTGCATCTGCACCGCGAGTCTCGATACATCGGCGGGAAGTTCGACATCGTTAGTCAACTCACACCGGAGCACCAGATCAAAGCGGGAGGCGAACTGAAGGCACATCGGCTCTGGATTCACAACTTCGGTATCCGCAACGATCAGAGCACAAACTTCAAGCCCGAGATTGTGGAGTTTGGACGATCACAGTTTGCTCATCAGATTCTGCGGCCGTTGCAGATCGCCGCGTACGCTCAGGATAAGATGGAGTTTCGAGATTTTATCGTGAATGTCGGTGTGCGTTTCGATTACTTCAACCCCAAAGCCAAAGTTCTTCTCCAGCAACTTCGGTTGGGGCAGCAGCCGGTGCTCGCCGTCGCGCCGACGGAAAGCCAGATCAGTCCGCGCATCGGCATCTCCTACCCCATTACCGATCGAGGAGTGCTGCACTTAGCGTACGGACACTTTTTCCAGATTCCGCAGTTCGATCTGATGTACTTGAATCCTGCGTACAACATCAACGCCACGGATGCATTTCAGGTGGGCAATCCCGGCCTCAAATCGCAGCGAACCGTTGCTTACGAATTGGGACTTCAGCAGCAGCTCAGCAACGACATCAAGCTCGACGTGACCGGCTACTACAAGGACTTTCGCAACCTTGTCGGAACGGAGATTTTCGACATCGGCAACGGAAACAAATACTCGCAGTACGTGAACCGGGATTACGGGAATGCGAAAGGCATCATCATCTCGTTGGAAAAGCGGCACACGCACGGATTCTCGGCGACGCTGGACTATACCTTCCAGGTTGCTCGCGGCAATGCGTCCGACCCCAATGCGGTGTTTCTCGATAACCAGACCGACCCGCCGCGGGAGAGTCAGAAACAACTTGCGCCTCTGGATTGGGATCGGAGACACTCGCTCAACGTTACGGCCACGGTCGGTTCCTTGCAGGATTTTACCGTCACCATCATCGGCAAACTCGGGTCGGGCCTGCCTTACACGCCGGCGCTGTTCAACCAGCGAACCGGATTGCTCAACAGCGAAACGCGACCAACAAACGTGACCGTTGACCTCTACGCCACAAAATATCTCGATTTCTTCGGCTCTCCCGTCAACATCTTCATCAAGGTGTACAACCTGTTCGATACGAAGAACGAGCTTGACGTCTTCAGCGATACAGGACGTGCAACGTACAGTGTTCAGGCAAATTACGAAGGCATGCCGCGCGGTATCAATACGATTCAGGAGTATTACACACGGCCCGACTTCTATTCGGCTCCACGGCAGGTGATTGTTGGGCTTGGGATTTCATTCTAAGGGTGATGTATGAAGCAAGGTTTTCGTTGGCTGCTGGCCGTAGGTTGTCTGCTCGTCTCGGCATGGCACTCTCCCCTTGTCGCGCAGCGTTACATCGATCCCAACAAGGGCAACATCATCTACACCAAACGCGGGATCATGGATGGCAACAACGTACGTACGATCTACTTCAATCATGGAGAGATCGCTCATTGGCCCGATCAGCCTTCCGGAGAGTGGCCGAAAGGCACGGGCCATACGTACGTTGACGGCGTGGCGGTGATTGTTCAAGCGGAGACGCGCGACTCCTCCGGCCGCGTGATTCATCCTCTGGAAACAAACTACCGCGAGTTCATCCGCAAGGACCCCATCACGGGGATTCCCTGGGGGTGGGCACCGCTGCCGGGCTACGCGAACCCAACACAAAGCGAACCTGCACGCAGCGATAAACCTGACACCTGGCCCTCGACCTGGCCCGACCGTTCGCCCGAGTGGAACGGGCTGTGGAACGGTTTCTTCGGACGCGGCATCCTCAATGCGGATGTCGAAACCTATTTCCGGATGGACGACGCACCGGACAAGCAGTATGCCTACTGGCCCGATCCGGGCGATAGTTCTCGCGGCGGCCTGGGGCTTCAGGTGGCAGTGCGCGGTTTCCAGTGGTCGCAAGTGCTGGCTGCCGATGTTATCTTCTGGTATTATGAAATCACCAACATCGCGCAACAGGATTATACCAAGACGGTGTTCGCACAGTATGTGGATTGGGGAATCGGCGGGAATCAGGACTCCAGCGACGACCGGGGATTGTTCGACAAGGAACTCGACATTGCTTATGCCTTCGACGGTGACGGTATCGGCCAACCGGGAAACTGGGGCCCGACGGGGTACGCCGGCTATGCTTTCCTCGAGAGTCCGGGCATCGCCGTCAACAGCGTTGACGATGACGACGATGGAATCGTTGACGAACTTCGCGATAACGATGCAGGCATCAGACTTTCGGGGCGAGAAGCGGTCGTCGCGTACATACAATCCCACTACAACGTGCAAAAGTTCCTGAGTTTCTTCAACTATGACAGTCTGGGCGATGTGCCGGCCGTGCAACAAGGCTACGGTTGGACGGGCGACGAGAATTTGAACTGGCTCGGCTTCGCCGACCTCAACGGTAACGGCGTGTGGGATAACGGCGAGCCGTTGAACGACGATGTCGGCGCCGATGGCCTTGGACCCTTCGATGCAGCCTATCCGGGTCCCGATCCCGACGGCACGCAGGGCAACGGCAGACCAGAACAGGGCGAACCGAACTTCGGCATTCTCGACAAAGACGAATCGGATCAGATCGGCCTGACGGGATTCAGCATCTTCCCCGTTCACTTCTACGAGTTACACAACGACGAACAGAACTGGGAGGTGTTGACGACGTTGATCGACACGACGGGCGTGCAGCAGCTCAATGATGTCAATCTTGGAATGTTCTTCTCGGCAGGTGCACGACCACAGGGGAGTTTTCCGGGGAATCTTTTCCCGATGCGGCGACTTGCGACCGAGCGCTTCTCCATGGCGCTTCTGTTCGGAAATGATCGCGACGATCTCGTCCGACGCAAGAAGACGATTCAGCAAATCTACAACGCGAATTATCGCTTCGCCAAGCCGCCCGATCGTCCTCGACTGACCGCGGTACCCGGGGATCGCAAGGTGACGCTGTATTGGGATGATGGAGCCGAACGATCGTATGACCCCTTCCTGCGCGAGCATGATTTCGAAGGCTACCGCATCTATCGCAGTACCGATCCCAGCTTTCTGGAAAGCATGTTGATTACCGACGCGTTTGGAAAGAAGACATTCCGAAAGCCGATTGCGCAATTCGATCTGAAGAATGGTAAGAAAGGCCTCCATCCTATTGACGTCAATGGCGTCAAGTTCGATCTGGGCAACGACACGGGGCTGCGCCATACCTATATTGATACCGATGTTCAGAACGGCCAGACCTACTACTACGCCGTTGTCTCGTATGATTACGGGCTTGTGACCACGACGGCGACGGGGCAGCAGGACGGCATCCCGCCCTCGGAATGCACCAGCACCATCAATGTGGACATCAACAATAATGCGAAGACGGATATCAACACAGCCGTGGTCATCCCACGTGCGCCCGCAGCGGGTTACGTGGCGCCCGGCGTTGACGGTCAGATTCTTCACGAAGGACCCGGAACCGGGCGTCTGGATGTTGCCGTTCTCAACCCCAACCTGCTGAAGGATGGGCATATCTATCGTCTCACCTTCAGCAACGCAAGTGCGTTCCAGAACAACCCCATCCCCACCTTCACGATGACCGATGAAACGGATCGGCGCATCCTGGTCACCGATCACCCCGTCAGCGCACCGGGCGAGGAAACGCCCATTGTTGATGGAATGATCGGATACGTGTTCAACGACTCTGCTGTGACAATCAATGCCGATCGTACTCGGTGGAATGCAAACGATATCATGACGACACGCGTGCGGCTGGACGAGACGGGCGCATTCACGCTGCTGAATGTCCGCTATCCTGCAGATTTCGAAGTGCGGTTTTCGAGTACCATCGTTGACACGTCGGCCAGCGGGTTGTTCTTCGGCGCGCCGCCGGCGAGACCCGTGAATTTTACGGTGTTCAATACCACTGAAAATCGGAAAGCCCAATTTCTTTTCTACGATCCCGATAACAGCGGCACATTCACGCCCGGCGATCGCATCATTATTGTGTATGGGGACAGTCTCGGAAAGCGTCCGGAGCCCGGCAACTACCGTCCGACCTGGAGCGTGCAGATATATTCCGACACGGCGCAACCGAATTTGCGATTGCCGCGTGCGGGCGATGTGTTGACGATCGCGACAACAAAACCGTTCCGCACCGGCGAGGCATTTCAGTTCAAGATTCGTGGAGCGAGAACCGACCCGAATAAGGCTAAATCGGATCTGGAGCGCATTGCCGTTGTGCCGAATCCTTACGTGGGGGCAGCATCGTGGGAGCCGCCGAATCTTTTCCGTGCCGGCCGGGGCGAACGCCGCATCTACTTCGTGAATCTTCCGGCCAAGTGTACTATCCGCATCTACACGATGAGCGGCGCACTCGTCCAAACACTGCATCACGACGCCACAGTGGATAACGGACAAGAACCGTGGAACCTTGTGACACGAGACGGGATGGATCTCGCCTACGGCGTGTATATCTATCATGTCGAGGCGCCGGGCATCGGTGAGCGGATTGACAAGTTTGCAATCATCAAGTAAGAGGTGGTGCCATGAACAGGATGAGGCACATCGGAAAGCTGAAGGTGGCCGTGAGCGCCTTGACCATTCTTTTCTTCCTTGCTGCGGACCGGGGCGCAGCGCAAAGCGTCTCCAAAGCGGGCACGACGTCAGCCGTGTTTCTGGAGATTCCTGCGGGCGCGCGTGCCATCGCAATGGGCGGAGCGTTCGTCGCTACGGCGAACGATGTTTCGAGTCTGTACTGGAATGTTGCGGGCATTGCTCGTCTGTACCGCAACGAGGCACTCTTCTCGCACAACGCATGGCTTGCCGATACACGTTTCGACTTCGCGGCGCTTGCTGTGCCGCTGGAGAGCTTCGGGACGCTCGGCCTCAGTTTCACTTCGCTTTCGATGGACGATATGATCGTACGAACCGTGGAACGACCCGAGGGAACGGGCGAACTGTTTAGCGCGGGAAGTTTCGCGGTCGGTGTACATTACGCACGCAATCTCTCCGAACAATTCAGCATCGGTTTCACGGCTAAGTACATCTCCGAATCCATCTGGAACATGCGCGCGCAGGCATTCGCCATTGATGTCGGCACGTTGTTCACGACCCATTTTCTCAACGGCATGCGCATCGGCGCGCAAATCTCCAACTTCGGCACCGATATGAAGCTTTCCGGACGCGACACGCGAACATTCCATCCCATCGATCCGAACAAACTTGGCAGCAACGATCGTATCCCGCAGAACATCGAAATGGATAGCTGGCACCTGCCGCTCAATTTCCAGTTCGGCGTCGCGCTCGATGCAATCAACAGCGACGACCATCTCCTGACGCTGGCGCTCGACGCGCTTCACCCAACCGCCAACTACGAAAGTATGAACGTCGGCTTCGAATACGGATTTCGCAACACCTTCTTTGTTCGCGCGGGATTCCGCTCCCTGTTCCTGCAGGATCGTGAAGGAGGACTCTCGGCCGGCGCCGGCGTCCTCACCAGTCTCTTCGGCGAGCAGATCAAAGGACGGGTGGACTATGCCTTCCAGGATTTCGGACGTTTGAAGTCGGTTCATGTACTTGCCGTCTCCGTCCTGTTTTGAACCGACAATGCCTATGAAGATTGTGCCGATTGTTCTGGCCGTATGTGGATTGCTTGGTTGTCGTCAAGAACAGATGTATGATCAAGCCCCTCCGGGGTTTGTCGAGCTGACCTACTGGCCTGCCCCGAACCAGCAGGAAGTACAGCTTGCCGACAGCCTCGTTCGAAAGTGGAATCGCCTGCACCCGACCATCCGCGTTCGTATGCAGCCGATTCCCGTCAGCCAATCAACGGAGGAAGTTCTTCTGGCAGCTATTGCAGGCAAGACCACTCCCGACATCTGCTCCAATATATGGCCGGGGGCACTGCACGAGTACACGCGAGCAGGCGGCCTCATCGCCCTCGATCAGTTTCCAGACTTCGACTCCGTTATTTCCTCGCGAACATCGCGCGAGCTGCTGCTGAGCTTCCGCAGCGACGATGGCCATGTCTATCAGATACCATGGAAGACCAATCCTGTGATGATGTTTTTCAATAAACGTCTGCTGCGCGAGGCGGGAATCCAGAACGTGCCACGAACTTTTTCCGAGTATCTTGCTGCCGGCATGCGCGTCACGAGAGATCGCGACGGCGACGGTCAGATTGATGTGTGGATGGGAGAACGCGATATTCGACCGATCTGGTGGCAGCGTCTTTTCGATTTCTACCCCTTCTACATCGCTGCATCGCACGGCCGAACGCTGTTCCACCGCGGCGTCGTCTCCTTCCAGAACCGCGCGGCGGAACAGGTGATGGCGTTCTTTCAAGCTTGTTACTCCATGCGTCTGTATCCCCGTACGTTTTTCCAGGGCGGCGACCCGTTCTTGCTGGAAAAGAAAGCGACCCACTTCAGCGGACCGTGGGAGATTGCCGCCATCGAGAAGTTCGCTCCGCACATGGATTATGGCATCGCGCCGCTCCCCGTCCCCGACGATCATGACGGACCTGTGTACACTTATGGAGATTTCAAGAACATCGCCCTGTTTGCCAATACGAAGCACCCGCGCGAAGCATGGGAGTTCGCGAAGTTTCTTGTGCAAGCCGAACATGATGCGTTGCTCCTGGAGATTTGCAACCAGATTCCGGTTCGCAGCGATCTTATGGAGAACCCGCTGTTCGGTGAGTACTTTGCGCGCCGCCCGATCATGCGCGCGTTTGCTCAGCAGTTACGCTTCACGCGCGGCGTTGATGCAGTGCCCGACCTGAAGGAGATTCTGGACGCCATCTCGCAAGAGTACGAAGCCTGCGCCGTCTACGGAACGAAGTCTCCGGGTGAAGCCGTTCGTTCGGCTGCGCGCCGGGCGGACATCATCATCGAATGGAACAAGTAACGCCATGAGTCTTCGCTCCGTCATCCGCAATCCCGGCTATTGGTTTGCTCTCCCCTACGCCGTATTCTTTCTTGCGTTTGTCGCGTATCCGTTATGCTTTTCGTTCATTCTCATCTTTCATCGCTGGAACATTGTCATGCCGATGGAGTGGATCGCTCTGAAGAATTTTGCCCGCCTGACACAGGACTCTCTCTTCTTCAAAGCGTTGACCAATACACTAACATTTCTCGTGATCCACATTCCATTGCAGATTGTGGTTGCCCTCGGTTGCGCGATGCTGTTGAACACGAAACTGCGTGCGCGTGGTTTCTTTCGTTCGATCTACTTCCTGCCCGTCGTCGTCTCCGGCGTCGCCGTCACCATTCTCTGGCAGCAATTGTACGCGTACGACTACGGTGTTCTGAACACGCTGCTGCGCACCGTCGGTCTGCCACCTATCCCCTGGCTGGTTGACTCTTCATGGGCAATGCCGTCGATTGCCCTCATGGCAACATGGAAAAACGTGGGCATTTACATCGTGTTATTTCTTGCGGGATTACAGAACATCCCCGGAGAGTTGTACGAAGCCGCGAGCATAGACGGCGCAACACCGGCGAAGCGTTTCTGGTTCATTACTCTTCCCATGCTCAATCCCACGATTGTTGTCATTGTCGTGCTGTCCACCATCGGAGGCTTCTCGCTGTTCATCGAGCCGTACGTTCTCACGGGCGGCGGCCCGATGCAGAGCACGCTCTCGGCCATGCTCTACATCTACAATCAGGCGTTTACGTTCGGCCACATGGGCTATGCAGCAACGTTAGGGTTTGTATTTGCAACGATGATTCTGATTGTAGTGCTTCTGCAGCGGAGACTCGTTGAGACGGAGCCGAACCTATGAAGCGTGCCCTGGTCTATCTCATGCTCATCGTCGGAGCAGTCGTCTTCGGCTATCCGTTTCTGTGGATGATGGCCGGATCGCTCAAACCCGAACTGGACATTCCAAGCCTGAGCATCATTCCGGCGCAGCTGACGCTTCATAGCTATGAAGCCGTGTTCACGAAGATCCCGATCGTGCGCGCATTCTTCAACAGCCTGCTCGTCTCAAGCACCGTCACAGCGTCGGTGGTCGTTTTTGGCTCGATTGTCGGCTACGCACTCGCCAAGTTACAGTTTGCGGGACGCCGCATGCTGTACATGCTCATTCTTTTCACGATGATGATTCCGTTTCAGATTGTTTTGATTCCCCAGTATGTGTTGATCGTGAAACTCGGCTGGACGGACTCCTATCTGGGCTTGATTGCGCCGACGATGATGAGCGCCTTCAGCATCACGCTCTTCCGGCAATTCTTTCAAAGCGTCCCCTCGGCCCTGATTGACGCGGCCAGAATAGACGGATGTTCGGAGCTTCGTATTCTGTTCTCGATCGTGTGGCCGCTGTCGCGCCCCGTCATCATCACGGTCGCCATTCTTACGTTCATGACAAGCTGGAACGAAGTTCTCTGGCCGTTGATGGTTGTCCGAGAGCGTTCGTTGATGACGATGCCCCAGTTGGTCGCTCTGTTCACCGTCGGAGGAGAGGCGGAGTCACAACTGGGGGCCGTGCTTGCCGCAGCCACGCTGCTCTCGTTTCCGGTTATTCTGGCGTACGCGTTTTTCCAGCGCTATTTCATCGAAAGCATGGCAAGCACAGGACTGAAAGGATAGCATGATAGTGATGGGAACCGATATGCGTGCGAGCGGCGTGAAGAGATCGGTCCGCAGAATAGTTATTCCCATGTTCTTTCTACCGGCAATTCTCTGTCATGGGACCGCCAATGCCGGTGCCGATGACACGGTCGCAACCGTAGGCAGATTCATCATCACGAAACAAGACCTCTTGGATAGCTACGAATTCGGACCGGCTTTTGTGAAACGCCTGCCTCAGCCGCTGCGGAGACATTTGAACTACATGGTGAACGAGCGGCTTCTGGCCCTGGAAGCCGAACGTCTTCGATTGGATACAACCGTCTTCGTGCGCGATCGTGTTGCAGCGTTGGAAGAGGACCTCGCCGTGGGTGAGCTGTACCGCGAGGAAATTCTCTCCCGCTTGCATGTTTCCGACACGGAACTCGACACGGCGCTCCAGAAAGCTCGAATGAGGGTACGATTACGCTGGCTCTTTGCCACGGATCGGTCACGTGCGGCAGCGCTCGCCGAACTTGCACGACGCGGCCGATTCGATTCTCTGTTCCTGGCACAACCGGATTCTCTCGGCGATCGCTCGCTCGAGACGACGGTGCTCGGGCTTGAGCTGTCGGTGCCGGACTTTGCATCCGCGATTCGCACGCTGCGTGTCAAAGAAATCTCGCCCCCGATTGAAGGGCCGGACGGCTTCTACATCGTGCGCATCGAGCAGGTATGGCAAAACCCGCTGCTGACGGAAAGCGACGCTGCGCGTCTGCGTGCCGAGACGCTGTCGGCCCTTAAAGCAACCAGAGCGGAGGCACTCGCCTCGGCGTTTGCAGAAGAAAAAATGCGCACTGCCGCGCCTGTCATCAAAGCAGAGGGCTACAATATCGTGCGGGCGTATCTTGCGGACAAAGGCCTCTCGCACGACCGGCGGCTTTCATGGAACATTCCCTCCACATTCATGACCGAAGCCGGCCCTATGCCCATTACCTCCTCCGATCAATTCCTCCATCGCCCTCTTGTTCAGTTCGGGTCACACGTGTTCACGGTCCGTGATTATCTCGGTTGGTTCGATATTCGTCAACCGCAGCTCAAACGATATTCGCTTTCGGCCTTCAACACCAGCATCAGGCAAACAATTTGGAAAATGGTGCGGGACAAGCTGCTGAGTGAAGAGGCATACGCACGCGGGCTGCATCAACGGCACTCTCTCCGTCATCAGGCAACGACGTGGGAGGCAAAAATCCTCTACCTCGCAGCCCGACGGCATCTGATGCGCTCCATTGTCGTGACCGACTCCATGCTGCAGGAACAATATCGCAAGCGTTATACGCGCAAAGGCAACACCAACAAGTCGATCTCCTCCTTTGAACAAGTTCGTGATCAACTGTGGGCCGAGGAATACCTCCGTCAGGAGCAGGCACGGTTGTTGGACCTCTTGCAAGAACTTCGCAGGCGTCACCCGCCCCGGCTGAACGAGTCCCTTCTGCGTGAATTGAGTGCAACGATGCGAGCCGATCCGGGAGCCATCGAGCTGAAAGTGTATAAACCTGGCGGAACGTTTTCGCGTGTTGCGTTCCCGACAATTGATGAACGGTGGCAGCTACTTTCACATTGAATTGCTGGAGTCTTCTTGAATAACATATGGAGAATTTGAAATACACGTATTCTGTTGATGATCTTTCAACCGGCAGCAGTCTCGGAAACCGACTCGTCTTTGCACGCCTTGACGAGCAATCCCACGTTCACGGACTGTGGAGTGCCTCCGACAACAGGTATTATCTGGGCAAATGGAATGTGGAGATTTTTGTCAACGGACAGTCCCTGGTGCCGGTGGAAACATCATTCGAGCCGGAAGCGCAAGCAACACTGCTGATTCATCCCGAAGGGGAGGCCGAGCGAAAGTTTTTTCTCCCGTTCATTCTCGAACCAACTTCGCAGGATGATGATCAGCTGCGCGCGGGGATTTACCTCGTGCGACTGTGCAATACCGCAAGCAGGGCATGCGAGTTCCGCATCAGGCATAAGCTAACGCTTGCGGCCGTCATCAGCGAAAAGTTTACAAAGAATCCCTCCCTCGAGGAGACGCTCGAAACATTTTCCTGCACGCAGAACGCAAGTCGCATCGACATCTCTGCAGCCGGCCGGCCTCACGAACTTCGCATGCTGGGGTCCACGATTCTTCCGGCGTCGGTTCAAAGCGGTGAGCAAACACTCACGGTTGAGTACTGCGTCACGCTGCAACCGGGAGAGGTAATGGCGCTGCCGTTCGTGTTTGCCTTTTCTCCCGACAACCCTGATGCAGCCCTACGGACACTGCAGCAGTGCACGCAAGCTTCCGCCGTTTTGCAACAGACACGCCAGGAGTACGCCGCACTGCTTGCGCGCACGCATGTTTTCACGCCGGATGCCCTGATCAATCGCGGACTGCAGTGGGCGAAAATCAACACGGCACGTGTTCAACACCGCTATCGTATCGGGGTGGCATTCACCAACGATCCGCCGCAGGATATCGTGGTTGTACGCGATGTCGCCTGGTACGTTCTGGGAGCCGACTACATTGCGCCGACGTTTACCCACGAGATGCTGGAGATGCTGAATCGCTTCGCCGTTCATCCCGACGGCAAACTGACGGAGTATATCCACGCCGACGAAGTGCCGCCCACGCTTCACGACTATCACCTCAACATCAACGATGACACTCCACTGTACATCTACGCGTTGTACCATCATGCTGTGACCTGTGAAGACACTGATTTCCTTCGCCGCGCGTACCCGATCATGCAACGCGCTGGTGAGTACATTTTGAGCCAGATGCGCAACGGGCTGGTCCATTGCACCGCTGAAGGAACGGGCGTGTGGGGAATTTGCAGCTGGCGCAACATCATTCAGAATTATACCCTCAACGGTGCCGTTACCGAAATCAATGCCGAGTGTGTCGGGGCACTGCGCCTTCTTTCAGTCGCCGCATCTGCGGTGGGCAAGACAGAGGACTCGATCCGGTTTGCGCACGCCGCAGAGACCCTACAGCAGACTATGAATACGAAACTTCTGTCGGAGAAGACGGGCACATACGTATTGAATGAAGACATGTATGGAATTCGGCATCACGACCTGACCGGCGATCTCATCTTTCCCGTTCTGTTCGACGTGGCCGAACCTGCGATGCGCACGCGGATCCTGGAGTTACTGCTCAGCGAAAAATTCTGGACGCCCTACGGAGCACGCACCGTCCATCCGGATGAACCAACCTACGACCCCGAACGCGACTACCAACTGCTGGGGGGCGTCTGGCCAAACCTCACCGCATGGATTGCCTACTGCGTGCGCAGAGACAATCCCGACACGCTTGTCCAGGCCATGGCGAACTGCTACCGCCTCTGCGAAAGTGCGACACCAAAGAGCTTCGGTAACATCGTGCCGGGTCATTTCCCCGAGCGCTTGCACGGCGAAACGTTTGCGAGTCGTGGCATGACGATCAGTCCCTGGATGCCGCCGACGTACCTCTGGCTCGGCATCGAGGGTCTTCTCGGCGTGCAGCCATCGCTTGAGGGCCTTGCAATCAATCCCGCAATACCCTCTTCATGGAAGTGGATTGCGGTGAACGAACTGCTGTACCGCGGCCAACGCATCTCGGCATTTTTCTACGATGGCGTCCTGTATGCCACACATCCGGTACGCAGCAACTATCCCGTCCGTGTAGGCTCACCGGCTGTGTGTACGTCGAGCAGCAGTCATCTGTTTTCTTCCGCGATCGTATGCGATGACACGTTGTTCATGCTCGTAGCCGCGGACGAGGATGTTCGGGGGTGTGTCACTGCTGAGACTTCGCACGGATACGCCATCAGGGAAGTTACGCTCAAAGCGGGCGAGGCAGAGTTCCTGAAAATCCCTGTTGCCTCCCTGAGCGTTTCCGATACAAATACGAAGGCAGCATCCCGGCAATGAAAGCTGCACTCTTCACCGGTGATCGTCATCTCTCGATTGTCGAACGAGATCTGCGACGACTGTGCGACGGCGAGGCGCTTGTGCAGGTACATGCCTGTGGCATCTGCGGAACCGATCTTCACATCATCGAAGGCACGGCGCGTTCGTCACCGCCCGTCGTCCTCGGGCATGAGTATGCGGGCCGCGTGCTTGACATCGCCGGCGAGTCACCTGTACTAACCATCGGCGCGCGAGTTGCGGTGGATCCAAATATCTCGTGCGGAAGCTGCGCGTATTGCAGGCGCGGCCTGGTGCATTTGTGCTCGAATCTCATTGCTCTGGGTGTCGATCGGGACGGCGGCATGGCCGAGTTCAGCATTGTACCGCTTCAGCAATTATACGCGCTGCCCGAAACCCTGACGCCCGAAACCGCATGCCTTGTCGAGCCGGTTTCGTGTGCACTGCACGGCATTGATCGGGCAGGAATTCGTCTGGGGGACACGGTGGTGATTCTCGGCGGAGGCACGATCGGTCTGCTCATGCTTCAGCTTGCGCGGCATGCAGGCGCAACGCGGATCATCGTGGTCGAACCGGTAGAGCGCAAGCGAGCCGCCGCAATTGACCTCGGCGCAGATCACACGCTCGATCCGGTCACGACCGATATCCGTTCGGCCGTCTTCGACCTCACCTCCATCGGGGCCGACGTCGTGATCGAGTGCGCCGGCACGACTGCAACCGCCGAGCTTGCGCTGCGGCTTGCACGACGCGGCGGCACGGTTGTTTTCTTCGGCGTGTGCCCGCGCGCCGAAACATTCCCCCTGCCGCCGTACGACGTGTACGCTCGAGAATTGACCATCGTCGGATCGTACATCAATCCGCATACCTTCAGCCGCGCGCTCGACGTACTTGCTTCCGGCAGTATCACGATCGAGGCGCTTTCCCCGTCGTTCTTCTCACTCGAAGAACTTCCGGATGCCCTGCAGGCTCTGCGAGACGGAACAACAATCAAGAACATTATCCACTTCCGGAAGGATTGAAGGATGCGCCTGCTGCCCACTGCCGCTCTCGGATGGTTCGTCACCGTTTCGGCGCCCGGTCAATCCACGCTGGTGAATTTCGATCACCTGAAACATCTTACCGAGCGGATTGTGTTTGAGGGAGATTCGGTGGAGATCGTGCATGTGTACGCAAACTATCCCACCTATGAGTGGGTTGATGCGAAAGAATCCGGCATCGAAGGCATCGCGTGCGTGGACGATGCTGCCCGCGCCGCCGTTGCCTATCTCCGCCACTACGAGCTTACGAAGGATAGCACAAGTCTGCGCCGCGCGGTTCCCCTTCTCCGCTTCGTGATGAAGATGCAAGCGGAAGATGGACAATTCTACAACTTTATCTTCTCGGATCATTCGATCAACAAACACGGGCAAACGAGCATAAAATCTTTCGGATGGTGGGCCGCACGGGCCGTATGGGCCATGGCGTTAGGCCACCGTGTGCTGATGCATGTCGATGCCCCGTTGGCCGACTCGCTGCGTGCCCGCGTCGAACGGACGTTCCCCCACATCCAACACGTGCTGGCGCACTACGATTCGGTGCAGGTGTCGGGGGGCTACCGCGTTGCGCGATGGCTCTTGTATGAATCGGCGGCGGATGCGACGTCGGAGCTTCTCCTGGGCCTCGTCGAACACTACGCTGCAACGCGCGACAGCCTCACGCACATCTTCATCCAACAGTTCGCTGCAGGCCTGATGATGATGCAGGATGGTAACTATCGTTCGTTTCCGTTCGGCCTCCACCGCTCGTGGGAGACGGTCTGGCACATGTGGGGCAATGGCCAGACGCAAGCGTTGGCCGCTGCAGGCGCGCTGCTTGCCGACAGGCGTATGATCGCGTCCGCTGAGCTTGAGGCACAGGCATTTTACAGCCGCTTGCTGATCCAGGGTTTCATCAGAGAAATGGATGTCCTCCAGCCACAATCGCGCAAGCAGTTCGATCAGATTGCTTACGCCGTTCGACCCATGGCCGTCGGCTTGATTCGTCTCTTTGAAGCGACGCGCAAACCGATGTATCTGACGATGGCGGGACTTGCCGCATCGTGGTTCTTTGGCAACAATCCCGCACAACAACAAATGTACGATCCGCGTTCCGGCAGATGCTTCGATGGCATCAACGACTCGGCAACGGTGAACAGGAATTCAGGTGCAGAATCCACGATCGAAGCTCTGCTCACCCTCATCGAGGTGGAGCGTTACCCGCAGGCACTGCGGTACCTGCACTATCGAAAAACGGATGAGCGCACAACCGCTCGCTATCTCTTGGGAGTGTTCCAGAATCCATCGGGCGATGAAGTAACCCTTGCTGTTGATCTCAAGGAGTCACGCCTCCTGCTCTTCGAAGGAGAAAAAAGCAAGGCGTTCCGCCGGCGTGTGAAGGGCTAATGCTTCGACAACGACGACATCTTGTTCTGACCATCATCCTGATCACGACACGGGCGTTAACGCAGCAGGTTACCGTCCCGCGCATCGAACAAATGCCCAATATGCCCTCACCCTATTTCATGAGGGACTGGAAAGCGGTGGCGCGCGGGTACGATTCTCTTGTGTTCGACTTTTCGCGTGCGGGAACACATCTCCCGTTGGGTGAAATCGTCACGAGCACGATCAATTATCCGAATCATCCCAGCTTCGGTCTGCATTCGTACGTCGGCACGAACTTTCCCACCACGCGAGAGGCAATCAATTGTTTGCCGGCAGTCATTGGTGCAACCCTTGCCGGCATCAACAAGAGTAATCAGCACGGGCGCAACTGGGCGCTCATGGCCGAGGAGTGGTTCAACCGCCGTCCGGCGCAGAACGTGTACAAAAACGGCTGGGTTGATGATTCGGGCGAGGATTTCTGGTATCTGACCATGCCCAACGTATTCTTCTATCAGCTCAATGCCCTCTATCCGCACACCGGAGACTTCGACTATCAGTTCACGATGGTTGCAGACCGCTGGCTTCAAGCGGTAGGCGTCATGGGGGGACGCACAACGCCGTGGCAGGTTCCCAACATTAATCATCGCGGATGGTTTCTCCAAACCATGACACCCTACGATCAGGGTGTGCGTCAGCCCGAGGCTGCCGGAGCCTTAGCGTGGCTCTTCTATCATGCCTATACGCAAACCGACAGCGAGAAATATCGCATCGGCGCAGAATGGGCAATGGAATTTCTGGACAATTATGGCAGCAATCCTTCGTACGAACTGCAGCTGCCGTACGGCACGTACCTCGCCGCGCGGATGAACGCCGAGCTTGGTACCTCTTACAACGTCGAACGCATGCTCAACTGGTGCTTCGATGTCGGGCCTCTGCGATCATGGGGAGCCATCGTGGGCAGATGGGGTGCGTATGATGTGAGCGGATTGATCGGGGAGGTGAACGGTACCAACGACTATGCTTTCGCCATGAACACATTCGAGCATATCGGTGCGTTGGTGCCGCTGGTGCGCTACGACGATCGTTTTGCGCGCGCCATCGGCAAGTGGGTGTTGAATGCCGCCAATGCTGCTCGATTGTTCTATCCGGCGTTCTTACCCGATAGCTTACAGGACAACGCCGCCTGGGCGCGTCAGCATGACTCGCTCTCGGTTATTGCTTATGAGGGGCTGCGACAGGTTCGTAATGGACGAAGTCCCTACGGCACCGGCGATGCGATGGCAGCCGGCTGGGCACAAACCAATTTGGGTCTCTACGGTTCATCCCACGTGGGCATCCTTGCCGGCATCATTGACACGACGAACGTCCCGATGATCCTGCGGCTCAATGTCCTCGCTACCGATTATTATCATGCGCCGGCATATCCCACCTACCTCTACTTCAACCCATATCCTCAGACACAGGCGGTTCGTATTTCCCTCGGCGCGGGGATGCATGATCTGTACGACGCCGTGCAGAACACGTTCGTTCTCAGAAACGTTACCGGCGATGTCTTTCTGCCCATTGCATCGAACAGTGCGTCTCTCGTCGTCATCACGCCGGCGGGCGGCACGGTAAGCTATCATCTCGATCAGCTTCTTGTGCACGGCATTATCGCCGACTATCGCTCGGGCGTGCCCGTCGCCAACTACCCTCCGCGCATCAAAGCGCTTGCGGCAGAACGTCCAACCGTTGTGCGCGATTCCGCGACTCAGGTGTTCTGTACCGCCGTTGACCGTGATAATGATCCGCTGCTCTATCTCTGGCAGGCGAGCGCCGGAACGCTGTTCGGAAGCGGGTCGAACGTCGTTTGGGTTGCACCCGACACGGTCGGGAGCGCGACACTTCGCTGCATCGTCACCGACGGTCGCGGAGGCAGCGACACGGCTTCGATTCTCATCAACGTCGTTGCGTTCATCAATCGCCCTCCGACGATCGTCGAAATCACGGCCCATCCCCGAAAGATCCACCTCAGCGGCTCAGCCGACGTTGTCTGTACGGCCGCCGATCCCGATGGCGATTCGCTTAGCTATCGGTGGTCGGCGCCGGCGGGAACCTTCAGCGGCAGCGGGCCGCGCGTCGTGTGGACGGCGCCTTCTGTGCCGATGGATGTGACGCTCCAGTGTCTTGTCTCGGACGGGCGCGGCGGTCAGGCTGAGGACAGCGTGCGCGTACGCGTGCGCGATCTTTCGGTGTTACAGTCGGGCAATCTCGTTGCCTTCTACCCTTTCAACGGATCAGCGCAGGATGCAAGCGGATTCGGCAATCACGGAACGGTGCACGGCGCCACACTAACAAGCGACCGACGCGGCCACCCGAATAGCGCCTACGCCTTCGATGGACTTGCATCGTTCATTGAAGTACCCGTCAGTCCGTCGTTGGGCTTTCAGCAAGCCGCAACCATCAGCTTCTGGATGAACATCGAGCGCTTTTACGATCGCGAGCAATATCCGCTTTCACACGGCAACTGGCAGAACAGATGGAAGATTTCCCTCTCCAACCGACGGGCGCGATGGACGATCAAGACAACAGCCGGCATCAAAGATCTCGACTCTGAGGTCGAGCTGACCACCGGTATCTGGTACAACATCACGACTCTTTATGATGGAAGCGATATTGAAGTCTATCTCAACGGCGAACTGAATGCTTTCAGCACATGGTCGGGACAGATTCTTCAGACCCCCATCGCCCTGACGATCGGGCAGGTGCTGCCCGGCAATCAATCTTATAATTTCGCGGGCGTTCTCGATGATATCCGCATCTACAACTATGCCCTGCCCTACGACACGATTCGAGCACTTGGCAGCGATATTACGAGCGCGTCGCAAAACGAACACACTCCGACATCGTTGCGACTCGAGCCGAACTATCCTAATCCGTTCAACGCTTCCACGACGATCCGTTTCACGGTCCCCGAACCGACGCACGTACGGTTGTGTGTCTATAATGTGTTAGGACAGCTCGTAGCAACGCTGCTCGAGATGCAGGTCGAGGGAGGGCATCATCGTATTCGCTGGCACGCAGACACGGCGCCGAGTGGTGTGTACTTCATACGTTTGGAGACTGCAATGGGTATGCGGGTACTTCCGGCCGTTCTCCTTCGTTGATTGTTTCAAGTATTGATTTGAAAAGTGAGATGAAAAAGATCAGTCTTCGAGGCACGTGGCAATTCCGAGGCTTGCATCCGACTCCGACTCTTCCGCGCAACCGCAGGGGCATCCTGCATTGGATGCAAGCCAGCGTTCCCGGAACAGTCCACACAGACCTGATGAGGCATCACCGAATTCCCAATCCCTTTCATGGCATGAATGAAACGGAGGTAAAGTGGGTAGATGACCTCCAGTGGCAATACCGCAAAAGCTTTGAGGTTCCTTCATCGTTCCTCGAACATGAGGTAATCGAACTGGTTGCCGAAGGATTGGATACGTACGCAACGGTCAGTCTCAACGGAAAGGAACTCGGGCAAACTGCCAACATGTTCATGACGCATCGCTTCGATGTGAAGCCTCAGCTCCAACGAGCGAACACTCTGGAGATTGTCTTCGACTCACCGACCATCCGCGCCAAACAATTGGAGCAGCAACACGGTCACCTCCGCGTCGCCTTGCAGTCGCATCGTGTGTATGTTCGCAAAGCGCAGTATTCGTTTGGGTGGGACTGGGGTCCGCAGCTACCCACATCGGGCATCTGGCGAGATATTTCACTGCAGGCGTATTCGTACGCACGGCTTCAGCACCCGTTTGTGAAGGTGCTTTCCGTGGCAGACAAGGAAGCAATGGTTGAATTATCGGTAGAGATCGTGCGGTGCAGTCCTACACCGATCCACGTCCGGGTAAGCGTGCATGGACATGGCACTTCGTTCGAACAGACCATCCCCGTTTCAAGCGATCGTATGATTGTGATGGTTCCCATCATCCGGCCGAAGCTCTGGTGGCCCAACGGATTGGGCGAGCCGTCATTGTACACTGCCGTCTTTTCTCTGCTGAAGGATGATGAAGAGATTGATGTGGTGGAGGTGCCCTTCGGAATACGCACGGTTCGATTAGTTCAGGAGCCGGATCATCGGGGGAAGTCGTTCGTGTTCGAGATCAATGGAACGAACGTCTTCTGCAAAGGTGCCGATTGGATTCCGTGTGACTCGTTTCTCCCCCGCGTGTCTCAAGCCACCTACAAACGGCTGCTGCATCTCGCGCACCACGCACACATGAACATGCTTCGCGTATGGGGCGGCGGCATTTACGAACACGACCTTTTCTACCATCTGTGCGATCAGTTGGGCTTGATGGTGTGGCAGGATTTCATGTTTGCATGCGCCGAGTATCCGGAAGAACCCTGGTTTATCCAGCAGGTGACCGGCGAAGCCGAACAGGTCCTCAACCGCCTGCGCAATCATCCTTCCATCGTGCTGTGGTGCGGCAACAATGAATGCGAGTGGCTCTTTTGCACCGAGCAGCCCGACAAATCTCCCGATGACATGCGCGGGTCGAAGATCTTTCGCGACATTCTGCCTTCCATCTGCGAGACGCTCGACGGCACACGACCGTATTGGCGCAGCTCGCCGTTCGGCGAAGGGTTTCCGAACGATGAATCGAACGGGAACCATCACGAGTGGATTGTCTGGAGCGGTTGGAAGGACTTTACCGAATACGAAAACAACGACGCACGCTTCATCACGGAATTCGGCTTTCAGGCTCCCGCACATCGTAGAACAATGGAGACGGTGCTTCCGCCCACCGAGAAATACCCGCAAAGCCGAAGCATGGAGTATCACAACAAACAGACCGAGGGAATGGAGCGTCTGGTGCGGTTCCTTGCCCGTCATCATAACATTACGGGGGACTTTGACAAGTTCATTTATCGCTCGCAGCTGGTGCAGGCCGAGGCACTCAAGCGCGGTGTCGAACACTGGCGCCGGCGCAAGTTCGAGACCGGCGGCGCCCTCTTCTGGCAACTGAACGATTGCTGGCCCGTCATCAGTTGGTCGGTCATTGATTACGATCTGCGCCCCAAGGCAGCATACTACTACGCCCGACGATTCTTTGCGCCCGTTCTCCTGAGCTACCGGCGCGTGGGCACAACGCTTGAACTCTGGCTTACCAACGACACGCTTCACCGCGTTGCGGCCGGACTCCATGTCTCTTTCCGCACATTTTGGGGAGACGTTCTCTGGAAAAAAAGCAAGCGCGTTTCCGTTGCCCCGAATACGTCGAAATGTGTCGCGCAATTCGATCTTTCCCCTTTTTCGCATCACGACCCGGCAGTGCATTACTTCCATGCTCAGCTCGATCATGAAGAGCATGCTTGCGAGCAACGATACTTCCTTCTGGAGCCGAAGCATCTCCGTCTGCCGGAACCTCGAATACGTAGCCGCATCCACCAGCATTCACCAGGAGAAATCCTTCTGAAAGTGTCGACGCGACATTTTGTGAAGGATGTCTGTCTGGACATCAAACGCGGAGAGGCGTTCTTCGAGGATAACTTTTTCGATCTCGATCCACGAACCTCGAAATTGATTCGTGTTCGCTCGAACCTCACGCCCGGAAGGTTCTTCGAGCGCCTCACGATCTCGTCGTTGTATGAGAGGAGATAACCGAATGGTGCCACATGTTGAACGGCTGAACGGCGGACAACCGCTTCTCGAACGGGTCGCCTCCCATCCGTGGGAAAGCAGGGTTACGTTCAATCCAGCATGTATACTCGTGCAGGATCGGGATTCCCTTGGACGGATTATTGCGAGCCTCCCCTTTCCCTCTGGGATCAAACATCAGCTCGAGCAGGAGGAGGCACTCTGCTTCTTGATCTACCGCGCGCAGGGAATGCGAACGCCGGATTGCGATTACACGGCGTCGTCACTTGGGCTGGCCGTCCTCACGCCTGACCTGAAACTTCTTGCCCGACACGAGTCCCCAATCCTTGTTCCGCAGTACGAGTTTGAGAATCTCGGTCTTGAAGACGCACGCCTGACGAAAGTGGAGGAGAGATTCGTTTTGCTGTACACAGCATACGGTCGTCATTCTCCGCGCAACTCAATCCGGATTGCGATGGCATCGAGTGAGGATCTGGTTCACTGGGAGAAGCACGGATTGGTTCAAGCGGATTTCAATACGGTGGATAACAAGAATGCGATGCTCTTCGAGCGGACAACCGGTGGGAAGTATCTGATGCTCCATCGCCCGATGGAAGGTGAGCATGCCATGGCGATTCATTGGGCAGAGGCGGACGACCCGTTCGGGACATGGCGTTCGCGCGGCCTTTTGATGAAGGCGCTTCCCAATCCCGCCTTTGCCGAAACCTGGGTCGGCGGCGGTGCACCGCCGTTGTGGCTCGGGGACACGCGATACCTCATGCTATACCACATCGGCAATCGCAGGGCCGGAGGCGAAAGAGAGTACGATCTGGGCATTGCGATCGTTGATGCTGAAGGCGACCAACCGATCGTTCGTCGCGACGAGCCGCTGCTGCGTCCGGAAACCGTCTATGAAACGCTGGGAGACGAAGAGCTCGGCGTCAACAACGTGGTGTTCATTTGCGGCGCGTACTTCCATCACGGCGACCTGTACTTTCCGTACGCAGGAGCCGATAGTGTGGTCTTGGGCGGAAGGGTTTGCAGGGCAGAATTGGAAACGTATCTTGCCGGTACCAGCTAAGACGTCAACCGAGCGCGTCGCATCCTTACCGCAGTGCGTGGACGATATCTTTCGCGGGCCGCTTCCCCCTCACTCCGTCTGTTCTGCACCGCTTCTCGAACTCGTCGCGGAAGCGCTTGATCATGCTTTGCACGGGCCACGCCGCGGCATCGCCCAACGCGCAGATCGTATTCCCTTCGATGTTGTTGGCAACATCGAGCAGGAGGTCAATGTCCTCCAGTGTGGCTTCGTAATTCTCAAACCGCTTCAGCAGCTTGAACATCCACACTGTTCCTTCGCGACAGGGCGTGCACTGGCCGCATGATTCGTGATAGTAGAATTTGGTGATGCGCGTGATCACCTTGATGAGGTCCGTATCTTCGTCCATCACAATCAATCCCGCCGTGCCGACGGAAGAGCCGGCGGCTTTCAAGCCTTCCGCGTCCATCGTCACTCCTTCGATGCTGTCGCCGCGGAGAATCATCGTGGACGAGCCGCCCGGAATGACGGCTTTGATTTTTTTCTGGCCGGGCACGCCGCGGCCGTATGTCTCTCCAATCGAAGGATTCCCGTAAATCAAGTCCGTCAGCAGCGTACCGGTAGGCACTTCATACACGCCCGGTGCGTTCACATGCCCGCTGATGCCCACGAGGATCGGGCCGGGATGTTTCGGATGGCCGATCTTCGAGTATGCCTCCCATCCTAACCGTAAGATGATCGGCACGTTGGCGATCGTCTCCACATTGTTGATGGTTGTGGGACAGCCCCACAGACCGAACTGCGCGGGAAACGGCGGCTTGACGCGCGGATAGCCGCGCTCCCCTTCAATCGAGTTCATCAACGCCGATTCCTCGCCGCAGATGTACGCCCCTGCGCCGCGATGAATGTAGAACTGCGTGCTGAACCCCGAACCAAGAATATTCTCGCCGATGTAGCCGCGTGCGTATGCGTCGTCCACCGCCTTCTGCACCATTTTGATCCACTTGTTGTACTCGCCCCGCACGTACAGGTAAATCGTTTGCACGCCCATCGCGTATGCCGCGATCAATCCTCCTTCAATCATCAGGTGGGGATTGAACTCGAAGATCTGCCGGTCCTTGAACGTTCCCGGTTCACTCTCGTCGCCGTTGATGCACAGGTACTTCGGCTTGTCCGTTTGCTTCGGCATGAATGTCCACTTCAACCCTGTCGGGAAGCACGCGCCGCCGCGACCCCGCAGGTTGCTTTTCTTCACCTCTTCGGTCACTTCTTCGGGTTTCATGCCCAATGCCTTCCGCAGCATCTGGTAGCCGCCGTTGGCTTCGTACACGTCAATCTTGTGAAGGTCTTTTATTTTCGGAAGGAGGAGTTTTTCCATGCTTTCTCAATCGTGAAGTTTGTGCATACTCAACTCGACACACCTATTTTTGCAGGCCAGAGTTTTTGAAGGCCGAGACCGATTACCCACAAACCGAAAGCCGCTAACATCGTCGTGGCGGCCCAGAAGATGCCGTACGTGGCAAAGAAGTCTTCCAATCCGTCATACACTCTGTGTGCGATGTTCACATTCAACTCTGCGGGAGTGATCATGCGGCACATCTGCTGTATCGCTATGTACCAGACGCTCGCGTACAACCAGGTATGCGCGTCGGCGCCGACGCGGGAGATGGCAATCAGCCCCACAATGAGTCCTCCGATATGCGCAAGAACGGAGGGCAGCGTCGTACCCTCCCTCGCCACCACGAACCAGAGCCACAGTCCCAATCCGAGCAGCAACCAGGACACGCCGATGCGGATCGAATGCGCTACGCGCAGAAAAATACCGAACGCAATCAACAGGTTCCCGATGATGCACATCCACAACATGTGCGGCCAGCCGCCGTCACGCCAATCTGCAAGCGCGTGGAGCATGAAGAACACTAACGGCAGCACGCCGAGAAGTCGGTGGGGATGGAGGGCAGCAGCGGGTTTGTTTCGGCCGGATTCAACATTCATGCACGCCCTCTCCCGCGCGTAGAGCTATCGCAGCTCGGCAAGCAACCGATCCACTTTCGCTTCGTCGAGGTTCTCGTAGTACTCATCGCCGCATTGCAGCATCGGAGCGCCGCCGCAGGCCCCGAGGCACTCAGCTTCGACGAGCGTGAAGCGCCTGTCGGGGGTCGTCTCCCCTACCTTGATGCCGAGCCGGTTTTCGATATGCTTCAGAATTTTTTCTGCGTTGCGCAGCATGCAGGAAACATTCGTGCACACTTCCAGCTTATACCTCCCGACCGGCTCTTTGTTGAACATCGTGTAGAACGTCACCACGCCGTACACATGATGCGCGGGAATGCCCAGGATGCGTGCGACGTATTCCATCCCCTCTTTCGAAATCCAGCCGTATTGCTCCTGCCACATCCAGAGTGCTTCGAGCACAACGGACTGCGGATGCTGGTAGCGTTTCTTCAGTTCTTCGATTCTCTTGAGAGATTGTTCAGAGAGCATGCGTGTTCAATGAGTGATTCATTTCAACATCTTGATCCATCAGCTAATCACCATCACCGGCTCGCGTCCATCGGTTACTTATCGGCTTCGCCCATCACGGGGTCGATGCTGCCGATGATGGCAACGATATCCGAGACCATCGCTCCGCGGCACATTGCCGGAAGTGCGGAGAGATTAACCATGGACGGACTGCGGATCTTCATCCGCCACGGGTGTCCCGTTCCGTCACTCACGATGTAGATGCCGAACTCTCCTTTGGATGATTCGATGCCCTGGTACACTTCCCCCACCGGCGGATCAATACCGAGATTGATGAGCATGAAGTCGTGAATGAGCTCTTCCATTTTAGTGTAGATGCGCTCCTTGCGTGGGAGGACTTTCTTTGCCTCCTGCGCATGAATCGGCCCGTGCGGCATCTTTTCTAATGCCTGTCGAAGAATTCTGGCGCTCTCCTTTGCTTCCGAAAACCGAACGTAGAACCGGGCAAGCGCATCGCTTTCGGTCGCCGTTATGACATCGAAATCCAACTCGTCGTACACAAGATAGGGATTGTCGCGCCGCAGGTCGCGCGGCACGCCCGAGGCGCGAAGAATCGGGCCGGTCATTCCCATGCTGAGGCAATCTTCGCGCGAAAGGTAGCCAACCCCTTCGCAGCGATCAATAAAGATGCGATTGGTAAAGAGAAGATCCTGCACTTCCTGCATGTCCCGGTCGAACTCATCGAGGAATTTCCTCAGCATCTGCGTGCAGGTATCGGTCCAATCCTGCATCAGTCCACCGATGCGCGTGTAGCTCGTGGTGAAGCGCGCGCCGCAGAGAACATCGTAGATATCCATCAGCTTCTCGCGTTCGCGGAAGGTCCACAGCAGCACCGTCAGCGCGCCGACATCCATCGCCATGCTGCCGATCGCCACGAGATGCGAAGCGATACGCGCCATCTCGCAAATCATCACACGAATGAATTGCGCACGCCGCGGCACCTCGACGCCGATAAGCTTCTCCACCGCCATCACGTACCCGACATTGTTCGAGAGAGGCGAGAGGTAATCCAGCCGATCGGTATGCGGGATGAATTCATGGTAGGTCGCGTTCTCGGCAATCTTCTCATACCCGCGATGCAGGTAGCCGAGTTCGGGAACGCAGTTGACCACGCGCTCGCCGTCCAGCTTCAACAGCACGCGCAGCACGCCGTGCGTCGCCGGGTGTTGCGGACCCATGTTGAGAATCATCGTGTTCTCAAGCGGGTCATCAATCGTAATGGAAGTGTCGGCGTCTTCGAGAGCCTGAAGGATCTGGGGTTTCTTTGAATGGTCGGTAACGAACATGGTCATCGTTTGCAGTTTACTTCCGCGGCAAAGGAATGGAATCGGGAATGCCCATCAAGGGAAAATCTTTTCGGAGCGGATAGTACTGATAATCTTCCGGCATGTACATGCGGCGCAAGTCGGGATGACCCGAGAACTTGATGCCGAACATGTCGAACACCTCGCGCTCGTTCCATGCCGCGCCGGCCCACACCGTGGAGAGCGTCGGCGTCACAAGGTCTTCCTCATCCACCAGCACTTTCAGCCGAAGGTATTTCTTGTTGGCAGTAGAGTAGAGAATGTAGACGACCTCGAATCGGTTTTCGGGTCTATACATATCCACGCCTAACGCATCCACCGGCAGGTCGAAGGCAAGCTCGGAATCGTTTTTCAGAAACTCCGCCACCTTCACAACATCGCTCTTCTTTACCTGAACCGTGAGGTCGCCTCGAAATTCATGCGTTGATTCGATACTGTCGGGGAACCGATTCTTGAGCTTCTCGATGATGAGAGTGTTCATACGTACTGGTCGCTGTTCATGACGCACCTCGCCTCACGCCGCCTCGCCGACGTTCTCCAGCTCTCCGCGTTCGTTGATTCGTATCGGGCCGCCGCTGATGAGTCTGCCCAGCGTGCGATCCCCTTCCACTTTCTTCTGAAGCGTGAGGAGGGCATTGAGCAAGTTCTCGGGTCGAGGCGGACAGCCTGCCACGTACACATCCACCGGCATGAACTGGTCAATCCCCTGCACGACGGAGTAGGAACGGAACATGCCGCCGCTCGAGGCGCAGGCGCCCATCGAAATCACCCACTTCGGTTCGGGCATCTGATCGTAGATCTTGCGCACGACTCTCGCCATTTTGTAGGTAACGGTTCCGGCCACAATCATCACATCACACTGGCGCGGCGTAAAGCGCATGACTTCAGAGCCGAACCGCGAGATATCGAACCGGGGCGATGCCGTTGCCATCATCTCGATGGCACAGCAGGAAATCCCCATCGGCATGGGCCAGAGGGAGTTCTTTCGAGCCCAATTGATGACGGCATCCAGCTTCGTGAGCAGGAAGCCGTCCTGTTCAATGCGTGCTAATCCCATTGCAGCGCTCCTTTCCTCCAGATGTAAAGAAACCCCACCAACAACACGATGATGAACACCATCATCTCCACGAACCCGAACAGGCCCAACTCCTTGAACCCCACCGCCCACGGATACATGAAGACAATTTCGATATCGAACACAATGAACAGCATGGCAACGAGATAGAACTTCACCGAGAAGCGTTCACGCGCGGTGCGGATCGGCTCCATGCCGCTCTCGTACGTGGAGAGTTTCTCCTCGTTCGGCTTTTTCGGACCGATCCACCTGTTGATGTTGGCAAGCACGATGCCGAAGACGACCGCCAACACCATCATGATTCCTATGGGTGCGTATTGCTCAAGCATTTCTCTTCACGCATAAGATGGAAAAAACCCTCCAAAAAGGTAGAGAAAATGGAGCCGAAAGGCAAGGAAGAGAAAAGTGCGCGTAGCATCCCATTCAGCACTGAACGAAAATGTGCGCACCAAAAAGAAAGCGCCCCGAAAAAATCGAGGCGCTTCTGCGTTGTAGCGGGGGTAGGATGCCGCCCGAAAGCGGCGGCACTTCACACAAAGCGTTCAGCTTGAACCCGCTGCATCCCCGTCGCACTAAAAAAGAAAGCGCCCCGAAAAAATCGAGGCGCTTCTGCGTTGTAGCGGGGGTAGGACTTGAACCTACAACCTTCGGGTTATGAGCCCGACGAGCTACCAATTGCTCCACCCCGCGATCAGGTATCACACTCGGATTCGAAGAAAGCCTCGTCTGCTTTCCGGACGGGCTCCACCCCGCGATCAATTGTACCACAAATATACTAAATGTCGTGCACGGATGCAACTACTTGAGCCAGCCTTCCCGAATGTACCACTGCACGGTTCGGGTCACTCCTTCTTCAAGAGAAATCTCCTGCTCAAATCCCAGCTCCCTTTTGGCTTTTGTGTGATCGCATGTCCAGTAGTTCTGGACCATTTCCTGCGCTTTCTCGAAGTTGATGAGTGCGGGTTTCGAGCTGAAGAGCGCGCCGAGTTCGGCGAAGGCGGCGATCACGTACACGGCGAACTCCGGCACATGAACGCGCAGCGCGCCCCGCTTCATTGCTTTGCGCGTTGCGTCGCCGATTTGCCGCCAGCCGTACACTTCTTTCGACGTGATGAAATACGTCTGGCCGCGCGCCCGTTCGGTTTCTCCGGCCAGCACAATGCCGCGCACGAGGTCGGCAATGTGAATCATGCTCACATACTTCTCCGAAAAACCCACCATCGGCTGCAAGCCCCGGCTGTAGGTTCGGAAAAACTCCAACACGTCCTTCTCGCGCTCGCCGTAGACCACCGGCGGTCGAACGATGGTAATGGGCAGTCGCTGCTGCACGGCGCGGCACTCGACTTCCGCCTGCCACTTGCTCTTGCCGTAGGTGGTGATCGGACGCGCTTCGCGTTCTTCCGTAATCGGTGTGATGCTTTCGCTGGGGCCAACCGCCGCCTGACTGCTGATGTGCACGAAGCGTTTCAGCGTCGGATTGTGCTTGAGTGTTGCCTCGAGGATGTTGCGCGTGCCGGTCGCGTTGGCGCGAAAGTATTCTTCTCGTGTCTTCGCTTTGGTCAGACCCGCAGCATGATAGACATAGTCAACACCGCTGACCGCCGCGCGCAGCGCTTCATCATCAAACAAATCTCCTCTCACAACCTCAACAGGCTTGCCGTCCAACCAGCGGGTGTCGCTGGTGCTGCGAACGATGCACCGAACGGCGTAGGCTCTTTGGAGAAGGTAGTCGACCAGATGGCTGCCGACGAAGCCGGTGGCGCCGGTAACGAGTGCTTTTACTGCCACAAAGCGGGCGACCTGATGCAGAAGGTGGTTGATTGACTTTGAAAAGCGGTTGAAGTATATTGAAAACGAATTTGAGAGTCAATCCTGCACAGAAGGCGGCGAGTGAAGCGAGCGATGCGAGAATCCGGCGGTTTGACATACATTTCCCATCACGGTCCTGAGGAATTGCGATTGAGTACAACAGAGAAGAAGCCTGTTGATCTGTTTGAGAAGTGCTGGACGTTCACCCGCGCCGACGAAATCAAAGCTGCCGGATACTATCCGTACTTTCGCCCCATCGAAGAGAACGAAGGGCCCGAGGTGATTATCGAGGGCCGGCATATCATCATGGCGGGATCGAACAATTATCTGGGACTGACCTCCGACCCGCGCGTCAAGCAGGCTGCCATCAAAGCCATCGAGAAGTACGGCACGGGCTGTTCAGGCTCACGCTATCTCACCGGCACGCTCGATCTGCACATCAAGCTCGAAGAACGCCTCGCCGATTTCTTTCACAAAGAAGCGTGCTTGCTGTACAGCACCGGGTACCAAACCGCGCAAGGAATCATTCCCACCCTCGTGCAAAAGGGGGAGTACGTTATCTCCGACCGCGACAATCACGCGTGCATCGTTGCCGGCAACCTCATGGCGAAGGGAGCTTTTGCGGAGTTCGTCCGCTTCAAGCATAATGACATGAAGGACCTGGAGCGTGTTCTCGCGTCGCTGCCGATGGAAAAACCCAAACTCGTCGTCACCGACGGCGTGTTCAGCACAACGGGCACAATCGCCGATCTGCCGAACATTGTGGTGACGGCGAAAAAATACAATGCCCGCATCATGGTGGACGATGCGCATGCGACGGGCGTCATCGGCAAAGGCGGACGCGGCACGGCAAGCCACTTCGGGCTGGAGAAAGAAGTGGACCTGACGATGGGAACATTCAGCAAGACGTTTGCGTCGCTGGGCGGTTTTGTGGTGGCCGATAAGCCGGTGATCAATTACCTGAAACACAACGCTCCGGCGCTCATTTTCAGCGCAAGTCCCACGCCTGCCTCCGTTGCTGCTGCTCTGGCGGCGTTGGATATTCTCGAACGAGAACCGGATCGGATCAAGAGACTGCTGCGTAATGCCGAAAAGATGCGCAAGGGCTTCAAGGACATGGGCTTCAAGATCATCGAAAGTCCCACGGCAATCGTCCCGGTCATCATCGGCGACGATCTGAACACGTTTGTATTCTGGCGGGCATTGTTCGATGCGGGCGTGTTTGTCAATGCCTTCATCAGTCCCGGCGTACCCCAGGGGATGCAGATGCTGCGCACGAGCTACATGGCAACACACGAGGATCGCCATCTCGATAGAATCCTGGATACCTTCGGCACTATCGGCAAGAAGTTGGGCGTCATCACCTAAGCGTTGCCGTTCTTTGGCACTCCCGCGCGGCGGCGCATCAAGCGCACGACGTCATCCAGCCCGTCCATTGTTGTTTGCATCTCCACAGGGGTCTTCAACTTCATCATCATAGCGAAAGGAATGAGCTATCGGACCGATCACCATTCGTCCTGTGCGGTCGAAGCGTGAGGAGATGGTCTTCATCAAATTTCAGTGGCGCATCTATGAAGGCAACCCGTACTGGGTTCCTCCGCTGCTGCTGGATCGAAAGAAGCTGATTGATCGCAAGAACAATCCTTTCTACCGCCATGCCGAGATGGAGATGTTCCTTGCGGAACGAGACGGTACCACGCTCGGCCGCATCGCGGCAA
>JBBIRR010000043.1:0-31029 GCA_037441705.1 Ignavibacteriales bacterium
CGCAGTATCTCGGGAACATCCTCACAGCGCGATCGGGTTTGCGAACTCCCGAGCAGTTCAGAGATCATCTCGCCCTCCGCGCAGCCGAACTGGATTATCGGCCAGGCCGCCAGTGGCGCCCGCTGCAAGATGTTGCCGATGCAGCGCAGATACTCTACGGGGCGCGGCGCGATTGGGCGTCGCTCCGTCGGGGAGTGGACTTCTACGATGAGGGAACCCTGATCTGGCTCGAAGCCGATGTCATCATCCGTCAGCAAACACAAGGAAAGAAGTCGCTCGACGATTTTTGCAGGCTCTTCCACGGCGGCGAGAACTCCGGCCCCACGGTCAAGCCGTACACCTTCGATGATCTCGTTGCTGCAATGCGTGCGGTTGCGCCGTACGATTGGGCGAATTTCTTTTCCGAGCGGTTGAGCAGTACCCGGCCGCGAGTACCGCTCGGTGGAATCGAGCGAGCAGGCTGGAGGCTCGTCTATCGCGATTCGATGAACAGCATGATGAAGGCGTTGGAGGATCGCGACAAGCAGCTCGATCATCGCTTCTCTCTGGGCTTGCTCCTTTCGGAGGATGGTGAGATCGTCGACGTCGTGCCTCTCAGTCCCGCAGACCGCGCAGGGCTGGCCCCCAACATGAAGGTGATCGCCGTGAACGGAAGGAAGTTCTCCAAGCATGTTCTTCAGGATGCCGTGCGTTGGGCAAGAACCAATCCTGCGCCGCTCGAGCTGCTCGTCCAGAACGTTGACTACTTTACGAGTTACAGCGTTGACTATCACGAGGGCGAACGGTATCCGTACCTCGAGCGTGATCCGTCCAAGACCGATCTTCTCAGTCTCATCATCACACCACGGACAACAACCGCGCAGTCGAAGGAGTCGAGACGATGACGTTCGCTGCATGGGTGTTCCGCATCGCCGGCATCTACGGAATTCTCATCCTGATGCCAATGTATTTTGCCGAGAAGCAAATCGGGGCAGATTTCCCGCCGGCAATCACGCATCCGGAGCACTACTTCGGTTTCCTCAGCGTCACGCTGGTGTGGCAGATTCTCTTTCTTCTCATCTCCACCGATCCGGTGCGCTACCGACCGGTGATGCTCGTTGCTATTCTGGAAAAGCTTTCGTACGCGGTTACCATCGTTTGGTTGTTTGCGGAGCAGCGCGTTCCTGCTCTGCTGTTAGGCTTCGGATTGGTTGATGCGCTGCTGGCGGTCTTGTTCTTTCTCTCTTATCGAAAATCAACCGTGGAGAAAACTCCATGAGTGCCGGGGAGGAGAGCAAGCCAGAGTACGACGGAAACTATGGTTTTCCGATTTCCGTTGAACACTTCAGAGCAGTGCGAGAACGGAGGTAGTGTATCAAGTCTAAGAAAGGGATATGAACAAGAAACGCATTTGGATATTCACGGGTGTTGCTGCTGTCGTCGTTGTCCTGGCGCTTCCGAAGACCGGGTTCTTCACCTCATCAACCAAGGCGCCGAGTTCGCGTTCGGGTGGAGAGATGATGGAAGTGCGAGCGGTGGTGGTGCAGCAGGAAACAATGGGCGGAAAAGTGACGACGGTCGGTACGGTGCTGGCGAACGAAGAGGTGGAAATCCGCAGCGAGGTTTCGGGCAAGATCGAACGAATATCGTTCAAAGAGGGGGGGCGAGTGAGAAAGGGCGATCTGTTGGTCAAGATCAACGACGCGGAACTGCAGGCACAGCTTGCACGGGCGCAACAGCGACAGACGCTGGCAGAGCAGCAGGAGGAACGTCAGCGTCAGTTGTACGAAAAGAACCTCACGAGCAAAGAAGAGTTCGAGAACGCTGTCACCAGCTTGAACATTGCAAAGGCAGAAGTCCAGCTCGTCAAAGCGCAGATCGACAAGACGGAAATCAAAGCGCCGTTCGATGGAACGCTCGGGCTGCGATTTGTGAGCGAGGGGAGTTACATCTCGCCGCAAACCGTTATTACGACGTTGCAAGATAATAGCACGGTGAAGATTGATTTCTCCGTTCCTGAACGCTATGCCCGCGAGGTACGCGTCGGCGATAAGATTACGTTCGCGACCGAAACGTCGCGGCATCCGCTCACGGCTACGGTCTATGCGATCGAGCCGCGGATTGACGAAAGAACGCGAACACTGCGGATGCGGGCGCTGCGAGCCAACACCGACCGCGCACTGCTTCCCGGCGCGTTTACCTCGATCGAAGTGACGTTCAAGGAACGTCGTACTCTGATGATTCCATCGTTTGCCCTCGTACCGGAGTTGAAGGGTCAGAAGGTGTTTCTGTACCGCGACGGCAGGGCAGAAGCCCGTTCGGTCGAGATCGGTGTTCGGACCGAAGATCGTGTCGAGATCACCGAAGGATTACGTGCAGGCGATACACTCATCCTTTCAGGCATCCTGCAGCTGCGGCCGGGGATGCCGGTGCGTGTTGCCCTGCAGGACAAACCTCCGGAGCGCAGGCCATGAGTCTTTCCGCGACATGCATTCAGCGACCGGTGTTCACTATTGTCCTCTCCACGATCGTGGTCCTCTTCGGCGTCATCGGGTTTACGTATCTGGGCGTGCGTGAGTATCCGAACGTGGACCCGGCGGTCATCACCGTCCGCACGAACTACACCGGAGCGAATGCCGACGTCATCGAGTCGCAGATCACCGAGCGGCTCGAAGACGCCGTGAGCAGTGTGCCGGGCATTCGCACCATCACCTCCACCAGCCGGGACGGGACAAGCATCATCACGATCGAGTTTGAATTAGATGTTGATTTAGAAACTGCGGCAAATGATGTGCGGGACAAAGTTGCCGGCGCTGTCGGGAACTTGCCGCCGGATGCCGACCCGCCGGTCGTGTCCAAGGCCGACGCGGATGCAACGCCCATCATCATCATGAACATCACGAGCAACACGCGCAACCTCCTGCAGCTCTCGGAGATCGCAGACAGAATCTTCAAGGAGCGGCTGCAAACTATCCCGGGCGTCAGCGAGGTCCGCATCTTCGGCGAGAAGCGCTACTCGATGCGTCTGTGGATGGATCAGCGCAAGCTGGCTGCGTTCCAGCTCACGCCGCTGGACGTGCGCAACGCGCTCAATGCCGAAAATATCGAACTCCCGGCCGGGCGCATCGAAGGCAACGATGTCGAGCTGACGGTGCGAACCCTCAGCAGGCTCGAAACGCCCGAGGAGTTCAACAATCTGATTATCAGCGAACAGAACGGACGGATCGTTCGCTTCCGCGATATCGGACGGGCGGAACTTGGGCCGGAGAACGAGCGCTCCGTCTCAAAGGGCCTTACGGGTCCCCGCGTCGCCGTTGCGATCGTTCCGCAGCCCGGTTCCAACCACATCGCCATCGCCGATGAATTCAACCGGCGCATCGAGCAAATCAAAAAAGATCTGGCGGAAGACATCAGCCTGAGTATAGGCTTCGACACAACGAAGTACATCCGAACATCCATCGCGGAAGTGCGCGAGACCATCCTGCTGGCGTTTATGCTTGTTGTGTTGATTATCTTTGCGTTCCTGCGCGATTGGCGAACGACGCTCATTCCCGTTTTCGCAATTCCCGTATCGCTCATCGGAACGTTCTTCATCATGTATGTTGCAGGCTTCTCGGTGAACGTTCTGACGCTGCTGGGTTTGGTGTTAGCGATCGGCCTTGTGGTGGATGACGCCATCGTGATGCTGGAAAACATCTACGCCAAGATCGAAGACGGCATGCATCCGATTGAAGCAGGATTGAAGGGATCGAAGGAAGTGTACTTCGCTATCATTTCGACGACGATCGCCCTCATTGTCGTCTTCATGCCGATCGTGTTCTTGCAGGGATTGACGGGGAGGCTCTTCAAGGAGTTTGGCATCGTCATCGGCGGGGCAGTCCTCATCTCGTCCTTCGTTGCACTCACACTCACGCCGATGGTCAGCACGCGCCTGATCAAGGGGCATCACGCGCACAACCGTTTTTACAATCTTACCGAGCCGTTCTTTGCGAGGCTCGTTGCAGGATACGAACGCACGCTCGCGGCATTTTTGCGGCGCCGCTGGGTGGCGTTTGCTGTTATTGGCGGAGCCGGTGTGCTCATGTGGCTCTTGGGGTCCATTCTGCCGCAAGAGCTTGCCCCGTTGGAAGATCGCAGTCGCTTGCGCCTGACCTCGACGGCTCCGGAAGGGACGTCGTTCGAACGGATGGATGCGTACATGGACAGTCTGATCGCATTGGTGAAGAATGAGGTTCCGGAGGTGGATGCTGTCATCGCCAATACCTCCGGGTTTGCCGGCGGCGCAAACTCCGGCGTTACGACGGTGACGCTTGTTCCGCCTGGGAAACGCCCGCGCCGGCAAAGCGAGATTGCGGAGGCACTGGCCCGCGCGGTTCGCCGCTTGAACGACGCGCGCACCATAGTGGTGCAGGAACAAACGATTTCGGTCGGCGGCGGCCTGGCGCGCTTCGGACTGCCCGTGCAGTATGTGATTCAGGCACCAAATTTCGAACAGTTGAAAGCGAAGCTGCCGCGCTTCCTGGATGAGGCGGGGAGGCATCCGGCTTTTAGCGTTGTGGACGTGAATCTCAAGTTCAACAAGCCGGAGATGCTGCTGCGCATTGATCGCGAACGCGCGCGTGCCTTGGGAGTTTCCGTAAGCGATATTGCTCAAACACTCCAGCTCACACTCAGCGGGCAACGCTACGGCTACTTCATCAAAGACGGAAAGCAGTATCAGGTGATAGGCCAATTGACGCGGGAAAACCGCGACGACCCGCTCGATCTGAAATCCATTTTCGTCCGCAGCCGCGACGGGCGACTCATCCAGCTGGATAATCTTGTGAAGATTGCAGAGCAGGCGAACCCGCCGCAACTGTATCGCTTCAACCGCTACATTTCGGCGACGGTGTCGGCAGGGCTCGCGCCGGGCTACACGCTGGGCGACGGCATCAAGGCAATGGACGAAATCGCCGAGAAGGTTTTGGACGAATCGTTCAGCACGGCGCTGACGGGCGCTGCGCGCGATTTTGCCGAAAGTTCGTCGAGCCTCATCTTCGTCTTCCTTCTGGCGTTGCTGCTGACGTATTTGATTCTTGCCGCCCAGTTCGAGAGCTTCCGCGATCCGTTTATCATCATGTTCACGGTTCCTCTTGCCGTAGCCGGAGCGCTGCTCTCGCTGTGGTACTTCAATCAAACGCTCAACATCTTCAGCCAGATCGGGCAGATCATGCTCATCGGCCTGGTGACGAAGAACGGCATTCTCATCGTCGAGTTTGCCAATCAACGGAAGGCGCTCGGTCTCTCCGTGTTGGATGCCGTCAGGAGCGCTGCTGCGGCGCGGTTTCGTCCCATCCTCATGACGAGTCTCTCGACGATCCTCGGCATCCTGCCGATTGCACTGGGACTTGGCTCCGGTGCGGAGAGTCGCGTTTCGATGGGTATCGCCGTGGTGGGCGGGATGATTTTTGCAAGCGGGCTGACGCTGTATGTGATTCCTGCCGTCTACTCGTACTTCTCCAAAGAGCTGCGCGAGCCTGAGCCAACAGATGGCGAAGGGCGAGAACGCATGCCGTTGGCAGAGAAAGCGGCGGTTCACGAATCGTGAACGGCCGCGGCCCGCACCATCCTGCGCATAATGGAAACTCATCAGGCAGGTGCTGTACCGGAGAGACGGCCACCCTTTTCTCTCTCCACCAACTTCGGCGGGCCTAACTTCTGGATGGCGTAGCCCCTGGGGTAGGTTCGGTTGGGATTGTCCATGAAAAAATGAGGCTTGGTGCGCGGCGGAAGAAAGCGAACGATGCGCGCGCGCATCCGCAGTGCAGCATCAACGAGCTTGCGCATCACGGGGTGAGGTTTTGGGAAACCAAAGGCTTCGAGCATGCGATCGTCCAGCAAAGAATAGATTGCACGACGCACTACCGGGGCAAGAAACTGCGGGAACCACGAGACGAACAACTCGCGCGTCAGCGTCCCCACGCGGTTGTTACTCTCCGCATACGTGAAAGAGCGCTCTTCGTATGCGTGCTTCCACCGCTCGAACTCTTCATAGCTCGATGGGATGTCCGTCATTCCCATTCGCTTTCCGACTTCTCGCCAGAAGAAGTAGTATCCCTTCCTTTCCTGCTCGCATGTTGGTCGCCAGCCGTACTTGTCGATCCAGTAAATAGGTTCGTAGATGAACGTAGAGAGGACGTAGAGGAAATCCTCGTTGGCAATTCTGTAGTGACCGTGTGCCCAGTTCATTTGCTCCAGGGCTTCTCTGCCGCGCCCCTCGAGATATCCCCACTTACAAATCTCCGCCATCAACAGCGATGTGTCGTCGTAGCGGCGTTGCGTGTAGTTCCGGAACTCTCCGGTCCGGTCGAGCAATCCTGATATGCGTGGCGAGCAGTAGGTGCGGTAGAGGGCAATCTCCAGCGCTCGAATCGAATCCCACGAAAACTCGTAGCCGAAGGAGAGGAACATAATCCGCATGTTGTTCTGCTCAGGATCGAGCTGCTGGATTTCTCGAAGAATGTCATAGCGGCCCACGATGTGACTCCCGTTGTTCGTTTGTGTGGTAGTTATACGAACGGGAAAGCAAAATCGGTTTGGCAAAAGCTCAATGAGGCGGCAACACGCTACCATGCAGTCCCGTTGCGGAAGAACGTCACGAAAATGATTGCCGCCATGGTCAGAAGGAAAACGATGATTGCGATTCTATGTTGCTTGGTCATGAAGCTTTCGACGTTTCTTGATGGAATCTTCGAATCGGAACAACTCCAGCGAACGGATGGGGAAAGGTTCGTAACGCCCGGTCGTGGCTACCCTCCTTTGCTCAGCTCTTCTTTCAGGTAGTCAATCATCTTCACCGGCATCGGATCTTCCTTGTTGAGCATAGCAAGGTAGAAGCTCACCCAATCTCCGAGGTGGATAAGAGAAAAGAGGCGCGCCAGGCGCGACGTTCCTTCACTCCACACTTCCGTGACATGTGCCGTGTGGTTGCGGAGAAGTTGCTTGGTGATATCCAGCCGCCGCGCGACACGCGGGTGATCCTCTCTGTCACGCAAGAAGAACACCTGCATCTCTCGCATCTGTTTCTCTAACACCTTCCAGCCGACGAGTTCGTTGTGGTTCATTTCCGGCAGGACGTGTCCCCACATCAGGGATTTGGCGTTTTCGGCGATCTGGCCCCTCCATCGTGTGTTGACGGCATCCAGCCGTTCGGAGGCGGAGTACACGACGCCGATGCGTCCGAACAACTGCTGCGCGAAGAGCAGCGCGGTGTTCGCGGCCGATTCCGGGTTGGAGTACTCGTCGGATTTCCGTTTGAGCAACGCGATCGTCTCCTTGACCTCTCGCGTCTTCGGTGAGATGAGCCTGAGCCTTGTCAGTGCGATGAGAAGCGGAAAGAACGAGTAGCCGAGTGCCGCTCGCGGCGAGGGGCCGCCCGGCACCTTGATGAAGACGTGGCGATGTTTTCGGGCCATCTGCTCTACTGTTCCGCCGGAAGCAATCGCGAGGATGCGGCAGCCGCGCTTGATCGCTTCGCGGTAGCACGTCAGCGTTTCTTCGGTTGTGCCGGAGTAACTGGAAATGATGGCGAGACTGTGAGCGCCGACGAATGCCGGAAGGGTGTACGAACGATTGATCAGAAACGGAACGGCCAGTTCATCGAGCACGTAGCTGCGCAACAAATCTCCGCCAATGGCAGAACCTCCCATACCGCACAGAACAATGTTCCGTATGCCGCGTGTCCTGATGCGGATGTCCGTCGCAGTGCCGATCAGGACGGCTTCTTCCACCTGCTGTGGGAAATTCTTGATGAGATCGTACATCCCTGAGGGATCGCCTTGCCGAATGTCTTCGAGAGTCATGATTTTGGGTATTGTTATGATTGCATCATCGGCTCGTTTCAAGATCGTCAAGAGGCAGATCAGGCAGTTTCTCTTTCAGGACGGAGCCGAGGTATTGCTTGATCTCCTTCTCCGTGGGAAGAGAAAGAACGCGATCTGCAATGCGCTTTGCCTCCTTGTACTTGATAGAGCGGATGATCTTCTTGATTTCGGGAAGGACAGCCGGAGCGACGCTCAGCTCGTCGAGTCCAAGTCCTACGAGCAGCATCGTTGCCACCGGGTTGCCGGCCATCTCGCCGCACATTCCCACCCACTTGCCATGTTTGTGTCCTGCGTCGATAATGCCCTTGATCGTGCGAATGATCGCCGGGTTGAGTTCCTGGTAGATCGAAGCGACAAGATTGTTGCCGCGATCAATGGCCAGCATATACTGGATCAAGTCATTCGTGCCGATGCTGAGGAAATCGACCTCCCGCGCAATTTCATCGGCGGTGATTGCCGCCGAGGGGACTTCGATCATAACGCCGATGGGCATCTTCGGGTCGAAGGGGATGCCGCGCAGCTTCAGGTCTTCTTTTGCGCGTTGAACGTACTCCTTCGCACGGCGCACTTCGCTCACCTTGCTGACCATCGGGAAGAAGACGCGGACATTTTTCTTCGCGCTGGCGCGCAAAATTGCCCGCAGCTGATCGAGAAACATCTCGGGCCGGTCCAGCGATACGCGGATGCCGCGCCAGCCGAGGAACGGATTCTCTTCCTTCATCGGGTCGGGAGAGAACTTGTCGCCGCCGATGTCGAAAGTGCGGAACATGACGGGGTGAGGAAACATCGCTTCGGCTACGCGCGTATACTCGGCAGCCTGCTCGTCTTCTGTCGGAAACGTGGAGCGCCCCATGAGCTGGCCTTCGGTGCGGTAGAGGCCAATGCCTTGCGACCCCTGCCGCAGAGCGAACTCGATTTCATCTTCAAATTCGAGATTGGCCGAAAGCTCGATGCGTTTGTGATCGAGGGTTTCGGCCGGGAGACCTGCGATGCCTTCGAGTTTTTTCTCGAATTCCTTCAGGCGCTGATCTTTGCGCTGTAAGCTCTCGATGGTGTCGCTCGTGGGGTGAACGATCACCGTGCCGGCAAAGCCATCAATGGCCAGCAGGTCTCCTGTCTTGATGAACTTTGTCGCCGTGCGCAGCCCCAGCACGGCGGGAATCTTCAGTGAACGGGAGAGGAGCGCCGCGTGAGAGGTCAGACCGCCCGTATCAGTTGCGTAGCCGAGGATTTGGTTCCGGCTGAAAATAACCGTATCGGCCGGCGTGAGATGCTCGGAAACAATGATGGATTCGCCTTCGAGTCGTGAGAACAATTTTTGATCCTGAATGTTCCGAATGATTCTGTTCATCACGTCGTCAACGTCGTGGGCACGCTCCTGGACATACTCGTCCGGCGAGGCCAGCATCATGCGGCGGTACTTGCCGACTTCATCGAAGACGATGAACTCGGCGTTCTTCAACTCCTCCTTGATCCGGCGTTCGATCGCTTCCATCAGCACGGAGTCATGAAGGATCATGATTTGTGCTTCGAAGATGAGGGCACTCTGTCGGCCAATTTTCTGTTCGGTGAACGAAAGGATTTTCTTCAGTTCCTTTTCCGATCGTGCCACTGCGGCGCGCAGACGATCGATTTCACCCGGCACGTCGTCCGGCGCAATGGACCGCTGCTGGACCTTCGGGATATGTTTGCTGTACACGTACGCGCGGCCGATGGCGATGCCGGGGGCTGCCGGCAACCCCGTCAACACAACTTCACTGTCTTTGATCTGGTCCATCACATTTCCTCGCCGAAGCCGCGTTCGAACAGACTCACTACCGCGTTCTTCGCCTCCTCTTCGTCAACGCCGTCGAAGCGCAGCGTGAGCTGCGAGCCTTGCTCCGCTGCGAGCGTCATGACGCCGATGATACTTTTGCCGTTGATTTCAATTCCGTCCTTACAGATTGTGAAATCGGAACGAAACTTTGCCGCAGTCTTGACAAGTTCCGCCGCAGGTCGTGTATGCATGCCTGCCCGGTTCTTAATTGTGACGGTAACTTCGGTCATCAGGAACTTCTTCGTACCAACATCTCTGCGAGCCAGATGAGCGTTGCACGTGCAGGACTTTCCGGCAGAGGCGACAGCGCACGCAGTGCCCGTTCCGTGTCGCGACGGATGCGCTGGCGGGCGAAGTCGAGTGCCCCCGTGGCGCGGTAAATGGCCGTAATCCGCTTCACTTCGTCCGTGCTTGGCATGTGATGGCGCGGAGCGCTTTTCCTTTTCATCACAGCCATCAACGCTGTGCGCTGCGATCCCGTTGCGCGTTCGAGTGCCTTCAGGAGAAGGAACGTTTTCTTGCCTTCCAAAATGTCGCCGCCGATGGTCTTGCCGAAGTTCGCCTCTTCGGCAACAACATCGAGCAGGTCGTCCTGCAGCTGAAAGGCGCGGCCCAGCAACAGCCCGAAGCGGCGGAATGCGTCGAGTTCTCGTTCCGTCCCTCCGCCGATGAGTGCGCCGAGTTCCGTGGCGGTGGAGATGAGCCGGCCGGTCTTTTGGGCGATCATCTCAAAATACTCGCGCACGGTCACGTCGGTGCGCTGCTCGAACTCGATGTCCAACGCCTGCCCTTCGCACACCGCAATGAATCCCTCGGTGAAGATCTCGAGGGCGCGGTCGAGATGCGGCGTGTGCGTCTGCAGCAACTGCCGGTAGGAGAATCCCAATAACACATCTCCCACGAGCAGGGCATGATTCACATTCCAACGCGTGTGCACTGTCGGTTGCCCGCGGCGTGTTGCCGCATGATCCATGATGTCGTCGTGCACAAGCGTGAAGTTGTGCATCAGTTCAACGGCAACCGCTGCATCGAGTGCGCTGCGGGCTTTGCCGCCCACCGCTTCGCAGGCAAGCAATACGAGCACCGCGCGGACGCGCTTTCCTCCTGCCGAAAGAACGTAGCGGCATGCTTCGTGGAGGTCTGCAGGACGGTTGCGCCTGATGAGTGTGCGCAAACGGCGATCGACCATTCTGCGGAGCACCTCGTAACGGCGCTGATGCACGTTCACGCGTGGCTCTCCGCATGAGGGTGGCTGCCGCGATGAACCACCGGTGCCTGGGCAAGCGCAGCAAGGGTTGCGCTGCCGGTAAGAAACATGACTGCGCGCAGCTCAGCGACCCATTGCGCGATCAGATTGCGCAATCCTGCCGTGCCGCCCGATGTGAGTGCCTGCAGCAGAGGCCTGGCCGCTGCCGCGAGGTCGGCGCCGAGCGCGATGGATTTGGCAACGTCCATGCCCGACGCAACGCCGCCCGAAGCGATGAGGGTGAAAGGACGTGTCGGCGATTTCAAGGACGCCACCGCGCGCAGTGCCTCCGCCGTGGGAATGCCCCAGTCCCAGAATCGTGACGCGACAGCGCGATCTTTCCTGCGGAGCGTCTCCACGCCCGCCCAGCTCGTTCCGCCGGCACCGGCAACGTCGATATAGCGAACGCCTGCATCGAGCAAACGCCGGGCAACGTCGGCCGAAATCCCCGCCCCGATTTCTTTCACGATCACCGGAACAGGAAGATGCTTCACGAGAAGTTCGATGCCTTTCAACACCCCTTTGAAATTCGGGTTGCCTTCGGGCTGGAGGAGTTCTTGAACCGGATTGAGGTGAACGGCAAATGCATCGGCCTTGACCAAATCCACCAGGCGCTGTGCTGCGTCGGCATCGGTCATCGTTGCAACTTCGGCCGCACCGATGTTTCCGATGATCGGCGTCGAGGGGGCAACCTCGCGCACGACGCTGAACGTGCGATGGTACTGCGTGTCCTCCAGAGCCTGCCGCTGGCTGCCGACGCCCATGGCGATGCCTTGTTCCTCACACACCTCGGCAAGCCGGCGGTTGATTTTGAGCGCATCGCGATAGCCGCCTGTCATGCACGACACCATCAGTGGCGCCGCGAGAAGTTTCCCGAGAAAAAGGGTGGAGGTGGAGATGTCCTTGTAGTTCAGTTCCGGCAATGCGTTGTGAACAAACTCGTAGCGTTCGAAACCCGTTGTCTTCGCCCTAAACCCGACGTCTCGTGTAAGTGTCAGGGCAACGTGCTGCTGCTTGCGTGATGTGGTGGTTCTGGTTCGTCCGGGCATTCGTTGTCATCGGGGATGCAGTGGATTTGCAAACAGGATTGGCACACAAAAGATAGGGAAAAGGTGATGGAGAAGCAACGCGCGGAAGAGTAGAGTGGCGAGGCTGGGCGAAGAGGAACGGAGGAGCGGAGTGATGGGGTCGTGGAGTAGTGGAGTGATGGGTGATGGAGAGTGTGGAAGCGGAGAGCGAGGGATTCGAACCCCCAAGCCCTTGCGGGCGCCGGTTTTCAAGACCGGTGCAATAGCCGTTCTGCCAGCTCTCCAATCTAAACCGTTCCACTCTTGCCCAACTGCGCAGGCAAGATACAAAACTCTTCGAGCGAGTGCAAGAGAGGAGGGTGATTCTATTTCCCGATCATCTGCACAACTACCGTTCGCTGGCGCGGACGATTGTCGTGATCCACCACAACAATCTGCTGCCACGTTCCTAACATCAACTCGCCGTTACGGAACGGGATGGAAAGCGAGCACCCCATGAGTGCTGCGCGGACGTGTGAGTGTCCGTTGCCGTCGTGCCAGGTGTCGTCGTGGTGATAGCGCTGATGCTGCGGTGCAAGGCGCTCGAGCGCTTCGGGAATGTCGCGTCGCAGACCCGGCTCGAACTCCGTTGTGGTTATCGAGAGCGTCGAACCGACCACGAACACCGTTGCCAGTCCCTCGTTCAGCTTTCGTTTGCTGATCATCGCCTGCACTTTGTCGGTAACGTCTATGACTTCAGAATTGCCTTTGGTTGAGAGTGAGAATTGATCCGTGTAGATATCCATGTACCTTCCTCCTATAGGTCAAGAGACACATTCCCTGCACAGTTTCGGTAAACAACGTAGTAGATTTCCGTTCCCGTTTCAAGATTCCTTTGGCGTAGGTCGGCAGTGCATCGCGCAAGAAAGAAAAACAGTCCGGTGGGGCGTTGCATTCCACAAAAAAACTTATACATTTGTACGTGTCCTTTCCATCCTCTGGAGGTCCCATGAGCCATCGAGTAATCTACCCCACTACTATCCTGCTGTATGCTGCTGCTCTCTTCATTGCGTTGAGTATCAGGCCGGACAGCGATCGGAAGCCCACACTTGACTGGAAGGAACAACCCAGCGACTGGTTCTTCCGGCAGCGGGCGTATCCGCAGGGGTATATTGACCCAGAATTGCGCAAGAGGGCATGGGAACAGGCACAGCAGCTCCATGCGGCGGCGCGCATGCAGCGCGTTCCGCAATGGATTCCGCGCGGCCCCTCCAACATCGGCGGGCGAATTACCGCAATGGCCATCAGCCAGCAGAATCCGGACATCATTTACATCGGCGCCGCCGATGGTGGCGTGCTGAAAACGACCAATGCCGGTGTGAATTGGACAGCCCTCACCGATCACTTCTTAAGTCTCTCCATGGGCGCCGTTGCCGTCGATCCGACCAACGACAACATTGTGTACGCCGGAACGGGCGAAGCAAACTCCAGCGGCGATTCATACGACGGGGTCGGGATGTTCAAATCAACCGACGGCGGGGCAACGTGGTCGAACATCGGTCTTGAACAGACTCGCCACATCGGCAAGATTATTATTGATCCGACGAACACGAACATCATTTATGTCGCTGCAATGGGCACGCTCTACACCGGCAATAGCTGGCGCGGCGTGTACAAGTCCACCAACGCCGGCGTCTCGTGGGATCGCGTCCTGTTTATCAACGACACAACCGGAGTTGTCGATCTCGCGATCAATCCGCAGAACACAAATATCCTCTTGGCAGCAGCATGGCAGCGCAGGCGCGGACCGCAGGGGCGTCTCTATGTTGGCGGTGTGCATACGGGCATCTACCGGACAACGGATGCAGGGACGTCGTGGACGCTTCTCACGAACGGGTTGCCCGCTCCGGCCCCCAACGTTGGCCGGCCTGCGGTTGCAATCTCTCCGTCGCATCCTCACATTGCTTACGTTGCCTATGCCGATGATCCGGGCAACTTCTTTGGATGTTACAAGACCACCGACGGCGGCGATACGTGGGCACGGACGAACGACGGCAGCCTCTCTAATTTGTACAGCAATTTCGGTTGGTACTTCGGAAAAATATTCGTACATCCACGCAACCCCGATAGCGTTATCGTCTTTGGCGTTACTATCGGAAAGACGTCGAACGGTGGAGCGTCGTGGACCACGCAATCAACATCGCACGCCGATAATCACGCGCTGGTGTTTCATCCCACCGATGTTACGAAAATGTTTGTCGGTAATGACGGCGGCTTCTGCAGAACGACCAACGGCAGTGCAAGCTGGACGCGACAAACCGATCAGGACCTGTACATCACGCAGTTCTACGCCGGATGGATCAGTCATACCAATCCCAACAACCGCATGGGCGGGACGCAGGACAACGGTACGCCGCGAACAACCACCGGCGGCACAAGCAACTGGGCAAGCATCAACGGCGGCGATGGGTTCTACTGCATCATTGATTACACCGACGGCAACTATCAGTATGCCGAATCGCAGTACGGAGCCCTTCGCAGGACGACGAACAACTGGAGCAGTTCGTCGAGCGCCACCTCCGGCTTTACGGGCCGAAAGAACTGGTCGACGCCCATCGCCATTGACCCGAACAATCCAATGGTTCTGTATGCGGGTTCACACATGCTGCACCGAAGCACAAACCGAGCAGCAAGCTGGGTGGCAATCAGTCCCGATCTGACGAATGGTGAAGTTCCCGGCTTCAGCGCGTATGCCACCATCACAACGATTGATGTGGCAAAGACCGACTCCAACGTGATCATGGTGGGGACGGATGACGGGAATGTTTGGGTAACGACGAATCTCGGCGCGAGCTGGATCGACATCAAGGCGGGGCTGCCCAATCGGTGGATTACGAGAGTCCGCTTCGATCACACCAATCACAACATCGCATACGTTACCCTCTCCGGTTTCCGACTCGACAGCCCCCTGCCGCATATTTTCCGCACCACCAACTTAGGACAGACATGGCAGGATATCAGCAGCAACTTGCCGGAGGCGCCAATCAATGTCGTGTTGGTAGATCCGCTGTATACGAACCGCCTTTATGTCGGTACCGACGTGGGATGCTACTTCACGACAAACACCGGCGCATCATGGCAGGCTATGGGCACGGGGCTGCCGTATTCCGCGGTGAGCGACATGCAAATCCACGCACCGACAAGGATCGCGTTGGCCTTCACGCACGGCCGCTCGATGTGGGAGATCAATCTCGACGATCTCACCGCTGTTGCAGAGAACCGCGATATTCCCGTGCGGATGGAGTTGTATCAGAATTATCCCAATCCTTTCAACCCAACGACAACGATATCGTTCACGCTTTCTCGGTCGGCGGTTGCTGCATTGCGTGTGTTCGACGTCGCAGGCCGCGAGGTTGCGACTCTGCTGCACGCGGAGTTGAACGCCGGCCATCATCGCGCGACATTCGATGCGAGCAACCTCGCCAGCGGCGTGTACTTCTATAGGCTTACAGCCGGCGAGTCGTCCCAGACTCGACGGATGTTGCTGCTGAAGTGACCTGTCCATGACCGCGTAGGAGCCCAATCCGGGCTTCGAAAGCTCTGCGCGCCGGACGCGCACGTTGAGAAGACTCACTCTCTCGTTTACTGGAGCGTGGGAATGCCCCATCCGATTTTTCCGCGGGGGATTCTTGGACGGCAGGAGTGCGTCCTCGCCGGCGCTCCGTATGCCTTGATCGTTGAGTTCTGTCAGCGCTCCAGTTCCTCTCCCTTCTCCATTCTCTTTTCATCGCGACTGCTGCCGTGTCCATTCGCACGACTACATAGTGTGGGGGCAAAGCAACCGTTTTCTTTCACAATTCCAATGGAGGTCCCATGAAACGTGTCCCTTTTCTTGTTGTCGCGTTGGTGGCCTTGAGTGTTGTGGGGCGGGGGCAGACCAATCCAACGGCTCAAGCCCTGCCATACCTACAAGACTTCGGCGGGCTGGTGCATTCATCTACAACGTATCCGGATGGATGGCAGGGTTGGAGTTTAGGTACGAGTTCAACAACATCATTTCGACTGACGGCGCCAACGGGAGATGTGAGTCTCACCGCTAACAGCAGTGCAAGTACGACGGCGGGAGGTGTTCATAATTTCGACGGGAAAATCGGCATCCTTCCGACAGGCAGTTTAGATCCATCTCTTGTTCTGTCTGTAGCAACAACCGGCGCTGCCAACGTAAAGGTGAAGTTCGATGTCATGACCATTCGGAATCCGTATAATGGCACCACGAACACGAGGATCAATCAGGTTGACCTGCAGTATCGTGTTGGTGTCGTCGGAAACTTCGCCTCGGTGAGCGGATTGACCAACGGCGTGTATGAGAACAATACAACATTGCAAACAGGGTCAGGGGTTACGACTCCGCAGAATCTTCAGACGGTTGAGTTGACCCTTCCTTCAGCGTGCGATAATCAGCCGGTTGTTCAGCTCCGTTGGGTGCAGCGCGATTTTAGTGGATCGGGAAGCAGAGCAAGTTTTGCAGTAGATAATGTTGTGATTGGAACGCAGGCGGAAGTTACCGGCAATCCCACCGATCAGCTTGTCTGCGACGGGGACCTTGCGACCTTTTCCGCTTCGTCTGGCGGCGAGCCTCCACCGACCGTTCAATGGCAGATCAGTACAAACAGTGGCACGAACTGGAACGACCTCAGCGGTGAAACAAACAGTTCCCTCAGTTTCGTCGCACATCTCGCGCAGAGTGGAAACCAGTACCGCGCAATCTTAACAAATGCCTTTGGAAGCGCGACAACAAATGCAGCTGCGCTGATTGTCAATGCACCTTCCGTGGGAGGGACGGCCGCGCCGGCGGACGTCACTATCTGTTCCGGCTCGTCGACAACAATCGCGCTGTCCGGGCATATGGGCACCATCCAGAAATGGCAATCTTCCACCGACGGCGGTTCTACGTGGAATGACATTGCCTCAACTGATAATCCCCTGGACACCGGTCCGCTAACGCAGACGACGATGTTTCGTGCTGAAGTGAAAAACGGCGTGTGTGCTGCCGTGTTCTCAGCGGCGGCAAGCGTTGCTGCTGATGCTGCTTCCATCGGTGGAACCGCCACCGCAGCTGATGCTTCCGTGCCCTCCGGAACGGGTACAACGATAACGCTGACCGGCCACAACGGCGCGATCCAATGGCAAGCGTCCGCCGATGGCATCACATTCTCTGATCTTGTCGGCGAAACCGCTGCTGCCTTGGCCACCGGTGCGCTGACCGCGACCACGCACTTCCGCGCTGTGGTAACGAACGGCGTATGCCCTCCTGCAACCTCGACGGTTGCAACCGTGAGTGTCGGGTCGTCATCCGTCTTCGGCTCCATCGCCGGCACGGTGAGCCGGTCAGGCGGAGGCGCGCTGGCAGGTGTGATTGTGAAATTGTTGGATAACGCAATGCTTCCTCTCTCGGATGTTGTGACCGACAATGCAGGCGGTTACAGTTTTGCCGATCTCGCCGTCGGCAGCTACAATATCATGATCGTCGAGCCGCTCGGCTTCCTTGCCGATGCGAACCCGAAGCCGGCGAGTGTTGTTGACGCAACGCCGGTGGATGTGGATTTCACGCTCTCGCAGCTTGTTGTGTTGAACAATGCGCAAAAGCGTCCCTACTGGAAGCACCAGTTCGATGTGCACGTTAGAGGGCACGGGAGATTTGACGAGACTGCTGCACAGCTGCAGAGCTACATTGCGCTCGTTCAGCAGCACTACACGCCCCACTTCGACATTTTCGCTTCAACGCTGAGCTTTTCGGATTGGCAGGATGCGTTGAGCAGAGATAGGAACATTCCCCCGTACATTGACAAAGCCTTGATGGAAATAGCCGCGCTTGTGATGAACCTCGCATCGTTGAAGGTAGGCCAGTACACCGTTGTTACGGAGGATAACCGAACAGCGGGCGAGGTGCTTACGTACGTCTCCCAGCTGTTCACTGATCCTGACGCCACGAGAAGAGACTACACGAAAGCACGAGAGCTTGCCAAGAAGGTGAACGAAGGAAAGAGAATCCGTGCAGGCGAGGTTCCGGCAAGCTCCATTCTCTACAAGGGACAAGGAATCTCGTGGGGGTTCGGTGTGCCGACGGAGTTTGCCCTGCAGAACAACTATCCCAATCCCTTCAATCCATCAACAACAATCGTGTATGACATGCCGGTGGAGGGAAGGGCAACACTCAAAGTGTACAATGCCCTCGGTCAAGAGATTGCAACACTGGTTGATGAAACCGTGCGTGCGGGGAGATACTCCGTGGAATGGAACGCCAGTGGAATGGCAAGCGGCTCCTATTTTTGCAGGTTAGTGACCGCCGGCTTTGTGCAGACAAGGAAAATGATCTTCATCCGATGAACGGACCGGTCTGCAGCGATGTGCCTGCTCGCAATGGGACGCTCTGCATTGGGCGTCCCATCGGGATCGTTTCCTCTTGCAGGAATCCAACTTTTTCACATACTTGAGTCAATTGCCGTTGGATGTCTTCAACGTACACCCATGATATTTCTCCAGCCAACTTCCTTAGTGCAGAAAAGTCTGCTGTGCCTGCTGATTGCTTTCACGAGTCTTGCGCTCTTCCAATCATCCGATGCTCAGCGTCTCCCATTTCGTACATTCTCCGTTGACGACGGCTTGTTGCAATCAACTGCCTATTGCGTTCATCAGGATTCCAAAGGCTATCTCTGGATCGGCACACAAGATGGTATCAGCAGGTTCGATGGGTATTCGTTCACAAACTACACAACAGAGCATGGTCTCATCAACAACAGGGTTCTCGCTGTCGCGGAGAGCCAGGGCGGCACCTTGTGGTTTGGTACAGCCAACGGAGTGTCCCGCTTTTCTGATGGCGTGTTCACTTCGCCCGATTCATCGAGAGGTTTCCCGGAGGGGATTGTGTATTCTCTTCTTGCTGATAATGACGACTCGATCTGGATGGGAACACAGAAAGGATTGATGTTGGTTGTCCGGGACTCTGTCGCATGGAAGGCTCCCGATGAAAGTCCTATGTCCACCGAAGTGTTTTTTGTGTACAAGGACAAGTCAGGAGTGTTGTGGCTTGGTTCTAATGAGGGTGCAATCTCGTTCAATCGGGCGGGTGTTCGTGCTTACGGAAGAGAGTCGGGTTTGCCGGGGAAATCGGTGAAGTGTTTCGCGGAGGATCACGCCGGACGTCTCTTCGTCGGGACCGAAGGAGGGGGAATCTACAGAAAGGAGGGAGAGAAGTTCGTTGTGGTCGGTCGAACTTCCGTCGAACGGTCAGCAGAGGTCTACTCACTCTGCGTGGATAGAGCAGGAGAGCTGTGGGCGGGAACATTCGGCAGCGGAGTTCTGCGATATGCTGATGATGTTTCCTCGGTCTATTCCACCGTCAATGGGTTGCCGAGCAAAGTCGTGCGTTCCATCATTCAGGATCGTGAGGAGAATATGTGGTTCGGCACCTACGACGGGATTGCGCGCCTTGGCATGGGCGATATCCAATCATACACAGCCGAGGTGGGCCTGCCGCACAACACCGTCATGGCGGTCGCTCAAGGGACAGACGGCAGTATGTGGCTTGGTACGTACGGCGGAGGCGCTTGCAGGCTATCCAACGGAGCGTTCAGCACTTTCGACACCGCGTCCGGCTTGCCCCATAACACTGTTCGGGCAATTCTGTGCGACCGACAAGGAACGGTCTGGTTTGCAACTCACAAAGGACTTGCCCGTCTATCGGGTCGCGCTTTCAAAGTGTTTACCAGGCGCAATGGTTTATCGAGCGACGTTATTCTTGCCCTTCATGAGGACAGGTTGGGTCGTTTGTGGGTGGGCACGTTTGATGGTGGCGCATGTGTTTTCGAGGACGGCTTGGTGACTGTCTTCGACATCCATCGCGGCCTCTTGAGCAATCGTGTCCGCTCCATCGCGGAAGATCGTGAAGCCGTTTGGCTGGGGACCGATGAGGGATTGACTCGGTTTGATGGCAAGGGATTTACACACTTCACGACGAAAGACGGTCTTCCAAACAACACTATTCGGTCGCTTACTGTTCGCAGCGATGGATCTCTGTGGATTTCTACCGACGGCGGTGGGATAGGCGTGTATCGGGGTGGGTCATTTGTAAACTACTCAACAAAGGACGGCCTTGCCAACAACGTATGCTTCTTTGCTTTGGAGGACGACAACGGGCACATGTGGATCGGAACCAACAAAGGGCTGAGCAGATTCGATGGTTCGACGTTCAGAACCTATTCGACGAAAGACGGGCTTGTAGCAAACGAAATGAATTCAGGGGCGGCGATGAAAGACCGTTCGGGGATGCTCTGGTTTGGTTCGAATCGGGGTCTCATCAAGATCAACCCTACGAACCTATCCTTCTCCCACCTAAATCCATCTCCATACGTTACTCGCGTGCGAGTCTTCGATCGGGACGTGCCTCTTAAGAGTGGGCTGAAGCTTTCACACATGCAGAACGTTCTTGAGTTTGATTTTGTCGCTATTCATTTGAGCGCTCCTCATGCAGTCGAGTATCGTTACAAACTGGAAGGGATAGATGAAGAATGGAGAACCACGTTTCAGAGAAGCGTTCCCTATAGCTCACTTCCGCCAGGCGAGTATAGGTTTCTCGTAACCGCCAGAATTCTCGACGGCGATTGGACCCTCCAGCCGGCCACTTTCTCATTTACGATTCTCCCACCGTTCTGGGGCACATGGTCGTTCAGAGTCCTCGCGATGGGGTCTGCTTTGCTGGTGGTGGGAGTTGTTATTCGCCGGCGTGTGCAAGCCGTCCGGAACGAACGGGAACGTCAGCAGGAGTTTTCACGTCGGCTCATTGCGTCCCAGGAGGCGGAACGTAAGCGCATTGCGGCAGGTCTTCACGACAGCCTCGGACAAAACCTTCTCGTTCTTAAAACCACACTCCAACAATGTCAGGAGGGGTGCGACCTCGAGGAGCAACTTCGTGCAGAGTTGGATGGCCTGGCAGAGTTGGTGCAGCAGTCGCTGAACGAAGTACGAGAGATTTCATTCGATCTTCATCCGCACGTACTGGATCGCTTGGGGCTGCGTAAGGCGCTTGAAACAATGGTGGAGAAGATCACGCATGGCTTCCCGGTTTCCATCTCGACCGATTTCAGCAGTCTTCCCGCCCGCCTGGAGACTCAGCTTGAAATTGGCATATATCGGATTGTGCAGGAGGCACTGTCAAACGTGGTGAAGCATTCGGATGCGAGAAATGCGTTGGTGCGGATGAGGGCTACCAAGGATGGCTTGCAGTTGGAGATCGCTGATGATGGCAAAGGGTTCGACGCCGGCGAGTACTTGACGCGTCCGCCCGAAAAGTGGAGCCTTGGCTTGCTGAACATCTCCGAACGCGTACGGCTTCTCGGCGGAACGTATGCTCTTTCTTCAAAACCGGGTGCGGGGACGGCACTCACTGCATATTTTCCTTTCAAGCAATGCCTGAACGTTCCGCGATTACGATAGTTCTTGCCGATGACCACCCGCTGTTCCGGCAGGGCCTCTTGCGGGTGATCGAGCAGGACAAGAGCATAGCTGTTGTGGGAGAAACCGGCAACGGAAGAATGGCGCTCGGCCTGATTCTTCAACGGAAACCGGACATTGCTGTGCTGGATATTGCCATGCCGGAATTGCAAGGGCTGGATGTTGTAAAGGAGGCGTTAAGGGACGAATCCTGTGCCACGGAATTTGTTGTACTGACTATGTACAGAGAAGAGGCGTATTTTACCGAGGCGATGGATATTGGTGTGAAAGGATACTTGCTGAAGGACAGCGCCCCGACAGAACTTCTTGCGTGCATCAAGTCTGTGGCGGATGGAGTGCCGTATGTAAGTCCCCTTGTTTCTCATTACCTCCTGCGACGCATGACAAAAACTCGTCCGCAGAGGCTATCATCGTCTCTTGACGATCTCACCCTACAGGAACGCCGCGTTCTGAAGCTCCTCAGCCAGAACAAAACCAGTCGCGAGATTGCTGACGAGCTGCACATCAGCGTTCGAACCGTCCAGCATCACCGGAGCAACATCTGCACGAAGCTGAATCTTGAGGGATACAACAAACTCCTCCAGTTTGCCCTCGAGAACAAGAACAGACTGTAATCATCGTATCGGCAGAACGCCCTTCTTTTCGATATGCGTGCGGGTAGGTACAGTTGCCCATGAGAACCCGTACATCTCTCCATTGTTCTTCCATTTCTGATCCTCTATCATGTCCCTCAACTTCTCACATGCCATGCGAATTCTGCTCGTTGAAGACAATCCCCTGTTTCGTGAACTCGTTCGGAAATTTTTCGTCCGAAACATACCCGGAAGCCATGAGATACAGGAGTGTGCCAACGGACGCGATGCATTGCGTGTCTATCACGCTTTCGCGCCGGATTGGGTGCTGATCGATATTACGATGGATGGCACTGACGGCCTCACTGCTGCACGATACATCCGGGAGCTCGATGCGAAGGCGCAGATTATCATGCTTACACAACATAACGAACGAGCATACCGCGAGGAAGCAATGGCCATTGGGGTGAAGGCCTACATCCTGAAGGAGCATCTCGGCAGTATTCTCTCCATTCTCAAACATCCGACGGAATCACGATGAGCATGAAGCGGACATTCTCTCTGTCAATGCTTGTGTATGCGCTCGGATTGCTGTCATGCAAGCTACCTCCGAAGGAAGCTGCGAAGGCACCGGAACATCGGGACCATCTTGTCGAAGGCCCTGCACACATTCCCCCCAATCATGCCCGGATAGAAGGCGAGATTGTTGAATTAGACTCGACATCTTTGGAAGCTCCCGATGTTGCAGGTCCATGTAGCCGCGTTCCATGTGTTGCAAGCGTGCGCATTGGCTCGGTTCTCGGCCTCGGTGTTGGGTTCCCGCAGCCGTTCCAAGAAGGGATGGTAGTGCGGATGAAGTTTGCCTATACACTCGACCCCAGTCAGCGTCATTTCCCGGAAATGCAGCCAGCATTTCCTGGCTTACATCTTGGGTCGAAGTTCAAGGCGGATGTCATGAGCCAGGTGACTCTTGCAGGGGATATTACGCCGCGGTTCGTGGTGTTTGCCTATGAAGTACAATGACACACAGCCGCCGGCATCTTTGAATTACATCAATGGAGGGCTAACAATGAAGCGTAACAGATTGGTTGGGACTCTTGGTGTCCTGGTGGGAATTCTCTCGTGGTACCTTAGCTGGGACGCCACAAGCCTTGTGGTGCCGGAGCCTCCTACAGTTCCCGAGTCGGCAGGAGGCAATGAAGATCCGTTTGGCCGCGTCCGGTTTGAATTGCTGCGCTTGCGCGATCCGGCAACAGGTGAGATTCCGGCAAACATCAGAGAAAAGGAGCTTGCCTTTGCTGCTACCCTTCCAACACGAGAAAACGTTCAGGGCATGTCGAATCCTGCAATCAATTGGAGCAGGAGGGGTCCTTACAATGTTGGCGGCAGAACACGGGCCGTAGCCTATGATGTATCAAACACAAACATCATCCTTGCAGGAGGAGTGAGCGGCGGCATGTGGAGATCAACCAACGGAGGGGGAGTCTGGACCAAGACGACTGATCCAGCTGCTTTGCATAGCGTTACATGCCTCGCGCAGGATACTCGTTCAGGCCACACGAACAAATGGTATTACGGAACGGGCGAGTATCTTGGCAACAGTGCGAGCGGCCAGGGTTCCGCTCTGTTTCAGGGTAACGGCATCTTCAAGTCCACGAACGGCGGCGTAAGTTGGACTCTTCTCGCGTCAACGGCGAGCGGAACGCCACAGACGTTTGATAACCTCTTTGATTTCGTGTGGAATGTTGCTGTGGACCCGTCCAATACCACTCAGGACGAAATCTATGCTGCAACGTACGGTGCCATTCACCGAAGCACGAATGGGGGTACAACATGGACTGCGGTGTTGGGAGGAACCAGTCCGTATGCGTACGCAACGGACGTTGCCGTAACAACAACCGGTGTCGTCTACGCAGCGGCAAGCAGCGGCTCCAACATGAGCGGCATGAGAGTTTCCACCAACGGAACGACATGGACAAACATCACACCAACGTCAGGATTCCCAACTGTGTATGGGAGAATCACCATTGCCATAGCGCCGTCCAATCAGAACATCGTGTACTTTCTGCTGCAGGGTGCCAACAGCGGAACAGGAGTGAACGGACATCAGCTCTGGCGATACGATGCCTCAAGCGGCAGTTGGGTCAATCGCGGTGCGAATCTTCCCAATGAGGCAGGCCTTCCGGAGAACGGTGTCTTCTCAACACAGGGTGGATACGATCAGATGATTCGGGTCCGTCCGAATGATCCGAATTTTGTCATTGTTGGCGGCGTCAACCTGTACCGCTCGACAGATGGATTTGCCACAACACTCAACACGATGCGCATAGGCGGGTATGCATCGCCCACAACATATGCGAATTATGCAAACCATCATGCGGACCAACACGGAGGCGTATTCCTGCCGGGAAGCAACTCCACCTTTCTTTCGAGCCACGATGGGGGTCTCTCGAGGACGACAGATATTGCTGCCGCGACCGTATCGTGGACGATGCTGAACAACGGCTACTTCACAACCCAGTTCTATTCCATAGGACTTGATCGGCGCGATCCGGGAAACAACATCGTTCTGGGCGGCACGCAAGATAACGGCACGTGGTTTACCAACAGCACAAGTCAAACAGCTGCCTGGGTCAGGGTGCACGGAGGAGATGGAGGTTTCGTCGAGTTTTCATGGCCTCGCGGATCGTACTATGTCTCGTCGCAGTACGGAGCAACATACCGATATTTGCTCAACGATAACGGAGGTCCATCAACAACCTTCTACTGGACGCGGGTTGATCCTGTTATGGACACCGGGTATCTGTTTATTACACCGTTTGTCCTCGATCGTAACAATACCATCCGCATGTACCTCGCAGGCAAAGACCGTATCAAGAGGAACAGCAACCTGACAGAAATTCCCATGGGCAACACGCAGCCGACGACAGTGAACTGGTCTGACCTTACGAATACGATTCTGCCGGGAAAGAAAATCAGCGCACTCGAGCACACACTCAATGCCCCAACGAATCGCCTCTACTATGGAACCACCAACGGTGAAATCTACAAGATTGATGCTCCGGGTACGGGAAACCCGAGTCCTGTGAATATCTGGAGCGGAAGGGGATTGCCTGTGAACGCGTACGTCTCTTGCCTCGCGGCAGATCCTTTTGACGGTGATCATGTACTGGCTGTCTTCTCCAACTACAGCATCATCAGCTTGTATCGGACGACAAATGGCGGAACGAGCTGGACCGCAATTGCCGGAAACCTTGAACAGTTTTCGAACGGTACTGGCAACGGCCCGTCGGTTCGGTGGGCCGAAATCGTCCGGGGACGACTCACGAACTATTATCTCGTCGGAACAAGCACGGGGCTTTACTCTACCGAAACGATCAACGGCATGTCCACCGTTTGGGTGCAGGAGGGCTCTACTGTCATCGGCAATGTAGTTGTTGATCACATCGACAGTCGGCAACCCGATGGCCAGGTTGTCGTGGCAACACACGGCGCGGGAGTGTTCAGCGGACAGCATCCTCTACCGCTGGATGTTGAAAGGGGACGAGATATTCCACAGGCGTTCGCTTTGCATCAGAACTATCCAAATCCATTTAACCCGACCACCACCATCAGCTTCTCGCTTCCCCAAGCGGTACATGCCTCCCTTACAGTGTACGACGTGAACGGAAGGCAAGTGAGGACACTCATCAGCTGCGATTTGAGTGCAGGAAAGTACGATGTGGCATTTGATGCATCGGGCTTGGCGAGCGGCGTGTACTTGTACCGCCTCGAGGCCGATCGCTATGTTGCAACGAGGAAGCTCATGCTGCTTCGTTAGAAGTCGGAGGGTTGCACCCGGAACCAAGAGATCCCGTCTCGCCCGCAGACGGGATTTCCTTCAGCCGGATGAACCGAGGGTCGTGGAGACATCCTGGTTGTCTCTTCTGCTGCGCATCAACTCACGATTCGCCATCCTGAATAGAGCGTGAATGCAGGACCATCCGTTCATAACAACAATCGGAGGACGCCGTGAATCCTAACCTGAGATCCGCTTTCCCTACGCGGCTGGACGTTGTCACTCCAATCATGACGTCCGTGAGTACGAATTCAACTTTCAGCGGACATCTTTAGCCCCACGGACTACGCCCCGCCTCACAAAAGAGGCGGGGCTGTGTGTTTTTGCATCCCTCAGTCACCCTCATGCGCCCAAGAGGCGCGGCTGTGCCGCAAGCGTTTCGTTGACTTTCAGACGTGCAATGGCTATATTTTTTACGCCTCGCTCCCTCGATTTCACCCACTTCCGTCCGCCAACGAGGCTTTTCTTGCAAGGTACGTTCGGGTAGAGGAGAGGTAGTGTGCTGTCGGGAAGGCAAGGCGTGAAGAAGCGAGCGGGTGCTGTTGTGCGTTATTCTGTATCGGTTCTCTCATGAGCCGCTCAAGGGAACGTCCATTCCCTTTTTTATTGCCCGCATCCAAACATAGTCCTTTGAGAATGACAATCATGCATGAACTCCCGCCCCTTCTCCCCTTTGCCGTTTGTATAAGGCTGATCTCACGGAGCAGACAACTCTTCGCGACATCGAGCACATCATTTCGAGGATGCCATGGCTGATCGTTCGTTCGATGTTGTTGTTCTTGGTGGAGGTCCCGGTGGCTACACGGCGGCCATCCGCGCAGCACAGCTCGGCTTCAGCACAGGCATCATCGAAGCCGACAGACTCGGTGGCGTCTGCCTGAACTGGGGATGCATTCCGACCAAAGCACTGTTGAAGAACGCTGAGATCCTCCATCAGTTCAAGAAAGCGAGCGAGTGGGGGATTTCATACGACAATCTGAAGTTCGACTTCGGCAAGATCATCAAGCGTAGCCGCGACATCTCCGACAGGATCTCCAAAGGCGTGGAGTTTTTGATGAAGAAAAATAAGATTGATTACATGCCCGGCTACGGCACGCTGTGCGGCGGCAATTCTATCGAAGTGAAGCCGAAGGAAGGTGCCGCGTTCAAAGTCACCGCCAAGCACATCATCATCGCCACGGGAGCGCGTGCCCGCTCGCTGCCCGGCGTGACAATCGACCGCAAGCGGATCATCACGAGCACCGAGGCAATGACGTTATCCGAGCAGCCCGCAGCAATGATTGTGATAGGCGCAGGCGCTATCGGAGTCGAGTTCGCTTACTTCTACAACGCGCTCGGAACCAAAGTCACCCTCGTTGAAATGATGCCCGGGATCCTGCCGATCGAGGATCGTGAGCTGACGAAGGAGTTGGAGAAGAGTTTCAAGAAGCAGGGCATCGAAATTCTGACCCAAACAAAAGTCGAAAGCGCACAGACTTCGACGTCCGGCGTTAAGGTCGTTGTCAGCGGACCGGAGGGGAAGAAGGAGCTGCACGCCGACGTCGCGTTGATGGCAATCGGCGTGCAGGGAAACGTGGAAGGATTCGGGCTGGAGAAAGTGGGCGTGGAGGTGGAACGGAATCACATCAAAGTGGACACAGACTACCGGACGAACGTGCCGGGCATCTACGCCATCGGCGACGTGATCGGGCCGCCGTGGCTCGCGCATGTTGCCAGTGCCGAGGGCATTCATTGTGTCGAAGCCATCAAAGGCTTGAATCCTGAACCCATCGACTACTCGACGATTCCCGGCTGTACGTACTGTCAGCCGCAGATTGCCAGTGTGGGATTGACGGAAGAGAAGGCGCGAGAAGAAGGATATGAGTTGAGAATCGGCAAGTTTCCGTTCCGTCCGTTGGGCAAGGCCATCGCCATCGGTGAAACGGAAGGAATGGTGAAGCTGATTTTCGATGCGAAATACGGCGAGCTGCTCGGCGCACACATTCTGGGCAGCGAAGCAACCGAGATGATTGCCGAGCTTGCGCTTGCTAAGAAGCTCGAAGCGACGGGCAAGTCCATTTTCCACACCGTGCATGCTCATCCGACATTGAGCGAAGCAGTGATGGAAGCGGCGGCGGCGGCGTATGGAGAGGCGATAAATATCTGAGCCGTGTGGAAACTTCACCAGCATGACGTAGTAAGTCAAACGAAATAGGAATCAAATACGTCAAGAGGGATAGGTCGTGGCTTCAACAAAAATAGTGAAGAACGCAAGAACAGAGACACGCGAGCGCAGCGGCAACGGGGAGACGTCTGTTGCCCCGACGGATAACGTTTTCGCTCGTCTCTCGAAGGAACAGCTTCTGGGCGCGTACAGAAACTGTGTCACTGCCCGTTTGATCGATCAGAAGATTCTTGTCCTGTTGAAGCAGGGCAAAGTCTTCTTTCACATCGGCGGCTCCGGACACGAAGTCGCGCAAACGGCGACTGCGCTGGCAATGAGGCCCGGCTACGATTGGGCGTATCCGTACTATCGTGATCTCGCGTTCTCTCTGCAGTTCGGGTACACAATTGAAGAGATCATGCTCGAGGCGCTGCACCGCAAGGGTGGTCCCAGCAGCAACGGCTACGCGATGCCGTTCCACTACGGACACAAGAAGCATCGCATCATTGCGCAATCATCGCCGACCGGCACACAATTCTTGCAAGCGGTCGGCACCGCCATGGGTGCAGTGAAGGATGGGAAAGACGAAGTCGTGTATGTCTCATCCGGCGAAGGGGCGACAAGTGAGGGCGAGTTTCATGAGGCGGTGAATTGGGCCTCACGCGGTCGCTTTCCGGTCATCTTCCTCATTCAAAATAACAAGTTTGCGATCTCTGTCCCCGTCAAAGATCAGCTTGCGGGCGAGAGTGTGTACGGCATGACGAAGGGCTACGAAGGACTGAACCGCTATCGCGTGGATGGCTGCGACTTCAAAGCAATGTATGAGGTCGTAGCAGAGGCCGTGGCGAACGCGCGTGCCGGCAAAGGACCAGCCGTCATCGAAGCGGATACCGTGCGACTGCTGCCGCATTCATCTTCGGACGATCAGCGGAAGTATCGCACGGAGGCGGAGTTAGAAGAGGATCGAAAGAAAGATCCGATACCGCGATTCGAAAAACTGCTCGTTGAACTTGGCGTTGCATCCGAAGGCGATTTCCCTCGCATCAAACAAGAGATTCAGGAACATATCGACCGCGCGGCTGAGTGGGCGGAAGAGCAGCCGCTGCCGCCCGTCGAGTCGTTGGAACGTTACGTGTACTCGCCGCGCATCGTCGTTCCGAAGCAAGGCTTTGTCGAGCCGGAGCACAAAGGTCCGAACGTTGTGATGGTTGATGCTATCAACCACGCTCTCGCGGAAGAGATGGCGCACAACCCGAAAATGCTCATCTACGGAGAAGACGTTGCCGGCAACAAAGGAGGAGTCTTCACGGCAACGAAAGGACTGACGGCGAAGTTCGGCGAGGAGCGCGTCTTCAATTCGCCGCTCGCGGAAGCGAGCATTGTCGGAACGGCGTTCGGTCTTGCAGTGCGCGGTGATTTCAAGCCGGTGGTCGAGATTCAGTTTGGCGATTACATCTGGCCTGCCTTCATGCAGATTCGCGATGAGGTCGCGATGCTGCGCTTCCGATCGTACAATCAATGGTCGTGTCCGATGGTGATCCGTGTTGCTGTCGGCGGCTATATTCACGGCGGACTCTATCACAGTCAGAGCATTGACGGATTCTTCACGCACATTCCCGGCATCCAGGTCGTGTTTCCCTCCAACGCTGCCGATGCGAAAGGGCTGTTGAAGACCGCGTGCCGCGAAGAGAATCCCGTTCTCTTTTGCGAGCACAAGGGCTTGTATCGTCAAGGCTTCGCTTCATCGGCCGAACCGGATGAAAACTTCCTTCTTCCGTTCGGTCTTGCCAAAGTCAAGAAACCCGGCGACGATGTCACCATCATTACCTGGGGCATGTTGGTGCAACGTTCGCTCGATGCGGCGCGAAAAATCGAGCAGCAATACGGTGCGAGTGTGGAAGTTATCGATTTGCGTACACTGATTCCTCTGGACAAAGAGACTGTGTTGAACTCTGTTTGGAAAACCGGGAAAGTGCTGATCGTTCACGAAGACACGCTGACGGGCGGCTTCGGGGCGGAAATCTCTGCCATCATCGCCGCCGAAGCATTCGAGCGACTCGATGCACCGATTCTTCGAGTGGCAGCCAAAGATACGCCCGTGCCGTACGGACCGGAGTTAGAGAATGCCATGTTGCCGCAGGAGGCGGATGTGGTGCGGGCGCTGGAGAAGTTGGTGAGGTATTAAGTGAAACGCTGTGAATTCCGAGTCCAAAGATGACGCGAGAAGAGATACAAGCGAAGATTATTGGGTTTTTGAAGCAGCACAACGCCAAACGGATCGGCTTTTTTGGGTCCTTTGCTCGGAAAGAAGATACGCCAACGAGTGACATTGATGTGCTTGTGGATTTCGAACGTGGGATTACATACTTCAAGCTGGCTCGCTTGGAGCAAGAGCTGTCTGAACTTGTGGGACGTAAGGTTGATCTGGTAACGGATGTAGATTTGAACCCCCAATTCATGAATGCGATCCTGCACGACCTTAATGTAATCTACCAGTGAACCGTGATATTGAGTATTTGAAGCATATCCGTGAAAGTTCTGAACTCGTTTTGCAGTGGATGCAGGGTGTGTCCCTTGAGGATTTCCTGGCTGACATGAAGCTGGTCGATGCCGTGATACGCAGACTTGAAATTATCGGCGAGGCATCTACGAGAATAGGCTCAACCTTCAAGAGCAAGTTCCCTGAGATCACTTGGCGCGAAATGAAGGCTATGCGCAACAAGCTTATTCACGAATACGACAGAGTCAACTTGCGGGCTTCTACTGTTCAAGAAGATTTGCCTAACTTGCGAGATCAGGTAGTTGCAGTGCTCGATAAGCAATCTCGTTAGACTCGCAGGAATGCCATGTTGCCGCAGGAGGCGGATGTGGTGCGGGCGCTCGAAAGGCTGGTACGATACTAATCATTGGAGGTTACGATGAGACTCAAGGTTGTGTTAGAAGAAAGTGAAGATGGAGGAGGCAATAGAGCTGTACTTAGAGCCTGTCGAGGATGATATAGTCATATCAGAGAAATCTCTTGTTCAGGAGATTGAAGTGTGAGCAAAGTTCCGAGT
>JBBIRR010000044.1:0-30279 GCA_037441705.1 Ignavibacteriales bacterium
GATGGGCGTTCGGTGTAGCTTATGGAGGGCAGGCGTCCAAAAATCAAGACGCCCAATACACTCTGCCGTTGTTGATGACTCCTACCGATTTGCCGATGAGTGTCCGTCCGTGGAAGGGCGAGTTCTTGGATTTAGATTTGAATCGCTGAACATCCACAGTCCATTCAACACTCGGATCAATGATCGTCAGGTTGGCCTCTTCTCCTTCACGAATAAGGATCGGTGGAAGGTGAAGAATGCGACGAGGATTGGTCGAAAGTTTCTCAATGATCTGGTTTAACGAAAGAATACCCCTTGCAAAGAGTTCTGTGATTGCAAGGCCAACGGCGGTCTCAAGACCCACAATGCCGAACGGCGCACATTGAAACTCTACCTGTTTGTCATCGAAAGAATGCGGAGCGTGATCGGTCGCGATTACCTCGATTGTTCCGTCCCGTAAACCCTCTTTGAGTGCCTCGACGTCATCACGTGTACGCAGCGGCGGATTCATCTTCGTGTTCGTATCGTACGAACGAACGGCATCGTCGGTAAGCGTGAAGTGATGCGGGGTAACTTCGCAGCTGACATTGAGCTTGTCCTTCTTCGCCCGTCGGATCAGCGCAAGGGAACCTGCGGTGCTCATGTGCGCCACATGATATTGAGCACCCGTGTAGCGCACAAGAGCAATATCTCTGGCGACCATGACATCCTCGGCAATTGCCGGCATGCCGGGCAGTCCGAGCGTGGTTGCGTTGAAGCCTTCGTTCATCACTCCGCCCTTCGTCAGCGGCAGGTCCTGTGCGTGTTGGATGATGGGCTTGTTGAACATTTTTGCATACTCCAGTGCGCGCCGCATGATCTCGGCGTCGTGCACGGGATCGCCGTCGTCAGTGAAGGCAACCGCCCCCGCCGTTGCAAGCTCGGCCAGCGGCGCCAGTTGCTCGCCTTTCCTGCCGATAGTAGCGGCGGCAACCGGATACACATCAACCAAACCGCCGAGAGCCGCCTTTGCTTTTTCGTGAATGAATTTGATGACGGCCTCATCATCAATTGCGGGATTGGTGTTGGGCATACAGGCAACGCCGGTGAAACCACCAGCCGCTGCCGCAGTACAGCCGGTCAGGATCGTCTCCTTGTACTCAAAGCCCGGTTCGCGCAGATGCACATGCATGTCGAAAAAGCCCGGTGCAACAATCTTCCCTTTCACATCAACAACTTCGGCTGATGCGGGCACGGGCATCCCTGCTCTAATCGTTTCAATCATTCCATCAACGATGTGAATGTCCACCGTCTCATCGCGTCCGGAGACTGGATCGATCAGGCGACCGTTTTTCAATACCATGTTCATAAGTGTTTCACCGGCATGTTCTTTCAGATTATCGTGTCCCGAGCAGGTAGAGCACGGCCATTCGGACGGCGACCCCGTTGAGCACCTGTTGGAGGATGACGGAGTTCTCGCTATCGGCAACGTCGGCGGAGATTTCGACATCGCGGTTAATGGGTCCGGGATGCATAATCACGATGTCGCGACCGGCTTTCTCCAATCGTTGTCGCGTGATGCCGTAGAAATTGTGATATTCACGGATGGACGGGAATAGCCGTCCCGCGTCGCGCTCGAGTTGAATCCGAAGAACGTTCAACGCGTCCACACGCGGCAGGACATCGTCGATGTGGTAGTACACATCAACGCCCAGCCGCTCGATCTCCCGCGGAATCAACGTCGCCGGTCCGCAGACCGACACCTTCGCCCCCATTGTTTTCAGCCCGTAGATGTTCGAACGCGCAACCCGACTGTGAGCAATGTCGCCGACGATGCAGACATGCAAGCCCTCGAGGCGACCGAACTTCTCGCGCAGCGTGTACATATCCAGTAGCGCCTGCGTTGGATGTTCGTGACCACCGTCGCCGGCGTTGATAACGCTGGAGTTGATGACGGTAGAAAGATAATGCGGCGCCCCGGCCGCGGAGTGCCGCATCACGACCATGTCAATCTTCATCGCCTCGATGTTGCGAGCAGTATCCTTGAGGGTTTCTCCTTTTGCAACGCTGCTGCCCGCAGCCTGAAAACCTAACACATCCGCCGAGAGCCGCCGCTCGGCAAGCTCAAAGGACAATCGGGTCCGGGTCGAGCTTTCGAAAAACAGATTGGCAACCGTCTTGCCTTGCAGCGGCGGGACTTTCTTGATGGGCCGCTCAAGCACTTCGCGGAACGACACCGCCGTATCGAGGATAAGTTCAATATCCTCCTTCGGCATGCCATCGAGACCCAACAGGTGTTTACTGTGCAGGGGCATCTTTTTCAGAAATCTCCAAATCTCAAATGTTCAAGCTCCAAACAAATCTCAAGCATCAAAGGAAGAAACATCCGTTTGCTTCAAGCCGCTGCATTGGATTGTGATTTGAAATTTGGACCTTGTTTGGAACTTGGAGCTTGAGCATTACCCAATTATTCCTCCGGGTGCATCAGCAGCACTTCATCTTCCCCATCTACTTCCTTCAGGTGAACGCGAATAGACTCCGCCGACGAGGTGGGCACATTCTTCCCCACGAAGTCGGCTTTGATCGGAAGCTGGCGATGCCCACGATCGATGAGCACGGCGAGTTGAATGGTGCGAGGCCGTCCGAGGTCGATCAGTCCGTCGAGTGCCGCACGAACTGTCCGACCCGTATAGAGCACATCATCCACTAACACCACATCTTTGTTGTTGATGTCGAACAGAATGTCGGTGCCCTTCATCTGCGGTTGCTCGAGCTTTCCCAGAAGATCGTCGCGGTAAAGCGTGATGTCGAGAAAGCCGATGGGGAGTTGTACGTGCTCGACCTCTTCGATTTTCCGGGCAATCCGCTTCGCGAGAAATTCTCCCCGTGTGCGTATGCCGACGATCGCAATGTTGGTGGCGCCCTTGTTCCGCTCCAGAATCTCGTGCGCCAGGCGCGTGATTGTTCGATCAAGCCCCGCAGCGTCTATGATTTTTGCTTTCACCTTTCTCATCGAGACCTCTTGACAGGATATTCCACCCAGACATGAAAAAACGAGGAGAGATGCAATGCCATTCCCGAGAGGTAACAGCTTGAGCAGAGAGATCGTCGTCGCGGGCACAAAAAAACCTCCGATCCCGTTCGGGACGGAGGTTTGACCTGAAACCAGAGACGTGAATCGTTCATCTTGCTTCCCTTGCCTGCCTCGCCGTGCAGGATTTAAAGGGTGAATGGATAGTGTGTCGTGGTGGACGCTGATGGATTTGAACCATCGACCTTACGCGTGTGAGGCGTACGCTCTGAACCAACTGAGCTAAGCGTCCTCGCAATTGCTGCACAAAGATACGAAACATCCGTCATGCGCGCAAGGGGTCAGGATGTGGCTCGTCCCGGATGGTACGAGGAACATCCTTGCGTCAGTCTTTCTGTATTCCTAGAATTGTTTCCCCTGCCAGGCCAACCCCATCGTTTCGTTTATGCTTGCTCCGGTAAGGTCCGCGCCTGTAAGGTCGGCACCAGTGAAGACGGTGTTGTTGAGATTGGCTTTGCTGAAATTGACCTGCGCGAGATTGCGACCGCTGAAGTCGGCTCCGCTCAGGTCGGGCACAATTTCCGGATTAGTCTTCCGCCAGTTGTTCCAGAAGCTGACCCCCTTCGATAGAACATCGAGATGCGTTGGGTTAGCCATGAGTGTAGCTCCTTAGGTTTGGTTGTGGGGATAGTGATTGATGGTAAGGCGATGTCCGGTTTGTGCGCAGGATCAGGTGGCTTTTGACGAAACAACGTACGCAGAAGATTCCCCAAAGGCAAGGAAATCCTTCCGCAGCGACGAAAAGCCCCAACCGCGCCGATCGGGGCTTCAGCTCAAACATCGAGCACGCGTCATCGCGTGAGCAGGAGTTTTCTCGTCGCGACGAAGTTTCCAGCTCGGAGCCGATAGTAGTAAACGCCGCTGGCAAGGTGAGAAGCGTTGAACGTCGCCTCGTACATTCCGGGCTGTTTCACTTCGTTCACTAACGTCGCAACCTCACGACCCAACACATCAAGCACCATCAACGAGACAAATGCCGGAGATGCTACCGCAAAGGGAATGCGCGTGGAGGGATTGAACGGGTTGGGATAGTTTTGCGCAAGCGAGAATTCCGTGACGGTCGGCGCCCCGTGTTCCGCAACATTCGTCAGCACATCAACCTGAATCGGATCGGTGAAGTGCACCGTGCCATCGAGATCAATTTGCTTGAGCCTGTAAAGCCATGCCCCGGGAGTTGCAGTAATGTCCACGAACTCATAGTGCTGAGGCTCGAGCGTTGTTCCATGACCCGGCACGAAACTGTTGGGGATGGTCTGGTAGGGTTCAGCCTGGCTGCGCGACTTCTGCACCTCAAAGCCGTAATTGTTGATCTCGCTGATCGTTCCCCAACGAAGATGCACATGGCCCCCGTTGATCACGGTACCAGCGAAGTATGCAAGCTGGATCGGGAGTACGGATCCCGGATCGATCTTTGCCCACCATGTGCCCCAGCGCCCATCATTTATCCCTGGTCCAACGTTCGAATCAGCATACTCCTGAATCGTCCAGAACGTATAGTCATCCGCCGGATCGACCACAACGGCACTGTAATCGCCCCACCGATTAGACGATCCGCCAAAGAATTTTCTGTAGCTACTCTCGCCATGTTTGATCACATCTACAGGCATCATTGAAGCGGGGGGATGCGTGCTCAGGCGTCCGGCAAAAACCGCCTGCGCATACTTTGAGGCATCCGATCGGGTGAAGCCGATGACTGCATCGTTGTTAGAGTTCGCAGAGATGCTCGGGAAGTAGTGATGCACACCGACGCCGCCGTCAAGGACCCCGGATTGAACGATAGGAAAAGTTGACGTGGGATCAAGTTGATACCAGAACACTGCCGTTCGGTTCGGGGCTGCGGGTCCTACCGGCAGTCCGGCGCTGTGCGCACACCAGATTCGTCCGTTGCGGTACACGGCGCTCAGCATGCGCGGGTCGTTTGTTTCGATGTCTGTTGCAGTACCTAACTGGTCTGCATCAATCTGTGAGTAGTTGAAGTTGTTGGTAACGAAGAATAGCCCTGTTCCGGAAAACGGTGAGCCGGGAATCACTGACCATGACGGAGCGGAAGCTGTTCCTGTAATGCGGGAAATTCTGATCAAGAAGACACCGCCCGCGTACCAACCGGAGTTATCGACAATGTAAAGCGTATCTCCGCCGAATGCCTGGCAAGGCTGCAACGTGAAACCATCAACGCCACCTGATAGATCAAAGCCTGTAGCGAAAACAGTCACAGTTAAGGTTCCTCCTGTAAGGGCAGTCGCCTTATCTATCACCCACATCTTCGCACCAGCGAACGTTGGCGAGCCGGCCACCGTGAACATATTCTGGGTGATTGCAATCCAGAGACTATTCACACCGAACCCTGGATAATCCGCCCACGTCGCGTTCGTAGCATCGGCGTCAAGCTCGTAGAACGTCCACGTCCCAGTGGGGTCGCTCGTTGATGAGATGGCAAAACACACTCTGGAGGTCGTAGAGTTTGGGTCTCCATCGCACACGGCGATCCACCGTCCGGCGAGCGCATCATACAGGATTTTCGGGTCGTACTTCGACCCGCTGATGGATGACCAAAAGGAGGAGAGACTGACGGTACCGATCACAGTTCCGGTTTTCGTTTGGATCCTCACCTGGCTGTTGAGCATTGTCATCGCGTGCGATGGACCTATAGCTCCATGTGTATCCGGAGGAATCACTGTGTTATTATCCGGTAGCGCCTCAAAATCCAGCGTGGGAGACAACGGTGTCATGGTTGCGTCGCGCTGCAGCGTGTGGGACCTCGTTGCCGTTCGTGCAAGCTCAGCTTGCGGCCGGATGTACCCTATTCGCTCGGGAGCGCCGACAGCACGCGGCCCCGGTCCCTGACCCGGCGGAGGAGCAATGCTCGGTTGTTCGTGAACGCCTCCTCTTTGCCTGTCAATAGCAACAATCTCACTCCATGTTCGTTTGCCGAGAGGCTCGACCGTGATTGTTTGCTGCGCAGAAGCGGATTGCGGCGTGGCGTTTCCCAAGGCAAATACCAACCATGCTGCCAGAGAGCTTCGAAGGAATCGTTCAACCCGCATGAATACTTCTCCGGAATTGTTCTGACGTGAATGATTGCATTCTTCACAGAGGCACGTCGTGAGGTGGCACAGGGATGCCTGTCCTCCGAATGATGGGCTTTGATCAAACAGGAGTATGTGGGCAGAGGATGGATGGGTAGGTTTCTACTCCACACGGCAATTTGCCCCCCTCTTGTGCAATAGAAGCAATCTACCAAAACATATCAACTTCACCAGAAATGGGCAAGAATTGTTTAAGATAAATTTCTCCTTTTTTTAGGCAGAGCATGCATGGGATTCTCAGGCCAATCATGCTTGGGATAGCGGCCGCGCATGTGTTTCCGAACCTCGGTGTAGGCATTCTGCCAGAAGCTCGGTAGATCCTGCGTCACCGCTACCGGGCGCTGAGCTGGAGAAAGCAGATGCAGCATAACTTTCTCTTTTCCGTCCGCAATCGTGGGCGTTTCCGTTTCTCCGAACATCTCCTGTACGCGTACAGCAAGAACGGGCGGATCGCTTGTGTAATCAAGTTGGATGCGCAACCCCGTTGGAACGGTCACATGAGTCGGAGCGAGACGGTCTAGCAGCCGCAGTTTCTCGTGCGAGAATTGCGCACGCATCACTTTCTTCATATCAAGCTTCTGAAGCTGAGCAAAACCCATCATGCCCACGACGAACGGTGCCAACCACTCATCGAGGGTCGCCACCAGATGATCGTCGGAAAGAACGGGCCAGTCATTGCCAACGAGAGAACGCATGCGAAGCCACTCGCTTCGATCCTTAATCGAACGACTTTCTTTTGTCCACGGAAGAATGTCCAGCCCCCGCTTCCGTATTGCCTCCATCAGCATGGAGCGCACGAGTTCCTGTGATGGCGTGATGGGAACCGCCGAGAGTTCTACCGCGCCAAGTCTGGTTACGCGCTCGCCGACCACGGCCTCGCGCTTTTCATCCCAGCGTACCTCATCGTTGCTCACAAGCTCTTCAGAGAAGACAGAAACGATGTCCTCTTCAGAAATAGGAGCAGCAAGGAGGATGCGCACCTCGCTCCCGGCTCCATCCACCTCGCCGACGGCGAGATAGCGTTCGCGAGAAAGTATGCTGCTCTTCGGGAGAGTTGCGCTTGTGCCCCCGGCAAGCTGATAGCGTACACCGTCTTTCTCTCGCTGCTTAGCTACACGCTCGGGGTAGGCAAGGGCCAGCAAAATGCCGAGATCCCTCTCTGACCCCTTCTCGTTCTTCACACCGATCATTTTTCGATAGCGCTCGGCCTGCCGTTGTGCCCGGTCAACTACGAAGCGATCACGGGCGCGACCGCTTTGAAGAATGTGCCACCGTGAGGCGAGGTCGATGTCCCTGTCACGTTCACCGTGCAGCAAGTCTCGCTCCTCCAGCATCGCCGCGACATCGCAGGCAAGAGCGCCGAGGCCCCTTTGTTTGCCGCGAAGCATCATGTGCGCAAGACGAGGATGCGTGGGAAGATCAGCCATTGCGCGACCGTGCGCGGTGAGTCTGCCCTCGGCATCGAGAGCGCCGAGTTGGGCGAGCAGTGTTCGTGCCTGCGCGAGATGCGCTTTCGGGGGAGGGTCGAGAAATTGGAGATGCTCTCCAAGCGGGTCGCCCCATCGGGCAAGCTCCAACGCGAGTGCGGCGAGATCACTCACGAGAATCTCCGGCGGATGAAAGCGCGATAACTCGGCGTGCCGCTTCTCCGTCCACAACCGATAGCAGACGCCCGGCTGCTGTCTCCCCGCACGTCCCCGGCGTTGTTCGGCATTCGCTTGCGACACGGGCACGGTGATAAGGCCCGTCATGCCGCGCCGTGGATCGAAGCTTACGGTGCGCATCAAACCCGAATCAATCACGACGCGCACGCCATCAATGGTAAGGCTCGTCTCAGCGACGTTGGTAGAGAGGATGACTTTGCGCATCCTTGGAGGAGCAGGGCTGAGCGCTGCACGCTGCTGCTCGAGAGAAGCTTCGCCATACAGTGTCGTCAAGAGAACATCATCGGGCAGCCCTTTATCGACGAGCAATTGTTCTACGCGGCGGATTTCTCGCTGTCCGGGAAGGAACACGAGTATGTCCCCGCTCTCCTTGTTCAACGCCCGAACAACCGCATCAGCAACAATCTGCTCTATGCTTCCTTTCGGTTCGTGCTGCACATAGTGTGTGACGACCGGAAAGGCCCTCCCTTCGCTTTTCACGATCGGCGCGTCAGCTACGAGAGAAGCAATTCTCCCATCATCAAGTGTTGCGGACATCAGGAGAATGCGTAAGTCATTCCGTAGATGGCGTTGTACATCGAGGGCGAATGCCAGGCCGAGATCGGCGTGAAGGCTGCGCTCATGAAACTCATCGAAAATGACAAGTCCGACACCCGACAAAGATTGGTCGTCTTGCATCATCCGGGTCAGGATTCCTTCCGTTACAACTTCGATCCGCGTTCTGCTGCTCACCCGCGTTTCGCCGCGAATGCGGAAGCCCACAGTTTCGCCGACACGCTCGCGAAGAAGCTGTGCCATGTACGCTGCGGCACGTTGAGCGGCAAGCCGACGAGGCTCGAGCATTACAATCTTTTTTCCGGCAAGCCAATGATCATGCACGAGAGCTAAAGGCACGCGCGTGGTTTTGCCTGCACCGGGCGCAGCACCAAGAAGTAGCGTGGTCGCTCGCTCAAGTGCGGAACGCAATTCCGGAAGAATGTGATCGATAGGAAGAGAAGACATGGTGGGTTCTGCCCAGCTACCTCAGGCAAGAAACTGAATCATGGCAAAACGAGTCGTGCACCGGCGAACTCGAGACCGACGTTTACGACCAGCAATGGAAGCGGAATGCAAGTTATAAGAAGCTATCGAGAATGTCAACGTTATCGTAAAAACAAAACGGCCACTCCAACAACCGCGACAACCGCTCCGACAACTGCGCGCACAGTAAGTTTCTCCTTGTAGATGAACCGTACGAGCGGCAGCATCAAAACAGGAACGGTCGCCATGATGGTCGCCGCGATGCCTACCTTCGTGTGTTTGATGGCAATGAGACTGAAGGAGATGCCGAGGAAAGGCCCCAGCACGGAGCCGGCAGCAGTCAAGTAAAACGACGTTCGATCCTTCGCAAACATGGTTTGCGGGCTCTCGTACCGTCGGGCTGCCGCGGCAACGGGAAGCAGCAAGACTAATGATGCGGCGATCCGCACTGCGGTGGCAACAAACCCATTGATGGCTCCTTCCCGAAATGCCATCTTCGCGAAGATCAACCCCGCGCCCTGGCCCGTTGCAGCTAACAACGCCAGGATGATGCCGGAGAGCGAATCGGTAATCATGGAAGATCGATCGGGGCTTCGCTCAAGAACGACGAGGCATATGCCCGTCACGGTGATCACGATGCCGACAATTCCGACGGCAGAGAGAGTTTCATCCAACACAAAATACGCAAGAACGGCTGCGATGGCAGGAGCGAGCGACATGATGAGCATTGTGATGCGGGCGCCGATGCTCTGAAACGCCTTGAAGAGAAACGTATCGCCGAGCGCAAGTCCGATGACACCGCTGATGCCAAGGTTGAGAATCTGCGTCGAAGAGAGCGCGAGGCTCAACCGGGCAGCGCCAATCAACACAACGAGATAGACAAGCGCCAGGAGCAGTCGTGTAACGTTCACCTGAAACGACCCGGCGCGCCGCGTAGCCTCGGCGAATGCCAACGAACTCCCCGACCAGCAACACGCCGTCAGCAATGCACTCAACTCGCCGAGAAGCGGCATACTGTTCTATCGAAAAATGGAGTTGAGACGGAGCGGCGTCCCGCTGACCGGAAACTTGAACAACTTTGCCGCGTTCTCATACATGATCTTGTTCATGTCCTTGGGCGGGAGTTTGATTTCCTCCATGAACTCCAGATACGACTCCATGGAGGAGATAGGCCAATCGGTGCCAAACAGCACGTTGTCCGCCTCGACGCCATAGAGCAACATGTCATGCAACTGTTGACGCATGTAGCGCTCGAAACGATCCGTGAAATCACCCAACACCAACCCCGAAATATCCGTGTATACATTCTTGTTCTTATACACCACCTCCATGCAGTCCCGTATCCACGGGTTGCCGATGTGGCAGATCACAAAGTTCACGTTCGGATGATCCACCGCAACATCATCGATATGAAGCGGATGGGCATACTTCACTTTCCCCTTCGGGTCATACGTGTCGCCGGAGTGAATCATGACCGGCACGCCGAATTCTTCAGCCAGTGCATATACCGGCTCAAGTTTTGGATCGAAGGGATAGAACGGTTCGTAGCCTGGATAAAGCTTCAAGCCCCGCACGGAACCCTCCTTCAAATACTCTCGTACTTCGTCAAGATATTCTTGCGTGAAATTGAGGTAGCTGACGCCCGCAACAACATAGATGTTGGTGAGATGACGCGTTGCATTCACCACATCGCGAGTGGAGGGGCGTCCCGGGTTCACCTTATACGATGTAAGAACGAGCGCGATATCAATCCGGTTGCGACGCATCTGAAGCTGAAGGTCGTCCAGACATTGCTGCAGCGACTCGATCTCTTCGTTGTGGTAGTTGTTGAGATGGGTGTGACAATCAATGATCATGCGGTGCGTTATTTCTTCCAGAGTTTTTCGAGAATATGGGCAGCCCATTCTTTGCCGCCCAGCCCGAAGGCCAGGGCAAGCGCGAGACACAGCGCGCCGAAGGCGATCTGAAATGCGGAGACCAGAATCTGCCCGCCGATGGCCAACTGTTCCAGCGCGACGGAAAAGACGAAGACAAGGATTGCCCACTGGGCGATACTGCTCATCACTTCGGCACCCGTAATGCCGATGTTGCTGAGATAGGTGAAGGCAACGCCTTTCACAAACCGCGCAAACAGCGCACCGAACATGAGCACCAGAACGGCCACGATGACGTTGGGAATGTAGAGGATGATGCGGTTGAACAACTCCGCCGCCGATTGCAAGCCGAGACTATTCAGCAGCGCAAGCATGACGGTAAAAAGGATGAACCAGTAGATCAGATTGGCGACGATCGTCGTGGTCGTGTACGGGACTCCCCCCTTTACCAGGAAATCGTCAACGCCGGATTTTTCCGCAGCGACATCGAGACGGACGAACTTGAGAAACTTCAGCGCGACCTTGCGCAGCAGTTTTGCCACCAGCCAGCCGAGTATCAGCAACACAAAACTGCCGACGATCTGCGGCAAGAACCCGCTCAGATTGCGCCAGAAGGTTTCGAGAGAATCCAGAAATGCACGGAGTTGCTCGGGCATGCTCTTCTTTGGTTATGGGTGATAGCAGATTAGGCGTATGTACAATAGAGATTTTTGGGGAGAAGTTCTAATGGTTGTTGCGTGTGTTGACATACGATGTTTTCTCAAACCTCTACCGCTTCCGCAACTGACGGGTAATGTTGTCTCTGGCCGGAATGAGCGGGGTTGGAAGCATTGAACTCCTGACGGAGTTCATAACATCCCGTAGCTCTTGAACGATCTACAACCATCGAACGCATACGGCGTTCGCCTGAAACATCCAATCCATCAACATCTCCGGATACCGTTCCGGACGCCGACGGCGTTCATTCTCCTGTACATCAATCCCGTTAGGGATTGAATGGTTGTAGAATGATGTAGATCATTTTAGCGAACCCCGGAGGGGTTCAAGCGAACGCATTCCATTGGTTGCCTGCTGCGATCCCCCTCCACGCAATCCATCTGATTCACACAAATACCTCGGCATTCGCGTCCACGGCTGCAAACAACTCCTCATGCAGCGCTTGAACGGCGCGACGGATTTCTACCTCACGAATAACCATCGTAAGATTGACCTCCGAACCTCCGTGCGAGATCAACTCCACATTCACTCCCGCACGATCGAGTGAGGTGAACACCTTCGCAGCAATGCCCTTCGTGTATTTCATATTCTCGCCCACCACACACAGCACGGCTCGGCCGGGCAGGACTTCTACATCGGCAAACGCACGCAATTCCCTTTCGATCAAATCCAATTCCTTCGGGTCGTCAACGGTGAGCGAGACGCCGATTTCGGACGTGGCAATCACGTCCACAGCTTTCTTGAATCGAGCAAACACTTCAAACAACCGGGCGAGGAACCCGTGGGCCATCAGCATGCGCGAGCTTTCGATGTTGACCACCGTGATGCCCGCCTTGTAGGCCACGGACTTGACAATGCATCGCTCGGCGTGGATATTTTCCTGGGCGATGAGTGTACCGTCTGTCTCGGGACGTTTAGAGTTGAGCACACGGACCGGTATGCCCTTTTCGATTGCAGGAAGGATTGTCTTCGGATGCAGAACACGCGCGCCGAAGTACGCAAGCTCTGCCGCTTCGCGGAATGTGAGATAGCGTATCCTTCTTGCGTCGTGCACAATGGTCGGGTCGGCAGTGAGAATGCCATCAACATCCGTCCAGATTTGAATCTCTTCCGCCCCGAGCACGGAGCCAAAGATCGCCGCCGAATAATCCGACCCTCCCCTGCCGATCGTGGTCGGAGTCCCATCGGCTGTCGCGCCGATGAAGCCCTGGGTCACCACGACGCGACCCGGCATCAGAAGCGGCGCGCAGATTTCTCTCGTTCGCTCTTCAACATGATTCATCTGCGGAACGGCAGCCGTAAACTGATCGTCCGTAATCATCATGCGAGAAGCCTCCAGCAGTTTCGTCTCGACCCCCTGCTGCTGCATGTAGGTCGCCAGCAAAAGCGAAGAAAGCCGTTCGCCGTAGGAGGTGAGCTGATCGGTCAGGCGGGCAAGCTCATCCGGAGGATACAGTGTGAGGTGCGATGCGTGTTCGAGTTCCGTGAGGAGCCGGTCAAGTTCATCACGCTGCTCACCGAGCTGCAACTCATTCCAGATGCGAAGATGGCGCTCCTTGAGAATTGCCACCTCGTTGGCCGCTTCATCGGTTCGTCCATGACCGATCGCCCGTGCCGTTCGGACGAGTGCATTCGTGACGCCTGCACACGCTGAGAGAACGACCAATGGGGCGCGGGGCAGTTCTCGCCGTACAATGCCTGCGACGTTCCGCATTGCGGAAGCGTCCTCGACGGAAGTCCCGCCAAACTTCATGACAATCATGTGGATACGGATGGCTCCTGAGACATGCTGCTGTGCCAGCTACCATAATGAAATGGCAAACGTGTGTCAAGCTCGACTCATGATCAGGGCGGTCGGTGGTTCAGTCAACCCGTTCGCTCGAGACGCGCAGCGGATGGTTGCCTGCTCATTTTACAACCATCTGTTCCGCTTGAAAACCCACAACATGCCCAGTCCCACCGCAAGCATGAAGAGACTTGCAGCAAGAACGCCATATTCCCACTCCGCCCCCGGAAGATAGGTGAAGTTCATCCCAAAGAATCCTGTAATGAAGCTGAGAGGAAGGAAAATCGTGGAGATAATCGTGAGCACCTTCATCACCTGATTGAGGTTGTTGGAGGTGACGGAGAGATAGGCATCGAGAAGTCCGGCCACCATATCCCGATAGGAATCTGCGAGGTCCGACATTCGAATGAGGTGGTCATACACATTGCGGTAGTAGAGCATTTCGTCGGCCGTGATCAGCGAGAACTCGCCGCGTGACAGGCGATTCAACATCTCCTTCTGGTATGTCGCGATGCGCCGCACGGTCATCACATCTTTCTTCAAGGAAAGAATTCTGACCATCGTCCGTTGGGTTGGACGCTTGAACACCTCGTTTTCCATGCTGTCGATCGCCGCATCCAACGCATCGAGAATAGGCGTGTAGTTGTCGACGATGTCATCGATAATCAGATGGAAAAGGAAATCTGGTCCGCGCCCGAGGACTTGACTGTTCTTGCTCAGCATCTGCGCTGCATAGTTGATCGAGCGCAGCGGTTTGAAATGATGCGTGACCAGAATCCGCTTCGAAAGGAAGGCACTGAGCTGTGTCGTACGAATCTGCAGGGATTGCCGGCTACTTACGTCTGCCGACGCATCCACCTCGATCGGATTGAAGATCACAAAAATGTACTCGCCAAAATCCTCCACCTTGGGCAAATGCCCCTCCTCTTCTTTCCCCTTCTGACAGTCCTCAATAGCCAACGGGTGAAAGTCTAACAGCGAAACCAACAGCGTCTCTTCTTCGGCATCTGTCGGCGCCTCAAGGTCGATCCAGAGTGTGCCGGACTGCTGCGGAAGAACCTGCGCCAGCTCTTTGATCGAGAGTCGTTTGATTTCATTGTTGAGATGGTAGTAGATGGCAACCATGACATCGCTTTCGGAAAGCAATACTTCGGTGAGGCGGTTGAAAGATTGGTAAATCAGGAGAGAGATGCAACGTCAGGAAAGCCTTCGCAGAGATGATGTCCCTCCGCGCACACTGCTACAATGCGCGGAGGGAACGTAAGGCTGATACGCGAACGCTACGCTTCCACCTTCTTTCCGACATTATTCTCCGGCACCGCCCGCACCCAATCTCCGAAGTTGATCAGTTCCTCCATCCGGCAGGACCAGACGAGCCGGTCTTCGTACAGCGTGATGTCGGGACAGCCGTCACACATGCTCAGCGCGCCGTTGGGCATGAAGTCCGCCGGTTGGATGATCATGATCGACTGCATGTGCAATCGCTTGAAGAAGAGTTGCGGTGAGCGAACGGCATCATGCAGGTAGGCCGATGCAGTGCGCGCAAGTCCTTTGTCGATAGGCGATAAGGCGAGCATCGAGCGGGCGCGGGCCAACACTTTCGGGTGCGTGTAGGCAAGGTAGGAGCCGGTCTTCAAGTGATGTAAGGTCTGTGCAAGCTCCATAAACTTGGGTCCTGCGTAGCCGAAGATTTTGTCTTTCGTGCCGATGCGCATCGTGAGGAGCCACTTGAAATGATCAGGCCGCTCCGTGCCGTTCAGGTATGCGCACGGCTGGAAGTCCGGATACTTCTTTCTGATTTCCTGCACAATGTCGGTGGACATGATCGAAATCTCACGCTCGCCCTGGATGGCATAGGCAATGGGAGACATATCAATTTTCTGTCCCCCGACGAAATACTCGTAGCCTTTGTGAATGGGTGCGGCCCGGAAGGCGATAAACACGAGAATGTGTACGATATCAATGTGCTTGTGCCCCCATGCAACGATCTCGGGAACGTCCTTCAGCGTGTGCCCGTACACCGTTGCGTTGAACGCGCAAGAAAGCCCACCGACGGTGGCAAGCATTTGCGCGTAGTGCAAACGCAGATCGTTCAGTTCGACTTCGGTTTTGCCTTTCATGCGCGGGCGCTGCTGGCCGCTATCGATGTGGAACGTGAAGCCAACGACGCCGGCGTTCTTCAGCGCGCGCAGCTTATCCATCGTCAGCGCCAGTCCGTTCGTGTTGATGATCGGCTTCAGCCCATCCTTCGCGATCATCTCCACAATCTGTTCGATCTGTGGATGGGTCAGGGGATCGCCGCCCGCAATGGAGACACCGTCGGTCTTGCGGAGTCGTTTGAACACTTCCAGCTCATGGCGGATTTGGTCGAGCGACTTGTGTGCCTTCGGATCGTTATTGCGATAACACCCATCGCAATACAGGTTGCATGCGCTGGTCGGCTCCAGCCAGCTGATCGCATTGTCGGGCAGCGACCAGGGAAGCCGATACAGCTCACTGTGGTTCAACACATTGTTCGATCCTTTCATTGGTACCTCCATGATGTTTGGGGAAAAGAAAAAGCCTATTCCTCTCCTGTCGAAAAGAAGAATAGGCTCTGTAAATGAACGATGACAGCGATATGCAACTCAGAAGCCGACGCTCGCCCCAACCCCTTCCATCATCACGTCAGCCGTGCAGCCGCAAGCAAATGCCGCAGCGCAAATCGGTTGCTCACAATCTACTCATCCCCGCCAACATTCGCAACATCGGGGCTGTGATACAAGCTGCAACCGACGGCGGTATCAGAGCGAGCTGAATCGCAGAGAGAACACGACGTACTGAAAGTTGATGCCGTCATTGTCCTCGAACATGCTTGCGTTGGAGAGGTGGCGGAACATGTAGAACACGCCGAGAAAGCCGCCGGCCCACGGAACTTCAACGCCTGCACTTACGGTGGGACTGAACAGGACGTTACTCCCCAATTGGCGTTTGTTGATCTCGCGTGTGGAAATGAGGTTCACCCCGACGCCCGCTTCCAGTAGCAGACGCGGCGCGTCGTTTGAGAAGAGAATACGCGCCATAGGACTCACGCCCACGATGCCATCCCATCCACGGCTCCCTTCAGAAAATGAGACACTCTCCTCGAGATACACGACGACATTCTCACGCGAATGAAAAAACACGTGGCCGGGTCTGGAGAGGAAGATGCTGCGATGCGCCGGTTCGGTCATGGTGGTACCCTTCCCAAGGCGGATATCGAAGTCCCGCATGACGTCCTGGGCAAGAACGTGGGCTGGTGTTCCGAAGGTCAGCAGGAACAGCACAAGCCGCAGTAGCCGATGGTGTTCGATGCGTCGAGGCAAAGCCGTGATCGCGAGCCGGGTGCTGAACTACATGATGCTATGGAACTGACGGCAGAAAAGCAACGAGTTTCTTCGCGCAAACGCGGCGCCTCACACGGCGTTCTGCTCGTATCGCTCCGCCTGCCCTGGAAACTGCCGGAACGCAGCAACGGCGACGCTTTTGTCTCGCACAAGAACGGAAATCTTCCCGTTTTCGGCCACCACTACATGATGCGGATACACTTTCTGGACAGCCAGGCAAGCCGTTTCTTCGCTGCGAAAGTCGTTGTTCTCCAGCAGCGTGCGAACCAACTCGGAGAGAGTCGCCTTGCCGATAATCTGCTGCAATCGCACTGTATATTTTCGTGGAGGTGTTACGAAAGGAATAGAACGGTTTGGCCTTCCAAACCGCAAATCGCCTGCCAGTCACTGATGTGAAGTGAGATACGGAAGACGAGGTGAAGTTTGCAATGATTTGGCATCAATTCAAGGGTCGAGCGCGAGCGCACCGAACGAACGCATGTCTGTTCGTGTAAAGAGTTGAACCATCAATGCCGTTTGGAGTGTGAACTATTTTCTCACCTGGGAGGTGAACGACCACTCAGCCGCTTATGCAACTATCGGCAGCGAAATAATGAACGTGGCGCCTTCGTGAGGCGTTGATTCGACCCGAATCGTTCCGTTGTGGTGCTCAAGGATGTGCTTGCAGATGATAAGTCCGTAGCCGTAGCCATCCGGCTTCGTGGTGATTTTCTCGCTGAACAGTTTGGCCATCACCTCTTCTTCGATGCCCGGCCCGTTGTCTCGAACCTTCAACCTCACTTCTTTTTTCTCCCAATCCGCTTCGGTGATGAACTCGATCGTTGCTTCCGAATACGCTTCGACGATATTGTTGGCGAGATTCAGCAGGACTTGTTGGATCTGCTCAATATCGACGTTCACCGGCGGCAATGTTTCATCCAGCGACGTGATGACGGAATTCCCTTTGAAGCGAGGAAGGAACTTCATGAATTCCGCGAAGTCGCTGACGATCTTGTTGAGGTTCATCGGCTGTAGGCGGGCGGCGGGATGCGAGCGCGAAAGGAGACTCTTGGAGAAACCTTCGATCTTGCGGACGCCGCTAATCGTCTTATCGATGATCGCGTTCAACTCCGCCGATGAGTACTCGCCGATTTTCGACTGCAAACGCTGCAGGCTCAGAAGGACAACGGACACGAGATTCTTCAGCTCATGACTGACTTCAGCCGCCAGCTCGCCTTTCATCGCCATCCGCTCCGAGCGAATGATGTGCTGGTGTGCCTGCTTGAGTTCCTCATAGGTGTTCTTCAGATTAGCATACAGGCGCGCATTGCGGATGGCGATCGCGGCCTGCCCCGCAAGAATCTCAAACAACGAGAGCACCTCAGTTTTGTCGACCGCCTGAATGTACTTGCTGTCCACGTACATCACGCCGATCTTTTCTTCCTGTGTTTGAAGAGCCGTACACAGAATCGTTTGCAGAGCAAGGTCTACAATGCTTCGCCGCTGCTCGAACCGTTGATCGGTCAACGCGCTTTCGATGCAGAGCGATTCCCCCGTTGTGAAGACGTCCTCCAGGACACTCTTGCTGACCCGGAGATTCTCCGCGGCAATGGATTTGCCGTGCGCGTCACGACCGACGACAAACTCGAGTTTACCCTCCTTGTTGACAAGAAACAGAAAACCGCGATCGGCCCGCACGATGCGAATGGCTTCATCCGTCACCAACTCAAGAACTTCAGAAAGTTCGAGCGACGTGTTCACCTTCCGCACCACATTCAGAATCGTTTCCAAATCGTGAAGTTTGGAATGCGATGCCGCGCTGCTTTCCGAAGTAGAATGAAGCAGTCCTCCGCTCTCGTCAATCAGTTCGTCGAGTTTCATCCTGAGTCTTTGCTTATCCTTTCACAGAATCCTTACCCATGACCCGCTGTGTATATTCATCAGCAAATCTGTCTAATCTTGTTGTGCCATGAGTCATGAGCCTCATGTGCCGCTTCTGGCGGCGTCCCAGATTACGCTACGGCTTGCCCTGATCCTACCTACGCGGCCGATCGTCAACGGGCGGCAACGAACGGGTTTCGCTGCCTATTCCATCAGAAAAATGTGTGAAGGCCGTTTGGCTTGCCAACAAAATCATACGGGGGGTGTTGCAGGAGGGAATGGACTCGTCCCCCATTCGAGTCTCATGCAGAACACATTTCCAAGAAAGCTTCCTGCTGTGAAGAGGCCCCTGTAATCGTTCTGCCGGGGACGGTGGCCGCAATGGCCATGCCAGTTAGAGGAGAGATGAGTTACAGTCCAAAAGCGTTGGAAACAAGCGGTTTCCCGGTGTTCACATCACTCGGGATGTTACGATTTGAGACATGAGCAGTGACGGCTGGAACGAAATGTTACAATGCGGTTCATCAAACCATTACAATCCTACGAAGAGTAATAGCAGCAGTGGAGAGCACGTTGGTCTATAAACAGACCTCGTCTTCCGAGAATGCGGCAAGCCTGGAAACAATGATGGAAACGTCGTCTTCTCCGTTCTTCTGGACAATCGCCCTCTGCAAAGCTCCAGGAAGAGCGTCAAAGGGCTCTGCGGCCATGATTTGTTCAATCTCCGTATCGGAAACAACTGATGTCAGTCCGTCTGAGCAAAGCAACAGAAGGTCGCCACCAGCCATCGCTGTCATTGCAATGTGGGGACTGAGGACGGGCTGCGTACCAATTGCTTGAACGAGGACATGTGACAGACGATGAGACCGTCGCGCATGTGGGAAAAAAAAGTTACCGCTCAGCGTGTGGTCCACGGTTAGCTGGCGCAATCTTCCTTTCTCACACAGATACGCTCTGCTATCGCCGACGTTGACCGTAACAACCACGGAATGCAGGATGACAGCAGCTACAACCGTACTGCCCATAAGCTTGTCCGAACCCATACTTCGCCTGGCTTCGTACACTCGACGATGAACGTCGTGCACGGCTTGAACAAGCGCTCCAACAGGTTCAGGTATGGTCGATGTGAGATAGAGCCTCGGTAATTCAGCTGCGATCAGCCTGCTTGCTTGCTCACCTGCCTCCAGGCCTCCCATCCCATCAGCCACGATGAGAAGGGTCCCCTTCTCGGGAATGCCATGTTGCTCAGGCGTGATGACAACGCAACTATCTTCGTTCTCGCTTCGTGCCGCTCCCCCCTCGCTGAGACAAACGTATTCAATGACGGCGGGTCCCCCGCCCGAGACTTCACACATCGGATGTTTCATTCGCACTCGGCGCAACTCTGTGTTGAGTGGAAACCGGGAATTTCATAATGAACGATGCCCCTTCTCCCTTCCTCGATTGGGCGGCGATGGTTCCGCCATGAGCTTCAATGAGATGCCTGCAAATGGGAAGTCCGTACCCGTGTCCCTCAGGCTTCGTTGTCACCTTTTCTGCAAAAAGCTTGTCGAGAATTGCCTCGTCAATGCCCGGCCCGTCGTCTCGGAGCGTGAGGGAGACCATATTTGTTGCCACGTCATATTCCGTCTTCAGTTCGATCCTCGCCGTGGGCTTTGCTTCGACACTGTTGTTGACGAGGTTCAGAAGAACTTGATGGAGCTGATCGATGTCGAGATCGATCGGTGGAATATTTTCTCCCAACACAACGCAGATGTCATTCTGCTTGAACTTGGGGAGAAATCTTACAAACTCAACAAAATCGGAAGCAACTTTGTTGAGGCTCCCGGGCAGAAGCTTCGACGAGGCCCGTCGGCGTGTCAGAAGACTCTTCGAAAAACCTTCGATCTTCCGCACGCCCGTGATGGTCTTTTCGATCAGCGTGTTGATTTCCTGAAGCGACACCGTGCCTGCCTTCCGCTGCATCAACTCAAGATTGAGCAATACAACTGCGACCAGGTTCTTCAGCTCATGACTTACCTCCGCGGCCAGTTCCCCCTTCATGGCCATTCGCTCGGACTGAATGATGTGTTGATTGGCCTGCTTCAGTTCTTCGTACGTCCTCTTCAGATTATCGTACAAGCGGGCATTCTTGATGGTAATGGCGGCCTGTCCCGCCATGATCTCAAAGAGCCGGAGGATTTCTTCTTTGTCCACAGCCTGAATGAATTTGCTGTCAACATAGATGACGCCGATTTTTTCTTCGTGCGTTTGCAGAGGGGCACAAATGATCGTCTGCAACTCTAAATTCATGATGCTTTGCCGTCGTTCAAAGCGCTCATCGTTCAAAGCGTTCTCGATGCAGAGCGACTCGCCCGTGGTGAACACATCCTCTAATACACTCGAACTGACGTGAAAATGGTCGGCGCTGATTGACTCGCCGCGAGCGTTCCGACCGACGACAAATTCCAGCTTACCATCTGGTGATGCGAGCATCAGGAAGCCTCGATCGGCGTTCGCAATGCGAATGGCCTCATCCGTTACCAACTCCAGCACATCCTTCAGCACCAATGAGGTATTGATCTTCCGGACAATATTGAGGATTGTCTCGAGGTCCTGCGCGGTTGACCTTCCGGGCTGAGCCTCGACGGTCTCAGTGACCGAGGCTGCAAGTTCCCGATTTAGGAGTTCATCCAGATTCATGCGTGCGCACCGGCTTCTGTTTCCATCATCCTGTCTTACTGGAGCCTTCCGAATCCATACTGGGAAAAGTGATTGATCTGCACAATGAATCTCCTCCCCTGCAAGTCAACCACCGTCGGCTGCGGCTCATAGTCACGCGTTACCGGATTGTAGTAGCAGCACGTCAGTGTTGATGGATCGATTGCACCGAGTTCAAGTTCGTCGAACGGGACGATGAGCTGGCACGGCCGCAGAAACACCAGCCCATCAGGATAAAACCTGAATATTCGGCGAGGCATATCCAACATGCCGGGAGGGGGCGTTTTGCGCACCACGGTGTAGCTGATCCACTGCGGCGCTAACACTGCACCAGATGGAACGGTAAACGACGTGGTGGCGACATTCAGGGTCGCCCCGAACAGGGGTTTCACCAGGCTGACAGAGAAGCCAACCAATGAATCCGGAAGCGAAATGGCATCCAGCTGATCTGCAACGGGACCGTTGTTCACCTGGGCAGCGGCACCTGTACGCTCTAACGGGGCATTCAGTTCGCCATCATGGCGGCAACCGAGAAAGAGGGCCAAGACAATCAAGCCCGAGGTAAGAAGACGACGATGCATAGGCTCCATTAGCACGTGTGGTGACTGATGTATGCTGTTGAGTTAACGTTCTTACAACAATGTATGGGGGGATCCGTGCGTACACAGACGTCTTCTCACTATCTATCCGCATGCCACGAACGAAAAGCGCACACAGGGTAACGGTTTTTTGATTTTTGACTTGTAGATCGAGGGGCAAAATGTAGAATCAGGAAAGAAAAACTTCAAAAGGAAAAAACGAGGCGGGTTCGTGCGTGAGAGAAGCGAAGCGGAGTGTCTTACATACTTACTTTGCCTTCTTTGCGTTGCGCAGAATGCGATCCAGGCGGGGTCGAGAGACTTTCAGGATTCTCGCTGCTTTCATCTTATTGCCTCCAGCATACTCGAGCACCTTCTGCGCCAACATACGTTCTACCTCGTGTGCCGAGGCATGTTCCATTGGTACGCACAAGACAAGGGTCTCACGCGCGCCAGCTGAGTCCGATGAGGGAGACACGGCCGGTCGTTTCTGCGTTTCAGAAAGATACGAAGCATTCACCTCAAAGTCTCCCTCTGTGAGCCAGTCACCTTCTTCGAGCAAGACCGCACGCTCGACCGCATGCTTCAGCTCACGCACATTGCCTTCCCAGGGTCGCTCGATGAGCATCTGAAGTGCCGACGCTGTAATCCCCTTGATTTTCTTCTTATAGAGATGATTGAACGCTTTCAAAAATGCATCAACCAGGAGAGGAATGTCCTCAACGCGTTCGGCAAGGCTCGGCAATTCCAGCGGCAGAATTTTCAGGCGATGGTACAGGTCCTTTCTGAACTGTCCTGCCTTTATCTTCTGTTCCAGGTCGGCACTCGTGGCGGCGATGATGCGCGCCCGCACCGGCACATCCCTGATGCCGCCTAACCGGCGCATCGTCCGATCTTCGAGCACCTTCAGCAGCTTGGCCTGCGTCGTCAGTGAGATATCGCCGATCTCATCGAGAAAGATTGTTCCATCACCGGCAAGTTCGAATAGCCCGATCTTCCGCTCCTTGGCATCGGTGAACGCTCCTCGCTCGAACCCGAACAATTCTGCTTCCAGCAAGCTCTCAGGCAACGCCGTGCATGCAATGTCAACGAAGGGGCTGTTGCGGTTGGCGCTGTTGTAGTGAATGGCCCGGGCAAACAATTCTTTCCCCGTTCCTGTTTCGCCGGTAATGAGCACCGTGCGCGCATTGTTTTTGATGACCGTGCGGGCACGTTCGATAGTTTGCTTGAGACGCGGCGATGTGCCGATGATCGAGCGGAAATCGTACACCTCCTGCTGGGTCTCGATAAAACGTTCCTTCCGCCTCTTGACCTGCCAGTCGTTGTACATGAGAACCACATGATCGCGGATCTTGCGGTGTTCATCCGGAAAGATGAAGTAGGCCGAGACGCCGATCTTCACTAACTCAACGGCAAAACCGTGATCGGGCTCCCGCGCAAGGGCAATGATAGGAACGTCAGGAATCTCGGAGCAGAACTCCCGGAGCGACGAACGCAGCGTCTGCGTATCCCGCGTAACGTCAATCAACACCAGACGCGGCACATTGAACAAAGCCCTGCCCACGAGGAAACCCGGCGAGGAGGCAAACTGCAGATGCACATCATCGGCCGGCATGATGAGGCGTCGCACATCAGCCATCATTTCCTTTCTTCCGCAGAGGAGTATGTTGAATCTGTCTTTTGCCGAAGCCACGAAGGAGATTCCCGCTTAAGATGGTGTGAGTGATTCGATCGTAGCCAACACGCGATCCCTATGGTCTGCCGCCAGGTACTTCCTCTTCAATTCATCCGATCGAAAATGGGAGAGAAAGTACTTAAGCACCAAACGCGCCTTCGTCAGGAACTCCCTTGCACGTTCGTATTGGCCGCGCTCATGGTATGCGTGTGCGAGAGCGTAGGCGAGCTTCCATGTTGCTTCGCAGACGGGTTCCTTTGCAATTGCATCCATGCCGCGCTTGAAGTAGACGATCGCCTTTTCCGGGACGGCATCGGAGCACACATTTGCGATCATCCCCAACAGGTAATCAGCTTCGGCAACAACGAGGGGGAAAGACGCGGCGTGAGGGCTTTGGCGCACGTGCAGCAGCATCCTAGCGGCCGTGCTACTGTCCCCTTCGTGGAAATGACATTCCGCGCGACGGATCATAGCAAGAAAATACAATTCCCCGCGCTCGTCACTCCTCGAGCGAGCGCATGCGCTATCGAAGCTGCTGGCCGCTTCGCGGAAGTTGCCTTGCTTTTGCCGGCACACCCCTAGAAGGAAGTCGTGCAGCATCCCGAACGCTTCGAGGCCATGTTCCATCATCTGGACTGACGCCTGACGCAAGTATTCTTCCATTTCGTTTGCTTGTCCGAGTTCTCCAAAAACCTCTGCGATATGGAGATAAACTTCCGTCAAACCGTGAGCGTTGTCCATCGCTACATACAGGTCCTTTGCCAGTTGCCATGTCTGCAGTGCTGCTTCATATTCGCCTTCGGCAAACTGGACTTCACCGAAATTCGTCAGCGTGTGAGCAAGGGTAATCTTCGAGTCCGTCCGCCTACACAGATCAAGCGCCGTCGTGTAAAATTCCTTTGCCTTGCTATATTGTTTGAGATTGTAATGTGCAATGCCGAGATTGCTATAAATTTGCGCCTGCTGGTTGAGCGTTCCAAAATCGAGGCTTGCTTTCAGCGCACGTTCCCAATACCGGATTGCCTCCCGGTAATCGCCTTTGGCACTCAGGGCATTGCCGATATTGTTGATGGCGTTCGTCACTTGACTCTTTTCATTGAGCAGTTCGTACACCTTCAGCGCCTCTGCAAAGTAGTGTACGGCGTCGTCAAAACGATCCTGAAAGAAACTGGCAATACCCAGGTCTGTGTAGATCGCTCCGAGAAGGCGATTGTTTTTTAGACCGATGGCCGTGGCCAACTGTTCCCGGCAATTTTCTTCTGCTTGCCTGAAGTGGCCCGCGGCAATCTGCAAGCCGACGAGTTCCTGTCGTAATTCAAGGCGTTCGACTTCATTCGTTGAACGCTGGAGGGCGGCGCTGATATACTCCTCCGCCTGGTCACTTGCCCCCAGCCGCGAGAGGGCAAGGCCCATATATTTCCAGATCACGCCTTGCTCTTCAGCTTGCATGAGAGGCAGCAAAGCACTGCCGGCTTCTACGGCCTCCTTGAACATCCCTGCTCGGTAGAGCACCATCACGCGCCTCATCTGCAAGCGCAACGTAGAACCACGGTCAGCTCCCTGTTCCGATTCGTTGATCGCGTGTTCAATGAGTTGAACGGAGCGTTGCAGAGCAAACCGTTCCAGTCCTGCTTCGGCCGCCTGTTCATAATATAACGCCGCCTTCTGGTGGTTGCCCGATACTGAGCACTGAAATGCAATCTCCTGCATCCCCGTGAAGTCGTCTTTTGTGATGTCCTGCTCAAGCGTCGCTGCAATGAGTGCGTGAAGCTCCGCCTTCTCTCGCCCAATCGAGTCATAGATCGCATCCTTCAATCTCTTCATTCGGATGAAAAGTACCTGGTCGGCATTGGCCGAGCCGAGGAACCCTTCAAGGAGCAGAAAGCGAAGATGATCGCGGCTGCGCAGATGATGAAACGGCAAGAGGCGAATCAGGATCTCGCGGCGGACAGGATACTGAAAGCATGCGACAATACTTACCACGAGTTGGCGTTCCTGACTGAGTTTTCGGAAGCGCGCGAGCAGGAATTCATCGATATTTTTCGGCAGGCGCGCCTCAAGCCCGCTCACCACCCGTTTCGCCGTTTCGGCATTCCTCAGTTCCTCAGGCGTAACCACGTCCGCAAGCGCATTGAGCGCCTCTACGAGAACGCCCGGCGTTCCACCATATAGAGAGAAGAGTAATGAGCCGATGTCGCCTGCTGCAGGCCCCAGATCAAGCGCCGATGTGCACATCTCCGTCACCTCATCGGCCGTCAGTTCTTCAAGTCGAATCATCTGCGCAATGCCTGCAAGGGATGAACCGGCCTCCTCGCCCGATTGTGCTGCAAGCAAAATGATCTTGCCCGCCGGCGCATCACGCAACACGGTTCGGAGAACCTTCAGTGAAGACTCGTCGGCAAGTTGGAAATCATCGGCCACGAGAACCAGCGGGAACACGCCGCTGCATTCGCCTAAGAATCTCGAAACGGTCTCGATGAAGGCATCCTTCTTATCTCCCCACAGATCGAAGTGGAAGGAATCGCCATCGTCAAGGCCCAAGGTCCTGGCGAACCTGTCGACAATTGCGCTCCCCTCGTTCGAGAACGAGCGGACGTCGCTTCCGAGCAGCGGAAGCGCCGAGGCGATTGCCTGAAACGGAATGCCGTTGGCGAGGGCTTCAAGTTCATAGACATGCACCTCGCAACAACGGGCGTACGTGATAACCTCGCGGAGGAATGTGGTCTTTCCGATCCCCTCGCCGCCCGCAACAACGACTGCGTTCGGGCGAGGGATATCACTGGGCCCTCCGAGGGCATCAATGGCATTGTGAACGACGGCTAACTCATTTTTACGACCGACAAACCTCGGCTGGCGAGCCAGACCGAAATACGATTCCAGAAGCTCGTTGCCTGATGGCATTTCGCTCACCAGTGCTCGTGCGGCTTCCTCGGCAGAGCCGAACCGGCGCTGCGGGTTTTTCTCCATCAGTCCCCGAATCACCGCGCGCAGTCGAGAGCTGCCACCTGTCGAAAATGTAGCCTCATCACTCAGTATGCGTTTAACAAGTTCGACCGGACTCCTCGCTTCGAACGGACATCGACCCTCCAGCAAATGAAAGAATGTTGCACCCAGGGAGTACAGGTCCACGCGATGATCGAACGCCTTACCCTCCAACAATTCCGGTGCAGTGTATTCCAGCGTTCCGCGAAGCGACACATCCAGAACTTCTTCACGCTTCTTGCTGAACCCGAAATCCATGAGCTTGACCAAAGGCGCCTCAGATACGCCCTTCTCTCCCACCAGCGCAAGGTTCTGCGGCTTCACGTCGAAGTGAATGATTCCTTCACGATGAATGTAATCCAGCACACTGAGCGTTTGCAGCAGAACCACCTCCAGAAAGGCTTCCTTCCGTGCGGGATGGACGCTCGTTGCAATCCATTCAAGCGGGTCTGCACCTTGCACAAACTCCATCGTGAAGAAGCGCCGATGAAGCAAGAACTCCTCATGCGCATGGCGCACGAGACCGAAATCAAAAATGCGGACGAGATTGGGATGCGAAAGCTTGATGAGCTGCGAGACCTCATTGCGAAATGCCTCGTCACTTGCCACACCAACTTTCTCGGCGCTGTGTAGGATTTTTATTGCGAGACGTCGGTTCCTTTTCAGCGTATCTTCGATTTGAAACACTTCGCCGCTGCCACCTTCGCCCAGCTTCTCGACAATACGATAGCGATAGTTGATCATGCGGACACTCCGGCTCGGCGTTCGGCGACGGAATGCAGCGCGAGCAGAATCGCGGCAAGGACAAGTCCGGGAAACACACCCAACCACCACCCGGTAGGCATGTAGGAGAGTGCCTGGCCGAGCATGTTTCCCAGACTCGGCGTGGGCGGTTGAACACCTAATCCCAGGAAGCTCAACGATGCCTCGGCGAGTACGGCGTTACTGAATTGAATTGTTGCCGCGGTGACAAGAAGGGGCTTGACGTTCGGCAGAATATGCCTGAGCAAAATTGTTGTTGCCCGCTGGTTCAGAAGTTTCGCTGCAAGGACAAACTCGCGCTCACGCAAACGGATTACCTCCATGCGAACGGTGCGCGCAATTCCCATCCATCCCGTGAACGAAAGAATGAGAATGAGGGTGAAGACCGAAGGCTGAAGAAATGCCGTCATCCCTACAACAAGAAACAAACTCGGAATGGCAAGCATCAGGTCCGTGAACCGCATCAATAGCGAGTCCACAAACCGGGTCGTGTAGCCGGCAAGGAATCCGACAAGCGTCCCAATGCACACAGCCCCGAGTGCCGCGGCAAGTCCGATAGCCGTGGAGACCCGTGCTCCGTACACAACCCTGCTGAAAACGTCACGGCCGTTGTCGTCCGTACCAAAGAGAAAAATGACCGGCTGAGGGTACGCCTCGTTTTGCGGAAGAGCGGCCGTCGCGCCGGCGAATCGCTCGGGGCGGTGCAGAAGGAAGGTCGAAGTCGTGCGTACTGTGCGTGCAATCCAACTCTCGTCGCTGCTCATCGTTGATTCATCGTGGGTGAAAGTGCGCACACCAGCAGAAAGCGGCGGAAGAAGCCTCGTCGTCAGCAACTCCCCCTGCACATGCGGATGTACGGGCGAAACGAACGGAGCAGTCATGATAACAAAGGCGAGCAGGAGGAGCGCCTTCTCAGCAACACATGAAGGTTGTGTCGGAACCTGCGGCCGCATCAGCGATCGAAGAGCGACCGCGCCTCCGAGCGTCCAGACAACAAGCGCAATCCAGTATTCCAACAGCTCTACACGCCAGAATGCATCGAGAATGTGGCGTTCCCAAAAAGCTGCCATGGCGAACGACAGGAGAGAAAGAACACTCGCCCACATGATATCCGACCTCACCCATGTGATAGCGGCAAAGACAAGCACGGCGCCGAGCAAAATGTATCTTGAGAGATTCATCGGCTCATCGGGCCAGTCGGATACGTGGGTCGAGAAGGGCATTGGCCACGTCGGCAACGAGGTTGCCGAGCACAACAACGACTCCGGCAACCAAAACGCATCCCATGACGAGTGGGTAGTCTCGTGCGAAGATCGCATGAACCGTAAGTTGCCCCATGCCCGGCCAGGAAAAAAGGGTTTCGGTAACCAGCACTCCGGTCATCAGTACGCCAATCTCGACTCCGAGGAGAGAAACTACCGGAGATGCGGCGTTTGGGAGAACATACGATCGGAAGACGCGGCCGGATGAAAGTCCCAAGCTCCGTGCGTACAATACGAACTCTTGCTTCTGGACATCGCGTACACTACTGCGCAAGTATCTCGCAAACGCTGCAGCAGCAGGGATTGCGAGCGTGAGCGAGGGAAGCACAAGATGCTGAAGCAGATTTGGAAATGAGCCATAATGCTGAGATGAATACATCTGAGACGATGGAAGCACGCCCAAGCCATATGAGAAGCAAAGCAGCAAGATCATCCCTACCCAAAACGATGGGACGGTGTATACGGCAAGAAGGAAGCCGGAAAAAATCTTCTCGATTCTCTTTCCGTCAAGAAAGAAAGTCGGCAGCGCAAGAAGCAATCCAAGAACAACCTCCATCACCAATGCTGCAGCAGCAAGAATGACGGTATTCGGAAACACGCCGGCGATGACGTTGAGGACCGGTTGGCTGCGCGTGAATGATGTGCCCAGGTCGCCCGACATCACAGAGCGAATCCAGATGAAATACTGTTCAACGATTGGCCGGTCGAGTCCAAGCTGCAAACGAAGTTGGTCACGAACCGAGGCCGGCACCGAGGGAGAAATCAGCACATCGGTGACGTCACCCGGCAGGAATCGGGAGAGAAAAAACACGAACGTCACGAGTCCGACTATGAGCGGAAGTGCGCCGGCCAAGCGCCGTATGATGTATCCGAGCAGCGAGTTCAGCTTACTTCTCCTCGAGGGTCCATTGCCATGCTTTGTGTGTTGTGCCGAGGATGCCGATATTCTGCCCTTTCACCCGCTTGTTCACGCCCACAAGATCGTTGATCCAGAAGAGAAACGTGTAAGGCTGTTCATCCTGCACGATCCGTTGGAATTCTTTCCAGAGCGGAGCGGCATCGGTTGCGCGGCTAACGGTTTTGGCGGTCCGAAGGATTTCATCCACCCGAGGGTTGCGAAATCCCACCAGGTTGAACGGCGCCCGCTTCAAGTCCGAATTCCACCAGACATCCAACTCCATTTGTAATGGAAGTCGGAAGCCGGCGATCCAGGCGTCGTATTTTCTCTGCATCAAATCATTCCAGAACGTCCCTCGTTCCACCTGCTCGATCCTCGCGTCAATCTTTACGTCGCGCAGGCGCTGCTGCACGACAGCAGCAATCACCTCACGCAGGTCGTTGCCGGACGCAATCTTGATCACGAACGAGAACTCGGTGCCGCCTTTGTCGAGCACACCATTGCCATCGCTATCAACCCAGCCTTCCGCGCGCAGCAGGTTCTGCGCGCGCTGCCTGTCAAAAGGGAGTGGCTTCAATGTATCGTCGAACGCCCATTTGAAAAGCGGTGAAATCCCGCCCGCAGCGGCCGCACCATGGCTGCCGAGATACGCACGCACGATTTCCTCCCGATCAATACTCATCGTAAGCGCGCGGCGGACGTTTTTCGATCCAAATAACCGATGCGGCCGGATGATGCTACCGTTGGATTTCCTGTACATCTCGTGGTCAATATTGTTCCAGCCGATGAAGTCATAATCTCTACCAATCGTTGAAATGATCTGCACCGTCGTTGACCGCGAGAGAGAGGCGACATCCTCGAGTCGTAAGCCGCCGACGATGTCCACTTCCCCTGATTCAAGTTGTGCGACGCGTGATCTGTAATCGGGGAGGACTTTGAACACGAGGTGGGAGAGATTCGGTTTGATGCCGCACCAACCAGACTTGTTCGCAGCCAGGACG